>DAPW01000009.1 GCA_002502245.1 Methanoregula sp. UBA154
GACTTGCCGGTTCGATCCTTATCGATATTAACGAGGAATGGATTACGGGTAACCGGTATTTATCTGTGAAGAATGAGATGATCTCTCTGGATACTGTGGCCGCTGATTTTACAGCAATATAGAGACACTACGGCCAGCGAAAATCTGGACTTTTTTTTAGTACGTTCCGGGAACATAATTTCAACATTTTTTCAGTCGTGATTACAGAATAATTTTGGTAGTTCAAATGGGACTATACCCAAAACATCTCCTGATTTCAGGAAACGGGCATTCCACCCCCGGGCTGGTAATCTGATGCTCCCTGCCTGCCCGGAAAGATCCGCATCCAGCAACGATGCAGGACAGGATCTCACTGAGGCCGGCTGGGGCTGTCCTGGGAAGAGGGCCTGGCAGGATCGGGGTGCCCGATGGCTTCCCGGACGCCCGGAACCTGCGGCCGGGGCAGGACAGCGCCCGACCAGAAAAGGACCGCCTCAACAACTTTTAAATACTAATGCCTGTTTATACCTTTATGCATCAGTATGCATCAAAATGTATCTGAATCGTGGAGGCTGGTATGAGGGGAGATGAAGAACAGGAATTATCCGGTGGATCCGGCAAAGGTACCCCCCTGCCCCCGCAGCCCGGCGAGCCCTACCTTGCAGCCCTGGGCCGGCGGCGTGCGTCCCGGCAGCGGCGGATCTTTGCGGACCAGCAGTTCTATGCCATTCCCGAGGTTGCGGAGCGGCTGAAGGTGAAGGAGGAGCTGATCCGCGAACTGATCCGGCGCGGGGACCTCCATGCGTTCCGCATCGGGAAGGCGTACCGGATCACGGATGATGATATCGACAACTACCTGCGGTCCTGCAGCACGCGGCAGGAAGAGGATGAGGAGGAATAAAAAGTGACGATGAATGCATTGTTTTACGAGAATACGATCCCCTCCGGGACCGGCGTCCTGGAGATCACACCGGAACGGAAGGGGAATGACCCGGCCCGGCTCTTTGTTCCGCTGCAGAAGTCCGGGCTCACGGGAACCTTCCACGGCCCGCTGGGCTCCCTGACGCTCTCGCAGACCTTCCGGTTCTCCGGTGCGGTGATCAGTACCCCCGTTGAAGCGATCTACCGCTTCCCGCTGCCGGGAGACGCGGCGGTTTCCGAAGTTGTCGTGACATTCGGTGATGAGGTGATCCGGACAAAACTCATGGAACGGGCTGCCGCAGAAAAGACCTATGACAAGGCGTTTTTAAAAGGAAAGAAAGCGGTTTTAGTCACCCGCGAGTCCCCGGACGTGTTCACGCTCCACCTCACCGGTATCCCCCCGGATACCGATGTCACGGTCCGGACCACGTTCACGCTTTTGGCGCGCGTGACTCCCCACGGCTGGGAGATCCGGGTCCCGTTCACCATCGGCCCGCGGTATACCCGTCCGGATGAGACGCATCCCGCGATCCAGGCGAAGCCGCTCCTGACTGCTGCGGATCCCGGGTACCGGATCTCGATGGATCTCTGGTTCCGGCCGGCGATTCAGATCACGGACATCCTCCCGAAAGCAGAGATCGTGCCGGTGAACGGCGCAACCCGGGTAACGCTCCCGGACGCAACGCCGGACCGCGACCTTGTGCTGAAATGGACCATGGCGGAAGAGACACCGCTCCTCTCGGCATGGTCCGCTGATGACCCGGCAACCGCCCACCGGTACGTCTGCTCCCTGATACATCCCGGCGTCCGGGCAGATGCAGCCCCGATCCCCCGGGAACTGATCCTGGTGGTCGACCAGTCCGGGTCCATGCAAGGCGGGAAATGGGAGGCAGCGAAGAAGAGCCTGTTTTCGCTGCTGGACACGCTGAAGGAAGGGGACTGCTTCAATATCTGTGTCTTCTCGGACCGGCCGGTCTGGTACAGTAAAAGCGGGCAGCCCGCCGCCACACCGGAGAACGTGAAGGCGGCAAAAACGTTCGTACAGAACACATCGCTCTTTTCCGGAACCGAGCTGGGGATTGCCCTGGAACAGGCAACGCGGCAGAACAGGACTGCCGGGACCTTCTCCCGCCACATCATCGTGATCACCGACGGACTGGTCACGGACGAGGCCCGGCTGTTCCGGCTCGCGGAGACGGAGCATGCGAACCCCGGCTCCCGGCGGATCAGTGTCATCACCATCGACTCCTCGCCGAATGTCTACCTTACCGGGGAACTCGCCCGGCTGGGCGGCGGGACCGCGAAGTTCCTGGAAGACAACGGACAGGTCCAGGAAGTCCTGGAAGAGCTCCTCCTCTGCTGGCAGCAGCCGGTGTACGCTGATGCCGTCCTCTCCGCGAACGGGAACCTGGATGTTCCCGGCTTCCGGGCGGTTGCAGGCAGCGCGGGCCGCTCGATCGATGTCGGCGATATCCGGCCCGGGATGCCGCTGTTCTTCTGCGGGCGGATGCCACTGGCTGGTGAGGAGACCACCATTACCCTCACTGCACCAGCGGCAGGACAGATTGCCACAGCGAACGCGGTGCCGGAAAACGGAAACCCCGGCGCCGCTGTCCGGTCCCTCTACGGTGCCGCAAAGATCCGGGCCCTGGAATATATCCTGCAGGCTGTCCACGCGCCGGAAGAGATCCAGAGACGTCTCACGGACCTCGGGTACGATCCGGCTGCCGGTCCCCGTGGCGCTGCCCTGTACCCGGAGAACCGGAAGCACGCAGCAGCGGAGATGCTCCGGCAGCTGATCATCAGCGAATCCCTGCGCTACGGGATCCCCTCGTCGCTCACCGGGTTCATCGGCGTATCGGATCGCACGGGGATGGTCCCGCAGGTCACCGTTGCGGTGCCGAACGCACTGCCGGCAGGATGGGAGTCAGACCTCAACATTTCACCCAATGACATATGTCCGACCATGCTGCAGTCCTGCTCAGCACCGGCAGTTCCCGACAACCTGGAATTCCTGGCAACGCCGGTGAAAATGTCCGTACGCCGGTCTTCCGGATCCCTGGTATCACCCGGCGCCCCGGTCTATGCCAATGTCCGGAGCGCCCGCCGGGCGCCGGAACCGGCACCAGCGCCTGTCCTCCACGATTCCGTCATCCGGTCAATCCACGAGGTGAACGGGGAAGCGCTCCTGTGCGGGAACATTCCCGTAAAGAAGGGACGGTACCTGCTCATCCTCACCATTGCCATCGGCCCGGTCCCGGCGGGGATCCGCATCCGGATCTTCCTGGATGACCGCGAGCTGGGCACCTGGGACCTGGGCAGGTACATGCTGGACCGGAACGAATTCCTGTTTGAGTTCGCCGTTGCGGGGAAGGGTTCCCTGAAGGCCGTGCTCCTTGACCCGGCCGGGCACCTGGAGGGGTACGAGGTGGGCGTGAGACTGGTGAACGAGGCAGGGCGGCGGGGGCTCCTCTTCCCGTAATACTTTTTCCGGGTGCCCGGAACCTTATTTTCCGTTCCTTCTCTCAAGGGTTCTCTGCCCGGGTCTTTTCACGCGTTTATACAATACGCACGGGAGATGCAGGCCCGGAATGATGAACCCGGACCAGGAATGACGAGCGTCATCCCGCCGATCTGTCCTGAAAAGAACCGCCGGGAACCGTCCCGGATACGAGATATCCCCCCACGAATACCGCAATCCGGAGAACAGCCCGGAATATCGTATCCATACGCAGGCCTTCTATCAGAGACATACGATTTCCCGGTGATGATGAAATCCGGCGGATCACCAGCGCACGCTGCATGCAGGGGGCATCAAGCGGCGGTTGGGGATCGGTGTCGGTGGGTACCTCCCATCACCGTACTTCTTCCGGTGGTGGAATGCCGGACCTCTTTCTTTTAGTTCCCGCCCGTGTTTTTCTCTCCGGCCACCGTATTAAAAAACCAAATTTTTATTACGGATATCCGCAATAGGCTCACACATGACAATCTATATCTCCCTCGGGAACCTGAAGAAGGAAGCGTTTGAAGATTTTGGAAGCATTGAGGAGCGGGACAGAAAAGCAAAGCAGGTCATCGAGTCGCTGGGCGGAAAGATCCTCTGCATGTACTACACGTTCGGGCGGTACGACTTCGTGGTGGTCATTGACATGCCCTCCAAGGAGAGCGTGGTGAAGTTCCTCTCGATCGTGGCAAAGTACGGGACGGTCCGGACCGAGACGCTGGAGGCCATTCCCGCGGACATGATGTACACGATAGCAAAAGAGATCTGACGGGGCTGCGGGAATCCGGCCCGGGAACCACCTCTCCGGTAGCTCCGGCGCCGCCTTCCGGGGGCGCCTCCCGGAGCCCGATTCTCCGCACCGGCCAGAAAGGAAATCGCGAACAATATGTCGGTAACCTTCACAGATTCTTACAATTTCTCATAGTGAACGTTTTCTCCAGAGTAAAAATTTCGTTAACCGACCTCCCGTTTGTTCCTTTTCCAGACCCGGATAAAACACCCCGCCCGATTCCTTTTCCGGCAGGATCTTCATTTCCGGAACGAAGGGAATACCCGGTTTCTGACAAATCCAGCGTATGCAAGTTCCCGCTGAAAACAAAGAATCAATAGTGAAGAGTTCTTCATACACGGATATAATGATTCAGAGAATACGGTCTTACCTGTACGCCACGATGGAAGTAGACTCGATCGAAGACAAGCAGGGCGGGTACTACGAAATTCTGATGATGGGTCTGATCTTTGCCAATGCTCTTGCCATGATCGTGGATACGGTCCCGTCCATCAAGCTGAACTATGACTGGTTCCTGATGCCATTCGAACAAATTTCCATCATCATTTTTTCAGCAGAATATATCCTCCTGCTCTGGGTCTGTACAGAAAATCCGGAATACCGGGATCCTGTACATGGGAGGATACGGTATGCGATGACACCAGTCGCCCTTATTAACCTGTTATCGGTGATGCCCGCGTTCATTCCCGTCCTCCAGCCCTATGACCTCCGGGCTCTCAGAATGTTCCGGCTGTTCCGGTTCTTCCGGATCCTGAAACTGACAAAATATTCTGACTCCTTAAAAACACTCTTCAGGGCACTCGATGCAAAGAAAGAACAGCTCTTTATGACCCTCGTGATTATTGTCCTTCTTGTTGTCATGACCTCGGTCTTCCTGTTCTATGCAGAGAATGGCACCAATGAAAGCGCGGTATTCGATGATCTTCCGAGCACGATCTGGTGGGGCCTGATAACGCTGAACCCGATGAGCAACGAAGAGGGATACCCGGTGACCGTTGCCGGAAAATTGATTTCTGCAGGGATGGCCCTCCTCGAGATCGGTATTTTTGCCATCCCTGCGGGAATTATGGCGTCCGCATTTGAAGAAGAATATAAGGAAAAAGAGAAAGAGCAGGAAGGGCAGCGTACCGTCTGCGAAACAGAATCCGGCAGGAACGACGGACCGACCGTGTGTCCGCATTGCGGGAAACGTGTCGGGTGAAAAACCGACAGTGTTCCGGCCGAAAACGAGCATTTTCACACTGGTAGGAGATAGCGGTATCCGGCAGAGTCAGGAAGACTGAAAGGAAGGGGACAGGTGGTTCAGGACGCTGGCGATGCAAAAAGGGGAGTATCCGGGAACAACGGTGGCTGCCCGAAAAACCCCGGAAGAATTTTCTGATTTGGCGGATGAGTTCCTGCCGGAATGGCGGGAAATCTGACAGTATAATCCTGGTAAGGCAGCGTTACCCATGGATTATACCGGCCGGGTCCGGTTATCCAGAATACCGTTGTGGTGCGGACCCGGCAGCCGAAGGCGGGATCATGCCGGGTTGACCGGTGGAGCGCGTGTGGATCCTTCAATGTCTGCCGCCAGGTATTGCCTCACGGTTGATCATTCCCGTATTCGATGAGCCATTTCCAGGCTGGCAGCACGCGGATGGTTGATCCGTCCTGTATGATAGTCTCCTCCTGGTTGTAGGTGAGGATGATACCGTCGGCCGGTGCATGCATCCTCATCGCGCCGGCAAGACCGGCGAGTTCCCGGTCCCTGTTCTCCCGCGAGAGTTCAAAGCAGACCTGGATCGCGCCGGTTACCGTTCCCCGCTCTTCCGTGATAAAATCGCACTCGTTCGGGTTCCGGGAGAAATACACGGATTTTCCCCGGCGCAACAGCTCAATGTACACGAGATTCTCGAGCATCCTGCCCCGGTCATCCGAAAACCGGAACGCGACTGCATTGCGCATGCCGGTATCGATGCAATAGAGTTTCTTCTCATTGACATACTGTTTTTTGAGGGAAAAATCGTACCGGAAGCACTCGAAGACAAGGTACGCTTCCTCAAGGAACCCGACATAGTCCCGGACCGATGCGACGCTCTTGAACCCGAGGATATTTTTCAGGGCATTGTATGTTGCAGCATTTGCGGCGTTCGTGAACAGGTAATGGGCGAGCTGCCGGAATCCCTTGACCTCCCGGATCCTGTATCGGCTGATGATGTCCCGGAACAGGATGTCATCATAGATCCGCTTGAGGTACTCCGGGTCCTGATATTTCAGGTACTCCGGGAATCCCCCGCCGGTGAGATACCGGTCGAACTCCCCGAGGACCGCGGCTTTCTTCTTTGCCGTGATCCTGCCGGTGCTGACCGACCGGAACCGCAGGCATTCCCGGAACGAGAACGGGTACAGGGTAATCGTGGTGTACCGCCCGGTCAGCCGGGTCCCGAGCTCGGCCGAAAGGAGGTTCGCATTGGAGCCGGTGAGGAAGACTTTATACCCCTCGTCATGGATCCGGCGGATGAACCGCTCCCAGCCGGGGACGTTCTGGATCTCGTCAATGAAGAGGACTTTTACGCCCGGGGAGGTCTTTTCGAAGAGGAGCATCAGGGCCGGAAAATCCGGCAGGGAAAAATCCATGAGCCGGTCATCGTCGAAATTGATGTACAGGAAATCGCTGTACTGTGCTGAAAGCTGGCGCATGAGCGTGGACTTGCCGCATCGCCGTATCCCGGTGATCACCACGATCTGGTCAGTCTTTCTGAACCGTTCGGTCGCGATCTCCCGGGGTATACCGGGGTCGCGGGAGAGGAACGATTCTTTCTGGCTGAGCACCAGTTCTTCGAGCTGGGATCCGGAGATCATATACATTACCAATGTATGCTTTATGTGGTTTATTTATATTACTAATGTATAAAATTTGTGTGAGCCGGCTCTGTGAAAAAAAGACGGTACAGCAGATCGGCCGGGAGAATCCCTGAGCTGCAGAAGCCGCCCTGATCCTTTTTTTCTTTCTCCCGCCGGCCGGGGGGATCTGCAATTTCCCTGTCAGCGAAAAAAAAGCTTATTCCCGTTCCACAATGAACGCGACTTTCACATCGGCACGGTATTCGACAATCCGGTTGTCCTGTACTTTTGCCGTGCACCGTTTTACATCAATACCCGTGATATTCCTGATGGTCTGGGATGCTGCTTCTACGGCATTTGCGGCTGCCTCTTCCCAGCTGTTGGGTGAGCTGCCGATCAATTCTACAACCTTTGCAACGGATGGATGATCTTTCGTATGCGTTTCTTTCATCTTTGTCATCTCCTTAAACGCCCTTCTGCGGGATAGGGTAGGATAGCGGTACGGTAAGATATGCTTTTGGCTGAATTGCACCATTTGATTTGATGCACCTGGCTTCCGTTATGGTCTCTGGTTGTCGATTCGGTTGTCGATCCCGGTAATCCCGGCCGGACACCGTACTTGTACGTTTCGCAGCCGGCAGCAGGTGACGGGTATCACAACCGCCGGAATACCCATTTTGGGGCACCTCATTTCTCCGGCAAAGGAGGAGAGTTCCGGAGGGATGGCCGGTCCGGGCCCTTAAAATCCCCGGATTACCCGTTTTTTGCACTTTTTGACCGTGTTGGGTGAAAAACCGACAGTGTTCCGGCTGAAAACCGGTATTTCCCCGCCGGTGGATGTCAGCAGGATATGGCAGAGTCAGGGAGGCGGAAAAGAAGGGGGATCGGGCTCCCGGAGGGCAGGGGGGGAAAACCGGGGATTTTCGCCAAACGCCGGTGCGGGAGATCTGATCTCCGGTGGGGCTTCGTGCCGGTCCGGGATTTCCTGCATGAAAATTTTCACGAATACCTTCGGCAGTCCCCGCAACACGGGCTTCCCCGGAGTCTGAGTCTGTCTTCAGATCGTTTTTTTGAATTTTTCGATCTCCCGGAAAAAATTATGTTTTTCGAGAAATGCCTTGACTCCCGCAATTCCTTTTTCGAGATAGATGACTCCGATCAGCATTTCGAACCGGGCTGCCAGCAGATCGGTTGCAGGATCATCCCATCTCTTTTTACTCTCCTCATCCGGTCCCCAGAGGATAAAATTCTGCAGGTGGATGCGGTTTTTTGCGAACCAGTGAAGCGTTTCGTTCTTCCCGTAAAATTCCCGGAAATCATTGATCGCTTTGGGTGTTGCGCTCTCTTTTCCGGGAACGTGTTCGAGGATCGCAAAATCCAGGACATAATCCCCGATGGTCTCCAGGCTCTTGTCCGCCGGGATCTTCCGGAGCTGTTCAAATTCAATCTTCTCGTTCAGGAACGCGTTGCTGATGATCGCACTGACCAGGCGTTCTTTATCCTTGACCGGATATCCCAGAAAAAACCTTTCCACCGGATAACATATCTCGTGCAGGTAACTCGCCCATTCCGCTTTCTGCTCCATACGATCTCCCGTTCTGGTATGAACAGCAGGTTTGTCTCCGGAGGGATAACGTTTACCGATCCAACCCGGCTGCGTACACATCATCGCGAGGTTTCCGGCTAAAAAGCCCTCAGAGCATACACCAGATCTCCCTGATGGCTGAGTACATCTCAGGAACGGAGGTTGTCGCCGAAAATTCCTGCCGGGTTGCATGAAAATGTGCTTCCCTGCTCCACAGGGTATCCCAGGCACATTCAATCCCATCGTGGATGAGCGGCACAGAATATGCGACCGGTGCCCACCGGAATGGCGCAGGAATCTTTTTCTGCCGCTGTGAAGTCCGGGCTATGCAGGTGTCCGGCGGGAGCACGAGCCAGATTACCGATACCGGGATCTTTGAGCAGAGAAGATTATCCCGGACTTCCTCCACGTAGGGGCCCATACCGCTGAATTCCAGGATTCCCGGTGTCGACTTCCTGCAGAGGGCAAGAAAATGATTCCAGGCCCGTTCCTCTCCGGAGACCGTACCATCACCATACCGGATCCGGCAGCCATCGATCGATGCATACGGGAAACCGGTATCCCGTGCCAGGAGTTCCGCAAGCGTTGTCTTGCCGGAGCCCAGCGTCCCGATTATCAGGATTTTTTGGGGTTTCATTGTAAATTTTTCCTTAGATGAGCCCTGTACGTCGATGTCAGTCTCTCCTGCCTTTTTTAAAAAAAGAAAACCAGGTTTCCTTTCTTGTGGACAAAATTATTCCCCTTTCCCCCGCGCAGCGAGCCGCTCCCGTGCAATCGCCACAGCAGTCTTGAGTTTGTGTTCCAGCACTTCGCGGGGCGGTAGTTCGGTGAGATACTCGGCCACACGAATGCTGCACGCTTCGAGTTCGAGCAGTTCAACGTGCCCTGCCGAGGAGCCTGCACAGAGGAAAAGCCCGATTGGCGCTTCTTCCCCCTCCTGGCGGTCGTATTTATCCAGCCAGCGCAGGTAGAGTTCTACCTGTCCTTTGTCGGCTGCCTTAAACTTCCCCAGTTTGAGGTCGATGACAACCAGCCTGCGCAGTTTCCGGTGATAGAAGAGCAGATCGATGTAGTAATCCTCGGCATCAACGGTGATCCTCTTTTGCCGTGCGACAAACGAGAAATCAGTACCAAGTTCGAGAATGAAACGCTCCAGTTCCCGGAGGATGGAGTTTTCCAGATCCTTTTCTGAAAATGTATCGGACAGGCCGAGAAAGTCAAGGAAGTACGGGCTCTTGAAGACAAGGTCCGGGGTCATCCGGTCTTCGTCCCGGAGGGCTGCGAGTTCGTTGCGGGCAAGTTCTTCCGGTTTTTTTTAAAAGAGCAGTTCGTTCGAACAACATCCCCTGGATTTTTGCCTGGAGGGTCCGGACACTCCATCGTTTTTAGCCGGCACATTTCCGTGTAAAACCCGCGGGCAAGCGGATCCTCGATATAGATAAGTAACCTGAAATGCGACCAGCTCAATTGTCCACACAGTGTGTGGATTATTGTTCTCTCGGGGAATATCTCCGCGAACCGGATCATATTGAAGAGATTGGTTCTCGTAAAGCCAGTGCCATACTGCATGACCAGTTGATCAGACAGGATTTTGACTACGTGTTTACCGTACGCTGCACGTGAATCATTAAGAATTTCTTTCCGGACGCGCTCACCAATATCCCAATAGAGCAGGACCATCTCTGCATTTACCCCGCCGGCAACCCTGATGCGGGCCGATTCAATGAGAGACCTGAGATCCCCGAGTAATACCGCAGGAACTGATGATGGCCCGCTATCCTGTGCTCCCGGGGATAGTACTTCACCGCTCTTTTTCATCAGTTTCTTTCCTGCGTTCCTCATCAGATCGTCTCCATCAGCAATTTCCTGTTCCGTCATCGTTTACATCGGTACCGGAATTGTCCACACACCGTGCGTGCAGAGGGAAATTTTATTGTCTGGAGCAGGGATTTAGCGATAATTGTTTCCCGGTTAATGGGGGGAGCGTCTGGTGATAAAGGATCAGGTGCGGAGGGTGAAAGAGAAAAGCCAGTGCCCTGCACCGGTAAAACGACAATGGTGGCAGGCACGGCGTCTCCCAAAGTCGCAGGAGGATCCATGAATTTTCTTTTTTTCTGGGATTTTCAAGGTACGTCTCGAGCATCGCCTCCGCCTTTGCCCGGTCCTCTGCCTCGTGGGTTGCTGACGCGTGTGCGTCCGGAGACCAGTTCTTCTCCAGGAGCCTCAGGGCGTCCTCCCGTGCTGGTGGGATCCCCTGGAGCTGCCGGTCCGAGAGTTGCCGGATCACGGCATGGACCGCGGTCCCGGGCGAGAGCCAGAATTCCAGAGGTACATCATCGCATCACCGATTGCGAGGCAGAGAAGCGATCCCTGACAGCGGTCGGGCGTTGTGATTTTCATCCCGGCATCTTCCCGCTGATACGAATGATGCCCGGTGTCGTGAACATTCCGGTTCGACGAAGATCTGAAAAAGAAAAAATTCAGCCTTGTCAGAAGATCGATCCCGGAGTATCGTGAAATCAATAATCGGGAAATGTCTTCCTCTGCGCTTTCAGGGTCTCCAGCGCATCGCGGTACCCGTGCTGTATTGCACCCCCGGATAACGCATCGATCAGCAGATCGGTCAGGGGCAGGTACACGGACAAAAATTTCTCCCCCTGGCCCCGCCCGTCCTCCAGGTTGTCCATCCGGTCGCAGAGTTTGACAAGGATGGCCTGAGACGGGGCCTGGTTGATCCTGTCCAGGGTGTCTGCCAGCCGGTCCGCTTTTCCTTTGAGCGCATCGTTCTTCGTGAGTGCGGAGACGATTGAGAACAGCTCATCGCGTTCCTGTTGCGGAAGTTCCATCTGACGCAGGGTTTCCCTGACGATATCTTCACCGCCTTTGCAGTCTTCCATCACGTCATGCAGCCATGCCGCGATGATGCCGGTGTGGGTGCCCCCGAAGAACTTCACCCGTGTTGCAACCCGCTCCGGGTGAACAATGTAGGGCGTCTTCCCGTCCTTCCGGAACTGGCCCCGGTGTGCCCGCGCTGCGGCGGTTTTTGCGATTTGTTTGGCGTTTTTCTGCACTGCGGTCATCTGAACGAAGATCCGGGCGGGTGACGGGATAAGGGTGGCGATGAGTCTCCCGCGACCCCGTACTTCAGGTATTCCGGGAATCCCCGGCCTTTGAGATACCGGTCGAACTCCGCAAGGATGGCGGCTTTCTTTCTTTCCGTAATCCGGCTGGTGCCGATCACTTGCTTGCTGTCTTTAAGGGATCTTTTCCAGCTCTGATATTCTGGCCTCCAGGCTCGCAATCTTTTTCTTCAGCTGGAGAACCTCCTCGCCCACGTCCAGCGTAACCTGTGTCTGTTCCGTTTGTGAGGGCTGGGATTGCCCGGGTTTGACCTCCTTTTTTTTCAGGACCGGTTGGGTCGATCCGGAATTGACCCGGTGGGTGATGACAATCTTTTTTGTTTCAATGGTATCGGCATCCAGGGTCCCGGGGACATCGATAGTTCCCAGGATCTTTACACCTCCAGGATAATCGCTGCCCCAGTTCAGGGTAAGCTTGTCGTCGAAATCATGGACAAGGGCACGGCGGCGGGGATTTTCATTCTCCGTCCTCCTGCCGGCATTATCGATATCCAGATCGGTGCCGATATCTTTCCTGGTACCTATGATAGCCATGATCGGCGCATCAACAACCACGCGGTTCTCTTCCAGCCTGATGTCGGCGGGTCCTTCAAATACAATCGGGGTTGGTTTTAGTATGGGTGTGGGTTTTTTCTGAGGTTCTCTTGGGGGTGGCATAAATCTCCTCCTTATTATGTTTTGTGTATAGTTATACTTCATATCTATTTCGAAACACAGCGCAACGTAAACGTCAGCGCCTTGTGATCGGACAGGTTCTCACCAGTTGCACTCTGCGGCATCGATACCGCCATATCCAGGATATCAACCACGAATGGATGGCGTTCGGATGGTTTCTCCACAAAAACGTAGTCGATCCGAAGGGGATCATTGAGCGTCCCCTGGTTCCCTAATCCCATACGGATTGCCATGTCCTCCAGTCCGAGCTCATCCTGCAGAATCGTTTTGAGCGTATCACGGCCCCCATAATTATCCTTATCTTCACCTGTATAGGGTGAAGGAACGGGAGAACCAGCTTCATCGGTCAGACCGTCGATGTTGAAGTCCCCGGCGACAACGACAATTGACTCCGGATGTCGGTTTTCCCTGATGAACCGGGCGAGGTCATGGAGTTGTGTCTCCCGTACCGTGGTCCGCTCGCCCGGCAGGGGATCTTTGATATCGGTGCCTGCATTATGGATTGCTTGTTTGAGCTGGTTCGCGTACTCACCCGCCGTGTCGATCGCTTCGCTGATATCTCCCCCGTAATGAAGGTGGGTATGGAAGAAATCAATGATGCCGAAGGGCGTCTGCGTACGCGTGAGCAGAACCCCTTTTCGGGAGTAGAATTCCAGATCCCTGTCGCCACGACCCCGGTTCTGGAACGCGGAAAAATCCGCGAAAAGGAGGCCTGTCTTATCCGTCATCAGGAGAGCCAGCAGCCCGGGATCCTCGTGATAATGATGGGCAACGGCCAGGGGAAAATATGTCCAGGGTATAAATTCCTGACCAAACGGCGTAGACTCATCATGGAGTCTTACCGTCTCTTTTCCCGAGAGATGAAGGTATTCCATCTCATGCCACACCTCGCAGAGGAGCGCTACGTCGAACCGTCCGTCATCGAGAAACTTTCTGATGTTCAATGCCCGGTGGCCCAATGGAACCAATCCGTTCGAGCCGGGATAAAAGTACTTTTTATTCAGTTTCTTGTCGACTTCGTCTGTTATCTTCGCCCGTAACGCAGCTGCGAAACCGGGTAATAACGCCTCACCTGCAGCTGCACCTGCTTCTGATTCTTCCTTATGAATTATTTCGATAAGGTTATTCCTGACGTTCTCATAGAATCCGGTCCCCCCGAACGTTACGAAAAGGTCACGGGGAATTCTCACAAAATGGGTCAGGTGGGTATTGAAGACCATGGTCCGCAACTCCTCTGCAGGGCTGTTCCACCGGCGCCACACTTCCCGAAAGCCGGGGTGTTCCCCTTCCCCGAACCGGTGCCGTGCGATCGTTGCTGCCATCGAGTAGGGAGGGTCGATGTCGCCGATCCGATCACAAATGGCTCTCAAACCAAGCTGTTCATCTGTCATGTATACACAATTTCATAAGGGTAAGAATTAAGAAAAACGTTTTGATGTATTGATGAGAATAAGTCAGCTGTTTCTCTCCTGGTTTTTCCTGAAATCCCCGATAGGATAAATCTCCTTGGATCCTGTAGTTTTTGTCAGCCTCGCTCGTACGAACGGATCACGGGCAAAAAACCGAGGAATCCTTCTTCACCGGCAAACCGTTCTTACAAAGAATGAACGACCCCGTCCATAATCACACCGTGCCCAACGGACGCCGGCTAAAAAAAATCGCTCCCTGCCAATGATCCGGCATATTCCGGGAAATAATTCCATTCGTCATCTTGCCCGACGAAGTGCTCCAGTTCCTTACGCGTGAACGCCCGCTGTCCGGGCGGCAGATGCTTCGTGAAAAAAATTCCCGGGTTGATCCATCATACAAATGTGTTCAACGCCGGATCAAAGTAAAATCCCCGTCCTGTGGTCAGGGTTCCGTTGATGAGATACCATCCCTGACGTTCACCGGAGAACCTGCCGGAAAACCTGTCTGAGTATTCATTCGTGACCGAGCGTTCAGATTCCTGCAGCCAGGAATTACTGGATTCAACCCGTGATGTTATCGATAATTCTGAACCTTCGGGGCCACGATACTCCGCATAGACCGGAATAGTATACGAGATCTCAAGGGGATAATGATAAATCCACATATAATCAGAACGGGTTGGAGGATCGGGCAACCTGGTGGTCAGGTTGGTTTTTGGGAGGAAAACCGACTCGTTCCCCAGGGGATCCCGGGTCTGCACAGCATAATACGAATATTTGGGTCTCCTGATATAATCCCCGACGTTGAATGCATAGAATACATTGCGAGGAAGGAAATCGGCCTGTACCTCTAACAACCAGCTGTTGTTTACCTTGATCACATTCAATGAAAAACCGGGTTCCGGTGAAACTTCTGCTCCTCTCTTCTCTATTTTGTAATATCCTTTTTTGAGGATGGAGCTGTTCATCCGGAGATTTCCGATTATGGGCATCTTATCCCTCACCGGACACGGAATAAGCATGGTAACATTCGAGAGCGACTGGTTTGAGCTGAAAGAGACTTCATATTGATAATTGCTGCCGAAAGAATCAGGGTATAAATCTGAGCTATAACCATCAAAGAAGAGGCATCCGGAAAAAAATACAAGGGACATGAATACAATAAGACAGTAAATTTCTTTTTTGATCTGGAATATTTGGGATAGTTCCATACGATTTATCGTGACTCAGTGATGATTTATTTTATATAAATAGACTCGTTACTCAGTTTTTTAAAGACTAAATGCCCCCGGGGAATTACACCGGGTTGATCCATCATACAAATGTGTTCAACGCCGGATCAAAGTAAAATCCCTGTCCTGTGGTCAGGGTTCCGTTGACGAGATACCATCCGGGACGTTCACCGGAGAACCTGCCATAAAATCTGTCTGAATATTCATTCATGACCGAGCGTTCAGATTCCTGCAACCAGGAATTACTGGATTCAACCCGTGATGTTATCGATAATTCTGAACCTTCGGGGCCACGATACTCCGCATAGACCGGAATAGTATACGAGATCTCAAGGGGATTATGATAAATCCACATATACCTTGAATGGGTCAGAGAATCAGGCAACCTGGTGGTCAGGTTGGTTTTTGGGAGGAAAACCGACTCGTTCCCCAGGGGATCCCGGGTCTGCACAGCATAATACGAATATTTTGGTCTTTTGATATAGTCCCCGATACTGAATGCATATGATACATTGGGAGGAAGGAAATCGGCCTGTACCTCTAACAACCAGCTGTTGTTTACCTTGATCACATTGAATGAAAAATTGGGTTCCGGTGAAACTTCTGCTCCTCTTTGCTCAATTTTGTAATATCCTTTTTTGAGGATGGAGCTGTTGATCCGGTGATTTCCAATAACGGGCATCTCATCCCGGACCGGAACCGGAATGAGCATTGTCACATTCGAGAGCATCTGATTGGAACGGAATGATAATTTATAATCATAATTACTACCGAAAGAATCAGGATATAAATCTGAGTCATAGCCATTAAAGAAAAGGCATCCGGAAAAAAATACAAGGGACA
>DAPW01000027.1 GCA_002502245.1 Methanoregula sp. UBA154
GGGCTCAGCTCCTATCCTCTCCCTTTTTGGGCAACCTATCGCCAGTATATCGCCGCTGGGTTACAGGTCCAGTTCGGAGAACACGGAACCGGGATAATTTACGCAGGCCGGACCGTCAAGACCGACACGAAGACCGATGAGAACGGCAAGGAAACCGAGAGCAAGAAACAGATCCGTTTCCTGAAAGCCTTCGTAGTTTTCAACATAGCCCAGACCGATTACAAAGAGAAGGGCTACGAGCTGCCGGACCTGAAAGAGAATGCCCACCTTCTCGGATGCGATGCCGTCATTCAGGACTACACAGGCCGGCACTCAATAAGAATCACGGCGGGGGACCGGGCCGCATTCCTCCCGCAGATGGATATTATCACCATCCCGGATATCTGCCAGTTCAGATCATCCGAGCACTATTATGCGACGATGTTCCACGAATGCATTCATTCGACCGGGCCCCGGCTCGACCGGTTCAAGAGGACCGATCCGGTCTGCTTCGGGTCCGAGACTTACGGACGCGAAGAACTGGTCGCCGAAATTGGGAGCGCATACCTGGCTGCACTCACCGGCATCGACTCATCAGCAATCATTCAGAATCAGGCGGCATACCTTCAGAACTGGGCAACGGCGATCAAGGCTGACGCCGATCTCGTGATGTATGCAGCCGGCAGGGCAGAGAAGGCAGCGGATTTTATGATCGGGGTTCCTGCCCCGGTCCCCACCGGCGCAACCGGAACGGATGCAGCGGAAGAGGTGACGGCATGACCTCGATTTATGACGCCATGCCGATTAAGGTTCTTGAAGAACTCGAACGCATCGAGATTGCAATACCCGCGATGGAGCGCCGGGCATTCATGCTGCAGGCTGAAGCGCAGGATCTCCGCTTGAGACACGATGAAATCATAAAATCGTGGAAAGACCGGGCCGCGTGGGAGGGTCTCGACAACCTGATCACAGAACGGCACCGGCAGGATATGATAGCATGGCATTGTGATCCGCTGCCGAGCGGGATCAGGACGGAGTAGATCCTATGTTCAGTCGGCGCGAGTACTGGGAGCACAGAAAATACCGGAATACCATTTTTGGAATGTGGAAAAGCTTGCGGTGGTTGTTGCACCGGATAAAGATGCGAATCATTTTTTTCTGTCGGTAAAAAGTGGCCCGGCAGGAACACCGTGACGCCAATCAAAGGTCCTGCCGGGTTGGTACAATATCGGCGTCCGGGATTATCTTTCTTGGCAAAGTTGGCCCACCCCGAAGGCTCACGCGACGGGCCCGCGTCGCGGTCCCGTATCCGGCTCGCCTTCTTCTCGCCCCCCGCCGCACTCCCGCGTGCCTGTTCTGTTGGGCTGCCCTGGTCTGCCTTGGCCCGCCCGATGCTCGCGCGACACGGCGATGGTCGCCGTGTTCCGGCTCGCATCCTCCCACCCCCAACCGGAAACCTTACCCCGTGGTTATCCTAATGACTGCCCGTCCCTTTCAAGGGCGGGAGGAGCGAAGCGGGCGGCGGGTCGTCATGGCCGCAGTGGACCGAACGAGCACTGCTTCAGGGTGCGAAGGTAACGAGATGCATCAGCATCGAGTCCGAGCCCCTGATGCGTCGTGCGAGTGAGTCACTGAACGTACCGCAGCGGTACGATCAACAGCGACGAACACGATGCGGAGCATGGTGTGAGGAGCGGGCCGGGCAGCCGCTGGCGCCGGAGCAGCGCGACAAGCCAGGGGCGTTATCCTACCAACAGGGTAATCCAGAAAACAAGGGAGGTGATGTGAAGCGAGCCGGAGCATCAGCGAGGACGAGTGAACATGACCGACCGATCTTCATCTCGCTCGATCAGCTGAGGGAGGATCGCCGCCCCGCTCCGCACGCTTCGTGCACCTTTGGCGCACTCGCACATGCTCCGCGGACCGGCTCAACAATGCGCGATTTTATCATTTGGCATTATGAGAGATATTTGGTGTAAAGAAAATCGCGCGACTGCTATAAGCGCGTCACGGTCCCGGATTGGATAAGATTCTAACTATTTGTCAGGAATCTGGTCGGGGGTATCAGTTACCGTCATTTCGTTAATGCACCAGTTTATATTCCCCGGAACAAGACCAGTGAATCATGAAACTCTCCCTGTCACTCAGGATGCGGGTTTATTCAAGCATCCTTCTCTGCGTCGTGGCAGCGGGTACGATCGGGCTCATGCTCATCGAACAACTGCCACCTCTTGATGCGTTTTATTTTGTTATCGTGACTATCGCAACCGTTGGTTATGGGGATATCCATCCGCTCACGCCTGCGGGTAAGATTCTTGTCATGGTCATCATCCTTACCGGGGTAGGCTGTTTTGTCGGGGTAGCCGCAAATTCCATTGAATCCATGATCGATGAACGTGAACGCAAGACTCGGATCGAAAAACTCAATATGATCATAGGGATCTTCTTCTCAGAAGTGGGGACGAACCTCCTTAAAATCATGAGCGCACATGACCCGTCTGTCGATGAGATCCGTTCAGCCTTAATCGTTACCAGTAACTGGTCCGATACGGAATTCGCCCGTGCCCGAACCATTATTGAGAACCATACATACAACCTTGACAACTGTTTTGTTCCCATGGAAGATCTGAATCTGTTCCTTAAAGGTCAAAAGGGATTTCTCCTGGCCCTGCTTGAAAATCCCCGGCTGATCGAACATGACAGCTTCACGCCTCTTCTCCAGGCACTTCATCATCTGACCGAGGAGATGATGGCACGGGAAAAACTCACGGATCTGCCCCTGACAGATTGTGCTCACCTGTCCGGTGACCTCAACCGCGTCTATCGCCTTCTTATAGCGGAATGGCTGACATACATGCAGTATCTCAAGCATACCTACCCGTACCTGTTCAGCCTTGCCATGCGCAAAAACCCCTTCGATGAAAAGGCCTCAGTTACCGTCCTGTGAGGATTTGCGCTTTTTTAAAAAATGATTACACATTTTCCAGCACAGCGAACATGTTCCCGTTCGCAGCAGTGTGGTCACTCAGGTCCGGTAATGGTTGCGGAGAAATCAACTGAGACTGGATCTGACGACGGAGTTCTTTTTTTCCCACATGAACTGTTTCCTGTTCCCGGTGTGCCAGGTACTCCCCGGACGCAGTGCGCANNGACCGTCTTCCGAACCAGCCGCACCGGCAGCAGCGTTTTGAAGTATAGGCCGGGTTCACGTAGATGACCGGTATCCCCCGGTCATAAGCCCTTTTCTCTACCTGTTTCTGGAGAGAATAAAACGATCCGTTCCCGAACGAAAATTCATAGGACCCCTCCGCACCATGCCGGTGCGAGTAGCGCGGGGAGAAGAGTTTTTCAAACTTGATACCCGATCCGAGCGACTCTGCAAAGGAGACGATCTGGCGGGAGATTGCGTTGAGTGCAGATTTGAAGGTTTTCCGTTCACGGGATTTGATTTTTTTCAGTTTCCAGAGTTTCTGTTCTTTCCATAATTTCGTGCAGTTTTTTGAAGATTGCCGGTGATTGTAATGGATGTTTTTTCCCAGTTTCATGGTCTTGCCGCTGAGCATGTCGGCTGCAACCGCCACGTGACCGGTTGTATTCAGGTCGACACCGATCCAGCGGGTTGCAATGATTGTGGCCGGATGAACTTCGATCACCTTTCACCTCTTGGTATTCAACCGCTGTACGAAGATTTGGTGTAAAACCGTACTTGGTACCTGCCCCTCCTTTCTTACAAGGGAATACCATCCTGATCATGAATATATCTTGCGGTCAGAAGCCCCGGATTTAAAAATGCTTGATGGAGAGAGGTATTTTAAAAAACAGACCCCCGTATCCTATGCCATCACGATATAGGCGATAATGGAGAGCAGGAATGCCAGGAGCAGCATGGCAAGCGAGAGGGGTGCAACAAAAACCAGCATCGCGTTGACCGTGCTTGCCAGCTCGGAAATACGGTTCGACCCGAACACCACGATATGATCGCAGTGTGCGGTGCCGGCCGCTGCTTCCGCCGGTGTCAGGTCTTCTATCGCAGCATTCAGGGCATGGATAACATGAGGAGTGAATTCTGCAACGGGCACGTTCATCCCGACCGGATTTTTTCCCGTGATGGTATTCACGACATGGGAATCGGTTGTCATAATTTCCGCTGCATCGACAACGGAAAGGACCTTTTCGAGAAGGGTTTCCCGCACACCCTGTGCCATGTTATTACCATCGATGAGTATATAGGCAGTCCTCTGCCCCCCGGCCTCAATGACGAGGACCTGGATACCCAGGTCCCCGAATCCCATCTCCCGGCTGTAGGGAAGCGTGTGGTGTGCAGTTCCGATCCTGAACGGGAACTGTGGCGCAGTCCGGCACGCGTCCATCGCATCAACGGCAGCCCGCTGGTACTCGGTAGCGGTCAGTGTTGCGAGCAGGACCGGTGAGGAAAGGTCGGTCATACAGTTATGCGCATCGACGACCGCAACATGCGGGAACCAGCGGTGTCCCTCTGCCATGATGGTCATGCCAACCGAGAAATCAAGGTCTTCTGTCCGCTGAGGTGAGCGGGTGGTAACGAGCAGCACGGAATCGCCGAACCGCTGGTACAGTACCCGCACCGATCCATTCGTGGCCAGTCCCGATTTCCCGGCACCTGATGAATAGACAAGGGCCTGCCTTGAATCCTCGAGGGCATCAATCACTTTGCTGATCTCAGATTCGGACACAAGATTGAAATCGTGGGTGGCGCACCCGTGCGCAACAAGCATCTCCTCCCTGAAATGGTCGTGGAGAATCTTGGGAAGGTTTCCCCCGCCGATCTCGCCCATGGGGCCCGGATGGAGGTTCGGTACGGTAAAGATGACCGGCTTGCCCGTCTCCCGCCTGAAGAAGAAACTCACCTGGGGGACAAAGATCTCTTCCCCGATCTCGCGGAAAAAATTCTCCATTCCCCTGGAACCGTCCGTCATGTGTGCGATGAACGCGTTGATGAACGCAAGGCCACGGATCTGGAAGGCCTTCCGGAGCGGTCGTTCGATCATCCAGATCAGGGCTGCAAAGCCGAGCCCGAAGACAATATGGAGAACGATCGCGATGATGGCAAAAAAGGGAGAGAAGAGGAAAATACCAATAAGAACCCCCATCCCGCTCTGCGTAAGTGCCGGGATGATCATCCGGGGAACGCGGTAATCTGCAATGGCTGTCAGCACAAATAACCGGAGCCCGAAGATGAACCCCAGGGAGATCGCGTAACACATCGGGATGAGTTTTACCGAGGATGCAAGGGCAGCAAGGGTGATGATGACCCCGAAGACCGTACAGGTCAGGGCAAGCAATGCTGACCGGTTCCAGGTCATGGTCTTACCAGTATATTCGATGAGCGGCTTTGTCAGGACCAGGGCCGCAATCGCCGGGATCGTGAATGCCAGCGTGCCGGAGAACAGAAATTGTTCCGGCAGGGAAAAGTAGCTGCTGATAACCGTTGGCAGCGTGAACGACAGCGGGCTTGCGAGGTCGAGCGTCAGCCAGGCTTTGGCGTTTGCGCCGTCAAGGATGAACCCAAGGAGGAGGATCAGGACAAGGGACCGTTTCCATGACGGTGCGGTAAATATGAAGCGGGCGAGCTGGCCCAGTTTCACATCACCCTCCTGCGACATCAGGCAAATCCTCCGAGAACCAGTTCATGCCGGTCTGTTGTTGACCGGATTTCTGTTGTCGTATAGGTTACCGGGCGGGAATAAAACGGTGCGTTCAGCGTCAGACTCTCATATTCCCCGCCTTCCCCGGCAAGATGGATCCTGCTCTTGGCGGCGACCTGCCTGAGCCGGAGGATAAGGTCATCGTTGAACCGGGCACCCAGGAAAGAGGCATCCAGTCCTTGTGCCGCTGTCACCACGATCATTGCGTCCATCCTCCGGGCAACCTCAGAAAGGAGGGCCTCCGGATCCAAATGCCAGAGCGGCGTAAAGAGTGCAAGACCGAGCCGGTCGGCGATCGCTTTTACCCGATCAGCCTGGTACCGTGAAGCTACCGCACCGGCGATGACCCCTTCAATGTCCAGCGCAGCAAGCCCCTCTTCAAGATCCTGAAGTTCTGCTTCCTTGGTTCCCTCCGTTTCGATCTCTGCATATTCCATGCCGGCAACCCGGGCGATAACAGGGACAGCATCGAGGTTGGCGGAGTGGAACATGTAGGAATCATGGTTTTTCGGGCGGGCGGTTACCAGGTACCTGACCACCTTCCCACTGTCAATGGCTCGCTGACAAGCGAGGATGGAGTCCTTTCCTCCGGATGTGAGTGCCGCCCAGGCCATGATTATACTCCTTTACCGGGGGGATCTTCGAGGATACCGAAGTTCTGCCGGTACCGCGCCTGCATCAGGTTCCAGTCAGGCAGGTGAGTCTGGCATCCAACGTGTTCCACCACGAATGATGCGGTGACGGTACCGACCTTGCAGCAGGTCAGCGGGGGATACCCTCTCACGTAGGCAGAGAGGAACCCTGCCCGGTAAGAGTCACCCGCACCGGTGGGATCGGCAAGTTTCACCGGCACGACCGGTATGAAATATTCCTTCCCGCCCGTATAGAGCGTGCTGCCGTCACCGCTCATCGTGAATATCGCGGTATCCACCTTCCCGATGAGCGTTTCCCGGGTGATACCCAGTGTTTCGCACATCTGCCGGACTTCATGCTGGTTGGCAAAGAGGATATTGGCATTATCGATGATGGAACCCAGCTGTTCCCTGGTGTACCAGAACACGTCCTGTCCCGGATCAAACGAGACAAACTCGCTTCTCTCCGCAACCTTGCAGTTGAAAACCGGATCTGCCGTAGCCATATGTACCAGGGGCAGGCCTGGTGCTTCTGCTGTGGCGAATGCCCGTGAGGCCCCCCACTCAAAAAAGGTCATCTGGTCCCCGTTGTCATCCGTGAACATAAATGCGGTCGGTGTATGGGCATCCGGAACCATAAAAAATTCCTGGTGGATTCCCAGCCGGTGCATCCAGCGGTCATAATCACTGCCGGAAAAATCCTGTCCTATGCAGGAATGGAGGGTGACCTGCTCTCCCAGCATCGCGATCCCTGCCGCAATATTGGATGCACCTCCCCCAAAATAGATCTGACGATCGGTAATGTGCGTCGAGCAGTTTGCCTTTGGTAAATGGGGGACCCTGGATATGTGATCAATGGCCGTGTGCCCGACGATGTGGATCATTGCTCTTCCACATCCAGCAGTTTGAGGGGCACGTCCCGCAGTGCCTTGCCGATCACCGATTTGGCAATCCGCCCGGCATGCTCCTTTGATTCGCCGCGGAAGACCTTCATCTCAAGGATCAGGCCGACGAGTGCTGTATCTGCCACAACAATGGCACTCGAGAGCGTCTCTTCGCAGTACGGGCATGTCAGGTACCCTGCTTCGACTTCGACAAATTTCGCGGCCGGGTTCAGCCGTTTTCCCGCTTCGCTGATCGCGATCCCTATCGCGTCGTCAAGCGATTTCACGTCGCGGATAAGCCACGCGGATTCCATGGTTACTACATAATCAGGCATATTTTCCTACCATATTTCACGGTGTACGTGCTCTCCGATACCCATGCGCTCAGTGTGCTGTGCCGGGGGATGACCCTTTCCAACAGCGAGCAGTGAAACCGGACGGATGTGCTGGGGGAGTGAGAGGATCTCACGGACTTCATCATCATCAAATGCACCAGTCCAGCAGGAATGGAGATTTCTGGCATGTGCCGCAAGCATCATGTACGTGCAGGCAATGGTTGCATCCTCCAGCCCGTAGAGGATACCGCGTTCCCCGTACCGGGACATGGAGCGGACATAATTTGAACACACCACAAAAATCACGGGCGCGTGTTCCACATGATCCTGGGAAAAAGCAGCTTCAGCGAGTGCACGTCGTGTCTCTTCCTCTGTTATCACCACTACATCCCATGCTTCAAGATTACCGGCGCTCGGTGCGGTACTCGCACAGCTGAGGATGTAGCCAATATCCTCCCCGGTCAGCGGCACGTCATCGTACTCGCGTACCGATGACCGGCTCGAGCAAAACCCGGAAAAATCAGAGGAGTCCATGTTGAGAAAGTACCTGCCATGCTTCCTGTGCCGGTGTGGTGGAGGCGCTGATGGCCGCGGCGATTTTCTGGGACGCCTCTTCGGGCTGGTTGCTTTCGGTTAACGAGATAGCGTCGTTGAGAAAGTTGATCGCTTTTGTAAATTCCCGGTGCCCGGTGCTCTTTTGTGCAAAGCTCAGTTCGCTCCGGACAGATTCCATCATCAGGAGGAGCATCTTTCTTCCGCCAACCCGGTCCCCGTCGGAAAACCCGCTCAGGGCGAGGGACAGCTGGGACATCAGGATCAGTTCTGACTTTGCGCGTTCCCCGTACTGGTAATTCATGACTGCGGTTTTTGGATCCATACACACCATGGTTGCTGTGGATAAAATATAGTTTTCATTCATGGAATACCTCCAAAAAACGATACCCGCGATGCGTGAAAAAGAACAAGGGGCCGGGTGAACCCCTTAACCCTGTGCGGGCCTGGCGCTGCCAGCCGGCAGATCAGCGTGAGGACTTCGCCTTTGCACCGAGAGCGGAAACCTTTGCCCTTCGCATCCGCCTGCGGATCATCGGGTTTGCCGTTGACTCGTTCAGACCGGAGCCACCGGAACGGTCACCGCCGCGCCTGCCCCCGCGCCTGCCGCCGCGTGAACCGCCGCGTCCGCCCATTGCCTCTGCCATCTGGTCGACCTGCTTGACATTGGCGCCTGCCTTGAACCGCTGGTTCGGTCCCGGGGTCTTGGCTTCGCCTTCTTTTTTCGGGACGAGGCGGATCTGTCCTTTGACGCCTTTTACCTGTGCCCAGAGGGTTGTTCCTGTCTTACCCATAATGAAACTCCTTATGTAATTCTGCTGTCCCGCTCATAAATGTTCGCGCCTGAACCGGCCCGGGACAGGATCGCGAAGTGAAAAAGATCAGGGTTTTTTCGGGGACACTGCTGCTTCGATCGCCGACTTCAGTATCCCGCTGACTACTTTACCGTCTACCGATCCGCGCACTTCTGCCATTACGATACCCATGAGCGGGCCGAGTGCGCTCCTGCCTTTCTCTGCAATGAAATCTGCCCGTTCGGTCACGATTCTCCTGACAATTATTTCGAGTTCCTCGCGGGATACTGCGGGTGCAAGTTTTGTAAGTGCTTCGGCAAAGGTAGACCCACCGGCAATGCTCCGGAGGATATCCGGTACTGCCTCGCGTGCAGCCGAGCCGGACTCCACGGCATGCCACGTGTCAAGGTATGCCCGGTCCGGGATCTGCCGGATATCCACGCCGTCCCTGCGGAGTTCCGTTGTGGTGGAGAGAATGGTGAACACCGCGAGTTTGGGCCTGATCCCTTCCGTAACTGCCTGCTCAAAGAGCGGGAGTTTCTCGGATGCTGCCAGCTGGAGCGCATAGTTCCTCTCAATTTCATATGCTGCAACGAAACGCTCCGCCTTTGCTGTGAGGAGTTCAGGGATAACAACGGCATCCCACCGGGTATTATCAATGAGGACCGGCAGCACATCGGTCTCCGGGTACATCCGTGCAGCCCCCGGCAGCGGGCGCATGTAGGCCGTGCTCCCGCTCTCGAGCATCTTCCGCGTCTCTTCCGGTACCGGCTTGTCCGAGAGCGCCAGTTTTGCCCTGAGAATCACCTGGCTGATCGCACATGATGCCTGCTTCTCGCTTGCACCAGCTACGAGGATGACACAGTCCTGCTCCCCGGCATGCATATGGGTGCGGAGATGTGCAACCTCTTCTGCGGTAACACCGTAGGCCGGGAGTTCATCCGTATGGAAGATGCCCCCGACCCCGCACTTCTTGGCATAATCCGACATCTCGCTCCCGAGCCTCCGTTCCGGCTGGATCTCGCGGCCGACAAGCCCGCCAAATCCCTTCAGCGTGATGGCGTGGATCTTCTTTGCTTTTTTGAGGACGGCAGATTTTGTCTCTTTGAACAGGGACGTAATTTCGACACCGGTGGCTGCATCAACGACCGCACCGCGCTTCCGGAGCTCATCGCGGATGGTGAGCAGGCACTGCTGCCGCTGCACCTCGCGCCGGACAACCTCCGCAATGAGGTCGAGTTCCTGAACACCCTTGATCTCGACACGGGCGCCACGGGCGATCGAGATGTTGACATCCTGCCGGATGGTTCCGAGACCGCGTTTTACCTTGCCGGTGGAGCGGAGGACCATGCCGATATATTCCGCGACCTTCTGGACTTCCTCCGGTGAATGCATGCAGGGCGACGTGGTAATCTCCACAAGCGGAATGCCGAGTCGGTCCAGAGAGAAGACCTCGTCTTTCACCCGCTGGGCCGCTTCTTCCTCAAGGCAGATTGTTTCTATCTGCCCGCCGTCAGGGAGCGCCCCGTTGAAGGCGACAAGTGCAGTGCGCTGGAACCCGCTCGTGTTGGAGCCGTCGATGACCAGCTTCCGCATCGTGTGCACCTGCGGGACCGGTGTCATGGAAAACATCTTTCCGATGGTGAGGCAGACCGCGAGCGCTTCGTCATTCACCGGTGCCGGGGGCTCCTCATCGTTCTCCACAAGGCAGGTCGTGTCGTAGGCATAGTACCGGAACATCCGGTCATGCTTCATCTCCTCCTTTGCAGCCCGGTCAATCTCTCCCATCTCGCTGACCGTTGCGCGGAGGTAGCGGCAGAACTCGCCGTTATGCTCCGCGATCTCGCGCAAAATGGTCGGGCAGTGGCAGAAAAGTTTCTCCCGTGTGTCCAGCTGCTGGTGGATCTCGATACCGGCCACGAGGCCGAGCGCCTTATAATCCATGTGCGCTCCTGCTCATATACTCGCCTTTGAGATCCGTCTGCATCAGCACAGCTGCTTTCGTTTTGTCCTTCTCGTTTGCAAGCACCCACATCAGTTTCACGAGCGCTGCTTCCGGCAGCATGTCGCCGCCCTCGATGACACCGGCATCGAGAAGGTCGCGGCCGGTATCGTATACCCGGTCGCAGACCCTGCCGTTCATGCACTGCGTGGTCATGATAACCAGCGTTCCCCCCTCAACAAGCTGTTTGAGCGGGGGAATGAGGGCTGTACCGGTATGCCCGAGGCCGGTCCCGGCGATAACGATGCCATGGTAATCCTCGTACGCTTTCAGGAGGTCCGGGGACATGCCCGGGTAAAACTGGATGAGGGCACAGTGCGGGTCGAGCTTGTCATGGAGGGCAAGGGTGCGCTTCCCGCGTCGGACAGCACCTGTTGCAAGGGAAACTTTCCGCGAGGGATACTCCACAACACCTATCGGATCAACGCCAAGGCTCCGGAACGCGTCGCGGCGTGAGGAGTGCATCTTGCGGACGCGAGTCCCCCGGTGAATGGCACAGGTATCATCGTTTGTGGTCGCGTGCATTATTACAACCACTTCCCCGAGGTCGCCTGTCGCGGCTGCGGCAGCGCAGACGGCGTTCATCGCGTTATCGCTCGAAGGCCGGTCAGCGGACCGCTGGGATCCCACGAAGACGATGGGGACCGGTGTATCGATCATGAAACTGATCGCCGCGGCGCTGTAGGCCATGGTATCGGTTCCGTGCGTAACGATAACTCCCTTTGCGCCGTTCTTTATCTCGGCATGAACTGCCCGGGCAAGCTCCTGCCAGATGGCGGGTGTCATATTCTCCGAGAGGATCGTTGCAAGCGGGATCGTGCGGTAGTTGGCGATCTCTTTCAGTTCCGGGATTGCGGTCAGAATGTCACTCGCGTTGAACTGGCTCGTGACCGATCCGGTCCGGTAATCTATCCTGCTCGCGATCGTGCCACCGGTGGACACGATGGCAAGGGTGGGCAGGCTCCTGTTCTGGACCACGTCAAGCTGCTTCGGCGGCACGGGGAGCGGTCGTTCCGAGAGGGTACATGAGGCTGGTGGCACGCCGATATTATAGCCGGAATCGAGTTTGACGACTGCCATGCCGTCGCGCATGGTGATATAAACACCATTCCTGCCCAGACCCCGGTACTCGCAGCGTACAAGGTCACCCGACGAGAATTCCGTGGTTATGCTACCAGCCTCCGGGCATCGGTGATAAGGTTATCCCTGGCTTTTGCCAGGTGTGCAAGCCGCTGGTCGATAAGGGCAGAATCTTTGTCAAGCTGCTTTTTGCGCTCGTCAAGGGCCAGTTTCGTTGCAAACGGCGCCGGCCCGCCGGGCGCTTTTCGGAGTTCGATAGAGTAATTCACGTCCAGTACTTCATCGATCTTCTCCTGCGTGAGCCCTTTGGCTTTCAGGGAGATGCCCGGCCCGACTTCCTGCGCTGCCTCCTCGAGCGTTGAAAGGGCCAGGCTGCCTTTCTGGACTGCCCTCCCCACGATATTGTGTGCGGTGCGGAACGGGAGGCCATAGGAACGGACGAAGGTATCGGCCAGTTCGGTAGCGGTTGAAAATCCCTTTCCTGCCTCTTCCTTCATTCTTCCGGTATCGAACTGCGCACTGGAGAGCATATCGATCAGGAGGCGGAGACTCACCTTCGTATCCCGCATCCCGCGCCAGATGTTCGGTGTGAGTTCCTGCAGGTCACGGTTATAACTCATGGGGAGCCCCTTCACCGTCATCAGGGCGCCGCTGAACGCCCCGAAGACCGACCCGCTCTTGGCCCGCATAATCTCTGCGGTGTCCGGGTTCTTCTTCTGCGGCATAATGGAAGAGGTGGAGCAGAACGCATCATCGAGGGTGACAAATTTTACGAATGAGGTGGACCAGATGATGAGTTCTTCGCAGAGCCGGCTGGTATTCACCATGAGGATCGAGAGATCGGCGAGGGTTTCAAGCGCGAAGTCGCGGGTTGCAACCGCGTCCATGGTATTGATTACAAGGCCGTCAAAACCCAGCAGCGATGCAGTATATTCCCGGTTGATGGGGTAGCCGGTGGAAGCGAATGCCGCGGCGCCAAGGGGGGACTGGTTGACCCGGGCGTACGCATCTTTCAGCCGGTCAAAGTCCCGGGAGAAGGACTGCTCGTACGCGAGCAGGTGGTGGGCAAGCGTTGTCGGCTGCGCATGCTGCAGGTGGGTGAATCCCGGCATCACGCTCTCCTTATGCTGTTCGGCAAGGGCAACGAGGACCTCCCGGACTTTCAGGAGCGCCGCCATCTGCTTGAGCATTTCCTCCCGGAGTTTCATCCGGATGCATGTTGCAACCTCATCGTTCCGGGATCGGCCCATGTGCATCCTTCCGCCGATCTCCGGGCCCGCGGACTCGATTAAAAGCGACTCGATTCCCGCGTGGACATCCTCGAACCGGTCGTCAAAAACCTCATCCGGGATCCCCTCGTCGTACATCTCCAGAAGAGCGGGGAGGATCTGTTTCGTCACCTCACGATCGATGATCTTCTGCTTGTCCAGCATCAGGACATGGGCAATATCCACGAGAATATCCGCGTCAGCAATGTGGCGGTCTGCCTGCATCGATGAGAGGAAATGCATCATCTCGCCCGTCCTCTCACCCGACAGGCGCCCCAGCCTTACAACATCGGTCCGCATCCGTTCACCCAATTTTCGTATATCCGGTTATTATTGGTCATATACTGATTAAAGCCACGCCTTGCGCGCGGCAAGTTCGATTGCCCGCTGGACCGATTCGCGGGGGATAATGGTGGCTACCGGGATGCGGACGAGCTGCTCGATGACACTCGACACAATCGGAGCGCAGACAATGGCAACCGCCCCCTCCCGTTCTGCCCGCACCGCGGCGACAATGGCGTCTTCCCAGGTATGGACCGGGTACTCCCGGAGTTTTACCCGGCGTGCGTCCACGTCCGCGGTACTCTCCTCGATGGTTTCAAGCACCGGCCTGGCCACAATGAGCCCGATGAACTCCCCCTCCCCCGACCGGTAGAACCGGCGCATCGCCGTTATGACTGCCCTCAGCGTGGAGAGGTTGGGGGACCTCCTGCCGTGCAGGATCTTGTAGAGCGAGCTCTGGGCAATACCGCTTGCTTCTGACAGTTCCCGGATGCTGATCCGGAGGTCGTGCCGCAGGAGCTCGTCAAGGGTGAGGACAAACTCCTCGTCCGAGGTGAGTGCAGCGCGCATGAGGCGGTCGATAGGGTCGGTCTGTACCATACAATTTATACAATCAGGTTAATTGAGAGAAAAATTTTTTCTTTTTGTCCCAAAAAAAAGAAAGAGTTGTGGACAATTATACACACGACACTCCTCTTTTGGATAATTCAATGGGGATTTTTATCACAAAAAGAGAGAATAATTGCCTCATAAAGGCACTTTTTTAACAGGGGCGGGACAATACTGTGCTCATGAAACCGATGAGAATTACGGCAGTCGCACTTCTTGCCATTGCCCTCCTGCTGATCACTGCCGGCTGCACCCAGCCGTCCGGCACGACCACGCCGGTTCCGACCGCTGCCCCGCTCAAGGAACTCCGGATCGGGTACCAGCCCAGTACCCACCAGATGGCTGCTATCACTGCCATCAGCAAGGGCTGGTGGCAGGAGGATCTTGCACGGTTCGGTGTCGAGAAAGTAACCGACAAGGTCTTCCCGAGCGGCCCGCCCGAGATGCAGGCCATGCAGGCAGGCGAGCTCGATGTTGCTTATGTTGGTGCAGCCCCGGTCCTGACGTCGCTCGCTACCGGGCTTGACGCCAAGATCATTGCCGGGGTCAACACGCAGGGCTCCGACCTTGTTGTCCGGAACGACCTTGCCTACACAGGCCCGGCGAGCCTGAAGGGGGCGACCATCGCGACGTTCCCGGTCGGGAGCATCCAGGACACGGTCCTCCGCGACTGGCTCAAGAGCAACAACCTCACCCCGGACAAGGATGTCTTCATCAAGGGCATGACCCCCGGCGATGCGGTCACGGCCATCCTGTCCGGCGCAGTTGACGGCATCTTCCTCCCGACCCCCTCCCCGAGCACGGTCGTGAACCAGGGCAAGGGCAAAGTCGTTGTCCAGTCCGGCGAGATGTACGCCAACCACACCTGCTGCGTCCTCGTTGTCAGCGGCAAGCTGATCCGCGAACACCCGGAGATCGTCCGGCAGATTATTCAGACAAATGACCGGGCCGTGGTCTGGAACCAGCAGAACCTTGACGAAGCTGCGAAGATCTATGCGGCCAAGACCGGCGCGGATCTAGCCGATGTCACGTCCTCGCTGGCGGAATGGGACGGCAGCTGGGACTCAGACCCGAACGTGATCGTCAGCCCGGTCCTTGATTATGCGAAGATCCAGTACGAGCTCGGGTTCATCAAGAAGCCCCTGACCAAAGAGGAGATCTTTGACCTGAGCTTCTACCAGAAGAGCTGATGAGCCCTTCCCAACCTTTTTTCCTTCCGGGTTCGTAATATATGCAATGTTTCCGGCAGGCTGACCATGAGGCGCCATAACCAGACAAACGACAAGAACCGGTGGCTCGGAGTCCTCGCAATCCTGATTGCGCTTGCGTTCTGGCAGTTTGTTGCGGTCGTGATCATCCGGTACCCGTTCATCCTTCCTGCCCCCACCGATGTCCTTGCGGCGTTTGTCAGCCTGGTGCAGAAGGGGACGCTCCTCCTAGACGTGCAGGCAAGCCTGGTCCATTTCGCCATCGGCCTTGGCATGGCGCTTCTCGTGGGCATCCCGTTCGGCATGGTCATGGGCTGGAACCGCCGGCTTGATGCATTCCTTGACCCGCTCATTGAAATTCTCCGCCCGATCCCGCCCCTGGCATGGATCCCGTTTGCGATCATCTGGTTCGGGCTGACCGCCTCTGCTGCGGGATTCATTATCTTCATCGGTGCGGTCTTTCCCGTCATCATCAACACCTACAGCGGGTTCCGGGGTGTCCCCCGGGTCCTTGTCGAGGCGGCAAAGATGCTCGGGTGCACACGGAGCCGGGATCTCATCCGATATATCGCCCTCCCGGCTGCGCTTCCCTCGGTTGCCGCCGGTATCCGTATCGCCACGGGAGTCGGGTGGATGTGCCTTGTTGCCGCTGAACTCTTCGGCGTATCGAACTATGGGCTGGGCCAGAAACTCTGGTGGTTCTACAACCTCCACCAGATGGACAGCGTTGTGGTCTACATGATCATCCTCGGGCTCATCGGCCTTGCATTCGACATGGTCTTCCGGTACTATCTTGACCGGTACTTCCTGAAATGGCGGACCGGGGAGGTGGCGTGAGATGGGAAACCTTGAGATCCGCGACCTGAACCAGTCCTTTGTCCGGGACGATGGCTCCCGGCTGGTGGTCCTCGAACACCTCACGTTCGACGTGAAGGACAAGGAGTTTGTCTGTATCCTAGGTTCGTCCGGCTGCGGCAAGACCACGCTCCTCCGCCTGATTGCGGGACTGGACGCGGCAGAGGCAGGCTCGATCATCCTTGACGGTGAGGAGATAAAGGGTGCCAGCCCGAAAGTGGGGATGGTCTTCCAGGAATATTCCCTCTTCCCGTGGCGGACGGTCATCGACAACATCGCCTTCGGCCTTGAGATGAAGGGTATACGGAAGGACGAACGCTACCAGATCGCCGGGCAGTATCTTGACTTAGTGAACCTCTCCCAGTTCCGGGACAGTTACCCGTCAGAGCTCTCCGGGGGGATGCGCCAGCGGGTTGCAGTTGCCCGGGCGCTGGCGCTCGACCCGGTCCTGCTCCTGATGGACGAGCCGTTCGGTGCGCTTGATGCCCAGACGCGGAACATGCTCCAGACGGAGTTGCTCGCGATCTGGGAAAAGACCAAAAAGACGATCGTGTTCATCACCCACAGCGTGGATGAAGCGGTTTTCATGGCGGACCGGATTATTGTCCTCTCCCCGCGGCCGGGCACGATCTGTACTATCCTGCCCATCGATCTGCCCCGCCCCCGTGAACGGACCAGCGTTGAGTTTGCACTGATACGGCGGAAAGTGCTGGACCTGATAAGTCAGAAGTGTTCAATCCAGTAAGGTTTAATACGCCGCATCTCCATTTTATTAAAGCAGTTTGTGAAGCGTACTGGTATGACAGTCCGGCAGGTTCCGGCTGATTATGCCCGCTTTTAACGATATTTCACAGGAGTAGGACGCGATGGTCAGAAAACCGGCAAAGATGTACAGGGACATTTCCAAGAAAGCCTATACCCGGCGCGAATATATGGGTGGTGTCCCCGGCAGCAAGATTGTGCAGTTCGAGATGGGCAACCTCTCGCAGGAATTCCCGCTTGAGGTTGATCTTCTCGTGGATGAAGCCTGCCAGATCCGGCACAGTGCCCTTGAAGCAGCCCGTATCACCGCCAACCGGCGTTTGATGAAGGATGTCGGCAGGTCGAACTTCCATTTCAAGGTACGCGTCTTCCCCCACCATGTCCTGCGCGAGAACAAGCAGGCAACCGGTGCCGGTGCTGACCGTGTCTCGGAAGGCATGCGCCTCGCATTCGGCAAGGCTGTCGGCACTGCCGCACGGGTCGACCCGGGCCAGAAGATCATGACGGTCTTTTCCACCCCGCCGTACCTCGAGAAGATCAAGGATGCACTCCGGCACAGCGGCCACAAGCTCCCGACCCCCTCGCACCTGAAGGTCAGCAAGATCAAGGTCAGCGGCAGGATCGTTGCGGCACCGAAGCTTGTTGGTGAGAAGGTTGTTGCAGCACCGGTCGTGACCGAAGAGGCAGCCGCAGAGCCCGCAAAGGAAGCAGTACCGGCAAAGGGTGCAAAGGGCGGCAAGGAAGCAGCACCGGCAAAGGGTCCAGCCCCGGCAGCGAAGGGTGGCAAGGAAGCAGCAGCACCGGCAGCAAAGGCTGACGAGAAGAAAGGCGGCGCCCACGCGAAAGGTGGGAAGAAGTAATTTTTTTTAATTTCCGTCTCTTTTTTTTCTGGTTGCTTTTACGGTTTGATGGAAATCTTCAACGTTGTAATAATTTTATCACGAAACGCTCTTGAAAACCTGTGAGAAGTTCTCTTCAGGCTCTCGTAGTCAAAGCTTCCCTCGAACCCCTTCCCCGGCACCGTCTGCATCAACCTTCGAAGAGCATTTCAGCGTTCTTCTCAAGTCGTCACCATCATTAAATAACGGGTGATGACATCTCGCACCACCGGCCCGCCGCCATCACGATCAATCGGAGCCGCACGCTACATGAGAGGGGAATGGAGCGGACGAGCTCATGCGGCCCGTCAAGGGAGGGACGCAGAATCAAAATCTGTAAAACACAGGCGATTCTATTATGTCGGCGATTGCATGTTAGCAGAAAAGGATTGTTCAGATGCACGAAAAAACCAGTCTTCCATCTGCCGTAACAACATTTCCCATTATAGATGATATATCTGGAGAATTTATATCAAAACATCCCTGGGTATTCTGGACATTGTTTTACGGTTCTTTTATCATAGCAGCATTTCTGTGTGCATTTGTTTTCGTAACATACCTCAACCCGAACCCTACCGATGTGAACAGCGCCAGGGTATTACTCGGTGCTCTCATTAAATGTGAGGCAACAATAATCGCTCTCGTTATCACGTTAACCCTGGTCGCGGTCCAGTTGACTTCTTCGTCGTACACCCCCCGGGTGGCGAAAATTTTTGCCAATAGTCCTCACATGTATCTGCTTCTTGGGATCTACATAGTCTCTATTGCGTATTCTGCACTCATTCTTCAACTGGTGACGGGGGTTGATGGAAGTGTTCCCCTGCTCATGGAGTTATGGATTTCCTGGGCTTACTGGCTGACGATATTTCTTGCAATCGCCCTGATTCCCTATATTTTCTATATCCTTGAATCGTTCAGTCCGGAGACATTTATTACAAGAATGTCCATTCACCTTACGAAAGAAACCATTCTTCAGCAGGAGAAAAATGATTTTCTGAATTTGATATTCGATGTCACGCACAATTCGATCATGAAATACGATACGGCTACTATCCGTTCCGGTCTGAATCTGGTGACCATTCAGATGAGTAATCAGGTATCGGAAAAAAATACTATTGGTGAAAACAGTAAAATCGTTCAGGTATTCTGTGCTCATCTTGAACGGTGTGCTCGGCAGGCAATTGATCTGCACGATGAAGAGATGCTCAGCATCATTCTTGACCAGTTTGAACGTATAGGAACCCATTGTGCCAGAAACAAATTCGATAATCCGACTCTGCAGATTATCACGATCATCAGTGAAGTTGAGAAATTAATTAACGTAAAAGATATTCCCGGTTCCCTGAACCGGGTGAGAGAATTAACCCGTTCCATCGGGAAAATTTCCATTGAGAATAAATTCCGGGAAACACCGGGCAGGATCATGTTCTGCCAGGATACTATCGCAAAACATGCCATCGATAAAATTACTCCGCAGGATAATTTTTCATTATATTCGGCGATCCTGGAAAACTCGGTTGATTCCTTAATAGAATTTACAGGTCTCGGAATAACGACTGGCCAGCCCGGAATCGTGAACGGCTCACTGGCGCATCTCAAATCCATCGGAGAATACAGTGTCAGGCAGGACATTCTATTTCCCCTGTATTACATTGCCGACAAAGTATTCGATCTGTGGCGTACTGCTCTGCCGGTTCTCAATTCCACCTCGACATTCCTGGACGTTTCCGAGCTTGCATTGATCGCCAAAAAAGATACGAGACAAAAATTTACACCAGCGCATAACATCTTCGAGCGAAAAATACTGGAGATTGGTATTCTCTCCATGGAAAAAAGTTCAGAGCCCGAACAACAGGGCGTTGCACGACTGCTGGCGAATATGAGGATCATCGACGACAAAAATTTCCAGGATGAAGTCCTGCATACCCGTGCCAGTCTTCCTTTACAACAAAAAGAACCCTATCACAGATTTTTAGCATTACAAGAGAGAATCTATCAGGAAATTTTGCAGAAACAACCTGTCTGATCCTGCCCGTGTGTTACAGTCTCATATTTTCTCGGCAAACGGCTTCGAAGAACCCGGATGAGTTCGGTTGAAGGCCTGATGGGCTTCTCCAGCTTCGGGTCTGATGACCATCAGTATTCTCATCCTCCAGTTTCACTGCGTATGGAATTCTTCGGATTTCGAAGAACACCTCTGCGTTCTACTCAAGTCGTCACCATCATACATGATGGATGACGACATCTCGCACCGCCGCTCCGCCGCTGCAAGCTCCCGACCCTGTCGCACCCCGGAAATCAGCACGATCAAAGTCAGCGGCAGGATCGTGACGGCACCGAAGCTTGTTGGTGATAAGGTTGTGGCAGCACCGGTCGTGACCGAAGATGCAGCAGCTGCAGCCGAGCCCGCAAAGGGTGGCGCAAAGGGTGGTAAGGAACCAGCTAAGGGTGCAGCCCCGGCAGCAAAGGCTGACGAGAAGAAAAGCGGCGCCCACGCGAAAGGTGGCAAGAAGTAATTTTTTTGGCTCTGTAGAAACAGGCATGAACTTTGTCAGTTCTCATCGGCACCATGAAAATCGCAGATATGAGGGCCCCCCGCCTCAGGGCCCTTCGCGGGGCACGGCGGGACAGGTCCGTGTTTTCCAAAACGCTCCCGGTTATTGACCCGCCGCGGGGGCGCCCCTTTTTGGGGCTGCGGCGTTCATCGCAAATTATTGAGAGAGTAAAAAATCCCAAAATCACATTTGTTTAATGCAATTTTCATGGGAAATCCTTTGTACAATTCTGACGCTCTTTTTTGGCCTCGCCCCCGCCACTGTGGAATCCCAAAAATGCGATAACGCCGTATTACCTGGTCAATTTGAATGAGAGCAGTACAGTTAATTCCAAGGTATCACATGCTCCATGAACCCCCGAAGGGGCAGAGCTGGCGCAAGGGGGGGGTGTTTTAATCACTGTACAATGATTTCTACAAAGCAATTTTTTTTATTCTCGACTCTTTTTTTCTGGTTGCTTTTACGGTTTGAGGGAAATCTTCTGACAACATTGTAATAATTTTATCACGAAACGCTCTTGAAAAACTGTGAGAAGTCCTTTTCAGGCTCTCGTAGTCATAGTTTCCCCCGGTCAGGTTTCTTTTTTTTTAGCCTCAGCCCAATCCTTATATTTCCCGCCGCTCTCCAGTACAGATAGATGAAACACGAGAACGACCCGGTCTTTACAGCCCTTGCCGATGCCACCTTCATGGCGTACCGCGAGGCAGCCATCCGCCTCCCGCCGGATGTGCTGAAGGTGATCCGGCGAGCAGCCGCTGCCGAGACCAGTCCCGTTGCCCGCGGGGAGTTCGAAAATATCCTGAAGAATATCGATGTGGCAGAGAATCTTGATGTGCCCCTCTGCCAGGACACGGGGATTCCGGTGGTATACCTCACCCTCCCGCCCGATCTCCCGCTCACGCAGTCCCTGTATGATGCCGTGGCCGAGGGCGTGCGCCGGGCAACACGGGAAGTCCCGCTCCGCCCCAATGTCGTGGACCCGTTAACCCGGCACAATACGAACGACAATACCGGTGCCGGCATCCCAGTCATCCACGTGAAGCCCGGGGAAACGTTCACCGTCACGGTCCTTCCCAAAGGTGCGGGCGCCGAGAACAGTTCCCGCATCACCATGCTCCTTCCCTCGCATGTGTACGGGATCGAAGGGTTTGTGGTTGAGACCATGCTTCACGCTGAGGGGAAGCCATGCCCGCCGGTTTTTCTCGGTGTCGGGATCGGGGGCACGTTCGACCTTGCCGCAGGTCTTGCCAAGGAAGCGCTCCTGCTGCCGGTCGATACCATGTCGGCGTTCGAGCAGCAGATCTGCGACTCGGTCAACAAGCTCGGAATCGGGCCGATGGGCCTTGGGGGGGACTTTACCGCGCTCGCCGTCAAAGTGAAGACGGCCGGGTGCCACACGGCATCCCTTCCGGTTGCGGTCAACGTCCAGTGCTGGGCGAACCGCCATACAACGGTGGAGGTGAAGCGGTGAAAAGAACGGTTGTGCACCTCAGGACGCCGCTTGGGGATGAAGTACTGAACCTGAAGGCCGGCGAGCGTGTCGAGCTCTCGGGCATGGTCTACACCGCCCGGGACGAGGCACACCTGCGGATGCAGAAAGACGGGATACCCTTTGATCCGAACGGCGCCGTGATCTACCATTGCGGGCCGGTCATCCAGGGAAAAAAGGTCATTGCTGCCGGGCCTACGACCTCGGCGCGGATGAACGAGATCTCCGGATTTCTCCTTGATACCGGGGTACGGGCGTTCATCGGGAAAGGAGGCATGGGCAGCACGATGCGAAAACAGCTGGAAGGCCGGGGGGTGTACTTTGCTTTTACCGGCGGGTGTGCAGCCCTGGCCTCCTCGCACATGACGCTGAAGGGGGTCTTCTATGAAGACCTCGGCATGGCAGAAGCGGTCTGGGCCATCGAGCTCGACCGGCTCCCGCTCGTGGTAGGGATCGATGCCCATGGCAACGATATCTTTGAAGCTGCCCGGCAGCATGCAAAGGAGGCTTTTGCAGAATTTTCCCGCAGGGCCCGGTGAGGCAGTTCCCGATCCAAAGAAGAGGTTTTTTGAACCGGCGCCGAATATATAGAGTAACGAACAGGACTGCCTATCCATGAAACTCGCCATCGACGAGAACCGGTGCAAGGGGTGCAACCTCTGTACAAAAGTCTGCCCGTATAAGATCTTCAAAGAGGGCAAAAAGCTCAACCGCAAGGGTGTTCCCATACCCGAGCTCGACCGGCCGGAGCGCTGCGCCAACTGCCGCTTGCGCAACCTCTACGGGAGGCAGCTCTGCGGCGTCTGCCAGCTCACCTGCCCGGACCAGGCGATCCACTGGATTGATGAGGAACCGTATGAACCCCACAAGGTGGCGATTGAATATTGACAAGACCTGAGTTCTGGCAGGGCAACACGGCCTGCGCCGAGGGGGCGCTTGCAGCAGGGTGCAGTTTCTTCGGCGGGTACCCGATCACCCCCTCAACCGAAATAGCGGAGCATTTGGCCGCAAAGCTCCCCAAGAAAGGCGGAGTCTTCATGCAGATGGAGGACGAGATCGCGAGCATGGCCTCGATCATCGGGGCATCGTGGGCCGGTGCCCGGGCCATGACCGCAACGAGCGGCCCCGGCTTCTCCCTTATGATGGAGAATATCGGGTTTGCCGCCATGACCGAGACGCCGTGTGTGGTCGTGAACGTCCAGCGGGGCGGTCCCTCCACCGGCCAGCCCACCATGTCGGCGCAGGGCGACATGATGCAGGTGAGGTTCGGCTCTCACGGGGACTATGCGGTCATCGCCCTCTGCCCGGCAACCGTGCAGGAGATGTACGAGCTGACCGTGAAGTGCTTCAACCTCGCGGATAAGTACCGCGTCCCGGTCTTCCTGATGGCCGACGAAACGATCGGGCACATGCGGGAGAAGATCCTCATCCCCGACACGGTCGAGCGGGTGGGCCGGAAACCGTTCGTGCCCGGCAATCCGCCCTTCCGGGCAGCGGACCCCGACCTGATCCCCGGCTTCCCGCAGTTCGGTACGGGGCACCACGTCCACGTCACCGGCCTCACGCACGACGAGCGGGGCTATCCGGCTGCCACGAGCCCCCAGTTGCACATGGATCTCGTGAAGCGTCTCGTTGACAAGATCGAGAACGCGAGGGATGAGATGGCAGACTATGATGTCATCAACCCGGACGCGGAGCAGGTCTTTATCGCGTACGGCGCCCCGGTCCGCACGGTCCAGCAGGTGATGCATGACCGGAAGGACCCCAATATCGGGTTCTTACGGATCCGCGTTGTCTGGCCGTTTCCGGAGAAGGCCCTGGCAAAGTTCAAAAACGCAAAACGGTTCCTCATCCCGGAGATGAACCTCGGCCAAATCGCCCGCGAGATCGAGCGGCACGTGAAGGTGCCGGTGCGGAGCATCCCCAAGCTGGGCGGGGAGCTCCATACTCCCGCGGAACTGGTCCGGGCACTGGAGGCACAGCCATGAGCTTCGAGGACTGGTACCGGCAGGACCGGCTCCCCCACATCTTCTGTGCGGGCTGCGGGAACGGGACGGTCATCAACTGCACGCTTGCGGCGGTTGAGCAGATGGGCTGGAAGCAGGAGGAGACCATCTTTGTCTCCGGCATCGGCTGCTCCTCGCGTGCCTCCGGCTACATCCTCGCCGATTCGCTCCACACCACCCACGGGCGGGCGCTCGCGTTCGCCACCGGTGTCAAGATGGCAAACAAGGGACTGCACGTCGTGGTCTTCACCGGGGACGGCGACCTTGCGGCCATCGGCGGCAACCACTTCATCCATGCCTGCCGGCGCAACATCGACCTCACGGTGGTCTGCATGAACAACCAGATCTATGGCATGACCGGCGGACAGGGCAGCCCGACAACTCCGCTCGGATGCCTCTCCTCCACCACCCCGTACGGGTGCGCCGAGCCACCGTTCGACCTCTGCGAGCTCGCCGCTGCAGCGGGAGCAAACTATGTCTCCCGCTGGACCTCGTACCATGTCAAGGAACTGGAGAAGGCGGTAAAGGCAGGGCTCGAGACGCCTGGCTTCTCGTTCATCGAGGCCCTCGTCCAGTGCCCGACCGCGTTCGGGCGCCGGAACAAGTTCAAACAGGTTGCGGACCATGTCGAGCACCTCCGCTCGCACTCGCTCCTGAAGGCCAAACGCGACCGGATGATCGAGAACGGGGAGCAAATCCCGGCGGGCATGTTCGTAGTCGGGGAACTGACCCGCCGGAACCGGCCGGCCATGGGGGTAAAGCCATGAGACACGAGGTCCGGTTCTCGGGGTTCGGCGGGCAGGGGATCATCCTCTCGGCGGTGATCCTCGGGCGGGCAGCCGTGATGTACGACAACAAGTTTGCCGCCCAGACACAGGTGTACGGTCCGGAGGCCCGGGGCGGGGCATCGATGAGCCAGGTCATCATCGACGACGAGGAGATCCTGTACCCCAAGGTCTCGGACCCGGATATCTACGTGATCATGTCCCAGGAGGGCTTCGAGAAATACGGGGCGGTTGCACGGGACCCCGCGGTCATGCTCGTGGACTCGACCCTCGTCCACTCCCGCCCGGAATGCCGGTACATCGGGATCCCGGCAACACGGGAAGCCAAACAGACCCTCAAGAGGGATATTGTTGCAAACATCGTGATGCTCGGGGCGCTCGTTGCTGCCACCCACGTGGTGAGCGAGGAAGCACTGAAAAAAGCCATCCTCGATTCCGTGCCAAAGGGGACCGAGGACCTGAACATAAAAGCCATGCAGCTCGGCCTGCAGCTGGGAAAGCAACCATGAAACTACGCGAATACGAGGCAAAGAATCTCCTGAAAGCGGCCGGGATCCCGGTCCCGGCGGGATTCCTGATCCGGTCGGCTGATGAACTCACCCCCCGACTCGGGGAACTGGGTACGGCGTTCGTGCTCAAGGCGCAGGTGGATGTCGGCGGCAGGGGCAAGGCCGGCGGTATCCTGATGGCGGACACGGCAACGGGCGTAAAGGTTGCAAAGGAACTCTTTGCAAAGCAGATCAAGGGGCTGCCGGTAAAGGAGGTCCTTGCCGAGCAGAAGCTTGACATAGAGCACGAGTATTACCTCTCGATCACGGTCGACCGCTCGAGCAAGCAGCCCCTCATCCTCTTCACGGAGGCCGGCGGGATCGAGATCGAGATCACCGCGCATGAGCACCCGGAACTGATCCGGAAGGTTGCGGCAAACCCCCTGATGCGGGATCTCCCGCCCTTCATGATCCGCGAGCTGCTCGGAAAGGCACCGAAGGAGATCGGCCCGGTCATCAATAAGCTCTACCAGGTCTTTATCGGGAAGGATGCCATCCTCGCTGAGATCAACCCCCTCGTGACCACACCAAACGGGGTCTTTGCTGCGGATGCAAAGATCATCGTTGACGACAACGCGCTCGGCCGGCAGGGAATTACGGTCAACCGCGACCTTTCCGAGCGGGAGCGGGAAGCAGAGAAGCACGGGTTCTCCTACGTCGAGCTGGACGGGAAGATCGGGGTCATCGGCAATGGTGCCGGGCTCACGATGGCAACCCTTGACCTGATCGAGTTTTACGGTGGGAAAGCGGCAAATTTCCTTGACGTGGGCGGCGGAGCCGAGAGCGAGCGCGTGATGAACGCGGTCCGGCTCGTGGCAAGCGTTCCTTCAGTAAAAGTCATTGTCGTGAACCTGCTGGGCGGGATCACCAAGTGCGACGAGGTGGCAAAGGGAATCATCGCTGCCGGGATCTCCCAGAAAGTGATCGTCCGGCTCGCTGGTACCAATGAGGCGGAGGGACGCCGGCTCCTCTCGGAGAAGAGCTACGAGATGCTGGACACGATGGATCTCGTGGTGAAGAAGGCTGTCGAGGTGACCGCATGATCTACGGTGACAAAAATACGGGAGTTCTCGTGCAGGGGGCAACCGGCAAGCAGGGTGAGTTCCATATCGGTCTCATGAACGCGTATGCCAGGCAGGTTGGCGGAAAGGGCGTTGTCGCGGGTGTCACGCCCGGCAAAGGCGGCCAGCAGGTGCATGGCGTGCCGGTCTTCAACACAGTCAAGGAGGCGATGAAGGAGTTCGATATCGGCGCTGCAGTCATCTTCGTCCCCGCCGGTGCAGCAGCGGACGCGATCATGGAGGAAGCGAACGCCGGAATCCGGACGATCGTCTGCATCACCGAGCACATCCCGGTGCAGGACACGATGAAAGCGATCGCGTACTCCCGGATGGAGGACGCGTGCGTCATCGGCCCCAACTGCCCGGGGCTCCTCTCGCCCGGCGAGGTCAAGATGGGGATCATGCCATCCGCCCTTTTCTCCCACGGGAACGTGGGCGTCATCTCACGGTCGGGGACACTCACCTACGAGGTCGTGGACGAACTCACCCGGGCCGGCATCGGGCAGAGCACCGTGGTCGGGATCGGTGGCGATCCGGTCATCGGCCAGACGTTCGTGGACGTTCTTGAACAGTTCGGGCAGGACCCGCAGACAAAGGCGGTCGTCCTTATCGGGGAAGTTGGCGGGAACCTCGAAGAGGAAGGGGCAACGTCCACTGACCTCCCGATCGTCTCATACATTGCCGGCATCTCGGCCCCGCCGGATAAGCGGATGGGCCACGCGGGTGCGATCGTCGAGGGAGGAGAGGGTGATGCCCGCTCCAAGATCGCCCGGCTGAAGAAGCACGGTGTGCCGGTGGCATCACGGGTTTCGGAAATACCGGAGATGGTCCGGGAATTGTTCCGCCACCAGTGCTGACGGCCCGTTTTACTTTTTTTATTGAGATGTCCGTTGGAATTGCCCCCTGACCGCTTTATCGAATTCCGGGTACGTCTCTTACTTTATCATGCTAAAGACGAGTGCTGTTGGTCTGGTCTTGCTATGCCTGCCGCCGCCCCGAATGGCGCCCACCGGCGGCCCAACTACCTGAACCAAACCGGTAATCTGCCCCGCCGTGACTTGGAGAGGCCCTGAGCCGGAGAGCCCTCGAAACCTTCGAAACGTCAGCTCAGACCTTTGGGCTTGTCGTAACACATTTTGCAAAAAGTGGCCCCTTACCGGTCCGATTCATCGGTTTTCTCTGACAGGAGCCCCTGTGACCTGGAAGGCGGGGAATCGATGGGGTTCTCATGCCACCTGCCATACTCAAGTGCCCCCGGTACCTTGCACGCATCGGTGCACCGGCCGCAGAGGTAGCACTCCCGCTTGGAATCGCCTTTCCCGGCGACACCGGCCGGGCAGGCCTTCTCGCACTTTCTGCAGCTGATGCACGCCTCCGTGCGGTGCAGCCGGAACATGCTGAACTCCGCGGGCAGGGAGAAAAGGACGCCAAACGGGCAGAGGATGCGGCAGACCGGGCGGTACACGAATACCGAGACCAGCAGGATCCCTGCTGCCGCCAGCAGTGATGCCGAGAACGTAAGGGAGAAGAGGTCGTAGAGGCCGGTGATTGCCATCAGGTCGATGAGGTAGAGGGCGGCAATGGCTGTTACGCCAAAGACGGCGAGACGGATCAGTTCCGGGATCCGCGTGCTGCGGATCAGCACCTTTTTTCCCGGCACCGTGTACGCCAGCTCCTGCACCGAACCGACCGGGCAGACCGCACCGCAGAAAGCCCGGCCGACCATGAGCGTGAATGCGATGACGGCCAGGATCACGAGGACACCGGCGCTGATCGCGGTTGCCCCGGTCAGGACATTGACGATACCACCCAGTTCCAGAGGCATGATTGGCGCCAGGAAGACGAAACCTCCGAGGGTGGCAAGCGCAGCCATGCCGGTTGCAAGCGTGCGGTTCATGACACCCAGATGCCAGAGGTACGCGGCAAGGGGGGTACCCGCGGCCATGAAGATCAGGGCGCAGGTGGTGCCCGGCAGGGTGCCTCCCGACAGGAGGCAGGTGACTGCGAGCGATCCGCCAAGGCCGAAGAAGGCGGATAGGGCGAGGGCAGGGCGTGTTTCCCGGAGCCGGATCCCAAGGACTCCGGTACGGATAAGCGCAAAGAGCGCGCCGGTTATGACCAGGAAGAGGAGTATCCCGGCCAGCGGTACGGAGAGATGCAGGGATCCTAAAAGACCCCCGGAGGGGGGATTCTGAATGACCTGAAGGGAGGTTTCCGGTACCGGGGAGGTCACCGGGACAGTAAGGACCGGCGATGCTGTCTGGGTAGCCGGTGCTGGAGTACCAGCGGTTGTTTGCGCGGCGGTGGCCGGGACCGTTATCGGATCCGCAACCGGAGCAGCAGTCCGTACGGGAACCTGCACCGCGTTCCTCCCGGTATAATCGCACAATGCATTCGCGTCAGCATCGGTGAAGAGAAAGCACCGGCCCGGGGATGGACAGCCCCCGATGCCCTTGGGGCAGACCGCAGCACATGCGGGATATGCAAGTCCTGCGCTGAGCAGGATCGCTGCCGCAGTACGTCTGAGTCTGGTTGAAATGGTCATGGAAGTTTCACTGCCAAATCTGCACCCGCATCGGCCCATGCCTTTAAAGGATCGGCAGATGGCATGGGGGAAATACATGCCGGTGGTGATGAAAATGTACCCCCGGGATCATAATAGAATTTTATATAGGGGCAATTGCCTGTTCCGGAGTGACCGAACACCGCCAAAGCGGATCCCGGAGATCTCCCCACAGGTAATGACCGGAGTGCCCGCACGAGAAACGTTTTACGGGCTTCCGGCCAATCGGTATGACACACTCATGTCCGCCACCCAGTATTTCCCCCTCCCCCCGGAACTGTTTGCGCATGCCTGCGACACGGTCAGCAAACGCGTCTCGCAGCTCCCATTTCTCCGGGGCGGTGTCAATGTTACCGGCGAACTGCTCGGTGTGACGATGGAATGCCTTAACGCAGAGCCCTCCCGGGCACTCCCGCTCACCACCCCTCGGGATATGCACGGGAGTGTGACAGACGGGCTCGACCTGTGCGTGGAGCAGCGCCTGGGAGTACCGGGGAAGAGCATTGTCCCGGTCATCGCGGATGTGCTCTGCAGCGCCGGCATTACCGAAATGACAGAGATCGTTGACCGGCAGCTGCACCGGCCCCGGAGAGGTATCCGGCTTCTTTCTCCATGGACATGGCATATCGCATCGACCATGGCCCCTTCGGTCCGGCTGGGTGGCGGGGACTCCCTCTCCTGGCTGGATCTCTGTCCCGTATGCCGGACCGGGATCCTGGACCGGGTCACGGGAAAACAGCTCTTCGGCATCCCCCGCACGGAATTCTATATCAACTGCAGTCACTGCGGAGCAAAATTCATTCCGGTTGGACCGGCGTTCCGGCTCGTATCCATTGCCAGTATCCGTGACCCGCTCTGGAAAAAACATCTCGACAGGACATATCCCCCGGAGACGTGGGCAGCCCTCGCGCGCGGCACCAGTCCGGGAGGCAACCCCGCCCCGCGCCCTGCCTTAAAAAAGCCTGACGCCCCTCCGCTTCCTGCTGCTGCCGTTACGCTCAACCATTTAAAAGACGGGTCCCTTGCCGTGCCGATTCATGGAAAAACCCTGTATTTTCATCCCGTTACCCTCCACTTTGCCGGGGGTGTTCGGGAGGACGCATTTACCCGTGTGCAGAAAACGCTGGGAGAAGTTCTGGAGCAGCAGGAGTTCGGGCACCTGCGGTCACCGGTCAATGCGAAATATTCCCGGTACCTGCCCATGAAAACCGGGCTTTTCCTGGGGCAGCTCAAGGAACGGCACGATCCGTTCTACCGCGAGTTCCTCAACCCGTCCGGTGATGAGAAATACGGGACGTTCCGGGCAGCAGACTCAAAAGAAACAGAAAAAAAAGGTATCATTCTTGTTGTCGTGAACCGGGGACTCTATTGTGCCGTCAACTCCCCGGATCCGCTGCACACCACCATGAACAACCGGTTCGGCAGGATCGGGCCTGACGATTGTCTCCTGTCAGGAGATCAGGTCCGGTGCCGGATCAATGCCCTTCTCTGCACCTATAAAAAAGAGACAGGACTATATATCCACGCTGTGGAAAACAATGATGAGCGGCTGGCCGTACGAAATGCCATCGATGACCTTCTTGCCGTCTGACGGGCAGGGAATTTCCCTTGAGAGAACCGATCTCGTGATCAGAGAATTTTTCATATCCAATGATAACATTATACTTATCTAATCTTGAGAACCGGAAACGGAGTTTGCCGATGAAGTGCCCAAACTGCGGGATGAATATACGCGATGATATTCCTGTATGTGGTTATTGCGGGGAACCAGTACCCCAGCAGCCACAGAAACAATCCGATAGCGCGGGCAAACGTCTCCCCTCATCGGGTACTGCACTGCAGAAAGGGGCACTGCCTGCCAGACATCCGTCAGATGACGGTGATGCGGGTGAAGAGGAAGAAGAGGGCGGGCTCTCACCCTACCTGCAGCCCGGCGAACAGGTGATCATCGGCTCACTCAATGTATCCGTGAAGAAATTTTTCTTCCATGCCTATATGACTGACCGGCGAATCTTCCTCATCGATACGCAGGAGAAGAAACTCAAGGTCACAGCCAAGGATGTCCCGCGGGATACTGTTGCCGGGAGTATCAGCGAGTTTTCTGAAAATTCCGACCCGGTTCTGGTCTTATCCCTCCGCTCCGCGGACGATGAGATCAAGACAATGAAGATAGTTTTTGTCCAGAACGGAATGGACCGATCCGCCGAGATTGATGAATGGATTGCCCTTCTCCACAAAGACCATGAGCCGGCAGCGTCACAGCCCCCCGTGGCCGGCGAACCCTCAGAACCTGAGCCGGAGCAGGTTCCTGCTCCATCGGAGACTCATGTGAAGAATCAGGAACTGAGGCCGACGAAAAAACCGGTAAAATCTCTTGAAAAGCAACCGCCGGTAAAACGACTGATCTCATTTGCCAAGGCACCGGAAGCGGAAGCAGCACACGAACCGCAACCTGCCTCCCCGCCCCGGCGTGCCCAGGTCAGGCAGGTTATGGAATCGGTAAAAAAGGAGGCCCCTGTTGTCACCGAGCCTGAACGCGAGGTACTGCCGGCATCCCGTGATCATGTGCCTCCGGTGAAAAAACCCGAAGTCCAGTCTGCCATGAAGGTTGCCATGAAAAGTGCCATGAAACCTCTGGCACAACCGCATGCCCGTCCGGTAAAACGGGATATATCCGAACATGTTGTCCGGCGCCCGGTTGTGGAACCCGAACCGAGAGAAACCGCCGAACCGCCACGGCGGCCGATGATCCATGAAAAAGTCCGTGAACCTCCTGTCCACGAAGAGACTGCGGAAATTCCCCAGTTCTGTCACAATTGCGGGAAGAAGCTCCCGATGGAAGCGAATTTCTGCCCCGGGTGCGGGATAAAACTGAGCCCAAACCGGACCCTGACCAATGCCCGCTTCCCCACAACCTCCCGTGGGAAACGATCCGTGCCTGCAGACACCGTGACTCCTGAACGGAGGCCGGTACCTCAGCCCCGGCCGGCAGAACCTGATGAAAATGAGAAGGAGGATGAAAAGCCGCAGCCCACCAAGCCTCCGGTGAAGAAGGCCCCCAAGGGGAGCGAGATGACGATCCTCCATAAATTCCTCAGAAGATAAATGTTTTTCCTGCTTCATGCGTACTTCTTCTGGTGGGAGGGTATCTGCGAGGATGACTCTGCATTCCTGACTTCTGCGGCAGCTATTGTGCATTACCGGCATCTGCGGATGGGTTTCCGAAATTACTGCAAGTAATAATCGTGCGCTCATTCTTGTTGAATGAGAAATGTTATATGAACTCCAGTTCCTTGTATACTAACGAAGTGTCACGAGGAATGAGAGTGAAGAGAAATATCCATATCGAAGCCCTGAACCAGATTCCCCTTGAAAAACAGCGGAATGAACTTGTCGAGCGCAAATGCCTCGGGCATCCCGACAGTCTTGCCGACGGGATTGCCGAGTCGATCAGCCAGGCACTCTGCAAAACCTATCTCGAGGAGTTCGGCGTTGTCCTCCACCACAATACCGACCAGGGCGAGGTCGTTGCCGGTGAGTCGTGCCCGAAGTTCGGCGGAGGCCGGATGATCCGCCCCATCTTTATCCTTATTGACGGGAGGGCGACCAAACAGTTCAACGGGGTCACGATCCCCACGGATGCGGTTGCCGTTGAGGCCACGACCTCGTATATTCACAAGATCCTGCCGGACCTCAATATTAACCGCGACCTGATGATCGACTGCCGGCTCGGGACCGGCTCAACCGACCTGCGGGATGTCTTTAAGCTGGGCAACGGGAAAGTACCCCGGTCAAACGACACCTCGTTCGGTGTCGGGCACGCCCCCTTCTCTGAAGTCGAGACGATCATCAAAAACTCGGCTGACTTTATCGACACAAAACTCCGGAAAAAGTACCCCGCCATCGGCCAGGACATAAAAATCATGGGACTCCGGGACCGCGACACTATCACCCTCACGGTAGCCTGCGCCATCGTTGACCGGTATTGTGCGGATATCCGTGAATACCAGGAATACATGGAACTCTTGAAAGAGCAGATATCGGCTGTTGCAAAGAAGAGCACGAAGCGCAAGGTCATTGTCCATGTCAACACTGCCGACGACATCCGGAAGAAGAGCGTGTTCCTGACTGTTACCGGAACTTCCGCCGAGATGGGTGACGACGGTTCGGTAGGCCGCGGCAACCGCTGCAACGGGCTCATCACCCCCAACCGCCCCATGAGCATGGAAGCAACGAGCGGCAAGAACCCGATCAACCACATCGGCAAGATGTACAACCTCCTCTCCACCCAGATCGCACAGGATTGTGTAAAGAAGGTCCACGGGATCGAGGAGATGTATGTACGGCTCCTCTCCCAGATAGGCAAGCCGATAGACCAGCCGCTCGTGGCAAGTATCCAGATACTTCCCGCTTCCGGCGTAAAACTGAAGGATATCAACGATGAGATCTACGGGATTGTCGACGACCAGCTGGCACACGTCACCAGCATCACCGAAAAGGTCATTGCCGGCAAACTCAAGACATTCTGATCAGAACATGCCACCAGCAAAAAAAACGGGAAAAAAGTCCCGTGACACAAAACCTTTTTCTGATATCGTACGACTCGCTATTCCCAACAAAGGACGGATTGCCGCCCCGATCATTGACCTGGTCGAGAAGAGCGGCCTCCACTTGGCGGAAGCCGGCGAACAGCGCCGCCTGATCACAAAGACTCTTGACCCCCATGTGGAGATCCTCTTTGCCCGCCCGGTCGATATCCCGGAATATGTTGCAACCGGGGCTGCAGACCTCGGGATCACCGGCCATGATATGGTGGTCGAACGCGGGTCCGATGTCGCGGAACTGCTTGACCTCCAGTCAGGCAGGGCCCGGCTCGTGCTTGCCGTTCATGAGGACTCAGAGATTACCCGGGCAGACCAGCTTGCCGGTCTCAAGGTAGCAACGGAATTTCCCACCATCACCCGCGCCTATTTCAAAAAGCAGAATATTGCTGTCGATGTCGTCCTCGTCGGCGGTGCCTGCGAAGCAACACCCCATCTCGGGATCGCCGATGCTATCATCGATCTATCGAGTTCGGGAACCACGCTCAAGACCAACCGCCTCCGGGTGATCGATGAGGTGATGGTCACCTCTACCCAGCTGATCGCAAACCGCGAATCCCTCCGGGCCAAGAAAGAGAAGATCGACGAGATTCACCTTGCCCTTGAGAGTGTGATCCGTGCACGGGGCCAGTGCTACCTGATGATGAATGTGAAACGGGCATCCCTCGATGCGGTACGGCGCCTGCTGCCGGGGCTTTCCGGGCCTACGGTCATGGACGTGGCCTCATCCGAGGGCCTCGTTGCCGTCCATGCGGTGGTGAACGAGGAGCGGGTGTACATGCTCATCAGCCAGCTGAAACGTGCCGGGGCGAAGGATATCCTCGTCATGGCCATCCAGAGGATGATCCGCTGATCCCTATGAAAATCTTCCCGGCTGTCGATATACTCGGGGGACGATGCGTCCAGCTGGTGCAGGGAAAACGGGAGAGCGCAACGGCCTACGGGGACCCGCTTTCCTGCGCCACGCGCTGGCTGAACGAAGGAGCTACTGCCCTCCATGTCGTGAACCTTGACGGGGCGTTCGGCAGCTCGTCGGCGAATGCCGGACTTATCACGGAGCTTATCAGAAAGACCGGGGTGGAGATTGAACTTGGCGGAGGTATCCGGTCCGTTGAGGATGCACGGCACTGGCTCGAGACTGGTGTGGACCGGGTCATCATCTCGACCCTTGCAACGCAGGACCCGGAGTGTATCCGCACGCTTGCCCGGGAATTTGGCAGCAAACGGGTGATGCCTGGCGTGGATGCGAAGGGAGGTCAGATAGCCGTTCACGGCTGGCAGGAGACTGCCGGCGATTACCTCGACTGGGCAAAGAAGTTCGAGGAGCTCGGGGCCGGCTCACTCCTGTATACCAACGTGGATGTCGAAGGGCTGCAGCAGGGTGTCCGCTTCGAACCGGTGAAACGCTTAATCGACCATGTCCGTATCCCGGTCGTGGTTGCCGGCGGTGTCTCGTCCCGTGCGGATGTGGACGGTCTGCGGGATGCCGGGGCGTACGGCGCCGTACTCGGGTCAGCCCTGTACAGCGGGAAGATCACACTGCTAGAAGCACTGGAGGAATGCCGATGAGAATTGCTGAAGTAAAACGGGAGACGAAAGAGACGAAGATCGCACTGAAACTGAACCCGGACGGGACCGGGAAAGTTACCGTAGAGAGCGGTGTACCGTTCTTTGACCATATGCTCACCTCGATGGCAAAGCATGGCGGGTTTGATCTTGCCTGCACCGCGAAGGGCGATCTGCACGTGGACAGCCACCATACGATCGAGGATATCGGGATCGTGTTCGGCGATGCCATAAAACAGGTTATGGACGAGGGGAAGGGCATCCGGCGTTTTGCCCATGCAGTGATCCCGATGGATGAGTCGATTGCCACGGTGGCCCTCGATTGCGGCGGGAGGGGGTATCTCGTTTTTACCGGAACGTTCGGTAACAAGGCCGTCGGGACCATCCCGTCAGATATATTCGAGCATTTCTTCTATTCCCTGTGCAACCGTGCCGGGATAACGGCCCACATTGCCTTTACCGGGAAGAACGATCACCACCAGTGCGAGGCGGTATTCAAGGCCTTCGGGATTGCTCTTGGTGAAGCGCTCTCCCTCTCCGGTAAAAAAGGCGTGCCGAGCACGAAGGGGACGTTCTGAACGGATTCAGATGAACTTCTGCATCCAGACGGTATCAAAGACCATCCCCTTCTTTATCCAGCCGGGCAAGGATTGCTGATCCCAGGCCATTTCCGGTAAGGTCCGGCCGGATAAAATACGTGACTTCCGCGGTATGCTGAAATGCCGGCATCGGGTTATGGGCGCGGAGCAGGCCGAACCCCGGCAAAATTCCCGTCAGGAAGTCGTGCCGCAATGGATGGATACTTCCGGCAGGATTCAAGAAACAGATCAAAAAAGCCGTGCGGCACTCTGTCCTCCGGATATGCTGCATAGCTGTGCTCGATATAATAATTGAAGAGATCGATAACCGCCTCCCGCTCGGTCTCCGAGACGGGGCTGAACACGAATTCTGTTATCGCCACCATGGTGAATCGCCTTGGTTACAAAAAATAGTTTAGCATCTAAACTATTTAAGGATAGCCGGCCCCGGGCTATCGATATCCAGGGATGTGGATCCACCCTCTGCCAATTCCTGCGTAATCCTGCGCCGTGTTTCCGCGCAGTCGTCAAATACCTTCTCTATCCCAAAGAGGACATTCCGGATCGCATCCCGTTCTTTCTGGCCAAGACCGGCAACCTGCCGGGCAATCCGCTTGTTCACTGCCGCATGATATGCCCGGTGCCAGCTAAATGCCCGCATTCCTGTCCCGGTGAGCCGGATATACATGGTTTTGTTATTTCCCTTTGGGCTTACCCGTTCCACGTATTCTTTTTCTTCCAGTTTTTTTACCGTTTGAGAAAGTGCCCCCTTGGTGATACCCAGCCGCAACGCGAGGGCTGTCATACTGTCATCCGGAAAACGCCCGGCCATATCTATGACGTGGATCTCTGAAGTATGGAGCAACACTCCGTCTCCGGTATCCACCGGTTCCCGTTCGATCAAGGCAGCTTTGTTCAAGAGCCGCGTCATTAGATCGGTGAATTCTTCGGCCGTAGTATCGCAGCCGTTGTCTGAAAAATCGTTTAGCATCTATACATATCTCAGTCCGGTCAGATTATAATTCCACGGAATCACATGCGCCCCCGCCCCCACGGGAGCAGGGCTGGCGCAAGGGGGGCGATTTAATCACTTTACCATGATCTCCCATGATAATCGCTTCCTTTTAGGAATCGATAATGGGGATTGATCCCCCCATACTCCCTGGTATGATGAACGCCCGCGGCCCAAAAAGGGCGCCCCGCGGCGGGTTCCGGACGGTTGAAAAAATGCTGAAGAGATTGAACCTTTCTGCCCGCGGTGCGCCGGAGAAGCCCTGAGGCGGGGAACCCTTGCACGATCACAGGCTATTCCTGATTTTCATGGTTCAGGTGTGAACGTTCCGTTCATGCCCTGTTTCTACAAAGCAGGAATTTATTCCTTCCCGTTGCTTTGGCAAAAAGGGTTCTCAGTTCTTGTGAATGGGCTCCACGCTTCATTTGAGGGGAGGCAGCTCCGGAGGAGCATCCCCGGACCCTGCCCGTTCTTCCTGAAAATTACCGTTTCCTATTCAGAAGCCTCGTAATTGCACCCTGTCACCAGCCGATACGTATGGCGCACGACCGGGTCAGAACCTGAACGGCCTGGTACCTGTCGAAGATTCCAGAGAATTCTTCTCCAGTCATTCCCCGCTGAAGCAGCGACCGGCTCACTTCAGTGCAACCGCGAGCACATCATCGATCGAACCGATATAATCGACATTGATTCCAATGTTTTCCATGATATAGGACCTTGCTTCGACCCTCCGGGGAACATAATCGATCAGCTCGAACCCCCGGTAATCGATCGTTTCCCGGTCGTAGATGGTTATCCTGCTGTTCGCCTCCGAGAGGAGGAACCGTGTTATCCCGTACTCCTTTGCCGCAGCCGCCTTCTCCACGGTACCCCCCACGGCCCCGACATTCCCGTTCTCATCAATAGTCCCGGTCAGGGTTACGGACGGATCGATGGTCCTGTGCTCCAGTGCTGCAATGGACAGAAGGGTCATCAGCGCCCCGGCGCTTGACCCGTCCACCGCGGAGATCTCCTCATCACCTTCGATGGAAAAGAATACGTCAGTCCCGCTCAGGTCCGCCCCGGTCCTGTTCCGCGCAACATAGACCGCGGTGTTGGCAGCGTCCTGGAAGACAATACCCATCAGGGGCTTTGTCACGACCAGCACCCGCCCCCTGCCCGGCTGCGTGGTAACAGAGATGTTCATCACCGATCCGTTCAGGACAGTGACCTGTTCGATAAACGGCCCGTTCCGGATCCGCCGGACCGACTGGCTCACGGAGGGTGCGATCATGGTGGCAGCGCCAAAAATTCCCGGCACGGAGGTTGTGTTCTGCACCCCGGTCTCCGCAAGCCGGGAGCGGTAATACTCCAGGGAACAGGACGATCCCTGCAGGCTGAGATTGGCGTCATTCAGCTGCTGCTTGAGGTGCATGTTCTGCATGCTCAGGAGATTGGTCTTGGTTATCAGGCCGGCGATCTGCTCCTGCTGGTACGGGGCAAGGAACGCGATCATCCCGATATTTGTCAGGAGCGAGACTGCCAGGACCGCTGCAAGGATGCGGGTGGAGTTCATGGATATCTCTGTCATCTGCCGTTTCCTTTCCGGCGCAGAAAAAGACCGTGCTATCCTTTCAAAAACTGAAAAGTCCGTCGGGCTCCAGCGTATCAGGCCGGAACAGCGGATGGCTTAAAACAGAAACTGCGTGCGGAACTTATTCAGAGAAAAAAGAGTTGGTCTTATGACTTTGCAGCCAGGTCAACATCTTCTTTCTTGATCGTCTTTCTGCCCGCGTGCTCGGCAAGCTTGTTGGCTTCCTTGGTCAGCTGGGCAATATACTTCTCAGCCTTGACTACGAGTGCTTCTGCGGCATCGCTTCCCACTCTTTCGGCTCCGTTCTTCTTTGCAATCCTTACAACTGCGGCGATTGGTAAATCTGCCATTTTTTAACCTCAAAAAGAAAGTGAATCGGTGGCTATAAATACTTTCCGTGAAAAGTGCCCAAATTATCCTTTAATATGACATCGGAACGCATGCTGCAAAGCAAGCGGGAATCGGAGTTCATAATTGCGCAGAATATTTTTTAATCTCTTTAAATCGTTTTTTTGGCTAAAAAAGGGATTATTATGGGATTTAATTTATTCCGACAACGATGCTGCGAGCAATAGCGCATTGGCATAATTTGGTGAGGCGCGCGAACTATCCACGAAAATTCTGCTGATATTTACCACGGGCGCGCCATGGCCGTGCCCGCCTCCAAGAAATGTCAGCGTACGGAAGATCAGGTTGCCGGAAATTCCGTCCGGTGCGATAATAAGTCCGCAGGATTCGATTGCTTCCTCTATCAGGATCTCGCAGTGGGTGGCATCGCCCAGCCGGGCAACGAGCTCTGCCTCAGCCATGCTGGCATCAACCTGCGGGTGCCGCCCGATATCTCCCAGCCTGCCTCCGGAAAGAATACCGGTTTTTTCCGGCAGGCCGAATTTTTTTGCAATGAGCCGGCCTTTTTTTATCAGTTCCAGTTTTTCCGCAACCGTCCATCCCTCATCAACACCGACCGGTGTGAGCAGAAATTTTTTCCCGTGTACCGTTTCGAGGAGTGCTATCCGCTCGAGATGGTCGACACCCATGGCTTTTTTCAGGGCTTTCAGGGTCACATTGGATGGGAGCGTTCCCCGTACGGCTGCGTCTATCTTCCCGTTGACAAGATCCTCGACCAGCACCTGTTCCGGGTGGAGATGTTCAGAAAAAAAAACGTTTTTTTGTGCGGTTTTTTTATCGGCTACACCGGGGCAGCAGTAACAGATTGTTTCAAATTGCCCGCTCACACTGTTGGCGCTCGCGATCACTTTTTCCGGGTCTTCGGCAATCCCGATGCCGATGCGTTTTACCGCCCCTGGCATGAAATATCCTCTTCTGCAAGGTGCATGATCCCATTCTCCACAAAGTCAAAGACCTGCGTGTCCTTTCCCTCGTAATGGATCCGCAGCTCGCGGGTGTCCGTCACCGTACCGATCTCCCGTGCAGTCATGCCGACTTCAGCAAAGAGCCGGACCAGCTCCTCAACGTCTGCTTTCCTTGCGGTCAGGACAAAGCCCATGCCCGGGTACATCCTGACCCAGAGTTCGAAGCTCATGTTGTTCTTTGCCAGGTCCGGCTTCGGGATCCGGTCGAGGTCGATATCGGCACCTTTTCCGCTCACTTCGAGCAGCATGCCCAGCGTACCGATGATACCGGGATTGCTGATGTCCTTTCCCGCGGTCACGAGATGTCTTTTCCCGATATGCTCCATGACCCCGATCTGTGCCCTGACAACGGCAGCGGACTTCATGGTCACCGAATCCCAGTTGAGGATGCAGGACGGGTGGACGCGGCCGTTCAGGTCGATGGCCGCAACAACGCTGTCCCCCGTCCGGGCTGTACTGCTGTAGATGATCGAGTCGAGCCGGGCAGACCCGAGGATCGAGACATCGATAACGCTGTAGGGCGCATCCGGGTGGAGGTGGCCGCCAACGATCGGGACCCCGAACTGCGCCGATGCATCGTGCATCCCCTTCACCACCTGTTCCTGTACCGTGGTCTTGGATATCGAGAAGACATCCACCATGGCGAGGGGGTGTCCTCCCATTGCCGCGATGTCGTGGATATTGACGAGCACGGAGCAGTATCCTGCCCAGTACGGGTCTGCATCCATGAGCTTGCTCCAGATACCGTCTGCAGCAATGAGGAGCGCTTCGCCATTATGTTCGATCACTGCGGCATCTTCCCCAAATGCGGCCACAACGTGCGGGGCGTCGATCTTCAGCGCCTTCACCATCTCGCCGATGGCATGCTTCCTCTTAACGCCCTCGTATTCCCGGACTGTTTTTGCAATCGTCTCTGTGGAGCAGTTGTGGACCACGGCATCACCTGAAATGAGTACTGGGTTAGGTTGGTGTAAGGTAGTTTCGTTTCATCAGAGATAATTTATTTGATATCCAGTCAACGTGTGTGTATGGACTGGGTTGAGAAATACCGTCCCGCACATCTTGCAGATATCGTCGGCAACTCGACTGCCGTACGACAGATGGCGGAATGGGCAAAGACCTGGACGCGGAAGTCCCGGCCCCTGCTCCTCTACGGCAAGCCCGGTATCGGCAAGACCTCCAGCGCATGGGCGCTTGCCAATGATATGGGATGGGACGTTATTGAACTGAACGCGAGTGACCAGCGGACGGCTGCCGTCATTGAACGGATAGCCGGTGGCGGGAGCACAACGGCAAGCCTGACCGGCGCTTCCCATAAGCTGATCGTGATTGATGAGGCGGACAACCTGCAGGGTACTGCGGACCGCGGCGGCGCGAAGGCGATCGTGGACTGTATAAACCGGGCGCAGCAGCCTATGATCCTGATTGCAAACGATCTCTACGGGCTCTCCCCCGAGATACGCAACCGGAGTGAGCCGGTCCAGTTCAAGGCAGTGCAGGCACGGACTATTGTCCCCCGGCTCAAATATCTCTGTTCAGCAGAAAAGGTCATCTGCAGTGATACGGCGTTGCGCGTCATTGCCGAGAGTGCGGAAGGAGACATCCGCTCGGCGGTCAATATGCTCTATGCTTCGGCAATCGGGAGGACTACACTGGACGATGACGGCGTCCACACGTCCCAGAAGGATGAGCGGGTCTCGATTTTTACCCTGATAACGGCACTGTTTGGCAGGACACACGATGGGGAACTGATGCGTCTCTCCCGTGAAGTGGAAGATACGCCGGAGACGATTGAGCAGTGGGTAGAGGGCAGTGTCCACCTGATACCGGACCTCTCCGGCACCGAACTTGCCTACCGTTGCCTGTCACGCGCTGATGAATATCTCGGCTATACATACCGGCGCCAGTACCACACCCTCTGGCGCTATGCAACTGCGATCATGCTTCTGGGTTTTGCAGATGCCGCCGGGGGAAAAGGGCTCCACACGCGGATCATGCCTCCCGAACGCTGGCGCAGGATGTCCACCGCAAAGAGGCAGAAATCGATCCGTATCTCCACCCTCAACAAGGTTGCCGCTCTCATGCACATACCCCAGAACACCCTCCGGGAACAGTACCTTGGGACGGTCTCCCTGCTCATCGAGCACGATCCTGCCGGCTTTGCCCGCGATCTCTCATTCGATGCGGACCAGCTCAATTTTTTCCTGTCCGACCGGGCCCGGTCAGGTGCGATTATCAAGGCGCTTGTCCAGGAAGAGAAGGAGCGGGAAAAGGCGCTGCAGAAAGAACGGGAGAATACGTCAAGGGATGAAAAAAAGAGGAAAACCGGCCCGGCACCGGAACCTCCGAAAGAAGAACCTGCCGTTCCTGAAGCAGGGATTACTCCGGCGGAACCTGTGGAGAAAAAACCTCCTGCGAAGACTCAGTCAACCCTGTTCGACGGGTTCTGATGCCGGTTGTACCGGTGGAGGATCACGCCGCAGTCAATGTTCTCCCCTCCGTTTTCATACGATTCAAAACCGAGATGGTAGACAATAAGATCGCAGTTGATGCGTTTTGCAAGGGTGATCAGGGACGGGATCATCTCGATTGCAGGACGTATTGCATATATCACATCGGCGTTCTGATACAGTGAAATGTCCGGTGAAAATATATCATCGACTACAAACGCGAGATCTTCCGGAACCGGCATTTTTTTGATATCCGTGCTGCGGAGCAGTTTTCCGGCGCCGGAAAGGATCTGTGCAGCATCCACGTTCTTCCCGATCCCCACTTCAACAGCGTGCGAGTAGTTGCCGGCGATATACCTGCCAATACACTTCTCAATATGTTTATACTCGTCCATTCCAACAGAATATAGCCATGCATATCCATATTTTTTGGGATAGCCTGTCCCCCGCCGGCCTTCAGGTTCCGGTTTCGCGCCTCATCGCATCAATTCTTGGCGTGGAGACAACGGTGACGGAGAACCCGGTGCGCATCATGGGGTATGTGACTGCCCGGCAGCAGGTGGATGCCCAGGCACTGCTGGACAGTGTCCAGGCCTATAAACACCGGCACCAGATACCTGAACCGGTCCTCCTGGTCGTGCACCAGGATTTATTCAGGAACGGGAACCGTTTTGTATTCGGCCTTGCCCGCGAGTCCGTCGGTGCCGGTGTCGTATCAACATCCCGTCTCGGGAACGAGTACTATGGCCGGCAGGGCAGCGATGATGATTACATGGACCGGATCGCAAAAGAGGGGGCACACGAGATTGGGCATCTTCTCGGACTACCTCACTGCAGTGATCGGGAATGCGTGATGTTCAGACCCGATACGCTGGATGAGCTGGACCGGAAAAAGAAAGTTCTCTGCCCGTCCTGCAGGGAACGGCTGGACACGCTGACCGATACCGGGTAAGCGCTCGTTTTTCATCGGAACCGAAACGGTAACGGGGAATGGAAACTGACCAGTCCCGTTACCCCGGGTCTGAAGGTTGCCGGCAGCGGTTTTTAAAACGGGCGTAAAATGGATAACCCGGCACTCCCACAATCATATATTCCTGACAGTATCCGGGAAATGGGAAATGGGACACTGCACCGTAATCATGGATCCTGCCTGCGCCGGTCACGACAACCCCTGCCATCCGGAGTGCCACGCCCGCCTGCTGACTGCGCTCTCCGGTGTCCCCCCCGGCATATCACCCGTTGTACCCGAACCTGCCACCCTTGCAGAGGTGCACCGGATCCATGATACCTCTTACACAGGACAACTCATGCAGCGCTGTGCTGAAACGGTTGTTCTGACTCACCTGGATAGTGATACCTATATCACCCCGCGGTCGTTCGATGCGGCTCTGCATGGTGCAGGGGGTGCGATTGCTGCAGTAAACCGGTCCCTGGACGGTGAGCATGCCTTTGCCTTTATCCGGCCACCCGGCCATCACGCGGAGCGGGCACGTGCCATGGGATTCTGCCTCCTGAACAACGTGGCGATTGCAGCGGAACATGCACTGAAGAGCGTTGACCGCGTCGCTGTTGTTGACTGGGACGTCCACCACGGTAATGGCACCCAGCACGCGTTCTACACGACAGACCGCGTCCTGTACTGCTCGGTGCACCAGGAGTATCATTTCCCGTATTCAGGGATTGTTGACGAGATCGGTACCGGTCAAGGCAAGGGATGTACCATCAATGCGCCTGTCGAACCGGGATGTACGGGTGCAGATCTTGCGGAGGTCTTTTCCCGGGTTTTTTTACCTGCCCTGGACCGGTTCAGGCCGGACTGCCTGATCGTCTCTGCCGGGCAGGACATCCTCCCGGATGACCCGCTCGGCAGCCTGAATGTCCTGCCCGAAGAGTTCAGCATGCTGACGACCGTGCTCCTCCGGGCCGGTCTTCCGCTGGCCCTTGTCATGGAGGGCGGGTACGGTCCTTCGCACGGGATCGCGGTATCCCATATCTTCTCGGCACTGAAACGCCCGGAAGAAGTGATGGTGTTTTCAGCGCCGAAAGAGAGCACAAAAAGGCTTGCCGATCTCTTAAAAAAAGTCCACCGCCTGCCCTGAATCAGCCGGGGAGGGGGAGGACCCCGATGTCCATGGTGCTGATCTTTTCGTAGGTATGCTTCAGCTGGATGATCGGCCAGAGCTCGTAGAGCAGCACGGTGACCGGCTCCCACATGGCAGCCCAGCCGATGATAAGGAGGGCATCGGCGAAGATCTGAGCGGATAACAGGTTTTCCATATGGGAGACTTCCTGGCTGGCAAACAGGGCAATGGCGAGGAATGTGAGCCCGATGAGCAGGGCAAATCTGCCGTAACGGAACCGCTCGCGGAACTTCCGGTCCTGTACCAGCACTTTGTACGCGAAATGGTTCTGGATTGCCTGCGGGATCTTCTGCGCCCGCTCGGTAGTGGCGATATCCTGAGGGAGGTATATGATGATCTTAAAGCGGGTCTTCTTCGCGAAATCCTGTACGGTCTCGATAATGTAGTGTTCTGCGGCAGAGTCCAGCTCTTTCTCGTGGAAGGGGGCGGGATCGAACGAGTTGAAGAGCTGCATGACTGAAGACAGCTTGATCTCGATTAAGATGCGGCCATTCACTTTCTTGTACAGCGATTCGATATCTGCCATGGTACTTCGTTCTCGAGTGCTGTTCAACAGGAGAAAGGATAAACCTGTCTTTGCGGTCCGGTGTCCGTCCTGGAAAGTATCTCCGATCCGGATAAAAAACAATCAGGGAGCCCCGGTTATTGTCGGCTCATTATGAGCCGTATGTTCTCAAGTGCCTCCCGGATTATTTCCTGTGCCCATTCGTTCTCCATCCGGTACAGGCGCTGGAGCGGGGCATACGCCCTCCGGTCACCAATCCGGCCGAGTGCCCATGCAGCCTTGAGCCGGACGCGGGCATCATCGTCCCATAGGGTACTGATAAGTTCATCTACTGCCTGTGGTTCGGCCATCCTCCCGAGCGCTTCCGCTGCCTTCCAGCGGCTGACCGCATCGTCATCCGAGAGCATGCGGATGAAGTGCCCGAGGCGTTCATTGTGCCGGAAATCGGGATCATCCGACGGGGCCGGCGGTCCTGCACCCGGTTCACTGGATCCTGTATCCTCCATGAGTGAAATTCATCCCCGCCGGCGATGTTACTGGACAATCACTAAGGCTTTTCTTCCGCCGGCATACTGCGGATCGCTGTAATAATACCTGCCTGCAACCTGGAATGTATGCCTGAAGAATCCCCTTATGAGAGCAGTTCTGAATGGAATAATTCCCTGTCCCGGGCAGCTCCGGCAGGTGGATGACCCGGTGAGATATCGTATCTTCATTTGTCCATATAACTGTAGTCCCCGGAGTGACAGTGACCTGATCCAAATCGAATGCCCTTTGGATGATGATGACATTTTTCACAATCCCGATCGAAGCCGGGGACGAAAGTCAGGACGGGAGGCTGGGACGCAGGTGCCGCCGGCAGTGGTGAAGATGCTGGCGGTACTAAATGGAACTAAAATATCCACAGATGATGATCGCAGCACAGATAAGGATGTGAGCAGGAATGGTTGAGAATTTTCTCATGAACGATAGAGTGGGGGCGGGTGTAGTTATTCCTGTTCTTTCACGTACAGGACACCGGCCGGCTGGCGGTAATCGGTCTTGATAACAATGGTATTGGAGATTCGGTTGAAGACCCGGAGTTTGGAACCCGGCATGCCAAGCCACCCGATCAGACAGTCAAGCGGGAGCAGGAACGCTTTACCGATACTCTCGATGGCCGCAGTCGTGTAACTGATCTTTGTACCGTCACGGTTCACCACCCGCAGGTTCATGACCATTTTTCCGACTGACTGGCCCCGGAACCCCTCCATCACGGTCCAGTATGCGAAGAAGAAGAAGGTCTCGAACGAGATGGCAAAAAATTCCCAGTTCCGGTAATCCCACAGGAGCGGAAGCCTCCAGAAGGGTTCGAAAATGCCCCGCACGATGTTGAGAAAGAGAATGACAAGGATGAAGTCGATGAGCCACGCCCAGAACCTGGTGCTCCACTTGCCAAGGTACAGGGTTTTTTCAGGTACCGCAGGAACGGGAGCTTGTTCCGGAACCGGTGTTTCTTCAGACATTGCTGAAGCTGTATTTGCAGCATACAGGAATCAATGTTGTCTTTTTTGCCGGATTATCGGTGATCCGCAAAAGAAACTATTTCCCGCCAGGATGAAATAATGGTAAAAAACGAAAGGATACGGGCGTGATTTACCAGATGGAAGACCCACTCATCATGGAGTATGCCGGAACACGAAGGGGAGAGATCTCCCGCTTTTACCAGTACGGCAGCGGCGGGGTCCGGGTCCTTGATCCCCGGAAAACCGTAAAACGGCTCTACCTCTTCGATACGTTGTCAGAGATCATGACAGAGCGCGATCCTCTCCGGCGGGAGAAGGTCCTGCGGCGGTTCGTCTTTGACCGGTTCGGGATGAATGAGGAGACGTTTGCGTTCGGGGAACGTCCCCGGACCTTCCGGTACGAGAACGGCGGGAAGCAGATCGCGGTGCGGGAAGGCGGCGATTATGGTGCGGTCGGGAAACTGATCACCTTTGAAGAGAACGGCGTCTCCGAGACCGCATGGGGGCGCAATGGCGAGATCGAGCGCGTGTACCAGTTCGACCTGAAGGGGGACATCATAACCATCCGGGAAGGGGGATGGTACGGGGATGTGTCACGGACCATCGTATTTTCCGGGAACCGGGCGTCCCTGTTCCGTGATCCCGAATCCTTCCTCCAGTTCTTCATCTTCTCCGCATGGAGCGAAAAGGACCGGGAAGATCAGATCGGCGACCGCGTGGCGCAGATCCGTGGTGAAGGGCCGGAAGCCGGCAGGAGCCCGGACGCAACCGCCCGGCGTACGGTTCAGGCTGGCAGCGCCCGGCAGGATCCGGTAAGACGGAGAGTGTCACGGAGCACCCCTCCTGAATCCGGGATTGATTTCATACCTGACGGTGACACCCCGTTCCCGCAGAGCGGGCAGGAGACCCCCCTGCGGCGGAGCGCAGATATCTCCTTTGCCGAGCGCCAGCGGCGTGACCAGGACGGCGCAGGCGGATTCCGGAGAGGGAGGAGTGCGGAGATCCCGCTGGATGAGCGGTTCGGGACTTCCCGGGCACCGGAAACCGTTTCCCGGGGGAGGAGTGCGGAGATCCCGCTGGACGAGCGGTTTGGGACTTCCCGGGCACCGGAAACCCTTTCCCGGGGGAGGAGCGCGGAGATCCCGCTGGACGAGCGGTTCGGGACTTCCCGGGCACCGGAAACCGTTTCCCGGGGGAAGAGTGTGGAGATCCCCTTGGATGAGCGTTCCGGCGGCACAGAAATACAAGGGGAGAAGATCTCAAAAGGGAAGAGCGCCGGAGTCCGGGACGGCAGACGCCGGGTCAGCAGGGACCTGTAAAACGGTTATTTTTTCCGGAAGAGAAGGATGAGCGCAGCCCCGAGCAGGGGCAGCAGCCCTGCAGGAGCGGCGGCTGGAGAAGGCGCCGGGGCAGTCGTCGGGAGGATTGGAGTCATTGGGGGAACTGCGGTCGTCAGCCCGGTACCGGTGACCCCGGGGGATCCGATCGGTTCCGGAACGGTGTATACCTGCTGTGCACTGCCCACAAGCACGCAGGTTGCAATGACCCTGATTGTGTCGCCGGCACGTGCGTTTACATTGTAGGAGTATGTGAAGGTATCCTTCGTCGGCTGGCTGGAATACACCGGGTCGGCAACAATCACGTCGTTGACCCGTACCTCCACATCCCTGATGTAATGCGTTGTCGGGTCAGGAACCTGATGGGTGATCGTTACGGAGATCTTTTCAGCAGCTGGATCAAAGGCGAGTGTCATGGCCGAAGGCGAATGGGCTGCTGCAGGCATGCAGAGCAGAAGGCATACGAGTACCAGCACTCCGAATGAAGAGATTATGGTATGGAGCCTCCGGGTGCGTATCCAACAGAACGGTGGATTAGGCATGGTTTATTCACCAACCAGAAAAAGGGCATACTTCATGGTAAAATCTTGCACCGTAACAATGTGCGGGACAGCGTGAAACAAAAGCCCGGACGCTACAGGACGCGAAGGACGTAAAAAATCAGGCCGGTACCCGGATCCAAAAAAAAACGTCAATTCAGGATTCAGGCATCGCAGCGGAGTTTTCCTCCCTTGCCGATGTCTTCCGGTTCCTTCTCCTCGATCAGGATGGTTACGAGATCCTCATTCACTCCGGTAACGGAGACGAGCGTTTCGGTAAACTCCTTCACGATCCTGCGCTTCTGGTCGCGGGTCAGGCCTTTTCTCTGTCTGAGAACGATGACGGGCATGGTATCATAAAAAGATTGGTGAACCGGTTATAAGTACATGTGTCCTGTGGCGGGAGATGCCGGCAGTCGGCCTGGCGCTGTAGGCTGATGGATCCAGAGCCGGATCGGGATGGAGACCATCGTCAATTGATGGTACTGAGGGCACTGAGGTGTGCACATAGAATGAAAAAATGCAGATAAGTTAATCCCGCCCTATTATCTATACCGGTGAATCATGCACAAACTCTATCTCTATATTCTCGATACTCTTGCCGATTGGGAGCCGGGCCATCTCACGGCCGAGCTCTGCTCCGGGCGGTACATGAAGGATCCGGCTCTCAGATATTCCGTGGTGCTGTGCGGCAGTACCGAAAAAACCGTCACCACCCTGGGCGGGCTGTACCTGACGCCGGAAGTCCTCATACGGGATATCCAACCCGTCCCCGGGGATGTGCTCGTGCTTCCGGGAGCGGATACCTGGCTTGATCCGGCTCAGGTCTCCGCCATCCGGGCGGCAGCACGGTTGCTTGATGGCGGAATACCCGTCGCCGCTGTCTGCGGGGCAACGCTTGGCCTTGCGAATGCCGGCCTGCTGGACAATCGCCTGCATACCAGCAACGATCCTGCGGCCCTGAAAATGTTCTGCCCGAATTACCGGGGCGAGAATTTTTATGTGAACGAACCGGCGGTTACTGATAACAATCTCATCACCGCAAGCGGACTGGCACCGGTGGAATTTGCATACCACGTATTCCGGAGACTGGAGGCTATGTCACCTGCAACGCTCGAAGCCTGGCACGGGCTTTTCACCACCCGGCAGCCGGAATATTTCCATGCCCTGATGGGGTCCCTGCCGAACAGGTAAGGATCGCATGTAAAAAGCGTGTGGTGCGGACCCCTTCCTCTTGTTTTGATTAACGGACGGGAACCGCGGTTGGTGGAGACCGCAGTCAGGTGCTGATTCTCAATGTACTGACAATGGCCCGGGAGCAGGAAATTTCCGATCTGTAGAAAACACCCATGGATCGATTTTACGGAAGAACCGGGATCGGGTTCTGCGTTTAAAACCGGATCGCGATTGCATTTTCAAAACAGGGATCATGTGGTGAACCCCCGGGGGCATTGCCGGCAACCGGGACCGAAGAGGATGAGCAGATACCGGACGCCTGTGACCCCGGAGGGAGGATCCTGGATCCAGGATTCTCTTGAGAAGACACACCGGCGACATCTGCGAAGGGATCTCCCTGTTTTTCAGGAAAAACAAAGTCGTTTTCCGGCCCCTGAAGGAACCCCCTTATTTTCAGCCCATAGCGGCATTCTGGCAGGCATCGGATCCCGGGACTGGCTTGCTGATTGACCGGTTTTTGCGCATTTTCTCACGCTTCTATATTGCACGGTTTTTTCGCGCTTAAAACGGGTATTTTTTAAAAATAATGATTTTAAGGGGAAATCTCTATGGGTGTTGGCATCGTTTCCACTGCCGAATTATTCCGGGATCCTGTCGTGGGATTTCTCCGTCGGAGAATGATCACAGGGGACTTACAGTCTCCCCTTCATGGCCCTTATAAAGGAGGGCTGGTTAAGACAGGAACCGACGGAAAATCGACGGGGGTGGATCCCCTGGCTGGATTGGGAGAGGGTATCCCGGGTGGTTTTCTCCGGCAATTTCTTCCTGAACAATCCCGGAATCCTGACAATGTGTTCCCGGTAATTTTCCCGGCAAAATACCGTTATCGCATCCGGAAGCCCCGAATATTTTCCGGCTGCAGGGGAAAACGAAAGGTAAAAACCCTCTTTCCGGTTGCACAGAACCATGCAAATCGTGGAATCGCAGTGGGAAGGTTGCCGGCCAACCCCCCCTCCCGTTTACTTTGGAACGCGGTGAACCCGGACCGCGAGTGGTGGTGCGGGGTTGCGGTGACAGGGTGCCCAGGATCCGATGGGTGGGGACTGTCATCACTTTCATGCCCCGACCTGAACCCCTTTAAATGCCGGAGCTGATTGTCTGAGCACACGCCATGAAAGATATCATCATCAAAGGTGCCCGCCAGCACAACCTCAAAAATTTCAGCGTCACAATCCCCCGCGACAAGCTGGTCGTCATAACAGGAGTCTCCGGCTCCGGCAAATCCACGCTCGCGTTCGATACCCTCTATGCAGAAGGCCAGCGGCGGTACGTCGAGTCCCTCTCCTCGTACGCCCGGCAGTTCCTCGGTATAATGCAGAAACCGGACGTCGACTCCATAGAAGGGCTGTCGCCGGCAATTTCCATTGAACAGAAGACCACGAGCAAGAACCCCCGCAGCACGGTCGGGACCGTCACCGAGATCTACGATTACCTCCGTCTCCTCTATGCCCGGATCGGGATCCCGTTCTGCCCCGAGCACAACATCCCCATCGCCGCCCAGACCCCGGACAGGATCGCAGACCAGATCGCGGCCGAACACCCGGGGCCGGTCACGATCCTCTCGCCCATTATCCGGCAGAAGAAGGGGACGTACCAGCAGCTCCTGAAGGATCTCAACAAGGAAGGTTTCACCCGTGTCCGGGTGAACAAAAAGATCATCCGGACTGACGAGGAGATCGCTCTCGACCGGTACAAAAAGCAGGATATCGAGATCGTGATCGACCGGCTCGAGTCATCGGACCGGACCCGGCTGACCGAGGCGGTGGAGAACGCCCTGAAGAAGTCCGAGGGGCTCGTCCTCGTCGCGGACGCGGACGGGAAGGAGTCCACGTATTCGTCCCTCATGGCCTGCCCGGTCTGCGGCATGGCATTCGAGGAGCTTCAGCCGCGGATGTTCTCGTTCAACAGCCCGTTCGGCGCCTGCGAGGAGTGCCACGGGCTCGGGGTCAAGATGGAGTTCGACCCCGACCTCATCATCCCGGACAAGGAGCGGTGCATCGCGGACGGCGCTATTGCCCCGTACCGCAACCCGATGGACGGATTCCGGGGGCAGTATCTCGCTGTGGTGGCGAAGAACTACGGCTTCTCGGTCCTGACGCCAATGAAGGATCTCACGGATGAACAGTACAACGCGCTGATGTTCGGCTCCTCGAAGCGGATGAAGTTCTCGATGAGCACGAGGAACGGGGACGCCGAGTGGTCGCACACCGGGGAATGGGAAGGACTCCTCCCGCAGACCGCCCGGCTCTATGCCCAGACCCAGTCGGACTGGCGGAAACGCGAGCTCGAAGGCTACATGCGGGTCTCACCCTGCCCGGCCTGCAACGGTAAACGGCTCAAGGACAAGGTGCTCGCGGTCCGGGTCAACGGTAAATCGATCATCGATGTTACCGATCTCTCGATCACGGAAGGTATCGCGTTCTTTAAAAACATCCGGCTGACCCCAAAGGAAGCGGAGATTGCCAACCTGATCACCAAGGAGATTAAAAGCCGGATCGACTTTCTGGAAAAGGTCGGACTCGGGTACCTCACGCTCTCCCGGAACGCCGGGACGCTCTCGGGCGGGGAGGCGCAGCGGATCCGGCTCGCAACCCAGATCGGCTCGAACCTCATGGGAGTGCTCTACGTGCTGGACGAACCCTCCATCGGTCTCCACCAGCGCGACAACCGGAAGCTCATCGAGACCCTGCGGACCCTCCGGGATCTCGGGAACACGGTGCTCGTAGTCGAGCACGACGAGGACATGATCCGGTCCGCCGAGCACGTCATTGACATGGGCCCCGGGGCCGGGATGCACGGCGGTTACATCGTTGCTGAAGGAACCCCGAAACAGATCGAGAAGAACAAAAAGTCCCTCACCGGCCAGTACCTTTGCGGTGCGAAGAAGATCGACGTTCCAGTGAAGCGGCGGCCGGCGAAACAGTTCATCACGGTCAAGGGCTGCCGGGAGAACAATCTCAAGAATATCACCGTGAAGTTCCCGATCGGGCTCCTGACCGTTGTCACCGGTGTCTCGGGCAGCGGGAAGTCGACACTCGTGTACGAGACGCTCTACAAGGGCATGATGCAGATCATCAACCGGTCCCGGGAGCAGGCCGGGAAGCACGAGAAGATCGTCTTCGACTCCGAGATCGACAAGGTCATCGTCATCGACCAGTCGCCGATAGGAAAGACCCCGCGGTCCAATCCCGCGACCTATACGAAAGTCTTCGACGAGATCCGCATGGTCTTTGCCGAAACTAAGGAGGCAAAGATGCGGGGTTACAAGCCGGGCCGGTTCTCCTTCAATATCCGGGGCGGGCGGTGCGAGGCCTGCGAGGGTGACGGCCTCATCAAGATCGAGATGAACTTCCTCCCCGATGTGTACATCGAATGCGAGGAGTGCAAGGGCAAGCGGTACAACCGCGAGACGCTCGAAGTCCTGTACAAGGGGAAGTCGATCGCTGACGTCCTCGACATGAGCGTCGAAGAGGCGATGAAGCACTTTGAGAACATCCCTTCGATCCGGACGAAACTCGAGACCCTCTCCCGGGTTGGCCTCGATTATATCAAACTCGGCCAGTCCTCGACCACCCTCTCCGGTGGGGAAGCGCAGCGGATCAAGCTCACCCGTGAACTCGCAAAGAGGGCGACCGGCAGGACCCTGTACCTGCTTGATGAACCCACCACGGGGCTCCACTTCGACGACACGAAGAAGCTGATCAAGGTGCTCGACGACCTGGTGGAAAAAGGCAATACCGTGATCGTGATCGAGCACAACCTTGACGTGATCAAGTCGGCTGACCATCTCATTGATATCGGGCCGGAGGGCGGGGATGCTGGCGGGGAAATCGTTGCGAGAGGCACCCCGGAGAATGTTGCCGAAACCCCCGGAAGCTATACCGGGGAGTTCCTGAAACCAGTACTTGCGGTAAAGTAAATGTCAGATATTCTCACTTTTTTATTGAACCTGCATTGATCGATCGGTTAAATCCGAACCATTTCCCGGCCGGGAAAGCAGTATGGATTTGCGAGGGCTCCCCGCCTCAGGGCCCCTCGCGGGGCACGGCGGGGCGAGTCCGGTTTTTACTCTGAATCTCCTTGGAAAAGTTCTCTCCAGCGGCCCTAAATCCGCCGCGGGGGGCCTCCCTCCGGAGTCGGCGGTTATCGTGACCGTGGATTGGGGGTCTCAACCCCCGCCAGAAAATCCAGATATACCTCTACCCCTGCCCGAACCTAATCCATTATGACTTCCGGGACATGACTTAGATCACGGATGATCGACCTCGCCACCCTCCCCCACACCCCCGGGTGCTACCTCTTCTCGGATACCACTGGCGAGATCATCTATATCGGGAAGGCAAAGGACCTCAAAAAACGGGTAACGAGCTACTTCCAGAAGAAGGATCACGATGTAAAGACCGAAGCGCTTGTCGCAAACATCACTTCAGTCGATCTTATGATCACCAATACCGAGACCGAGGCGCTGATCCTGGAAAACACTCTCATCAAGAAGCACCAGCCCCACTACAATATCGACCTGAAAGACTCGAAACGGTTCGCATACATCGAACTCACGAAGGAACCATACCCCCGGATTGGCATTGCCCGGCGCACGGTCAGAGGCGAGGCAACCTACTTCGGCCCCTTTGTCTCGGCAATGGCTCGGGACGAGATTCTCCGGGTGGTCAAGCGGATCTTCGCCATCCGTCCCTGCCGGAAACTCCCGAAGCGGGCCTGCCTCCGGTACCACATGGGCTCCTGCAGCGGCCCGTGCATCGGGGCGGTCAGCGAGGAGGCCTACCGGGTGCAGGTCGAGCGGGCATCGGCGCTGCTCCGGGGAAAAGGGACCGAGCTTCTCAAAAGCCTGCAGGACGAGATGGCGGAGTGCTCGCGTACCATGGAGTACGAGCGGGCCCTGACACTCCGCAACCAGATCGCGGCGATCGAGGGTCTCGGCGAGCGCCAGCACGTGGCCCGGCCCCGGGAGACCGACGAGGACGTGATCGGGTACACCGTCTCGGGCGATACCATGTTCCTGATGGTCTTCACGGTTGAGCGCGGGCTCCTCTCGGGCAAGCAGGAGTACTCGTTCGACTACCGGGAAGATGCGTTCGATGAGTTCCTGGTCCAGTACTATGCCGACAATATTCCGCCGTCCGAGCTCATCCTGCCTCACGGGGTCGACGAGGCCCTGCCTGCGTACCTGTCCGAACGGAAGGGAAAGGCCGTGCACGTGACCGTCCCGAAGTCCGGGGAGAAGAAGAAGCTCCTCGAGATGGTGGAGAAGAACATCGAACACTCATTCCTGAAAAACGAGCTGAAGGTAAAAGACCTCCAGTCTGCCTTAAACCTCCCCGAATCCCCGGCCGTCATCGAGTGCTTCGATATCTCCCACCTGTCCGGGACCTCGATGGTCGGGTCGATGGTGCAGTTCCGGAACGGGGAACCTGACAAGACGAACTACCGGCGGTTCCTGATCAGGACGGTCGAAGGGATCGATGACTTCGCTTCGATCGCAGAAGTTGTCCGGCGCCGGTACACGCGGTTGACCGGGGAAGAGGCGGAGATGCCGGACCTGATCGTGATCGACGGGGGAAAAGGGCAGCTCTCGGCGGCACTTGCGGTGGAGAAGGAGCTCGGCCTCGAGATCCCGGTCATCGCGATCGCAAAGCGGGAGGAGGAGATCTACCTCCCCGGGGGGATGCTCCCGCTCCGCCTCGATCCCAAGGGGATGGCCCTGCATTATCTCCAGGAGATCCGGAACGAGGCCCACCGCTTTGCTATTGCATACAACCGGCTGCTGCGCAGCAAAAAGCTGACCGGTACAAAATCCCGTTCCCGGACCGGGAAGAAATCCTCCGGGTAACGGAGGAATATATGGGATAATCAGTGAGAAATGTGAAAAAAACGGTTCGGTAGAAATGCTATCAAAAATTTGAGGATTGAATTACGATGAGGCCACGGGCGCTCGCCGCCTCGTCGGGGCTCGCCCCGTGGAGCAGTACCGTTACAGAATTCTTTGTGAAAAATGATCCAAAATGGGGGGTCAAGGGGGCATGCCCCCTTGGGTTGCCTCCCCCTCTGGGTGAAAGAGGGGGTCACCCTCACAGGTTTCACTGAGGTCAAGTGGAGCGTTTTCTTCAGAGTCAAAAATGATCAGATCGTGGTATCGAGTATCATCTTCTTCGAACTGTCCATGAAATACCCGGTAACAACCACGTGGTCGTTCCCGTTAAACGATCCCGTGAGGGGGAGGGTTGCCCCGAATTTCAGCGGGGTTGTTGAGAAACGATCGCCGATCGATCTGGTCTGGGCGTTTCCTGCGCTGTCGGTCACCGTAACCTCCAGTTCGAGAAGGGTGGTAGTCTCCGTGCTGCCCGGGTAGGAGATCAGGAGGTGGCTTGCGTCTGTCTGGGAGACGGCAACGGGGGACGGGGCTTTCTGTTGCTGCGGTGCGGACTGCGTGCAGCCACCGGCAAGGAGCAGAAGTACAAGGAAGACCAGCAGGAAGCAAGCTGCAGCGGGCCGGTACGTGAAGAGAGGGATGGTCATAGATGAACCATACGATATCCTTTTTTATAAAAACTCTCCCGTCCGGGGGAACAATACCGGCACGGACGAAAAGGAACCGCTATACCGGTGACATTCCGGTTTCATACGTGCGAAAAATCCGGGAGTAATCGTCGTTTTTATGGGCTCATGCACCCATGCGATTGTATGGATCCGAAAGTCATTCTTGTTATCTGTGTTGCGTTCCTGTTTACTGCGGGCTGTACGACCCAGCCTTCGCAGCCCGGGATTACCCCCGTCCCGTCAATGCTACCCCCGACGCTGCTCCCGGCAACGCCAGCGGCTACGACACCGCAGGAACCAGTATTTGAGTGCAGGATTGCAGAGGATTGCGAGCCTGCCGAATGCTGTCATCCGACAAGCTGCGTGAGAAAAGGATTGCGGACGCCCTGCGACGATGTATACTGCACCATGGTCTGCTCAGGGCCGCTCGACTGCGGGGCAGGGAGCTGCGGGTGCGTGCAGGGGAAGTGCAGTGTTGTTCCCCGGTCAGAACCCCGGTATGCCCCCGCCGTTTACACAGGCGTGACGATTGTTGCCTCGCCCCCTCGGTATTCCCCGGTGATGTCATCGACTCCTGGGGTAGGGCTTGAACTGACGGCCATCGGTTTCCCGCCGGCGGATGCGACCTTCACGTGGAACGCGACCTACGGCCATTTCCTCTCGTGGAACGCCCCGGACTACCGGGTGAACGAGCTCGGTGATTCCACTACCAATAACGGGGAGAAGCTCTACTGGTCGTTCACCGGTAAGCCCGCGTCCACGGCAACACCGGTTACCATAACCGTGACCGCAACGGAGAACGGATCCGGGCGGATCCTCGGCAGTGAATCGGTGACCCTTGCCTGGGACGGGAATGATGTGGTTGTGGTGAAGGAATGATTTTTCTGGATCGGCTCCGGCAGAGCTTTGGTCGGACTGCCGGACCGGAAAGATACTACAACTTTTTTATTCCCTGAAAATCATCGGGAGATCCTGACACTCCCGGGATTTTGTCCGCGGCCGGGTTTGAGACCTGAACGATGGACCGTGTTGTTTGCAGGCTCGTGATTTTTCCGGTAATCCGCCCCGCCCGTGCTTCGGAGGGGCCCTGACGCGGGGAGTTCTCAAAATAATCGCAGGATGAAACCGGATTTTTTTAAGAAATAAACAATTCTAATCCGAGACACCTATGAAAGGCCCCTGAGACCGGGATCTGCACCATGCAATTTTCAGGGTTCAGGAGTGAGCGCCCGTTCAGCGTGCTTCCCCGGGTTGCAGATTATAAGAAACAAATGGAGAAATTCGCAAGATCCAAAAAAAGATTATGACTTTGGTTCGCACCCTTTTTTGTCCTCATAGAGATGGTGGACACCCAGCGCCACGTTGATCCAGCGCAGCTCGTCGGTCAGTTCGAAGACGAGGAGCAGGAGGAGCGTGAACGGTATTGAGAAGAGCATCCCGACAAGTCCCAGCAGCCACCCCCAGAAGATCACCGAGATGATGACGATCAGGGCCGGCATCTCGAATTTCCGTGCTGCGAGGAAGGAGTAGATCGGGTTTTCCACGAAAAGGTTCAGGACAGCCACCGCCGCGATGACCCCGATTGCTCCCGGTATCCCAAACTGGAGCCAGGCAAAGAAGACCGCAGGTATCGCGGCAATGATCAGCCCGAAGTACGGGATATACCCGAGGAGAAATGTCAGGACACCCCAGAGGATGGCACCGTGGACGCCCATGATGCCCAGAAATCCCCCGAAGATGACCCCGTGGATGAAGTTGGTCTCAGTCCTGACGACAATAAAATCAATCACATACCCGATCATGAGGTTCAGCTGCCGTACAACTTCCGAGTCCATGGCAAACCACCCCTTCATCCGGGTGGCCATATGGGGTAATTCGAGCAGCATGAAGAACGTCGTTACACCGACAAAGAAGAGGAACTCGACCGATTCGGCGGCACTCACGAGACCTGAAATGACAACTTCCATGATATCGCCAATCTTGATCGAGGAAGCCCCCTCGGTTGTCAGGGTGATACCATACGAGCTCAGGAGGGCAGTCATGTCCTGGAGACGGGAATCCAGTTCACTCTGGTACCGTGGCAGGTCAGAGACCAGGGAATTGAACGAAAGCATGGTAAAGAATACAAATCCTAAAACGATCAGGATTGCAGCAATCGTGATGATCAGGATCGCCTGGAAATCCGAAAGTCCTTTATTTTTCAGCCAGGTCACGGCCGGGAGGGTGAGCATGGTGAGGATGATGGACATCAGAAAGAGGGTGACGATGAATGAGACGGTCTTCACTGCAATCATGATGATAAAAACGAGCGCGATGATCAACAACCACCGCACAACCCGCGATGATCCCGTTGAATTGTTCATTACTCCCACTATGAACCCTTGAATCATAACTATTTTCTCTCACAGACTGTAATGGGACCCCATGGGTCTCCCTGCCCGGTGGTGTGCAGAAATGGCAGCAAAATACCCTTACCGCGGGACTCTTGTAAAAAAGGTAGGGTAAAGTCCCTTTTGAACTACCAAAATTATTCCGTTATCACCATAGAAAAACTATTGAAATAAAGTTCCCGGAACGGACTGAAAAAAAGTTCAAATTTTCCCTGGCAGAATTTCCTTTTTATTCCAATAACCAGGTTAATATTCTTCGGTAAATATGAGTGTGACCCCCTCTCTCCCCCAAAGGGGGAGGCAGCCCAAGGGGAGCCCCCCCTTGACTCCCTTTTCTTCGAAGGCTCTCGGTCATCCGTCTGAATGACCATCCTAACGTGGGGAATACCCGAGCGGCGGGGGCAAAAAGCACAAAGTGCTCGAGCCCCCAAGAGCGATCATCATGGGAAAACCGGTCATGATAAATTAGTCGCCAGAATGGGACTATACCCAAAAGATAAATTTGCCGGCAAATTCACTCATTCCTGAGAATAACGGTTATTTTATCGGCGATTCGTTGCCGCTGTCATCACGAGCCCCGCGGAGCAGGCGGTGGCCGGCTCATTCCCACACGGGGCCGGTCATGATCTGAAAATCCCCGGGTGGAGATAAATCCGGCCATGGAACAAAAACGGTCATGACCCGGTGCGCAGCTGTCATGATACTGCGAATATCGTCACGGTTCTCACCCATAATGCCCCTCCGGATTTATCTCGTCTCTTCCGGAAGGGCGGGATCGAAGGATACGATGGGAGAGTTCTGCCCTCCTGTCCCCATACGATACTTATTTTGTAATTTAGGATCAACTGATTAAACAATGGCCTCCTCTGTCCATCGGATTGAAGTACATTATACCAGGGATCCACGGCTGAAAACCCGGACCGACAGGATACGGTCACTGGGGTTTTCAATCGAGGCGCTGCACCTAGCCGATGTGTACACCATTGCCACGGACTCAAGGGATTTTACCCGGGAAGAACTCCTGCAGATCGGCGATCAGCTCATGAACCCGGTGGTGCAGGAATGCTCGGTGGATGAACCTGCCCGGATAGTGTTCGATCATGCCATCGAGGTCGGGTTCCTGCCGGGTGTCACTGACAACGTGGGTACGACCGCACGGCAGACCATCGAGGACTTTCTCTCGATAAAATTTCAGGAGGGGGAGTCGGTTTACAGCTCGCAGCTCTATTTTGTCTGCGGGAACCTGACGGAGGATGAGCTCAGCAGGCTGGCTTCAATCCTTGCAAACCCGCTGGTGAACCGGGTTCACCGGAAGACCCGGCAGGAATACGGTACAACGGGAATGGACATCATCGTACCGGAGGTCAGACTGCATGAACTGCTGGCGGCAGAAACTGTTGACCTCGAAATTGAAGACGGGGAACTCTCGCGGATCGGGAAGGAGGGGATCCCCGATCCGCTGACCGGCCGGCGGAGGGGACCGCTTGCCCTTGATCTGAGCCAGCTTCACGCGATCCGCGATTATTTCAGAAAAAAAGGCAGGAATCCGACCGATGTGGAGCTGGAATCGCTTGCCCAGACATGGAGCGAGCACTGCAAGCATACGATCTTTGCCTCTGCCATGGACGATGATGTGCCGGACGGGCTTTACAGGACCTACATTCAGGCTGCCACCAACAGGATCCGCGAGGAGAAAGGGGAAAACGATATCTGCGTGACGGTGTTCACCGACAACTCCGGGGCGATCATTTTTGATGACCAGTACCTGGTCACCCACAAGGTCGAGACGCACAATTCCCCCTCCGCCCTTGACCCGTTTGGCGGCGCCCTCACGGGAATCGTCGGGGTCAACCGCGACACGATCGGGTTTGGTCTCGGGGCAAAACCCGCTATCAACGTGTACGGTTTCTGTGTTGGTGATCCTGACACCGACCCGGTGCTGTTCCGCGGAAAAGAGCGGCAGAACCGGGTCCTTTCGCCGCGCAGGATCCTTGACGGCGTAGTCCGTGGTGTTGGTGTCGGCGGCAACTGCTCGGGCATCCCGACTCCTCAGGGCTTTGTGTATTTCGATAACCGCTACAGCGGAAAACCCCTCGTATTTGCCGGGACGGTGGGTATCATGCCCCGGGAACATGACGGGAGGAAGCTCTTCGAGAAACAGGCCCGGGCCGGCGACCTCATTGTCGTTGTGGGCGGACGGGTGGGAAAGGACGGCATCCACGGCGCCACCTTCTCATCAGAAGCGCTTGACCCGCAAAGCCCGGTGACCGCGGTACAGATCGGCGATCCCATCACCCAGAAGAAGTTCTCCGATGTGATCGTCAAGGAATCCCGGGACCATAACCTCTACAGCAGTATCACGGACAACGGGGCCGGGGGCATATCCTGTTCGGTTGCAGAGATGGCAAAGGAGTGCAATGGCTGCCGGGTAACGCTCGATGCAGTGCCCCTGAAATATCCCGGCATGGCACCGTGGGAGATCTGGATCTCGGAGTCGCAGGAGCGTATGACGCTTGCCGTCCCGCCGGAACATCTCGCACCGTTCATGGAGCTGTTGAACCGTCGGGAGGTCGAGGCCACGGTCATCGGGGAGTTCACGGACTCGGGCCGGTGTATCGTCGAGTACCACGGGGATGTGGTGATGGATATCGAGCTCGCGTTCCTGCACGACGGTCTCCCGAAAAAACACCTGAAGACCACGTTCTCAAAAAAGACGTTCCCCGAGCCGCGCTCTTCCTGTCCCGAGCGTTTAGACAGTACACTTCTCGCCATGCTCCGGCGCAGGAACATCTGCTCCCGGGAGTTCATCTCGATCCAGTACGACCATGCCGTGCAGGGCGGTCACGTGCTCGGCCCGGTTCAGGGACGGGGGCGGGTGCAGACGCTCTCAAGCCTGACAAAAGTGGTGCCCGGCTCAAAGAAAGGAGTCGGATTGTCGCAGGGCATGTTCCCGTCGTACTCCGAGATCGATCCCTATCTCATGGCCGGCGCCGGGATCGACACGGCCATCCGCGGCCTCATCGCACTCGGTATCCCGCTTGACAGGATCGCAATCCTTGACAATTTCTGCTGGTGCTCATCAGATGAGCCCGAGCGCCTCGGGCAGCTGAAACGGGCGGCCCGTGCATGTTACGATGCTGCCACGGCATTCGGCACCCCGTTCATCTCGGGAAAAGACAGCATGTATAACGATTTTTCCGGGTTTGATGCGGATAACAATCCCGTGAAGATCTCCGTCCCCCCGACCCTCCTCATCTCATCCATCGGGGTCCACGATGATGTGACAAAGGCCGTGTCCATGGACGCGAAGGTGGACGGCGACCTCGTGTATGTTATCGGGGAAACTGCTGAAGAACTTGGCGGATCTGAATATTTCGCCCATCTCGGTTTTGTCGGAAATACCGTCCCCGCGCTTGATACAGAAAAAATGAAGGAACGCTACCGGAGCATGTCCGAAGCGATCCGGCACGAGCTCGTTGCATCGGCATACCCGGTGAACCTTGGTGGTCTCGGGATCGCCCTTGCCAAGGTCGCCATTGCCGGCCGGATCGGAATGGATATCACGCTTCCTGGCGGTATGCGCCCGGATTATTTCCTGTTCTCCGAATCGCTCGGCCGGTTCATTGTCACGGTTGCCCCGGACAACAAGCGGGCATTCGAACGGGCACTTGGGATTGACGCCCGCCTGCTCGGGCGGGTGCGGGGAACCTCCCTCCGGATCACGCAGGAAATGACCGCGCTCGAGATACCGGTGAGTGAACTTGAGGCTGCGTACAAGGCGCCGTTTTTGAGGTACTGAGTATGACTTCCAGACAGATGGGCCGGAAACGAATCTCCGCACCGGGAAGAATAACCGGTTACGGGCCGATACCTGAGAAAGCGATCATCATGAGCGGTTTTGGCATCAACTCCGAGATGGAGACTCAGGAGGTGCTCGCCCGCGCCGGTATGTGCGCCGACATTGTCCATATCAACGACCTGATTGATGGCAGGTTCCGGCTTCTCGACTACCGGCTACTGGTTTTTCCCGGGGGTTTCTCGTATGGCGATGATACCGGTGCCGGCAACGCCTATGCAAACCGGGTCAGGAACAACCTCTGGCGGGATGTCGAGGAGTTTCTTGCCGGTGACAACCTTGTCCTTGGGATCTGCAACGGCTTCCAGATCCTTGCAAACCTCGGTCTCGTGCCGGCATTTGACCGGAAGTACAAGCGCGACATCGCCCTGATGCCCAACCGGAACGGTTTGCTGGAATGCCGGTTTGTCACCCTGAAACCTGCTTCGGAGAACCTCTGGACGCGGGGGATCGAGCGGATCTTCTGCCCGGTCTCTCATGGCGAAGGTAACTTCTCCTGCTCAAAAGAGACCCTTGACCGGATCCGGCGCCAGAAGATGATCGCGTTCACGTACTGCCGGGAGGACCTGAGCCCGGCCCGGGGCGAATACCCGTTCAATCCCAACGGCTCGCTGGAAGATATCGCCGGCATAACATCTGCTGATGGGAAAGTGCTGGGACTGATGCCGCATCCCGAACGTGCAATGGAGTTTTGCAACCTTTATGACTGGCCGCTCCGCAGGGAACAGATGAAACGGGCCGGCACTCCAATTCCCTCGGAATCGATGAATATGCAGTTGTTCCGGAATATTGTGGATTATTTCCGGTAACTAAATTCTGGCTCTGTAGGTTAATTTTTTTTCATCCATGACTTCAGACAGGCCGGATGGAAAAAGATCGCGAGCCGTTTGAAATTTTTTTCCCGAGCCGGACGTTTTAAAAAAAAATTCTTTACCAGGAAATCCCCTGGATCCCCAACTCGTCGGTCTCCGTCGTTACCCCCGAAACAGCCCTTCCTTTCAATATCCGTGCTCCTGTATGACTCAGAAGGACTTTCGCCTCCCAATTGCGTGTATTAACCCGGATTTTTTTCCACGTCAAAAAAATTCCCATCCGGGCCCAATCCTGCCCCGGAAATCTCCTCATTGTACCGTTTTCTCCCAATTCCCCGGATTTTCGGGTTCACGGGCATGGTCCCTCTTTCAGAAATCGCCCGAAATGAACTCCTTTTGACAAAAAGAGGGCATTTCAGAAGAGGGTAGGGGCATGGCAGGGATGTACTCCCGCAATACGATTTTTCCGACGTGAGGTCAGACCGGGGTGCGGGAGAAGGGAGTCAGGGATCCCTTACCACCCCTGCGGGAATTCTGGTACATCGGAGCCTGCTGCGAGCCCGGTTGTACCTCTTTTTCCCTGCCCCCGGATTTTAGAGGTCATAATTTTGGAAAAATGCGGAACCGGGCCGGAATTACTAAAACGTTCCCCGACGGGAACGGATGAGGTTGCATATATCAATGGTATGAAGCCCGAATGCGGGAGGGGATGTGGTCTGGGACGCGGGCGAGTACCGGCCTGGGAATATGCCTGCATCTTCCCCGGGATCGTCAGGGATAATAAGGAATTCTCCAGAGAAAAAAAACAAAACGCAATCGTTTGAATTTTTTTTTAGAGAAAAGTATTCCCGAAAAAAGATCGCGATCTATCCGGGATTTTTTAAAAAAGGTCCGGGTTACTCAACAACTTTCTAAAAAAGAAAAACCGGCCCGGTCCCAAATCCGGCAAAAAAAAATCCGGGAAAAAACCCGGCCTTTCAGATTTTCACTACGTTGACGTTCACATCAAACGCAGTTTCATTGCCGGTTACTGGCTCCCATGAGCGCCGGTAGGATGCCGAGAACTCCTGGGTACCGAGGTCCTTTGCAATAATTACCCATGTCCGGGTCCCACCGACACCTACCATGCCCTCGGCCGCCTTGTCCTGCTGGTAATCGGAAGACTGGATCTCAAGTCCTGATGAGACCGTTGCGTTCCATGAAAAGCCAGTCGTCGGGTTCTCCTTCAGCTGGACTGCAAAGCGTGTGCCCTGTGCAATATCCTCGGTCCTGCCCTTATCAGCTTCCGTAAGAGTAACCATCTTTTTTCCTTCCGCTGTTGTTACGGTCTCAGCTCCGGCTTTGCAGCCTTCACCGCGGAAGAGCGCCCATTCCTCGCAGGAAGTACCGTTTGCAAATGTGCACATGCCATACTCACCGCCTATTGCGTCCTTCTTCATCTCGGTGATACCGCCGGCCTTTCCGCATGCATCGGACGCAGGGTTGGCCATTCCGACAGAAGGTGCAGTTGTTACTGCTGGTACACCGGCTTTGCAGCCTTCACCGCGGAAGAGCGCCCATTCCTCGCAGGAGGTGCCGTTTTTAAACGTGCACATGCCATACTCCCCGCCGGTTGCGTCCTTTTTAATTTCCGTGATGCCCCCGGCCTGCCCGCAGTGCACGGAAGCGGGATTCGCCATGCCTGCCGGTGCCGGTGTGGTCGCGGGAGGCGTTGTAGTCTGCTGTGTACAACCTGCGGCAATCACTGCCAGTACGAGCAGCACGCCAAGAACAAACAGTCCGGGAAGGATCCGCCCGGAACGAAGTAAAGATCTCATGCGTATCCTGTGCGATTGGTAATGTTAATAACATTCCTTTCAGTGCGAACTTCTTCGCACTCTCCGTACTATTCCGTCATACAGCGATAGCTGGCAAGGGCATGGCGTTGTTCCTTCAATCGTCCGGGAGACCAGAAGCTTGTTGCGGGAAGGACAAGATGAAGATCGCTGACGGGTGCAAAGATTTTAGCGCCCGGTGAACACGGGATTCGGAACCCCGGTTTCATGGACGCAGGATATCATATCGCTTTTTAGCGGGAAGATTGGGAAGAGAATTAAAAAAAGAGAAATGCCTGCGCACTGATCCATCGAATGGATCAGAGAACCGGAAGAATGTTATCCTTCTCATAAATTGCTACTGGTGCAATGCGCCGGAGCACCAGAGGTCTGCTATCCACGGGTTTCAGTGAGATGGTGACAACCTGGTTTGGAACAACCGGTGCTTTGGGATTGATTTGTATGACAAACTGTTCTTCAAAATCCATCCGCATATTCGGAAACCCAAGCTCGTTTACCACGGCAATGATGCCCCAGTAACCCGGGGGCGGATTGCCACGGTATCCCTCAACCGCAATGAAGAGCTCCGTCCGCACCGCATCTGCATAGACAATGGTGAGGTTATCCAGATCAAGGGTTTGTACGCCCGGTGCAAGGCCTATGGTGACCGTGATGGTATCGATAGTGCCGCGAGGTACTCCCTGAAGAATAATCCCCTGCCCGGTTACATCCCCGATAGGCTGCAGCAGTACTCCTTCCTGGAGAATGCCCCCGCCTGCCCCCGGCGCCGGAGTGTCTTCGCTGATACAACCGGTTGAAAGAACACAAAAGGCTAATAATCCTATCACTATCAACCCGTGTACCACTTCCATGCCGGTATGACCTTCTTCCCTTGTTGCTGTTAGGATGTGACCGGATACTACAAAAACAATTTGGTCAGGGCACTCTGCTGTTTTCACACCTGAAACAAAGAAGGAAATTCGCTTTAAAATGGCAAGAACTGCATTCCTGAAATACCATGTAATCCGGTTATAAAAAACTGCAGAACGTGAAAAATCATGGTGCGCGAGATTTATTCCCCTCAGGTTATCTCCGGGGTTTTCACGACATGAATTAAAAGCAATCATCCATCTGGTGCTTTTGGAACTATATTCAAATGCGGTCCCTGAAGACCGGATCCGGCGAGCGTCATGAACCAGAAGATCTGATTTATGATGGCAAAAAATATCCTGGACATTGAAACCCTCCCTTGGAGACCATGGAAAAACATACGGAAACCGATCCGGATTGAAGGAACAAGACGAGGACGGAGGACCAGGAAATAATGACTATCAGCCGCGCTCCTCTTCTGCAACGGCATGATCCGGGTCAGGGTTGTCGATAATTTCCAGCAGGTACTCTTCGATCACTCATCCGTTCAACAGTCAGACAATGTCAGGAGGTAACCTGGTTGCATGCTTATCGGGAAAAAAAGGAATGCCGGTAAAAACGTGTGCACCTTTTTACTTTTTCAGGAACCCGAGGATACCTTTTTTCTCCGTTCCTTGCTTTTTACGAGACAACACCGGGGTCTCAGGCATATGCCTTCCGGACCCGGGTTCGCCTTTTGTCTTCAGTTCGTCAGCAACGAGCGGAAGGTGGGCATAGCGCTTCAGGGGAGCGATCTGCTGGTCCTCATTTTCAAGGTGTGGCGGAGAAGGTTCAGGGATTCCCGAAGGCCCGGAATCCGGGGGCACATCGTTCCACGGTTCCCATTCCGTATCGGGAACGATGACCGGGGGCTGGGTTCCGGCAGGTTTCTTCTGCATGATGATGACCGGCGCCTGCCCCGGGTGGTGTACTGTCTGAACACGCGGGGGGTTGAACGGCGCCCCGCAGCGGTTGCAGAAGAGCGACTCGCCCTGGGGGTCGGGAGCTCCGCATGCCGGGCAGGTACTGTTCCGGGGGAGCGGTTTTTGTTCAAAGGTAGTGCCACAGCGGGTGCAGAAGCGCGACTGGTTATCGAGGGCGGGGTTACCGCAGCTGCTGCATACGACCGGCACCGTCGGTATTTTTGTGCCGCACCGGTTACAGAACTGTGCCAGTTCATCGGATACGACCGTGCCGCATCCGGGGCAGATCGGGAACGCGGGTCTTCTCTCTTCGGGCACAACAGCGCCGCACCGGTTGCAGAACTGCGCCCGGTCATCGAGCGCCGCGTGGCCGCATTTACCACAGGTTTTTGTCATGTACTTCACTAGAGGATAAAACAGAGAGGGGTATAAACACTGTGATGCTTCTGCAACCTCGTTTATACCGCGTTAAAATTTTTGGATGTGCGTTTTTCGGGTAAAAAATGGTGGATTCACGGTTCCGGTCTCTCCGGTTACGTCCGCTCCCCTCAGTTTGTGCATTGCCATCATGAAGTTCAGGTCTCCCTGATCGGACTGGCAACAATAGGATCACCTCCGCACAGGTTCGCCCCGCATCCAAAGGGTTCTTCTAGCGATCCATTGAACAATCCCGTTGGATAGCAGGTTAACAGGATAATTATGGAGAGGATTCAGGATCTTTTAAAAAAATACTGGGGCTACTCCTGCTTTTTACCGCATCAGCAGGAGATCATCGGGGCCGTCCTCGGAGGCCGTGACACGCTTGCGGTCATGGCAACGGGCGGAGGGAAGTCTCTCTGCTACCAGCTTCCCGCGGTGCACCTCGGGGGTCTGACCCTTGTCATCTCCCCGCTGATATCGCTGATGAAGGACCAGGTCGACGACCTTAATACCCGTGGTATTCCTGCCGCCGCCTTCAACAGTTCCCTTGAGTACCGGGAAAAGGTAAGGATTGAGGCAGATCTGAAAGACGGCAGTCTCCGCCTCCTGTTTCTATCACCGGAAAAATGCATGCAGCACCAGTTCCTTGACTCTCTCCGGCATGCAAAAATCCGGCTCATCGCCATCGATGAAGCGCACTGCATATCGGAATGGGGTCACAATTTCCGGCCGGAATACCGGCAGCTCTCCCTGATAAAGAAATATTTTCCGGGCATTCCGGTTATCGCACTGACTGCAACGGCGATCCCTGAAGTCCGCAGCGATATCGTACGGCAGCTCGGTTTATCCGATACCCGGGAATTTATCGGCAGTTTCAACCGGAAAAACCTCCGTTACCAGGTACTACCAAAGAAGAACCCGATGGTCTTCCTCCTCCACTACCTTGGTCAGCACCGTGATGATGCCGGGATCATCTACTGCCTCTCCAAGAAAGAGACGGAAGATATTGCTGCCGAGCTGAAAAAACGGGGATTTCGTTCTGCTGCCTACCATGCCGGGCTTTCGAAACAGGTTCGGGAAGCCGTGCAGAACGCGTTTATCCGGGACTCGGTTTCCATTGTCTGTGCGACCGTTGCATTCGGTATGGGTATCGATAAGCCGGATGTGAGGTACGTGATCCATTACGACCTTCCAAAATCGGTCGAGTCCTATTATCAGGAGACCGGCCGGGCCGGACGGGACGGCCAGTACAGTGAATGCATCCTGCTGTACAGCAGGGGGGATTCTGCGCGGATCCGCTCTCTGCTCGAACATGATGATGGGGGCGGGCAGTACCTGCGCACCGGGCTGAAGAAACTCCGGGAGATGGTGGAGTATTGCGAGAATTCCGGCTGCCGGAGGAAATACCTCCTGGAGTATTTCGGAGAGGAATATACCCTGGACAACTGCGGGTCGTGCGACACCTGTGACCACCCTCCCGATATGGCCGATTGCACGGATGCAGCCCGGCTGATTGTTAGGTGTATTCAACAGTTACCCGGGAATTTTGGGATCGACCTCATCAGCGATGTTCTCCGGGGTTCCAAGAACGCGAAGATCCACGGGTACGGGTTCGATACCCTTCCCGCATATGGTTCCGGAACGAGATATGGCAAAGCCCAACACCGCATGTGGATTCATGAACTGGTACGGCAGGGATATCTCTCGAGGAGCGGTGATAAGTACCCCGTCATCTGCCTGACCGGCAGGAGCCAGGAACTGCTGAACGGCAGGTGCCGTGTCATGCTCCCGGTCCCGGAAAAAAGCGGTGCCGGAACAACACTTGCCCCCCATGACGGCACGCCGGGTGCAGAAGACCCGGCCCTTTTTTTACGCCTGAAATCCCTGCGGAAAACCCTTGCAGATTCACAGGGTGTTCCACCCTATGTCATCTTCCCGGATAAAAGCCTCCGGGAGATGGCCACAATCCGTCCCTGCGACCAGGAGCACTTTGCAGGCATATCCGGTGTAGGGGAGTACAAACTCGGAAAATACGGGCCTGCGTTTATCGATGAGATCCGGAAGGAGGTGGGGAATCTCCCGGAATGATCCCATCATTCCGATTCAGATTTTTTACCCGTAACGGGTTTTTCTGGCGGGGATCCCGGTATCGTGATCTCGGCAGTGAGGGTCTCCAGAAAGTCATGGAGAACGCGGTCCCGTTCTTCGGCAATGGTACGGGCGGTTTCTGTATACATAAGGCTTTTCAGATTCAGCAGTTTTTCCCGGATATGACTGGTGGCATCGCCGATCTCCCCATGATGTTCTCCCGCCCTCATGAATGTCCGGGCAATACCTACGGCACCCATGGCATCCAGCTTGTCCGCATCGGAAAGGATCCTGGCCTCCAGCGTTTCCGGTTTTTCAACAGACCGGTACCGGTGTGTCCGGATGGCGTGGATAATTTTCTGGATAAGCTCTTCCTCATACCGGATTGACCGGAGAAACTGTTCAGCAATCCGCGCTCCCTCCACTTCGTGGGGAATCCCCTTCTCTTCCTCGAGTGGTCGGGCAATATCGTGAAAGAGGGCTGCAGGAAGTACGATGCGCATGTCGGCACGTTCACGGTTTCCAATCTGTTCACAGAGGTATACCACCCGGAGGGTATGATCCAGCCCGTGAGAACCCGGTTGCCGGAATACTGATCTCACGTGCTGGTACATTCTATCGATTTTTTCATCCATAACGCGCGCTGCTCTCAGGTATGTGTGAAACAGGTAGAATATAAATCCGGGTTGTTTTCAGATAACCAGGATTTCCTGCATGATGATCTAACAGAGTTCCATCCAAAAGAAACTATCAGATAAACCAGAGGATTGTCCCAACCGGGTTCCCGGGCGTGCCGGGTGGTATCGGAGGAGAACCGTTGACATAGGGAACGGTTTTTAAAAGCCGGCACTTTTTTACCGGATAATTTTTCTCCTTCTTAATGTATACCCTGACTTAACCGGTTGTTCCAGTGGAAGTAAAGGGGTTTAAAAGAAGCAGGATTTCCCGGATCTTCAGGATAGCAGATATTGTGTTAAAAACAAAAAATGCGGGCAGAATTCAGGTAAAAATTCCTGCCTGCCGTTTTTTATACCGGCTCAAACCGTCCGTCACCAAGTATATCCGGTGAAAGAGAGGGAACTGCATTGCTGGGATCTATAAACCGGCTGAACTGGAGGGGGCAATTGCATAAAAAGGTCTCCTCGCAGGTGAATCTCCGCAGGTGTTTGATAAGAATTAGTGATCTTCTCATATTATGCGTTATTCAAGATTTTTTTACATGAATCAGCCTTCCCGCAATACTCTTATACGATCAGTCGTCATCACGCTTTGTATGAAGGTTCTCATTGTTATTGCACCTGAAAAATTCCGCGACGAGGAGTTTACCGTGCCAGCAGCCGCATTACAGAAGGCCGGAATCGGATACGCTATTGCCACGACCCGGAGAGGGCTTTGTACAGGGATGCTGGGCGCAAAGATCAACGCCACCCTGTCGTTTGAAGAAGTGGATCCCAAATCCTACGACGGACTCCTCATTGTCGGGGGCAGCGGTGCCCAGACGTATCTCTGGGGTGATAAGCTCCTGGGTCAGATGGTGAAATTTTTCCATTCAACTGACCGGGTGGTTGGCGCGATCTGTCTTGCTCCTGTCGTGCTTGCCCGTGCCGGGATCCTGAAAGGGAAAAAAGCAACCGTTTTCAACAGTCCGGACTCGTTCCGCGAGATGAAAGCAGGTGGCGCAGTCCTCGTCGACAAGGCGGTTGCGGGCGACGGCCGGATTATTACGGCAAATGGTCCTGCGGCAGCCAGAGAGTTTGCCGACACATTCATCCTCACCCTCGCTGCAGCAAAAGGCTGATCACCGGCCCGGAAACGTTGAAAAACAATTCCTTCAATTTTGACGCGGATGATAAAAAATGCAGGTACCTGTTTTTAATCATGTCACTGGTTTTCTTCCCATGCGATCAGTAACGATGCAAGTGCTCTGACAACGGTTTCGGTGTTCTCCGTCCTGGATACGTTATCGGTAAAATCGTATGACTTATCCTCAGTGGTACTCAGTTGCGTAATCTCCCAGACCCCGAACCCGTCCGTTGCTATGGCAAGTCCGTCCCGGTATTTTTTGTGACCGATAAGGAAATGGCCGTTTCCGTATGTGATGATGATATCGGGATTTGCTGTCGTGGCAAGCACGGCCTTGATCTTTTCGTGGAGGTCATAGGGTGTCAGTACGTTATAAATGCAGTCTGCAAGTTCTTTTTTGGTCAGCATTGTATCAGCCTCTGCCCGTACAGGTACTTTTTTCTGTTAATTGAAGAAGGAATGTATTTTATAAAAAGGTCACGTTGCTCCAGGAAACCGGAGAGAACGACACGGCCAGGTGGTTCTCACCCGGCCTGTGGCAGGGAAAAATCCACCCGCACGTTTCCTGATGAACTGCGCGCCTGCCTTGATGAACGCCCGGTTCAGATACGCCCCTTCCGGCGGTCCCATTCTGTGCTGATACCCTGCCGCAAGCAAAAGCATAATGCCCCGCCGAAGAGAATTTTCTGTATGAGGTATCCAGGGATTTTTCTCCTCCTGGTTGTGATTGCGTGCATTTTCATGGCTGGTTGTACCCAGTTACCAGAAACCAGCGCTGGTACTACCACAGCAGTTCCGGTAACTCCTCTGCCCCCCGCTGAACCTGCCACTCCCGCGACGGCAGCAGGTGAGATATCTGTACCCCTGGCAGAAGCAACGAGCATTCCGCGGCAGGTTGTTACCATTATTCATCAGGTCTCCCAGGTCCGGGATGTGAAGGATTCCGAACTCCTGTTCTCATTGCAGGTCCCGGTGGAATGGAGCGTCTCAACCCGCCGTCTCGACAATCCTGAGAATTTTCTTGGCTTCCTGTACCAGACGGACCTTGTCAGGAACAACACGTTCTCTATCCATACTTTTACCAATTACCGGAGCCGCGACCAGAACTATCGCGACGAGTGCCGGTGCTGGTCTCCGGCACCGAACGTGACCACTGTGATGATCAACGGCATCACCTTCGACCGGTTCGAATCAACGGCAAATGGCCGGACCAATGTCACCTATGTTGCACGGAAGACCAGCGCGAATGAACGCGGGTATCTCAGCGTACTGGCATTCAGTGCTGATAACAGCAGGCCGTTCGAAAAAGAGGATTATGATAACGTCGTTGCATCATTCCGGTATTACGGCAGGGACGATGTCAGCACCATGCCGGGCGACGAGATACCAAGGATCGCCCCCGCTGAAGAAGAAGCGGGAAACATGCGGTCTGCCACTGGCAGTGGTTCTTCGAGCAAGAGCTCATCGGGCAGCAGTGCCCCCAGCTGCCCTAATCGCCGGTGAAAAAAAGTATAAACTAACGTTAAAAGCAGAAAGGCACCCGCCGTGAATTGTCCCTTCCGGTCACCGGTACTGGTGCCAACTACTGTCCGAACGTGAACGGCAGGAGGAGCCGGGACGGATTACGTCCTGCTCCTGCCCATCCGGAAAAAAAATTCTGCTCAGTAAATACGCACATGACCCGCGAGCTTGCACATGGACCGTGAAAATCAGAAATCCTGATACCCTGCGAGGATTGGTCCGCACTTTGAGCTTAGAGCAATGCCCCCCAAAGGGCGCCACTGCGGCGGTTCTCCATTATTACCATTTCCTACTCTGCTGTTGATCGTTCCAGAACCGGTTATATGCTTCTCACCGGGCCGGATCAATGAGCCGAAAGGATATTTTAACAATCCGGATAACACCCCCTTCATGAGAAATTGTGCAGTGCTCCTGATGATAATCGTGGTATTGAGTATGTTCTTTGCCGGATGCACGCAGTTTTCAGGCACCAGTCCTGTTACTCCGGCTGTTCCGGCCACAACCGTTCCAACGCCAGAACCAGAAACGTCCGCTCCACCGGCAGCACTCACGAGTGCGCCGCAACAGGTTGTAACGATTATTCACCAGGTTTCCCTGATCAGGGATATAAAAGACTCAGAACTCCTGTTCACCCTGCAGGTCCCCGTGGAGTGGAAGGTCACAACCCACCGGTTGATCAATCCCGATAATTCCGAAGGACTCGTATACCAGACTGACGTTGTCGGGGACAACGTGTTCTATATCCATACGTATGCCGTTTCCCGCAACCAGGATCAGGCATACCGCGACCAGTTCCGGAAATGGTCTCCCCCGCCCACCGAGACCGCGGTAACGATCAATGATATCACGTACGAGCGGTTCGAATCAACAGCAGATGGCAAAACCACTGTGGCCTATGTAGCACGCAAGAGCAGCGCGAACGAACGAGGGTATGCAAGCATGATCGCCTTTACAGCGAATGACAGCAACCGGTTCGAGAGAGGTGACTATGAAAGGATTGTGGCCTCCTTCCGGTATTTCGGCGGGAACTTTGCCAGTTCAATGCCGGGCGAGGAGATCCCCAGGGTTTCACCCCCTCTCGTGTCCTCGGGAAGCGCATAATCCCCGTGCCGGAAGCGGTGATTTTAGTGTTCCGAGCGGCAGTTCTTCGGGAGGCTGCAGCAGCTGTGCCGGCTGAAAGGCTGGTATGAGACTGCAGCCGGGCAGAGCGCAGGGAGAAAAAGATAAAACCTTTTTTTCTGTAGAAACGCACATGAACGGGAGTTCACACCCGAAGAATGAAAATTGCGTAAAATGAAATCATTTTTGTGGGCAGCCAAGACTGAGAGGATTTTAGGATCAAAATCCTGTTGTAGAAAGTAGTCCCTCCCGT
>DAPW01000028.1:0-5836 GCA_002502245.1 Methanoregula sp. UBA154
GTTGCCGAACTGGTTGATGCTGTACGATGCGAGAATGGCTGCATCGTTCAGCTTCTTTTCCCCGATACCGATCCTGCTCAACTTGTCACGGATTCTTCGTATCTTAGTTTCAGAACTTATCATAGCAACGATGCTTCATTGGCGGGTGATACGATAAAGCGATGTATGAAGAGGCAGGATTTTTCGATTCGTGAAAACCGGCAGAGCCCGGGATCAGGTCGCATGCAATGCTATGAGAAGAACACTGCGGGGGTCAGGTCCCCCGCACGGTTCAGGAAGAATGTACAGGTTAACAGAGTATTCCGGAGCATGGGCTTGGTCACCGATAAAAATCCTATGTCATAGCTGTAATCCGGGAATTCTCTGAACCCAAATGTTTATCAGGTAGATAATGATAATAACAGGTTACCGGTTTGAGAGAATACCGCGAGTGGGAGTGGATACTATATGCGATTACGAATCTGGTTGACCGCGATACCCGTGGTCCTTGTTTTCTGTTTTCTGATCAGTCCGGTGATGGCAAGTCTGGACAGTAACAGTATGAGTGAGAACGGAATCACGCATTCCAAACGTGTCATTGCTGATGGCATCAGCCCGGATGCCGTGAAACTCTACGAACAAAAGGGCTGTGTGGTGAAACATGTGTTTAAGGATGCCGTTTCTTTTGATTGCCCGGAAGAGGTTATCGCTGGCCTGAACGTAAGGGAGTCAAAAGTTTACCACATCCTGGATCTCAATGCCGACATACAGACAGGCGCAGACCATGTATGGGCACAAGGAATTACCGGTGCTGGTATCAATGTGGCGATCCTTGACACGGGGATAGACACAAACCATCCGGAGCTGATAAGCAGTTATCTCGGCGGTTACGATTGCGTGAACAATGATGGTATCCCGGAGGATGATCACGGGCACGGTACCCACGTTGCCGGTATCATCACCGCCGATGGAACAACGTTCGGGACCGCGAAAGGCGTTGCTCCCGGCGCCGGTGTGTACATGTACAAAGTCTGCGATAGAAGAGGCTCCTGCTATGAGGACGACATGAAATGCGGGATGGAGAGAGCAGTCTTAACCGATGCAAAGGTGATGAGCATCAGTATCGGCGGTACTAGCTACACGACCGTGAACTGCGACAGCGATTCGCTCGCCATCATGGTCAACCATGTGGTCAGCCATGGATTGACTGCAGTCGTCGCGGCCGGGAATGATGGCCGTGGTGTCTCTACCCCCGGGTGTGCCTCAGGTGCGATAGCGGTCGGGGCGGTGGACAGCGGGAACAATGTTCCTTACTGGTCGGGACGGGGGCCGGCGCTCGATATCCTTGCACCGGGTGTCAATATTCTCTCAACAACAAAGGACGGGAAAACGGGGCTGATGTCCGGGACCTCGATGGCAACGCCCCATGTAGCAGGAGTGGTTGCCCTGCTCTATGATGCCAATTCCGGCCTGACTACGGATAGTATCCGGGATGCCCTAGACCGCACAGCAGATCCTGCTGCTGTCTGTTACCAGTGCACATCGTGGCTGGGTACTACCTGCATCAGCACGAACACCGTAACCTGCACGGATTCTATTACCGGGGCTGGCGTTGTCAATGCCTTCGGTGCTTATTCAGCGGTCACAGAATCACAACAACCTTGTGCCTGCACAGACAACGACGTCTGTAATGGTATCGAGACCTGTGATGCGGCTGGCGAATGTCTGCCCGGCACTCCCCTCATCTGCGACAACGGGTTGTACTGTGATGGATCCGAGACCTGTGATCCGGCTGAAGGTTGCCAGGCCGGCACAGCACCAGTCTGCGGTGACGATAATGTCTGCACCGGTGTCGAGGTATGTGACGAGGCCAATGACCGTTGCACGACTCCTGCGGATTTGGTCTGTAGCGATAACAATGCCTGTACTGATGACGGTTGTGACGTGATCAGTGGCTGTACCTACACCTGGAAGGTGTGCGGTGCAGCGGATGGCTGCTGTGGGCCGGCGTGTACTTCAACTAACGACGCTGACTGCACCGCAACACAATGCTGGAGTGAGAGCTATAAATATCTCTATAACTCTGATGCTCAGGCAATGAAGTTCTGCAAGTGTGCAGCGAATAGGTATGGCTTTTTAGATTATACGCCGAGTTCGATCAAAAAGGCGACTGCCTACCGGTATGCTGATACCGGCGAAAATTCGATCTGGACCGTTATCAAATCCTCCGCCCGGTATCCCATCCAGGAAGTAACATGTCCTGACGGCAAGTCTTACCCCACAATAGCAAATTATTTCCGGTAGACCGGGGAAAAATCTCTTTTTTTTGTTCAGGAAACTGAGGTAATCGATCTCTTCAGAATATGATGGAGGCACACGAGGCAGTCCTTCAATCCGAATCACCTCAACCATGGGCCGGATATAGTTACCGGTTCCACCAGCGGTCAGCAAATCCACGTCCTGCCGGAGAGATCTTTTTTTCAGCTGCTGCATGCGGTGCAGGATGCCGGACGTGGCTTGCCCGCCAGAAGATCCTCCCGGTACGCCCACGTCGACGGAACGCTCCTACCTGTCCAGGGCAAACGGTCCCGGTAACCGGATCCGATTCGCCCCGGAACGTCCGCGGACTTCCGGTATCTGACAATGCAGGATACGGAAAAAAACCGGCACACCAGAGAATGCTCACGGGCAGATACTCATTCAGGATCCGCTCGTCGAAAAAAAGGAAGAGATTATACACCATATAATTTTTGCAGGCCCGTTATATCAGGGATCGCCAGGTCTCGTTTTGCAGTGTCGCCATACCCTGAGTAGCCAAACATGGTAACGGCACTGCAGGACGTAGTATACAGGTCATCGAGGCCAAGGGTATGCCCGATCTCATGGGTGGCGATATTCTGTACATCCATCACGGTTGTGGCTCCCGATGTGCCCCAGGTAAAGTCAGTATCGAATAGGATATCGCTTTCGACAGCGGTCCGGGTAAGCCGGCTGTACCAGGTTGTGGTAACTGCGATGACACCGTCCGTTACGTAATCTCCATAGTATACAGAATTTTTATAATCCCGGGCCGTGCCCGCGGAATATTCTCCTGGTACGGGATCATAGAACAATTGGCGGGAGGTTTTGCTATCCCATTCATCGCATGCTTCAGCTACAGGATTATCCAGGGAGGGTGGATACGCTCCATCATTCGGGGCGATGGTATAAGTAACCGGGACGGTCCATTTCCACCCGGTTAATTTATAACAGGTATCGGTCTTGGCCGGCTTCACCCTGTCTACCGATTTGGCATAATGGATATGCGTAACTTTCACAAGCCCGACATCTTTTCCCGTCCCGTATTCGACAAGGACGGTGGGTCTGTTGCCATTCTCAGCATTGTCGATGGCTGCAACAGAAACTGCTGCAACCGGGACAACACAGAGCATCAGCACGATGAATAACCCGCACAGAATTTTTTTCATGTTTCTCATAAGGACTTCCACTCCAATCGGTTATAGGTGATAGACATATCTGACGATATAAAATTATGCCATGCAAAAGGAGCATCAGGAGGCTTACATGTGGCAGCCCTCCAGCCTTTACCGTTGCGACACAAAATGATGGATCGGAACAGTGCCGGATCGCTCTCCTCTTCATCCCCTTCATGCAAGAGCCCCTCCATGGCAGGACCCGCCTGATTTATCACCTTTTCCGCTCCATAGCCGGGCATGAAAACCGCAGGGCTCTTCCTCCTTCTCATCCTCGCCGTGCTTGCCGGCGGGTGCACGGCAGCCGCCCCGGCAGTCCCTCCTGCGCCGGAGACCGCCCCGGCAATCCCCGACCTCACCGGCACCTGGACCGGCCCGATGGTGGGATATGACCAGGGGAGCGGGTTCTCTGACTATCCCGATCTCGCGGTCTCGATGATAGTCTCCGAACAGCACGGGCGCATCTTTGCCGGAACGTTTGTCTTCACCGCAAACGGCTCGGAAACCGTCTCCGGCTTTGCCGGCGCGATCGGGCGGGACGGCCGGACGTTCTCCATCGCCGAGGAGCTTGGCGGGTATTGTACCGGGGAGGTCCTGGGAGCGGACGAGATCGAGATGATCTACGGGGAGGACGGCTCACCATACAGCATCGCGATCGATTCGTTCCGGCGGGTTACGGGCCCGTAAGCACACTTTTTTCCTGAAGGGCCGGTGCGGAGCGGGCGTTCAGCAACCGGGCGGGCCTGTCCTCCGCCGGCTATCCCCCGGATGGCTTCCGCAACCGCAATCCCTGCACTAAGGTATACCGCCCCTCAGCTCCCGTCCAGGTACTTCTCGCGGTGATTCAGAAAATCCCGGTAGATCCGGTAATAATCGGTATCCTCGTACGCGATCCGCCGGATCGGGGCGGTATCGAACGTGAAGATCTCCGCTTCCTTAAGCGCGAGGAGGATGGGGGAATGGGTGGCGATGATGAACTGTACGTCCCCCCGGCGGGCGAACTGCCGGAGGAGGCGGAGCAGCTCGAGCTGCCGGGCGGGCGAGAGGGCGTTCTCGGGCTCGTCCAGCAGGTACAGCCCTTTGCGGGCAAAGCGGTGCGCAAAAAATGCCAGGTGGGACTGGCCGTGGGACTGCACGATCAGGGACGACCCGCCGAAATACCCGAGGCAGCCGGCGTCCGCCCTGCCCCACTGGTCAAGCGCCTCGGCGAAATGGCGGAAGTGCTCCGCGGCAAAGAAGGAGCCCGCAACCCGCCCGGTCGTCCATTCAAGACGGAGGGAGCGGTGGAGCTGGTCCTCGTGCAGGTTGTGTGCATCCCGCCTGCCCTCGTGCTCTTCCCAGATATGGATGCCCGCGGCCCGGGCGATCGCCCGGAGCAGGGTGGACTTGCCGGTCCCGTTCTCCCCAATAAAAAAGGTCACGGGCTCGTGGAATATGAGCGTGCGGGTCTTTTTGAACACCTCCAGGTTGAACGGGTACGAGGTGGCAGTCGGGAAGGTGTCGTGGAGGAAGGTGAGCGAGCGGATATGCATGCCTGTCTGATCCTTTCCCGGTACGGGTTATAGAGCTTTTTCCGCTGCTGCCATTTGCGCCGGTAGCCAGGGTTTCTTCTCACCACGGGTACCGGCCGGTCGCCGGTCTGCATGACTCGTCCTACATTCCCGCCCCGTCCCAAACATTCATCACCCCTTTTCTCCCAACGAAGCGTATGCACCCGGCGCTCAAAGACACCCTGGGTCCCGGCACCTTCTTCTGGCTGGTCGGGTACCTCGCGGGAATGGTATTATTCTTCACGCCTTTTTCAGGAAGCATGGGCTGGATCATCATGGTCATCTTCACCCCGTTTACGATTGCAGTCACCTGGTGGTGGTTCCGGCCCCGTGCGCACCTTTCCCTGCAGTACTACGCCGGTGTGGGAATTGCCTGGATGCTGATCGCGGTCGTGCTTGATTACCTGTTCATCGTGCTCCTCTTTGGAACAACAACGTATTACGCCCTGCACATCTTCGTGTACTATGCCCTGATGTTCCTGATCCCGGCCGGGGTTGGCCTGTACCTGAACCGGGCGGGGAATGTGGCACAGTCCGGATGAAAACGATCCCCCGGTTCCAGGAGGGTGCCGGGCTTCCTCACGCCCCCAGCGCCGGGTAATCCGTGTACCCCCTCTCCTCCCCGGCATAGTAGGTTGCAGTGTCCGGTTCGTTCAGGTTGGCGCCCCGGGCAAAGCGGAGCGGGAGGTCGGGATTTGCGATGAACGGGGCACCGAACGAGACCATGTCGGCAAGGCCGTCTTCGATGGCGGCATTTGCGGTCCCGGCATCGTACCCGCCGTTCAGGATGAGCGCCCCGTCAAACTTTGCCCGGATGAGCGGGGCCATCCGGGC
>DAPW01000028.1:5865-16211 GCA_002502245.1 Methanoregula sp. UBA154
AGGCATCGGTGCGGTGGTTCGAACCGTCCCGCAGGAACTGGTCCAGGAGGTAGCCGTTCGCACCATGGATCTCAACGCCGTCGAACCCGGCCTTCTTTGCGTTCACGGCGCCGGTCCGGAACTGGCGCACGATATCCCGGATCTCCCAATCCCCGAGTTCACGGGGGACCGGGATCGGTTTTTTCCCCCCGGGGACATGGATCTCCTCGTTCACCGGGAGTGCCGACGGTCCGACCGGCAGCTCCCCGCCCAGGAGGTCCGGGTGGGACACCCTCCCGACATGCCAGAGCTGGAGAAAGATCTTCCCGCCGGCCGCGTGGACCGCGTCGGTCACGCCCGTCCAGCCGTCCAACTGCTCCCGGGAATAGATCCCCGGCGTCCGGATGAACCCGACGCCCAGGGGGCTCACCTGCGAGCCCTCCGTGATGATCAGGCCGGCGGAGGCCCGCTGGGTATAGTAGGTGACNNACCACCCGGTTGGCGAGCGTGAGGTTACCGAACGAATAGGGCGACAGGAGGCTCAGTTCCCGATTCTGTGGTGACGGTGACATAGCTGCCTTGTTTTTCCGGTCAACCCGATAAATATTGGCCTGTGCCTCACGTCCGGTAACAACCGCCAGAAAAGAACCCGCGGACGAAAAAACGCTCTGCCAGTGCCCGGCAGAAACGGGCATAATCGCGTGTTCGCCCCTCACAGGTGCTGTTCAAAAAAGGCGAGCTGATCCCGCACACCCTGCTCAAATCCGAGACCGGTATAGATATCAAAGTGCCCGAGCGGGTAGTGTCGCACTTCTGCACGATCCTGAAGGATCCGGGCGGTTTCCAGGACCGGGTTGACCGGGACCAGGGAGTCATGGTCGCATACCTGGAGGAGGACCGGACAGCGTACCTCGCGTGCGTACTTTATCGGCCGGTATTTATCACCCCGGATGAGGATGCGGGCGCAGGCTTCATTCACATACGTACCGGTGACGAGCGTGCGGAAGGCGTCCCAGGTGCCCGGGGTATTCATGAGGGCGATCGTGCCGGGTTTCCCGACAATCGGGACCTTGTGCGGCGAAAGGCCGAGCCAGGAGCGGACCAGGTCCCGCTGCCCGTGCACGATCATCCGGACCGAGTTCCCAATGCCCATCCGCCGGAACGATGCCAGTGCAGCCGCCTCGCCGTCCAGGCCCGGGCACTGGGCGCTCACACACCTGATCGCGGGATCGCGGGCAGCAGTCACGATCACGTGTCCGCCGCTCAGGGACGTCCCCCAGAGCGCGATGCGTCCGGGGTCGATCTCCCGGAGCCCGCGGGCACAGGCAACGGCAGCCGACCAGTCCTCCAGCTGGGAGGGGATCCAGATCAGCTGCCGTGGTTCACCCCCGCTCTGCCCGAAAAAGCGGTAATCGAAGGCGAGGACGGCAAAACCGGCATGCCGGAAGCGGAGCGCATACGGTTCCAGCCCCATCTCCCGGGTGCCACCCAGCCCATGGCCCATGATGATGCAGGGAAAAGGGCCGTGCCCCGGTTCCGGCAGGTACAGCCATGCGGAAAGAGCGGTCTCGTTGACGGAGAACCGTATATCGTTCCGTGGAGGTGGTGCCGGCAGGGCTTCTTCCTCCAACGGCCGGTCTGCTCCCTGCAGTGGCTGGGGCGGGACCTCAAAACCGGGGAGGAGCGCAACCAGCAGGAGTTCCACGACAAATAACCCGGTGAGAAGACCGATCCCGTACAGGATCGTGACGAGTACCATACAATCCCTATCTCCTGTGCCGGTAGTACATTCTCTGATATGATGAGGCTTTGGTAAAAACCGCCCGGGTGCGTCATCGCAGGGCGCCCCGTCCCCTATAAGGGAGCCGGGATGCAGAAGGGGGGTATTCCACAGGGAACTATGAACTCTTCCAGAAAAAAAACGGCGGGACCCGTTACACCCCGTCCCGGAACAGGTACGCCGGCACGGTCCCGCACTGCTCGATAAAGTTCCCGATAAGGTCGCATTCCCGCTCCCGGAGGTTGTGGAGGGGCAGGGGTTTTGGCTCGCAGAAGAACGAGTAGGCGAGGTCCCGGTTGTCCCACGGGTCCCGGCTGATGGCGAACAGGTCCCGGGCACAATCCTCCGACCGGCTGATGGCAAGGACGGCATTCGTCCCGGCATCGAAGATGAGGTAGTAGCCCTGCTGCGACGGGACGATACCGGTAGTATGGGTTTTGAGGCTCCGCCTCGGGCTCCAGGAAAGTCCCATCCAGCCGGGTTCGCCGGGTGTGCCGGTGACCGGGAGCGGCGAGGCGCTCGGGCCGCCGGCCGGGTTCAGCGGTTCGCCCGGACCGATCTTCCCCCCATTGATCCCGTCCTGCCCTTTTGAGGGCCTGCGGTACTTCCGGTGGAAGCGGCCGAAGCTGCAGAGCGGGGACTCGCGGTGCTCCAGCCGGTAACGGTACGTGAGGTAGCTGGCGGCGGCGTTCAGTTCCACGGGTGAACCTCCGCTGGGAACCGACGAGAACTCGTAGGCATACCCCTTGGCATCCTTCCACGCCCAGAGGGCGGGCGCAACCGCCCAGGGATCGGTTGCCGGCATGTTCAGTTTTGCCGCGTTCTGCCGGATGCCGGTGAAACACTCCCAGAGCGAACCGCCGGTCCAGCCGATCTCCATCAGGAATTTCAGCCCGTTCGGCCGGATCCGGTACAGGCCGGGTTTGTTCATGACGGTATCCAGCGCCCTGCTGGTCGTGCTGAAGGGCATCCACGGTGTCCATACAAGGCCTCCCCAGTCCGCGGAGAATGAGTCCACTGTACCTTTCTGTTCCGCCATGCAGTTTCACGCCGCCACGTTTTCGGTACTCTTCATTGAACCGGGGGGATTATACGTCTTTTTGTAAAACACTGACACGGCAGAACGCCACCTCGCAGTATTCCCGGAAAAATTCGGAAATTTTTATGAACCCCCGGGATAACGATCTAAACGGGAATCCCGGTACGAGACGCGATACCCGCGAGCCGGACCACGCTTTCGTCCGGCGGAACGTCTCCCGTTCAGCAGCCGCGTACCGGCCGGGACCGTGTGCCCTGCCATGGAAATCAGCCTGCCGACCACCGTCCAGTTTGAAGTGTACATTGATCCTGACCGCTGCGGGAACAGCTGTGTCTGCATCGATCTCTGCTCGATGGGCGTATTCGAGAAGAAAGACGGGTCCGTGTACCCCTGGAACAGCCATCTCTGCTGCTCCTGTTTCAAGTGCAACGAGTTCTGCCCGCACCATGCCATCAGCACGCGGTGGATCCTCCGGGCCTGAAGGTGGAGGATCCACGCTGCATCCTTTTTTGTGGAATCTGGGGCGGGGCGAAGCCCCGGGAGCATCGGCGTTTTTAAGAAGCAGCGGTACTCCCCCGCCGCCCGTTTCCATATCTATTTATAGCGCCCCGGGCGTACCGCTTCACCATGCCCGGTATCTCAACCTGCTGCCTGATGGGCGAACACCTGTCAGCCGCGCTCGATCGCCTCTCCCCGCTCACGGACCTCATCGAGGTGATGGACGAGGGCCCGCACCTGATCACCGATACCGGCCTGTTGGAGAGTTACACGCAGAAAATTGTCCTCCATGCACCGTTCCACGGCGTCAACATCGCCTCGCTCTTCGAGCCCATCCGGAAAGCAAGTGTCAGGGTCACGATGGACTGTTTTACGAGAGCCGCCGCGGTCAGCGCCGGGGGCATCGTCGTCCACCCGGGATATTATGCCTGGGAAACGGAGAAGAACGGGGCAGACCGGCAGTTCGCGAAGTCCTTGAAGGAACTGAACCGGGCAGCCCGCGAACACTCGGTCAGGTTCTGGTTCGAGAACATGGGAAACATGAACTTCTTCAACCTGCGGACACCGGAGCACCTCGCCCTGATCGGCGACACCGGCCTAGCGCTGGACACCGGCCATGCGAATCTCAACGGCTGTCTTCCGGCATTCCTCGAAACCCCGTTTCACCATATGCATATCCACGACAACAAGGGGAAGGCGGACACCCACAGCGCGATCGGCGAAGGAAACATCGATTTCAGAGCGGTGGTCCGGGCGCTGGAACGGACTGGTGCCACGGCGGTGCTCGAGATGAAGGACTTTCCGGCGGTTCTGAAGAGCTTAAAGGCGCTTGACGGAATGTAACCCGGCAGGACAGGTCTTCCAAAGGGACCGTCAATATCAAACCATAAAAGAAAGGGTATCGTGGCTTTTTGAGAAATCGTTTGAATTTTTCATGACGCTCTCGGGGCTTCGCCCCGCCGCTGGGGCACCCCCTATAGCGATATTGACGTATTACCGGTTAACCTGACTCCTCCAATCGCAATGCCCCCCCCNNTCATGGAGGAAGGAAAAAAGGGTGAGAATGTACCCTTCTTCAGAAAAAATGGGTAGTTCCGGGGCGCCCGGGATCCCTTGTCTCACGATACGCTGATGGGGAGTTTATCGGGCGGGATTACATCCGGAGGGAGCGCATAGGCCGCGAGCGGGGTGAAGACATCGATGTTGATGCTCCCCATCTTCCCGTCGCGGCGCAGGTAGTATTCCAACAGCCGCTCCTCATTGTCGTACCAGGAGAACCAGTAACTGAGCTTGTAGGTCTTTTTCTGGTATCCCTCCAGGTACGGGTAGCTCTCCGAATCGTGGAGGATGATCACGCCGGGGTCGTGCCCGGTCAGGGTATCCACATCCACCCGGTCTCCGTAGAACTGGACACGGTCCCACTTCTCCCCCCGGAAATACCACGGGAGGGGCCAGTAGTCCTTGGATGCGATCACCACGAGGCTGGAATTGTCCATGAGCCCCATCACCTCCCGCATCTCCTCCGAGTTCTGGACCTGGACGATCGGTTCATTGATATCGGCCGGGACAAACGCCACGTGCCAGGTCATCACGACAAGGAAGATGCAGCCCGCGAGGGCAAATGCGGTCTTCTGCCAGTTCAGTTTGTAGGTTGCGACAAAGCACATCGGCAGGAGCTGGGCGATGATAAGCCAGGGGACTTTCTCCCCCACGTAGGCATAGAAGGCCATCGTGCCAATCATCCAGACAATGCAGAAGCGGAAGAACTCCTCGGATTTTTTGTTCACTTCCCGGCTTTTCCGCAGCTGTTGTACGGTGAGGGTTGCAAGTTCGCTGATCGGGAGGGTAAAGCGGCGTTCCCGGATCCAGTTCTTCATTTTTTTTGCAAAGCGGACCGGGTGGAGCCCCGCGGCCAGGAACTGGAATGTTCCGATAAGTGCAAGGATGAAGATCGGGAGTTCGTAGAGGAAGAAGAGCGGGATGTAGAAGTACATCGGACCGCCGAGCCGCTGCTGGTTGTGCATCGCCGTCCAGTGCTCGATGGCCCGGTACCAGCCGGTCGTGTTCGCCTCGAAATGCACGCCCTGTGCGCCAATGGCAAAATTGTTCCCGATGAGCGATTCCGGGTGGAAGAAGAACGCCGAATAGAGGACGGTCATGATGCCTGCCACGAGGAGCACGGCAAGGAGGAGGTCAGCCTTCCAGCCCGGCGGCAGGGTAAACCGTCCCTTCCAGGTAGCAAAGGCGAAGAAGAGGATAAAGATGATGAGGATGACCGGCATCTCTTCCTTGCAGCTGAGCGCACCGGCCGCGGCAACGGCGGCAAGTACGGCAAAGCGTGTCTCTCCCCGTTCGAAATAATACAGGATCGCGACCAGGAGGAGCATCGTGAAGAAGAGCATGAAGATATCGTGCCGGAGGAAGCGGGAGAAATAGATCATGTCCGGCGAGAGGGCGAGGAAGAGCGCAGCCACCAGCGTCTGGCTCTTCGTGATGTACCCGAGCCGGTGGATGCAGTACACCAGGGGGATCACCATAAAACCGAAGAACGACGGGAGCAGGCGGGCGGCAAAGTCCGACGGCCCGGCAAGGGCAAACATGCCCGCAGTCACGTAGTAGAGGAACGGCCCGTGGTAACTGGGGTCGTACTGCCATGCCCCGGCGGTCAGGAGCTCGTAGGAGAACCAGGAATGGATGGCTTCATCATGGTGCAGCAGCTTGAGGTCGAGCTGCCAGAAGCGGATTACGAATGCAAGGATAAGGATAAGGAAAAAAATCCGTTCAAAAGTGAAAATTGATTTGATCTTACCGGTAAGATCAGCGGCCTGCTGCACGCCGCACCTTCAACTCTCTAAGACGATCTCGATACCGATATCCTTGGGCACCTGGATGCGCATCAGCTGCCGGAGTGCACGCTCATCGGCATCGATATCGATGAGGCGCTTGTGGACACGCAGCTGCCAGCGGTCCCATGTTGCAGTCCCCTCACCATCGGGACTCTTGCGGGTCGGAACGACGAGCCGTTTTGTCGGAAGCGGTATCGGGCCGGCCAGATTCACACCTGTGCGTTCTGCAATCTCCCGTATTCTGTTACAGACCATCTCTACTTTGTTAAAGTCCGTCCCTGTCAGGCGAATTCTGGCTTTCTGCATTTTTTTCACACCCAAAAAAATATATTATCTCATCTGCTTTGGCTTGATCGAAATGCACATGCCGGCTGCGATCGTTGATCCCATATCACGGACAGCGAACCTTCCCATCTGCGGGAGTTCCTTGACCGGCTCGATGACCATTGGCTTGGTCGGCGTAATGACGACGATGGCTGCATCGCCGGACTTGAGGAAGGTGGGATTCTCTTCCTTGGTCTGGCCGGTGCGGGGGTCGAGCTTTTTCAGCAGCTGGGTGAACGTGCAGGCGGTCTGGGTCGTGTGGCAGTGGAAGACCGGGGTATAACCGACGGTCAGTGCGCTCGGGTGCTGGAGCACGACGATCTGTGCCGTGAACTCCTCGGCAACGCCCGGCGGGGCCTCGACGGGTCCGCAGACATCGCCGCGGCGGATGTCACCCTTGCCGATACCGCGGACGTTGAACCCGACGTTGTCGCCGGGCACTGCCTGCGGGATCTCTTCGTGGTGCATCTCGATGGACTTGATTTCCCCGTCCTTGTTGGCGGGCATGAAGGAGACTTTCATCCCCTTCTTCATGATACCGGTCTCGACCCGGCCTACGGGCACGGTTCCGATACCGCTGATGCTGTACACGTCCTGGATTGGCAGGCGGAGCGGCTTGTCGGTCGGTTTTGCCGGTTCCTTGAAGGTGTCGAGGGCTGCAATGAGCGGCAGGCCCTTGTACCAGGGGGTCTTGGGGCTGTTGACCTTGATGTTGTCTCCAGCGAGGGAGCTGACCGGGATGAAAAGAGTCTCGTCGGGCTTGTAACCGACCATCTTGATGAGGTCCGTGAGGTCCTTCTTGACCTCGTTGAACCGCTTCTCCTCATACTTGACCGCGTCCATCTTGTTGACGGCGATGATGAGCTGGGTGATGCCGAGGGTTCTTGCAAGGAACACGTGCTCCTTGGTCTGTTCCATGACACCATCGGGGGCTGCGACCACGAGGATTGCGGCGTCGGCCTGGGATGCGCCGGTGATCATGTTCTTGACGAAATCCCGGTGTCCCGGGCAGTCCACGACCGTAAAGTAGAACTTGGGAGTGTCGAACCGCTTGTGGGCGATATCGATGGTGATACCTCTCTCACGCTCTTCTTTTAAGTTGTCCATAACCCATGCAAATTCAAAGGTAGCCTTACCCTTGCTCTCGGCTTCCTTGCGGTAGCCTTCGATGATGTGTGCCGGTACAGCGCCGGTCTCGAACATCATCCGACCCACGGTAGTAGACTTTCCGTGGTCGATGTGCCCGATGACGGCGAGGTTCAGATGGGGCTTGTCAGATGCCATTTCTAATCGTTCCTCCAAAGCAGGACTGTGCGCTACAGCCAGTTTGTGCGAGTATTACATATATGAGCCCCGTCTATATAAATTATTTCGATTGCCGGCACTGTTTTTACGGTGACAATTTCAGTACGTTCCAGATTATATCGATATGATGATATCGGCAGCGAAAACAGTGTTGATCATGAAGACGCTTGAATTTGTGCGGGACACAAAAAAGGACCGCGTGACCGTGGCATGTGCCGACGGTATGGTCTCGGTCTCCAGCAAGTGCGCCTACTGCCGGCACTGTACGGGGATTGTCACGGGTAAGCGGGTGGCGCCCTCGCCCCAGCGGGAAGCGCTGGAGGCAATCCGCCGGGGATCGGGTTCCGATGAGGGCCTGATGACGGCAGCCATGATGTTCAACATGCTCGTCCGTGACGGGAATGCCGTTGCCTGCGATGACGATGCAGACACCGGGTTCCTGGCATTGTACTGATTTTTCGAGGAATCACTTTTTTTAAAGGGATTATCCCAACCTGTCCCGGATATACTGCCGGTATCCCGGTTTATCCTGGCGGAAAAACGGTGTTTTTTAAGGCATAGTCAGTATGAAACCACAAAAACAGCATTCAGATTCGGACATAAAAACGTGCATGAACCTATATCGTTCACTCCGGAACCATGAAAATCGGAAAAGAGATCAAAATTTTTACGAATGCTCCCCGCCTCAGGGCCCCTCGCGGGGCACGGCGGGGCAGTTCGGTGTTTTTTTAGAAATATCAGTCATTGATCCGCCGCGGGGGCGCCCCGTCGGGGGCGGCGGCATATATCATAATTGGGGGTATGGGGGTCTCAACCCCCGTTAACCTGTCTCTAAAGCATTTAATTCTCATAGAAAATCCTTCGTACAATCCTGACGCTCTTCTGGGGCATCGCCCCCGCCGCTGTGGCATCCCCGGATTGCGATAACGCTGTATTACCTGGTCATTTTGAAAGAGTAGGGTACAGGTAATTCCAAGGCATCGTATGCGCGAATGAGCCCCCAACAGGGGCAGGGCTGGCGCAGGGGGGCGATTTAATCACTTTACAATGATTTCCCATGAAAACCGCTTCCTTTCAGGAACCGATAAAGGGGTTTGATCCCCCCATACCCCCGGCTGTGATGAAGGCCCGCCGCCCCAGAGGGCGCCCCGCGGCGGGTTAGAAACAAGGCAGTGGGTATTGAACCGTCTTGCCCCGCCGTGCCTCGGAGAGGCCCTGAATCGGGGAACACTCAAAACCTCCACCTTCAATTTACCGATTTTCATGGTTCGGGTGGGAACTCCCTTTCATGTGCGTTTCTACCGAGGAAAAAANNCCACAACGGGGGAGCGCCCTCAAAAAATTACGGCTTTGTAGAAATCATTTGAAATTTTAATGACGCTCTCGGGGCTTCGCCCCGCCGCTGGGGCACCCCCTATTGCGATATTGACGTATTACCGGTTAACCTAAGTCGTCCAATCGCAATGCGCCCCCCCTATTGGGGGCAGGGCTGGCGCACGGGGGAGAATAAAATTAAAAAAACAGGTTTTCTGCAAAGCCAAAATTACCATACGTGAACGATTTTTCTGCTCCGGGTGTGAACTCACGTTCCTGCCTGCTTCTCCAAAGCAGGTTTTTCCGCAGGTGCCCCTGTTTTCCTCTCGCGCATGGCCTTCCCGATCTCCTCCTTGAACTTCCCGAAATGGAGGTCATCGAGCTGCTCGGAGAGCAGCCTTCCGCTCCATGCGCGGCGGTACACCCATTCGATGATCTTCCCGACGAGGAACAGGACTTCTTCTTCGGAGTCAGCGGTCATCAGCTCCCGGCCAATCCTCGGGTGGCGCCCCCGCCTTCCCCCGACGCTCACCAGGAAATGGTTGTGGTCGGCTTTCAAGAGATCGAACGGGCAGGAACGGACGCAGACCCCGCACTGCACGCACTTGTCCTCAATAAGTTCCGAGATACCGCGTTTCACCCGGATGGCTTTCTCCTTGCAGTACTCAACGCAGGTTCCGCAGCCGGTACAGAGGCCGGGCGTGCGGAGCGGGCGGATCCTTCCGATGATGCCGATCTCGTTGAGCATGGGGCTCGTGCAGGCGTTGGGACAACCGGAGATCGCGATCCGCATCTTGACCGGCATCGCCTTCCCGAAGAGTTTTTCGTCCAGCTTGCGGGCAAGGCCGATGGTATCGATATTGGCAAACTTGCACCGCGAAATGCCCGGGCAGGCAATGATATTGACGACCTCGTCCTTCTCCGAACCAACGGGCGTCCCGTTCTTCTCGAGGGCCTGCTCGAGTTTTTTGAGCCGGGCCGGATCGACGTGGGGGATCTCCATTGTCTGCCGGGCGGTGCAGTGGACCGTTCCATCCCCGTACCTTTTGGCAATGGTGGCGATTCCCCGGACCTGCGCAACCGAGAGGACTCCGGCCGGGGCACGGATGCGGACCGTGCAGAAATCAGCGTCCCGCTCGGTGATCACGCCCCCTTTCATGTGAATGCCAAAACTGGTGAACATCAGACAATAGTGAGAAGGAGAGGGATATTAAGGATGATGTTGTACCATCCGCCCGTTACAGGAGCACGAGGGTAATGA
>DAPW01000028.1:16302-32874 GCA_002502245.1 Methanoregula sp. UBA154
GCCCCGACCTGCCGGTCGGTGAGGGCCCGGACGCGTTTCTCCTGGTCCCCGTGTGCCATCAGGCCGTCGCCAAGGTCGAGGAGACCGTCAAAATGATGGGCACCCGAGATGAGGAGGACCAGCGCGACCGCACCTGCGGCGGCGATGGTATGGTCTGCGATAAAGAGGACGGGGATGGCAGCGAGGCCCCCGATCACGTACCCGGCCAGCGGGTAGAGCCAGGAGCGGCGGGCAAAAAGAGAAAAGTCCTGCGGTTTTCCCAGCGGGAGGATGGTGGTGAACTGGAGGAGGGCGAGGAGGGTGCTCATAGGCATTCGCTGTACAGGCGCGAGGTGCAGCCGGCGATCAGGCCCGCGACGGCGTCATCGAGGAACGGCCCGAGGCGGGCAAGGATGCCGGGCTTCTTCTGGTCGTACCGCGTGAACTCGAAGCGGGCATAGGTGCCGCCGATGCATTCGGCAATGGCCATCCCGATGATCTCGTCGCTCAAGAGAAAGACCGGGTCATCGGCGATCTCGGAGTTCTTCCGCCTGGTATAGAGTTCATCCTCGAGCAGGATCGCCCCGAGGAGGAGCGAGGCAACGTTGGGGTCACCGAGGTACTTCCGGATCTTCTTTTTGATCTCGACTGCAGCCTCCTCGTCAGGCATCCCGTGGGAGACATAGAGTCCCATGGCAGCGGCGACCATCTCATCGGGTGTGATACCCCGGTCAGCCAGCCGCTTCTCGATCTCAAACATGTACTCAAGTGTTGGATCCAAGGCAGTATTAGAGCGTTGCGAAAACGAGTGTGATCGATATCTTCAAACCGGACGGGCACCATAGCTGTACAGACTGATACGTATGGATTTTCTCTCGGAAAAAGCGGATATCACCTTCAGGTCGCCCCTCTTTGCCGGCATCCTTGCCAACACCCTGCTCTCCACCGTGCCGGGCATATCCGGCGCCGGGCCAAGCCCGGAAAAAACGCTCCTGACCCCCAACCTTGATGCGGAACTGATCACGGACGGGGAGATCACGAGCACCACGGGCAACCCGAACACGCCGACCGGCTGCCCCACCCCGGCAACCATCACTCGGGCGATGATGGTCCTGACCGGCATAAAACCGCTCTTCATCAATGCCGGGCTCCGCCATACCCCGTCGGTTCCCTGCCTTGACGCATACGGGGAGGTTTCCGGCGACCCGCGGACCGGCGATGCCCTGCCGTCCGCCGCCCGCCTGTTTGTGCAGGGAGAACGGATCGGATCGTTCCTCTCCTCCCGGAGCGACCTCCTGGTCCTGGGCGAGTGCGTGCCCGGCGGGACCACAACCGCCCTCTGCCTCCTCCGGGCGCTGGGATACGAGGCATCGGTGAGCAGCAGTTTTGCCACGAACCCCGTGAGCAGAAAGGAAGAGGTCTGCCGGCTGGCACTGGAACGGACGAAAGCCGAAGGCCATACAACCCCGCTCGACCTGGTGCGCTCCCTTGGCGATCCCATGATGCCGGTAGCTGCCGGGATCGCGAAGGGCTATACCGGCACCCTCGTCCTTGCCGGTGGCACCCAGATGCTGGCGGTCAGTGCGCTCATCCGGGCGCTGGGCCAGGCAGTGCCCCGGGTCGTGACGACATCGTACGTCCGGGACGACCCGACCGCAGACGTGCCGGCGCTTGCCGGAAGAATCGGCGTGCACGTCACGTACGTGGATCCCGGGTTCGGCGACCTTGGCCATGCCGGCCTCGCCCGGTACTGCATCGGCGAAGTGAAGGAGGGGATGGGTGCCGGCGGGGCGATGTATCTGGCGAACCTTATGGGACATTCACCTGACGCAATCCGCCGGGCGATCCTCTCCACCGTGCAGGCATACCGTTGAACAATCTTATAGGGTTGCGGCGCTAAGCTGGTTCAGATGCTTCCGATCTACGTGATCAACAACTTCGGGCAGTTCAACCACCTTATCCACCGGGCGCTGCGGGACCTGGATATTGAGGTGGCCCTCCTCCCCAATTCCACCCCCGTCGCACGGGTCGCGGAGGAGTGCCGCGGGATCATCCTGGGCGGCGGGCCGGACATNNAGTCCCGGACGGTTTTACGATCCTCGCCCGTTCCGGCATCTGCAGCGCGGAAGCGATCGCACTGCCTGACCGGCATATCTACGGTCTCCAGTGGCACCCGGAGGTCAGCCACACCTTCGAAGGGAACCGGGTCTTTGAAAATTTTGACCGCATCACCCGGAACGGCTGATGAGGATCCCCGTTTTTTTTCACGCAGCCGGCCCTGCTGCTCCTACGCCGGAATGATGAGTCATTTGACAAGTATATATAATGGAAAAGGTCATGGTTCCTTATGATGAAGAGCCTGAGAAAAACCTGTCCGCTGCTGGCGCTTGCGCTCCTCCTGCTGGCCACCGGCGTGATGGCTGCAGACCCGATAAGCACCATCGGCCCGGGGAACACCGTCTTCCTTGGCGAAGCAGGACTTGATATCACCCCTGCGCTGAACGGGGCATACTACGGGGTCACCTGCACCGGGGAAACCCTGCCCGGTGAGGTCGCAGGCCAGGACCCCGCGCTGACGCAGATCGGCTGGTGGGCATCGGCCGCTGACATCCACAACACTCCCCCGTCACGGACTATCGATACGGGATCCCGCTCCAGGGATATGATGATTGCACCATCGGATTTTGCCGGGTACACCGGCAACTGGTACCTGCTCGGACAAAGCGGTATGGCATGGTCACCGCAGGTGGAAGGATGCGGGTGCACGGCATCCGGCTGCTCGGCATCACGGGTCTTTTCCGTCCAGGACCCGAACCTTGATATCCGGGTGTATGATGCAACGCTGGGCGTTGATGCAACCGCGAACGGCTGGATCACGACCGGCAGCGAGGTCGAATTCCGGATCACGACCAACCTCTACCAGATGACCCAGCGCTCCGGCGTTGCCGGGGCCCCGGTAACTATCAAGGTCCAGTCACCGGACGGGGCCACCTTCACCGCCCTGATCAATAAGGCCGGGTCTACCACGGGTATTGTGAACATGCCGGTCTCCACCTCCCCCTTTTCAACCGGAAGGATCTGGGATACTGGCAGGACGGAGTCCTATCCGTTCGGTACCTACCGGATCTGGGCGGAATGCAATGCGAACTCCATGAAGGATAACTATCCTGTTGGCGGTAAGACCTACACCCCCATGTGGGGCTTGCTCGACCAGGAACGGAACCCGTCAATCAGCGTCACGACCCGCACGGCCACCCCGACCACGGTGGCAACGAGTGCCCCCGCAACGGTGACGACGGTCATGACGACCACGCTACCGGCCACCACCACACCGCCCGCCACGGTCATGACAACCCTCCCGACAGCATCCCCGACGGCTCCTCAGACAGAAGTACCGACAACAGCCCCGACCAAATCACCCGGGTTTGAATCCGTCCTCGCTGGCGCAGCCCTGCTCCTCACCCTTGCCTGGTCCGCACGGAAAGAATAACACCTTCCTTTTTCCGTCACAAGGTTACCTGCTCGTCTGGAGAAACGGGTATGAAACGCTGCTCGCCCCCTGACGATAACAATTTTTTTAGCTCTGGAGAAATCCTTCGTACAATTCTGACGCTCTTTTTTGGGCATCGCCCGTGCCGTTATAGCATCCCCGAATTGCGATAACACCGCATTACCTGGTCAGTTTTGAATGAGGACAGTACGGATTATTCCGAGGCATCGCATGCGCCATGAGCCCCCTATGGGGGCAGGGCTGGCGCAAGGAGGGCGATTTAATCGCCTTACAATGATTTCCTGTAAAAATCGAATAAGTTCAGAGAGAGAATAATGGGAGTTGAGACCCCAATACTCCCGATTATGATATATGCCGCCGCCCCCGGCGGGGCGCCCCCGCGGCGGTTCAGGCGACAAACTCCACGCGATGATTTTGAAATCGTTGTTCGCAGAGAACGCCCCGTTTCATTGCAGCGAGTGAGATCTTAGCCGATCTTGTGACACAATAAAAAAAACCTTACAAACAGCGTTGTTGATCATCATCGTCCGGAATGCGGACTCCGGTTCCTGATCCTTTCCTAGGAAAATTGAATTCTATCTGACAGAATAATGGGAGTTGAGACCCCAATACTCCCGATTATGATATATGCCGCCGCCCCCGGGGGGGCGCCCCCGCGGCGGATCAATGACCGATAGTTCTGAAAAACGCAGAACTGCCCCGCCGTGCCCCGGAGGGGCCCTGACATGGGGAGACCTCGTAAAAATTATGATGTCCTTTCCGATTTTTATCCTTATGGTGTGAACACCTTTTGGTTCACACCCGTTTCACCAGAGCCTTTTATTTACCCCGGTTGCCAATTCCGGAATATGAACGTTGTAACCACGATTATGAAATCGCGCCACAGTGTACGTAAATTCAAGCCGGCCCCGGTCGGGGATCTCGTGATTGCCGATGCCCTCGAGTGTGCCGCCCGTGCACCGACTGCCGCGAACATCCAGCCCTGGCTCTTTGGGGTTATCAGGGATAAAAAAACCCTGTCAGAGATCGCCGCTCTCGCGGACCACGGGAAATTCATCGCGGACTGTCCGCTCTGCTTTGCCGTGTTCGGCGAGAAGAACCGGCAGTATTATCTTGAGGACTGCTGTGCAGCAACTGAGAACCTTATCCTGGCGCTCCTGGCACACGGATTCAGCTCCTGCTGGGTGGCGGGCGAGAAGCAGGCCTATGCCGAAGCGGTCCGGAAACTCCTCAATGTCCCGGAAGGGTATACGCTCGTATCTCTTGTGCCGGCCGGGTACCCGGCGGATATGACCATTACCCAAAAAAAGGAAATGAAGCATATTGCCTTTTTTGAAAAATACAAGACCGAATAATTTTTTTCTAAGAAAGACTCCGGGAACGGGGTATTTTGTATGAATGAACCGTGCAGGTATCCGATGAACCGGGGAAGCACGGTATCCCTGGTGGTTCACGGTTCGCAAACCCTTTCCTTCACCGGAATTGTTTTCTAATTGCCCGGTAGAAACGGGCATGAACCGGTAAGTTCACACCGGAACCATGAAAATTGCAGATATGAAGGTCCCGCCCCAGGGCCCCTCGCGGGGCACGGCGGGACAGGTCCGTGTTTTCCAAAACGCTCCCGGTTATTGACCCGCCGCGGGGGCGCCCCTTTTTGGGGCGGCGGCGTTCATCGCAAATAATTGAGAGAGTAAAAAATCCCAAAATCACATTTGTTTTATGCAATTTTCATGGGAAAACCTCTATTAAAAGATGAGATCACCCCCTTGCGCCAGCCCTGCCCCTTTGGGGGCTCAATCGCGCATGTGATGCTCCGGTATGACGTTTACGAAAAACGTCCTGTTTTTTTACAACTGGTAATAAAGCACTATCGCAACCGGGGCGCCCAGCGGCAGGGTAAAGCCCCGGGAGCGTCAGGTATCCGGATAATTCCTACAATGCCTTCAAAATGTGTATTGTGGAACACGATGTTGATAATTTTCCGAAGAATGCCCGGACGGACAGGAAATAACGGGAGGATGCAATGCCCCTTGTAAAAGGATACATTGGCGAGGGGTGCTGCCTCCCGGTCATGGTCAGCCTGCTGGTAATGATTAAACATCCGGTGCGTCCTATCCTTGATCATGAAAAAAGCGATTCTGCAGGTAGCGCTCGACCTCCTCGATCTGAAACGGGCATTGCAGATAGCAGAAGAATCGGTTGACGGGGGTGCCGACTGGATCGAGGCCGGGACGCCGTTGATAAAAAGCGAAGGAATCCAGGCAGTCCGCTCCCTCCGGGACCATTTCCCGGAGGCAACGATTGTTGCCGACATGAAAGTCGCCGACACCGGGGCCATCGAGGTGGAGATGGCCGCAAAGGCGGGGGCGGATATTGTCTGCATCCTCGCCGACGCTGACGATGCGGTAGTCGCCGACGCGGTCCGGGCAGCCCGGCTCTATGGCATACGGCTGATGGCGGACCTGATCAACAGTGCAGATCCCCCGGCCCGGGCGCTCCAGCTCGAATCGATGGGCATTGATATCATCTGTGCCCACGTGGGAATCGACCAGCAGATGACCGGAAAGGACTCGCTCGACCTCCTCGCTACGCTGGCGGGAAAGGTGCATATCCCGGTCGCGGTCGCCGGCGGTATCGATGCAGCAGGGGCAGGAGAAGCGGTCCGGTGCGGGGCCGGTATTGTTATTGTCGGCGGATGGATCATCCGATCGGCGGACGTGACCGGCTCGACCCGGAAAATCCGGGCAGCGATGGATCAGCCCTCCGGCACAGTACGGGTAAAAAAATCCATTGATGAAGAGACCCGGGCCATCTTCCTGCAGGTCTCCGGCCCGAACATTACGGATGCGATGCACCGCAAGGGGGCGATGGCCGGGATATTTTCCGTGTGCGGGAATGTAAAGATGGCGGGCAGGGCAGTCACCGTGCATACCATTGCCGGCGACTGGGCAAAACCGGTAGAAGCCATCGATAGTGCACAGAAGGGGGATGTCCTTGTGATCAATAACGACGGGGTGACGGATGTCGCACCCTGGGGGGAGCTCGCGACGCTGAGCTGCAGGACGAAGGGGATCGCCGGGGTTGTTATCGACGGGGCTGTCCGCGATGTGGATGACATACGGGCCATGCAGTTCCCCCTGTTCGCAAAGGCGATTGTACCCAATGCCGGCGAACCCAAGGGGTTCGGGGAGATCAATGCCGAGATCCGGTGTGCCGGGCAGTACGTCCGCCCGGGGGACTGGATCATCGGCGACGAGAGCGGGGTAGTGGTCGTCCCGCAGGAACGGGCGTACGAGATTGCACGGCGGGCGCTTGAAGTGCGGAAGAACGAGGAGCGGATCCGCGAGGAGATCCGGCGGGGCAGCACCCTTTCTGTAGTCACGGAACTGGTGAAGTGGGAAAAAAAGTGAAATCTTCGCTGAAGCAACGCACATGAACCGGCGTTCGCACCCCAAACGATGAAAAATGAGAAAATCCTGATAGGAAGCGTGGATCATTGCCGTACTTTTCAGGATTATGATGACTGCCGCCGCCCCCGGCGGGGCCCCCCACGGCGGTTCAGGGTCCGGTTCACCCATTTACCTTCCTGCCCCGCCGTGCTTCGGAGAAGCCCTGAGGCGGGGGACCCTCATACTTAAGATGTTTTAAGGAGAAATTCCGGGCGCACCACAGGACATCCCCCGCATGCGCCAACAGTTTCCCGTTTGGTGAACGTCCTGCACAGTGACGCCCCGGTCCCACTGTTCCCACGACAATTCCTGGTATTCCTCTGAAGTGATTATCACGAGAGGGATACCACAGCGGCGGGGCACCTTTATCCCCCGGGGAGCGTCGCGGGTTTTCCGGATGATTACCGCTAAACAAAAAAAAATTTTTAGTGGAAGACCGAGCGCTCGAGCAGGGTGGCGCCGGAGTTCCGGATCTTTTTTATTGCATCCTCGACCTGGTCAACGCGGAGGATGAGTACCGCCCCTTCCTTGCCGGAATATGCATAGGAATACTCGATATTGATCCCCGCGTCCCCGAGAACCTTTGCGACCTCGTACAGCCCGCCGGGCTGGTCTTTCATCTTGACGGCGATAACATCGGTAAATGCGATATTGAACCCGAGCGACTGCAGCTTTTCATGCGCCTTCTCCGGGTGGTCAACGAGCGCCCTGACCACGCCAAACCCGTTTGCCTCGGCAATGCTGAAGGCAAGGATGTTGATATTCTCCTCTCCCAGCGCATGGGCGATGGCCGCCAGCCTTCCCGGGCGGTTCTCTGAAAATATCGAGATCTGCCTGATAATGAAATTTTTTGTCTCCATTTACATCAACCTCTTGTCAACAACCTTTTTCGACTTTCCTTCATACCGCGGCAGTGACCCCGGCTCAACGAGTTCCACGTCCGCATTCACGTTCAGCGAGTTCCGGATGCGGTGCTCGACCGTCTGCCGTACCTGCATCAGGTCGGTGATCTTGTCGAACGAGAACTCCTTGTTCAGTTCCACGCGGACGAGCATGTCATCGAGTGCCCCCTTGCGCTCGACCACGATCTGGAAATGCTGGCCTACCTCGGGGATTGCCATGAGGGCATACTCCACCTGGGAGGGGAAGACGTTGATGCCCCGGATGATCAGCATGTCGTCCACCCTGCCGGTGATCCGGTTTATGCGGGGGTGCGTTCTCCCGCAGGGGCAGGTGCTGTCTTCCATGGAGGTGATATCGCCGATGCGGTACCGGATCATGGGGAGGGCCTCCTTTCTGAGAATGGTAATGGTCAGTTCGCCTTTCTCGCCGGGTTCGAGCGGCTCCTCGGTCTTGGGATCAATGATCTCCGCGAGGGCAATGTCCGACCAGAGGTGGAACCCTTTCTGCTCCGTGCACTCGGTGAACATCGGGCCGGAGAGCTCGCTCGTCCCGTAGATATCGTACGCCTTGATGCCGAGCCAGTCCTGCATCCGGTTGCGCATCCCTTCTGTCCAGGGCTCGGCGCCGAGGATGCCGGTCCGGAGCTCGGTGTCCTTTTTGATGCTGATCCCCATCTTTTCGGCAACCTCGCCGATATGCAGGAGGTAGGACGGGGTGCAGGCGATTGCGGTTGCCCGGAGGTCCTGCATCAGCTCGATCTGGCGTTCCGTGTTGCCGACGCTCGTGGGCAGGACCGTTGCGCCGATGCGTTCGGCCCCGTAGTGCATGCCAAGGCCGCCGGTGAAGAGGCCGTACCCGTAACTCACCTGGATCACGTCGCCGCGCCCGAGGCCGGCGGATGTCAGGGCCCGGGCAAGCGAGGTGGTCCAGAGGTCAATATCGTTCTGGGTGTACCCGACCACGGTCGGCTTGCCGGTGGTGCCTGACGAGACATGATACCGGACAAGCTCCTCCTGCGATGCCGTAAAGATCCGGTCCGGGTAGTTGTCCCGCAGGTCCCGCTTGAACATGAACGGCAGTTTCCTGACATCGGCCAGTTCCCGGATATCGTCCGGGTGGACCTTCTGCTCTTTCATCCGGTCATGGTAAAACGGTGAAAAACTGTACAGCCTGTAAACAAGGCTCTTGAGGAGCTTGTACTGCATCCTCCGGAGCTCTTCTTTCGGCATCTCCTCGATGCGTGGATCCCAGCAAACCATTATTCTTTTTCCCTCCGGTCAATGACGCGTTTGGCTTTTCCTTCAAACCGCGGGAGCGAACCCGGCTCGACAAGCCTGACGGTTGTCCTGAGTTCCAGGGCGTCCCGGAGCTCCTTGACCACCTTCTTCTGGAGTTTTGCCAGATCGGCCAGTTCCCCGCTGAAATACTCCCGGTTAATCTCCACTTCAACAGTCATCTCGTCCAGATGATTAATTTTGTCGATATAGACCATAAACTGGTTGCCCACTTCCGCAATCTTCAGGAGGACGTGCTCGATCTGCGAGGGGAAGACATTGATCCCGCGGATCACCAGCATATCGTCGCTCCTCCCGGTGATGCGCGCGATCTTTTGACCGCGCCGGCAGAGGCAGCCGTCTTCCATCAGCATGGTCACGTCCCCGGTCCGGTAGCGGAGCAGGGGCATGGCTTCCTTGACCAGCGGGGTGACCACGAGCTCGCCGCGTTCGCCGTCCGCGAGCTGCTCGCCTGTTTCCGGGTCGATGATCTCCACGAGGTAACTGTCGTGCCAGATATGGAGACCGTCCCGTTCGGGGCACTCGAAGGCAACACCCGGGCCGAAGAGCTCGGAGAGGCCGTAGGAATCATATGCGGTGACGCCGAGCCGTTTCTCAAGGGCCGTTCGCGTGCTCTCCGACCAGGCTTCCGCACCGAATATGCCGGTCTTCAGGCTGTCGAGGGAGACACCATGCTCCTCCGCCACTTCCGAGAGGTGCATGGCATAACTGGGCGTGCAGTGGATGGTGGTGACGCCAAAATCCTGGATCATCTCGATCTGGCGCTTCGTGTTGCCGGTTGCACTGGGAATCACGGTCATGCCGATCTTTTCCGCCCCGTAGTGGAACCCGAGGCCGCCGGTGAACATGCCGTAGTTCACCATGTTCTGGAACACATCGTCAGCAGTGATCCCGATCATCGTCATGTTCCGTGCGATCAGGTCAGACCAGGCATCGAGATCCCTGCGGGTGTATGCGACGACGGTCGGCTTGCCGGTCGTGCCCGAGGTGGTGTGGATGCGGACCACCTTCTTTAACGGCACGGCAAGGAAACCGAACGGGTACCCGTCCCGGAGGTCCTGTTTTTTTGTGAACGGGATCTTCCGGATATCGTCGAGCGTTTTTATTGATGAAATCTTTACCCCGGCTTCAGCGAGCCGTTTTTTGTAAAACCCGACGTTCTGAACCTGTTTCAGGGTCTTTTTCAGGCGTTGAAACTGGAGTGCCTGCAGGTCAGCCGGTTTCAGGGTCTCGATCTTCTTGTCCCAATACATCTGTTACCCCTGTTATGCTATTGCATGACAACTGTATATATGGCGTTTGATTCTGTTTATACCCGCCGGAAAATGCGAGGGAGCGGCCTTAAAAACGATGAATTAATCAGGCGGGGTGTGGTAGTAGTTAGATCAGGATGGAAATTTTTTGGTGTTGGTGGTGACAGAGTACCCGTGGATATCGGTCAGCGGCTATGGAGCCCATATAAAATCAACCCAGAAAACCCTGATCATCCAGAAAAAAAATACAATCGAGGAATACCCGATAACTGAGGTGAAAAACCTGCTGATCGTCGGCGGTCATACCATCCATTCCTCTGCCGTCCTGCACCTTATCCGGCACGGTGCCTGCATATCCTTTTTCGAAGCGGACGGCTCCCCGGCCGGCACCATCCGCCCGCCCGGTGACCGGAGCCTGATCGAATCCTATGAACGCCAGAAGACGATCCCCCGCCAGCGCTTTGCGACTGCGCTCGCACAGACTGCGGTCCAGGCCCGGCTCTTCACTATCGGGAAGGAGGAAGAGCGCAGTAATACCCGTCTCCTCTACGAGGGAGAACTGGACCTTCTCAGCAAGTCCCGTCAGGAACTTTCCTTTCTCATCAAGCTTGACGAGATCCGGCGGCTGCACCGGCTGATGTCGGATATGTATTACGAGATCATGTCCCGCAGCCTGCCTCCGGACCTGGGATTCCGGCGGCGGGGTATGCGGCCCCACGCGGACCCGGTCAATGCCATGCTCTCGTTCGGGTACGCCATGCTGTTCGGGAACTGCACCGTGGCGGTTACCGGTGCCCGGCTCGATCCGGACAGCGGGTTCCTCCATGACGGCAGGGACAGCCTTGTCCACGACCTCATCGATCCCCTGAAACCCGGCATGGTCGATACCGTTGTTTTTCAGATTGCCCGCGAAACCCTGCGGGAAGAGGATTTCGAGCTGACGCCGGGGCGGTGTATGCTCTCCGATGACCTGATCCAGGCGATCACCAGGCGGCTCCATGGGTCGATCAGCATGGATATCATCAACCGGCAGGTAACCGGACTGGCAGAATCGATCCGGACCGGCAGCGAGTTCACAGCCCTGTACTGAACCGCCCGTCACTTTTTAAAACGGAAAATCCCTCAAACACCCGGGGCGGCAGTTCAGCTACCTTCAGGTCGCGGATCACCGCCCGCGGACAGCCGTAGAGCGTTGAGATGAACTTTTCCAGCACCATCGGTTCTGCGGTGGCATAGACCTGGACGCGGCCGTCCGGGAGATTGAAGACCGTCCCGCTGATACTGAGATCGGTGGCGATCTTCCGGACGCACGCCCTGAACCCGACTCTCTGGACCCGCCCGGTAATGAAGATCTCAACGGTCTTCACCGCTCCATCTCCTGCATGATCCGGATCGCAAGGCCAAGCTCGTCGAAAACCTCGTCGCGCAGCGATGACTGCCGGATGTTGGTGGCGGCATCGATGGCATTGTCGAGGATATCCTGCGCTGTCCGTTCGCAGCCCGCGGCATGCAGCCTGAGCGCTATATCGCACATGACAAAGGAGCGCCGCGAGAGCGGCCGGATGATCCGGGCTTCCCTGATGGCGTTCTGAAGCATCCGGGCCGCCACTTTCTCTTCCTTTGCCTTCCGGAAAAACACTGCCAGATCGCAGAAGAACAATGCCTCCCTCCCGCGGTCGGCAACGGTCAGGACAAGGTGTTCCAGCGCGGTGACCTGGTTCTGGTGAAAGCCTTCGGCAAGCATCTTCTCCGAGAGGGTTTTGATCCTGACGTACTGGGGGGGGATCTCGTAGGTTTCCGGGCAGCCGGCCTCTATGAGACGGTTCTCGCGGAGCTCATCAGCATCGATGGTCCTGATCACGGCGACTGCCGAAGCCAGGTACTTCCTGTCAGCAGTTTTTTCCGCGAGCATGAGGTAGATCTGGACGATATTGTCCCGCATCCTGTCGGCGATATACTGGATGTTGATCTTTTTTGTGAGCGCTTCTGCCTTTTTCAGCAGCTCCGCCGGCAGGTCATCATCAGCACTCTGGACCGCAAGCGGGATGATATCGAGTAGTGTAGCAGCCTTTTCATAGGACGAGGCGATCTTCTCGACCGCTTCTGTCATGTAGCCGAGGATCTCCCTCCCCCGTGTCCGGTCACCGCGGAGCATGCTGTAGAGCGCAATGAGCGAGTTGATGTACTCAACCGGCTCGGCAATCTTACGGACCACGGAAAGGGCGGTGTCAACCCACCGGCGCTCCGGCATGATGGCATTGAGCCGGACAATGGCCAGCACAATCTGTTGCCGGGCTACCCCCTCATGGTCAGGCTCCACCTGCTCAAGCCGCTTTATGCCGTCAAGAAGGCATGCAGCGGCTGCACCGGTATCGATCCGGCAATAGAGAATCGTAAGGTCGGAAAGAAGGAGAATCTTCTGGTATTCGGCCGGGAGGCCGACAAGTCCGGCGGCGATCTCTTCCAGCACCCCCCGGGCACGGGGAATGTCCCGCAGCGCTATCAGGGAATCCGCAAGGCCGGTTAATCCGGACAACCGGACGAACGGGTCGCCAATCATCCGTATGATGCGGGAGATCAGGCCGGTGACATCGGGATCATCCCGGGCAATATCGCTCCTCTGGAGAAGGAATGCCATGATCTCGTAGGGATCCGTGGAGCCCGGGTGGATCACTTCTGTCTGCAGGCTGGAGATGATACGGGACATCATTGCGTCCCGTTCAAAGGTATTGTTGATCTCGGCTGCATACAGTGCGAGGGGCAGGATGAAGTCGAGGCTGCTGCTTGCCTTGGAATACGAGAGGATGATATCGATAACCCCGGCTATCTTTAACGAGACCTGGGGGGATCTGATGTCCTGTTTGATGATCTCAAGACCGCGGGAAAACGATCGCTTGGCAGCGGTGAAGTCATCTCCTGCTGTCATCGCAGAGGGTTCATTCAGAAGAATGCACCCGATCCGGATGAAACATTCCGCGATCCGTTCAAACAGTTGTGCCTTCAGGGATGGATCATTGATATCCTGTGCGATAAGATAGGCTTTTTCGAGCGCATCGGAAGACCTCCGGTTGATCGCGTATTTTATCACGCCCTCGATGATGTTTGCCATCGCGTACACGGCAAGCTCGGGTTCCAGGAGCTCGCTGCTCCAGGCCCGCATGCGCATGAGGAGGTCAAGGTCTCCCTGCTGGGCGGCGAGCAGGGAAGCTTCGTCAATGATGCTGCCCAGGGTCGCAGACCTTGTTGACTGTCCGTCGATCGCGCAGGTAAGGCCGACTGCACGCTGGAGGTAATCACGGTTTTTCGACTGTACCCCAATCTGTGCGATCCTGATGACAATGGAGGAGATCGCCCGCTCTTTTATCCCCTGGTCCGCGATGGAATCGGCAAGGCGGATGAGGATGCCGGGGTCGTGGATGCTGAGAAATCCCCGGTCAACGAGGATCGTGATACACTCGAAAAACAGGTGGTCGTGACGCGGATGGAGCAGCACGAGATCGTTCATCGAGCGGATGTGCGTGATGATATCCTCAAACGGGGCTTCCCGGCTCAGTTCAATGGCAGCCCGGTACACGGCGGTCGTGACAATGGTTTCATTGATTTTTACAAGAAGGGTGTCATGGACGCTCCGCAGGCAGTCATGCAGGAACCCCGCTTTGAGCAGATCGGTGAGGATGTCCAGGTACTGGGGAAGATTCTCGGTTTCGTGGTTGATCTTCCCGAACAGCTCGCGTGCGGATCCGAAATCCCCGCCGGCGAGCATGATCTGGGTAAACTGGAGGTAGGTACGCGAGCTCGTACTGGTGCTGCTGTTCTTTTCAATAACCGGAACCAGGTCATTGAGAACCTGCATGGTCCCTGTTGCGGAGGCAACGGCGATGGCTGCATGGATCATCTCCCGCAGCGGGTAACTGCCGGTATCACTGATATGCTGCTGCAGTTCCAGTGCCGATGAGAGGTACCAGTATTCACCGGATCGCTCGGCCTTCCTGAGGAGATCGATGATGATGGTGCCGGTTGCAGAAGGCATCGTCGTGCAGATCACCTGGAGGATTGACAGGATCTGATCCTGGTCCTTTGTCCGCTCCAGCAGGTGCGCGGTCAGCGCACTGATGATCTCGAGCCGGGCTTCCGGCGGGATCGCCCCGAAATTCCCGAGAAACCCGGGGATGTCTGCCATTTCCCGGCCGAAGAGCGATTTTGCGCCCCGATCGATGATGAATGCGATGCAGGTCTGCCTCCGGATCTTCTGGTGAATTTCAGCAGCACTCCGGATGCTGTAAAAATACACGGTCCGGTTCTTTTCCTGGATGGCGAGTGTGGCCAGCGCTTTCGAGAGCTCGGCGTGGAGCACGGACCGTTTTGATATATCCCCGATCTCGCTGATCAGATGGAGGGAGGTGCAGAGGAGTTTTTTATCATGGGTTGTAACCGCCCAGACGATCAGGAGGGGAATGATATCGATCATGATATCGGAACGGTATTTCCGGAAACTGATGCGGTCAAGGATCGCCATCCCGTTCTCGATAAGAAGGGGGTTCTTCTCGGATACCCCGGCATCGATCAGGTCACGTGCAACCATGGCAAAGACCCGGGACTGGTTGCTCTTCTTTCCGATCTTTTCAGACAGGGTATAAATGATCCCGAGCCAGGCATCCCGGTTCGTTGTAATATACTGCCGCACAATCCGTGAGAAAATATCACTGATCTCATTTCCCTGGAGATCCGGTAAGGCCAGAAGGATCCCCGGCCGGTCGTTTTTAAGCGCAGCCTCCATGATAATCTGGTTGATCAGGCTGATGAGGGTTTTTCTGGCTTTCCGAACCTGCTGGGCCCTGAGCTCAAGTATGGGGGCCTCTATGATGAGCCAGTCCTCTCGGGGAAGCGCGTGCTGTATCCTCTCTATTATTTCTGTCGATCTGACCATGGAGAATCACAGAGGGTGTATATGTGGTAAATAAACACAATTTGATCGTAATTCATTAATATGTATTTCTATCTGTTTTGGGCTCAAATCTATTTAATTTTCCTAGACTGAACATTATTTGAGGATACGTTTACAATACTCTTTTATATAGAAGTTGTGGGAGAAACACCGGTGATCCCCGGGCAGATCAGCGATGAGCCTTCGCGGAGAACGCTCTTTAAAAAGGAGTACCTGCCCGGGCTGCCTGCAGATGGTCTATCCGGTGATGGCTGTCAGCCGCAGCTTCAGGTCGTGGAATAATGTTCTGCCTGCTGAAGGGCTTTTCGCGTCAATGATAATTCTGATAACCGGTTCGGTTCCCGATGCCCGCACAAGGGCCCAGCCGTTTTTGGTGAAGATCTTCACTCCGTCCGTCCGGTCAACCGTGCAGCCGGGAAATTGTTCAGGAAGCAGTGCGAGGATCTCTGCACCCTTCTCTGCCACGATCTTGTCCTTGATGATATGGCGTTCCGGCAGCTGGCGGACAAGCTCCGATACGGTTTTCCCTGAGCCGGAAACGAGGGAGACCATCATGGCGGCGGTCATGCCCCCGTCCCGGCAGAACTGGTGATCCGGAAAGATAAGGCCGCCGTTCCCTTCACCGCCAAAGATGACCGGCTCCCCGTTTTCAAGGAGTGTCCGCATGGTACGGGCAACATAGATGCTCCCGACCGGGGTGTAGCGGACGGTACTTCCTTCGCGCCGGGCTGCTTCCTCAACAACCTGGCCGGAACTGACCGGTGTAACAATAATTCCTTTTTTCTGCTGACAGATATGGGAAAGAACGATGGCAAACTCCGCGTTCTCTTCAACGAACTGCCCGTTCTCATCGATAAAAACCGCACGGTCAGCATCCCCGTCATGGGCAACACCAAAGGAAGCCCCGCTGCTGATGACCAGGGCGGCGAGATTTTTCAGTCCCTCGACCGAAGGTTCCGGCAGCCTGCCGGGGAACGTGCCGTCCATGATCCCATTGACCGTGAGAACCCGGCACCCAAGCCCTGTCAGGATTTCCGGGGTGGTGATGCAGGCCGGGCCGGAACCCGGATCCACCACAACGGTCATGCCGTTTCCCGGCGAGCCGGGGAAGTGGTGGAGGACCCCTTCAATATACCGCTCAACAGCGTCAAGGACCGGCGTCTCCCGCCCGGTCCGGTCCCAGCCCGTGACCGGCAGCGGGGGCCCGAAGAGCAGCGCTTCCAGCTGAAGGGTCTCT
>DAPW01000010.1 GCA_002502245.1 Methanoregula sp. UBA154
GCGATTGAAAACCCGATCCGGATCAATCGCACCCTGACGACAATTTCTCGACTCTGGAGAATATCATCGTTTTTATTGGATGGATGGGAAGATAATCATGGATGACATCTTGCCTGACGAGGCCGGGGGGCCTGGCAAAGGGCTCGCCCTGCCCGGGGACGATGAAACGGTCACCAGGTCGCCCACGCTCTTCATGAACGGGCAGAAATACAGCGGCCAGCGAACACCGGAAGCCTACAAGCAGGCTCTCTGCGCCCGGTTCGAGACCGTGCCCGCTGAATATGCCACCAACCTCTCCTCCACGGCAGCGGCTTCCATGGGAAGCTGCTGCGAATCCCAGGGATCTCTCTTTTTTTTACTCTAGATTATAACTCCCATACAGCTCGCATATCCCCAGGATTCCCGCAGGATGGTATCTTCAGAGGAGGGATCATCGTCAATTAAAAATCCCTTACCTATCCGAGCCCGTTGCGGGCTCGGTTGTACTTCTCTTCCCTCTGCCACAGTATTCTGGAGTTTAATTCGGAAAAATGCAGAACCAGGGCCCGGAAAAACTGGGCATTCTCAGGCGGGAATGGATGAGGTCATATTTAGCAACGTTCCAGCGGGGAAGCCAGAAATGCATGGGGTTTTGGACGAGGGGATAGTCGCGGGGTTTTCCCGGGTGTCCCCTCATATCTCACCACCCATACTATCCCTACCCATTGTTTCCCTGGCGATCAACGGAATTACCTGACACGGGCTGTGGTTCCAGCATGATGGGATCTGGAGCAACGAATGATGTTCTTGAAAGACGGATGAAAACGGGGATTGTCATCCTAAAATTGGAATTCCAGAATCTCGATCGAGCCGGGGGATAATTCAACAAATCTGATATATCGTTCGGCCTCTTTCGTCTCCTTTCGTATTTCTCGAAAAAAACAAGGAAAAGAGGCACCGCACCTCAGGTTTTGTGGTTGGTGTAAGAGTAATTGTCGAGAACCCAAAAAAAAAGGGTATGGGTTCAGGCTATCTGGATAAATACCGATGGTTTCGGAGGCTTGGTGGGTTTGGTTTCTACGAAGGTGTACGTATTCGAGAACGTGAAATAATTGTCACGGTTGAAGATACGAGCGGTGACCGTGCCCCTGATGACGGATTTGTCAGGGATCTCCGGGTCAAAGGTGCATGCATAGCCGATTGTTACCGCCTCATCAAAGATGATGACATCTCCGCTCACATAGCTGCCCATCTGGGCCTCATCGTAATCCACAGACACAATCACGTACGTGCACTCACCGTCCGTTGCCAGACGTAACCAGGAGACCGTTTTACCGACTTTCTTCTGTATCTCCCACGTGACATCGTAGTCTGTCAGGGCGATAAGGAAGCCGTCAGGCTTGTTGCCACTGCTACTCTCATCGGTAATACCAAACGTACCGGTGATCTCCGTGCGCTCACTGTTGGGAATGATCGAGAGCGAATTGATCTGGATACTGGGCTGGCCCCGGTTCATGCCATAGTAGTTCGCATCGTCGCTGTCGCTGTCGGACCTGAGATCGCCTGTACCATACGTGAACGTTACATCAACGGTCCCGGTATTGGTGTGCTGGCCTAGTACCGCTGTTGTCTCCTTGATACAATCAAAGGAGCCACCGGGCGGAAGCGTCGAGGGGATCGTGCAGGAGCTCAGGTCGAAATCCGTGTCCTGGAGCGCAATATTACTGAGTACGACTTCGCCCGTGTTTGTAACTAGGAATTTGAACTTGACGGTGTTGCCCGCAGTCGCAAACGGCCCGGTTGGATCATCTGCGTCCTCCCAGGTTACTCCATTGTCGACACTCACGTACTTCTCGATGTCGATGTCCAGTTTAAGGTCATTGTTGGTGATGGTACAGGTTGCGGATCCGCCGGGTGGAACAACAATATCGTCACAGTTGTCATAGCTCGTGCTGTACCCGGCAGCTGCCGGTTCGGTAACATCGTACGTGCCCGCCAGGACGGTCAGCTCATTCTGGCAGTCTTCTTCAAATGCAATTGCCGAACCACCATCTACCTGGAACGAGAAGTCCTCGCAATCAAGTCCGGCACCGTCGTTGTTAATCACGACTTTCTGGACAATCAATGTTCCTTTGTCGGTATTCACGAAGGTGTACGGACCGTACGATCCTCCCGACACCGCGGTGAACTGGTAAGAGTTGACTCCAACCGGTGCCCAGCCGGTCCGGGCCTCTTCTGTCACATCATATGTGCCTGGCGCCGTGATCGTCCAGGTGTAACACCCGTTGGAACCGGTTAACTGCTCGTCATCGTCAAGGTAGACCTTCCATCCGGGAATCGCGTAACCCTCTGCGTGTTCCTTGCATACCGTGACATCGACATTCTGGAAGTTCACAAACGTGTGGCTCTGTTCAGTCATGCCGCTGGTGATAACGAAGTCGTGGGTGATCGGCGCGGTCGCTGTCCAGCCATCCCGGTCTTCTTCTGTCGCTGTGTACGTGCCGGGTTCAGTGACCGTCCAGGTATAACACCCGTCCGCACCGGTTACCTGCTCGTCATCGTCAAGGTTCACTCCCCACCCAGCTATCGGATCTCCTTCGGTGTCTTCCTTGCAGACTGTGATCTCAACATCCTGGAAATTCACGAACGTGTGGCTCTGGGCTCCCGATCCGGAGGTAACTATGAAGTTGTGACTGATAGCGCCCTGTGCTGTCCAGCCATCCCGGTCTTCTTCTGTCGCTGTGTACGTGCCGGGTTCAGTGACCGTCCAGGTGTAACATCCGTCCGCACCGGTTACCTGAGCGTCACCGTCAAGATACACTCCCCACCCGGCTATCGGGTTGCCTTCAGTGTCCTCCTTGCAGACTGTAAGGTCAGTGTTCGGGAAGTTCACGAACGTGTGACTCTGGGCTCCTGATGCAGAGGTTACCACAAAGTCGTACGTGATCGGGGCAGTTGCTGTCCAGCCATCCCGGTCTTCTTCTGTCGCTGTGTACGTGCCGGGTTCAGTGACCGTCCAGGTGTAACATCCGTCCGCACCGGTTACCTGAGCGTCACCGTCAAGATACACTCCCCACCCGGCTATCGGGTTGCCTTCAGTGTCTGTCTTGCAGACCGTAAGGGCGGTGTCCGGGAAGTTCTCGTTTGTGAAAGTACAGATGGTTTCCAGCCCTTCCCTTATTTCAAAATTATCAATCCCAACCGCGGTCGAGGTACCGGTACCTGTCGGCGTTGCCGTTTGAAGGTAACAGGATGCCGAATCAAGTGACCATCCGTCCGGGACAGTTTCTGACAGGTCATATGCAGTACCTAGCTCGAAGGGAATTAGCTGAACGGAACCACTGCCTTCGATAGTCCAGTAGGTCGACCCGTCCTGAGACTCCTGGGCGGCCCCGAGGTCGAAGCGGAATGTTGTACCGTCATTTGGATCAGCAATCTTCACGAGGGTCAGGAAACCGCTGCCCGGTGTAATGACACATTCTGAAGGAGCAGAGTTTGGTTGAGCTGATGGGTACGAGCAAACGTTTATGAGTTTTCCGCCGCTGCCGGAGATTAAAAACTCATCCGTTATCGTACAACTGGCCACAGTATCATCCGTGTAACATCCGGTTAAAGCAGTGCATGTGTTCCCGGATACATGCAACGGATCGTAGTACGGTGACGCAGGCACACCGAATGGATCAGAATCTGCAACGATTACTGCGCCGCAGGTCGAAATCGTTGGAATTGTAGGTTTCGACGGTGTCACAGCCATGCAGCGATCTGAATAATTATCCTTACAGTTATAGAGCGTATGTGAGAGGTACCCGGCAGTTAAACCACCCACAGACACGCATAAGGAGTAATCAGCTTTTCCATTGGAATTGGTATCGAACAGGCTGCACGCATCACCCGTGTTCGTTCCACTCCATGAGGTATCATCCCAGTTCCATTTCATATCAATGTAGGTAGGATAATTATTCACTTCCAGCTTGTTGAGATCTTTTTGGCCTCCGTAATCATCAGGTCCACCATCATCAACAACAGCTATAGCCATCGCCGGTCCCGCCATGAGCATGAGGCTGAGGACCAGTATACACGTAAACAGTAATTTTCTCATTTCCACACACATCCTTTACACCCGTTTGTACCAGGGCCTCCTCGCCCACCGCCATGTCGGGTGTCACCACGATAAGAGGGACTGAAATCTTCAGTCAATTTGCACATATCCCATGGTTTTTATCATGAAACTGCGGTTCGCGGTCAGATCTTTGTTAAACTCTGACCGTGAGCATCCCCGCAATTGTTTACACCATCGAGCTACGGTGGTGGATAATGCAGGAGTAGAAAATTGAATGCATATGAACATGTGCAAGGCGCCGGTGCCTTGCATGATGATGCATTTAATTCGATATATTTATAAGGGGAGATTATGAGATTTCATTGGAAATTATTTATAAAACAGAAATATGAGATCTGGTGCTCAAAAAAAAAGGTCGGATTTGCAAAATGCGCACCTTTTCAAAGATTAAAAGGCGGATGCCCCCGGCATCTCATGTTTTAATCGTAAATTTAATAAAAACAATCTTATACTTATCTCCAAACGGCCGTCGATTAAATTTTTCCGGGTTTGACAGGCAATCCGCCCTGTACCCACTGTATTGGGATGCGCTCTTCGTACCCGGATGAGGTAAATTTAAGGTGCGTTTTATCGATAATGGCAATGCGGCCGGTTTCCACCAGGAACGAACAGAAACAACAGAATTTCAGATCGATATCCTTAAAACAGGCAGAACATCTCACGAAAGGGACTCCCGGCGGAACGTCCCGGCGGCTTTCTTTTCACCGCTCTCTTCCCGGAAAGGAAACGATGGTGCCAGATCCCGGTTCCGGTAGAGTGTTCCGGGAGACGAGCCACGGAGCGTTCAGGCTTTTTTCCGTTCGGAGATGTCCCGCACCGTGCTCATGACCATCGGCGTTCCGGCGTATTCCGAGATGCGGCTGGAGATTTCGACCGGGATCTGCGTGCCGTTCTTCTTTTTCAGGACAGTATCGAACAGGATATGTCCCCGCGACAGGAGCACCTGGACCATCTCCGGCGTAAACAGGGTAGCCGGGTGAAGGTCGATGTCGTGCAGGCGCATCTGCAGGAACTCCTGTTTGGAATAGCCCAGGTAGCGGCCGGCAATGGCATTGGTCTCAGCGATCCGCCCGTCAAGGTTATGGAGGAAGATTGCATCGCTCGCCCCTTCGAAGAGGGTGCGGTACCGGAGCTCGGACTCGATAAGTTCGTCCTTGATCCGCTTCCGTTCGGTGATATCCACGATCGAACAGACGATCCAGTCCTCCGTTGTCAGTGCGGCCGTGACCAGTACCCAGATGAGCGTCTGGTCCTTCTTCCGCAGGGCAATCTCCATATCGGTGATATGCCGGTCCAGCCGGATCTTCTGCAGAAACAGGGTCTCCTGATCGCTGTCGGGCCATAGGATGGAGGAGGGGCGGGCGGCAAGTTCCTCCCGGACGTACCCGAGGATCACGGCAGCCCGCGTGTTGACCTCGCGGATCTGCCGGTGCTTGAGGTCAATGGCAAAGATCCCCGCCTGCGAGTTCTCGAAGATCTCGCGGTACCGCCGTTCCTGCACCAGCTGACCGGAGAAGGCGGATACCACGACACCGATGGACACGAATACGTAGAAGAAGGCAAAACTCGAGGTATAGAGCCGGATATCGGCAGGCCCGTACAGGAAGACCAGGCCGAGGAAGACCCACCCGAGCAGGATCGTGACATACACGGAGTACCGGGGGAAGAAATAGGCGAGCAGGAGGATGGGCAGGATATAGAAGTACGGGAAGATGTCATGGTACCCGTTCTTTAAAGAGAAGATGGAGACCAGGACGATGGCGACCGTGAGCACCGCAGTGACCGCAAGCCAGAGGGTCTTCTTTGGGGATATGGTTTTCATCAGTACATCATCTCTGCATCATGCTCCGGATGGAATTATTCTGGTCGTTTCTTATTTATTGCATATGGTCAGGTCTCCGGACGCGGTGCACGCCCGGCCGTTCTCATGACCATAACAGGATAACCCGGGTTTGGCCGCCGGTGCAGTTTCCGTGCGCTGGGAGAACCAGTGAACGGCATTTCTCCCTCTCGATATAGCAAGATCAACGAACCGATACCTGGGAAGGATACTTGAGCATCTTAGTCGTCAGGGGGTAACCATACACCCGGCCGCCATGCATATGGCTGGCCTTGTTCCATTACCGGAAAAGAGACGACGCTCTGATGAGGATGACGCTGCATCAAAAAAGGTGAGGTTGCCTGATACAATCGGTATCGGAGTTCGTAGAACAGATGATAAAATAGTGCAAGGCAGCAGTGCCTTGCATCTGAATTCGATATCTGTAAGAGAAAACCCGGGTTTCTTCCCGTGCAATATTCAACGCATAAGCTGCTCTGGAGAAACGGGCATGAGCGATGAGTTCACTCTCAACGGATGAAAATTGTTGAACGGTTCATAATTACGAGGGCTTCCCGCATCAGAGGTTTCGAAACGGGGGGACCGGAAGGTTTTCTCCGATTTTACGGGTCATGGATGCCTGATTGAGGTAGAAGAGCAAGCATCCCATTTTATGATGGCTCCCCACCTCAGGGCCCCTCACGGGGCACGGCGGGGCAGTTCGGTGTTTTTTAGAAATATCAGTTGTTGATCCGCCACAAGGGGCGCCCCGTCGGGGGCGGCGGCAAATATCATAATCGGGGGTATGGGAGTCTCAACCCCCATTATTCTCTCTGAAAGAATTCGATGTTCATAGGGCGAAGCTCGGGCAGCGTCACTCTGAATGATTTCTACCGACCCGTTTTTTGCATACCCGGACAAGGTCTTTGAGTTCCCGTGCGGCCGCCGTCATGTCCGGGCTGGCGACAACGGCAGAGATCACGGCGATCCCGTCTGCCCCGGCCGCGATCACGTCCCGCACATTCTGCCGGTTGATGCCGCCTATCGCCACCAGCGGGAGTGAGACTGCATGCCGGATCTCCGTGAGCCGCGCGAGACCGAGACCGGGTCCCGCGTCATCCTTCGATGCCGTGGAAAACACGGGGCTGAGGGCAAGGTAGTCTGCCCCCTCCCGCCCGGCCTGCACGGCCTCGTCAACGGTGCTGACCGAGACCCCGATGATGAAGCCGGGGGGGGCGAGCTGCCGGGCGGTGCTGACCCGCATGTCATCCTGGCCAAGATGGACACCGTCCGCGCCGCATGCCATTGCCACGTCGAGGCGATCGTTCACGATGAAGAGCGCACCGCTTTCGCGCACAACCGCTGCGATCTCCCGCCCGGCCGCGGCCAGCCCGGCAGGGGACAGCCCCTTGTCCCGGAGCTGGATGACGTCCGCCCCGCCGAGAACCGCACGCCGTGCGATCTCGGCGTGGGACCGCCCGCCCGCGATCGTCTCGTCCGTGATGACGTACAGCTCAAGGTTCATGCGGGTCGGGTCATGCGGTCCGGACCCGTGCACCCGCGGCCAGGTCCTGCGGGGTCAGGTTCGCGAGCTCATCGAACAGTGCCACCTTGAAGGAGAGCGGCCCGTGCGCCACTGCCGCGGCCCGCTCCCCGGCAAGGCCGAGCGCGGCAAATGCTGCCGCAGTTGCCGTCACGGGGTCCCTTGATTCCGCACAGAAAACACCGGTCACGGATGCCGCCATGCAGCCGGTGCCGGAGATGCGGCCCATCAGGGGGTGCCCGTTCTCCACGAGCAGCGCCTTCTTCCCGTCCGTGACGATATCCATTGCCCCGCTGACCGCCACGGTACAGCCGAGCGCTGTGGCAAGCCCGCGGGCTATCGTGAGCGGGTCGCCGCTCACCCCGTGCGAGTCCACGCCCCGCACCGTTGCCTCAGCACCGGCAACAACCCCGATCTCACCGGCATTGCCCTTGAGGACGGTGATCTCCAGCTCGTCAAGCAGCCGTCTGGTCATCTCCGTCCGGAAGCGGGTGGCCCCCGCGCCGACCGGGTCGAGGATGACCGGTATCCCGCGCTCGTTCGCCATCTGCCCGGCAAGGATCATGGACCCGATCTGGGCCGCATTGAGCGTCCCGATATTGAGGACGAGCGAGCTCGCGATGGCGGCCATCTCCGCGGCCTCTTCCGGGGCATCGGCCATGACCGGGGCTCCCCCGGCGCAGAGCGTGATGTTTGCGCAGTCATTCACGGTGACGTAGTTCGTGATGTGGTGGACGAGCGGTCGGTTCTCCCGCACGCGTGCGAAGAGGTCAGTGTAGGGTTTCGTCGTCATTGTGGTACTCCGGCTCCATAGGGGGGTATGAATTTCGAAGGTAGTATAGGAACGGAAGAATCATTAAACCGCCGCCATGAGAGAAAGAACGGGAAAAACAGGCTGGAGAAAACTGCGCTGGAGAAACGGGTATGAACCTGTGGAGTTCACACCGGAGCCATGAAAATCGCAGATATGAGGGCTCCCGCCTCAGGGCCCCTCGCGGGGCACGGCGGGGCAGTTCGGTGTTTTTTTTTGAAATATCAGTCATTGATCCGCCGCGGGGGCGTCCCTTCGGGGGCGGCGGCGTTCATCGCAGCTAATTGAGAGAGTGAAATATCCTAAATTCACATTTGTTAAATGCAATTTTCATAGGAAATCTTTCGTACAATTCTGATTTTCTTGGGAGCTTCGCACCCGCTGCATTGGCATCCCAAAATTGCGATAATGCGTATTACCTGTTCAATTTTGAATGTGAACAATACAGATAATTCCACAGCTTCACATGCGTCCCCGCCCCCAATGAGGGCAGGGCTGGCGCATGGGGGGAAAAGGAGCGTACGCTTTAGAAAAGCCGGATTTTAAAGAGGGATGTGAGACTCCCGGCAGGTGTGCCGGCAACTGAGGCCGGCATCTACCGCGTCAGCTCTTCGATGGTCGCAACCAGCAGGTCGACCTCTTCTTCCGTATTGTATACGCCGAGGCTGGCACGGACGGTACCTTCGGAAAGGCCGAGCGATTCCAGGAGCGGCTGGCAGCAGTGGAAACCGGAGCGGACAAGGATGTCGGCGGACTCGTCCAGCTGCTGTGCCACCTCGTGGGGATGGAGACCGTCCACGGTGAATGAGACCACCCCGATGCGGTCGGCAGGGTTTTCCGGTGCATAGACGTGCACTCCCTTCACCCCGCGCAATCCCCCGATCAGGCGGGCAGTAATCTGTTCCCCGTGGCGCCGAACATTCTCCATGCCAAGGGCGGTGAGGTAGTCCACGGCAGCCCCAAGACCGATGCCGCCGGCGATGTTGGGGGTACCGGCCTCGTACTTCTGGTAGCCTTCCGCCACCGTATACCCGGTCTCAGTCACCGCCTCCACCATGCCGCCGCCGACGATGAGCGGTTCCAGGTCAGGCGTCCTCATCCAGAGGACACCGGTGCCGGTCGGTCCGAGCATCTTGTGGCCGGAGAACGCAAAAAAGTCGCAGCCGATCCGGGAGATATCGACCGGCATGTGCGGGACCGACTGGGCACCATCGACGAGGAGGAGGGCCCCGTGGTCGTGGCAGAGCCGGGCGATCTCCTGCACCGGCGTTACCACCCCGAGGACATTCGAGGCATGGGTCACCGCAACCAGTTTCGTTGCCGGGCCCATGGCTTCTTCAAGAGCATCAAGGTCAAGGGAGTAATCCGCATGGATTCCGACCAGATCGAGCTCCACACCCAGTTTTCTGAGGTTCCGCCACGGGAGGAGGTTGGAGTGGTGCTCGAGGACGGTCGTGACCACCCGGTCGCCGGCTTTCCACGGGAGCCCGCCGGCGACCATGTTGATCGCCTCGGTCGTGTTCTTGGTAAAGACGGTGACCCCCTCTTGTGCCCCGATGAATCCCGCCACCTTCTCGTGGGCATGCCAGTACCGCTGGGTCGCGATCCGGGCAAGGCGGTGGATTCCGCGCCCCACGTTGGCACGGTAGGCGTGCTCAAACTCGGTCATTGCCGCAAGGACCGGCTCCGGAGAGAAACTCGTAGCCGCGTTGTCGAAATAGATGATATCGCCGAGGATCGGGAAGTCCTTTCGCACTTCCTGCACCTGCAGTCCCCGGCCTGACTGCGTCTCCGTGAGTGGTTTCATCTCCCCTGCCTCCGTTGTATCAGCCATTGCCCGGGCCACCCGCACCGGCCCGCTCTTTAAGGTATTATCCTCGTTGACGGCGACTCCCTGCGCCCGGCAGAGCTCCCGCATCTTGGGGGGGAGGGCACGCCAGCGCCAGAGCCCCCAGGACGAGAACGCATCGGGATAGCCCTTCTTTGCAGCCCATGATTGGAGGAACGCCGTCCACCGTTCCGCAAACGCCGGCTGGATCGTTTTGAGTTCCTCGTACTCGCTCTCGAGCATGGCCGGGCAAAGATAACAGCCGATCCGCTCGAGCCCCTTCTCGTAGAGCGGGTTGACCGGCAGGCGCTGCCACCAGATGTACAGGAACACCTCCAGCGCCCGCCAGTTCCGGATCGGTGATATGTTCAGCTGGAGGGGGTTTGCCGGGTTCTGGCTGGTCTCGTCAAGCCCCGCCCGGTTCCAGGACTCGTACCAGCGGTTGCCCTGCACCGTAACGCATGGGCCGACACCCGCGAGGTAGAGCTTGAGGGGGTGCAGTTTTAAGAGCTTGCAGCACCAGCGGTTGTCCTTCCCGGGCGGCCCGGCCTTTGCGGCTGCCTGCCAGAAATCCACGGCTTTCTGGATCACGTCCACGCCCTTTGAGAGGACGAACGCAATGGTCTCGGGAAACTCGATCCCCGTGTCGATAAAGAATGCCTTCGTCACGCCGGCCTTCCCTGCAATATGGAGGACCGCAGTGCTGTCCTTTCCCCCGGAAAACGAGACATTTGCGGTCGGTCGGTCGGACAGGTGCTGTTTTATGGTCCGGATTGCGTTCCGCTCAAGGTTTTTAAGGTGGTACCGGTTCTTCTCAACCGCGACATCCCAGCCGGGGTCCGGCAGCGCCCGGGGAACCACCGGTATCAGCTCTTTGACTTTTACGGATCCCTCCCGGACCATACCGGTGCCATACCGGTTCCGGTATTTCACGATCACGGTCCCCTCCGGTGCCGGGGCTTTGAGGGGGAGCCGCTTCCCGCCAACCCGGCCGCCTGCGTTCCGGATATCGGTATCCCGGTCCAGGTCCAGGATACCCTTCGTTGCATGGCCGATGAAAAACGGGAGGGCTTCGGGCGCGAGGTCGAGGCTGAACCGGCGTGCTACCGGGTCGAATGTCAGCCAGCCGAGCCGTTCGCCGTTCATGATCACGAGGTCTGCCCGGTCTGCCCCCCCGGTCTTGTTCAGGAGAAGGATCCGGGCAAGCGGGACCGGGCCGAACCGTTCCGTCAGGAGTTTCTGTATGAGGGCAGTATCTGCCGCGAGCGCCGGGCGGACATCGTACGGCTGGAGGAGTTCGATCCGTTTCCCCTCCCGTTTACAGGCACACGTTTTTCCGACCAGCGGCACGTTGCACTCTTCGCACCAGTAGAGGACCTTTTTTACCGGCGGCTCACGCATCACGTAGTGTACTAAGGTGGCCGGGAAGATAAGAGAAACGATTGGGGAACAGAGGGTCCGGCACGTGCAGGTGAACCCGTTTTTACCGGCAGGAAAGGCCCGGCAAGCGTGGTGCAGAACCTGTTTTATATGCTAGAGAAATCATGAGGAATTACCTGACGCTCCGGGGGCTTTGTCCCGCCGCTGGGAGCGCCCGGTTGCGATAGTGCTGCATTACCAGTTTACAAAAGGATATGAACCACATAAGGTGAGGCAATACCGGGGCATCGCATGCGCCATGAGCCCTGACGCGGGCATGGCTGGCACAAGGGGGTGATCTCATCTTTTAAAAGAGGTTTTCCCATGAAAATTGCATTAATCAAATGTGATTTTAGGATTTTTTTACTCTCTTAATTATTTGCGATAAACGCCGCCGCCCCCGAAGGGACGCCCCCGCGGCGGGTCAATAACCGGGAGCATTTTTAAAAAACACACAAACCGCCCCGCCGTGCCCCGCGAGGGGCCCTGAGGCGGGGAGCCCTCATATCTGCGATTTTCATGGCTCCGGTGTGAACTGACAAAGTTCTTACCTGTTTCTACAGAGCAGGTTTATTGTTTTTCCCGGAACACCGGTCGGCGGTGTATCTCAAGCCGGGCCCCCTTCCCGGAATGCCGGTCCCTCACAGGAAAAACCGATGATATGAGCTTCATTCTCAGCAGACCCGGAAAATTTCCGGCCCCGCTCCAAAAAAACGGGATTCCCGCGTCCGTATCGGGTTTCAGGATGATGATGTGGGCGTTTTAAAAAGCACGGCTCACCGAAGGGACGCCAAAGTATATTACAGAGAAATCCCATTGGGAAGATAGGTGAACAGTCTATGGTGAAACTAAACACAGACATGAAAGAGGCGTTTTCGAAGATGAAAGTGTTCCCGGTGGCCACCGCATCCAGGGACGGAACGCCCAATGTTGTCCCGCTCGGGGTCGTGGAGCTCATCGATGATGAGACCATCTGGATCACGGACAACTTCATGAACAAGAGCATATCGAACCTGCGGACGAACCCGAAGATCGCCATCTTTATCTGGGGACCCGAGATCAAGGGCTGTTTCCAGATCAAGGGGGTCACGTCCATCAGGACCAGCGGGAAGGAGTACGATGAGATGAAGGCGAAACTCAATATCAAGAATCCCGCACTTCCTGCACGCTCTCTTATCATCGTGAAGATCACGGAAGTCTATGAGTGCAAACCCGGGCCGACTGCCGGGACAAAACTCCTCTGAACTTTTTTTGCCCCTGAAAAATCCCGAAGAGAGGTTCTGCGGTTTTTAACAGGCGGGTGTTAGCACCCCGCCCCAGAAGAATCACTTCAGCAGAGAACAGCCGGTAAAAAAGATGGTACTTTACCGCCGGCAGACAATGGCAGGTATCAGTGCTTATTTCGCGCCGGGTTTCGATCCCGGTGCCGCGGCAACCACCCTGAGCGCCTCCGTGATCTCCGGGAGGAGCTCGGCCGGAATGCCCATGACCATCTCGCTGTCGTCAATGCCGGAGAACTTCCGGGATCCGTCGCAGCCGAGCGAGAAGTTCACCCTGCCGTTGAGGTAGGTCTGGGCAGATGCATCGGCACAGACCGACTGGATGCCGGCAAACTCTGCTTCGATCCTCCCGCCTACGCGGAACAGGGTGCTCTGGGCAAGCTTGAGCATCGCCCACGGGCTCGCGATGATGAGCACAACCTGCGGGTCGAACGGTGTCTTCTCGAGAGGGGCATAGAGGGTCGCATAGGTATCACCGGCACCAAGGTGCGCGACCCGGTCGATTGTCCGCTTGCAGGCGGCTGAGCTCTCGAATTTTCCGAGCTTGAAATAGAAATCCCCGTTTTTTAAGGTCTCGGTGATCTCCTTCAGGCCGAGCGACCATGCCCCGCCATTGCATTCGTGTTTGTCCGCAGTGGAATAAAAGATCCTGCCCTCTTTGCGAGCAAGACCGACCATCGCACAGTGCCGGATGGTCTTGTCAAGTGCCTGCATCCCGGCCGGGATCTCTTCTTTTTTTGTTGCAAACCGGAATGCCACGGGAGAACCTGAGAGCTTCAGGTATTTTTTCAGGGTTTCTGCTGCTTCTGGATAATTGACCGGAATCTTCATATCTGCTGCCATGTGATACGACCTCGCCTGTCCTGCTGAACCAGGACGCTACAGATACACCATGTGAGGCTGATCACTTAAAGGTAATGAACCGGTAATACAGACGGAGATATTCACCGGGTGAACGCCGGCACCAGGGTTCCTCGTTTTTGGATCCGGGGGCACCGTGGTTTTAGTGTCCGTCACCTGTGCCACCGGCTCCCGAAGAGGGCGGGCAGAAGCAGGAAAAACAGCGTTTTTTCCGATGGCGGGTGAATTTTTTTTTGAAACCGTATGGAAATTGTCCTGTTTCATCTGCAAACCGGTATGCCCAGCGGATCTGTGTTGCATTGTATCACACCGTATATATGTTGCATATTATTATTAAAACAAAAAACCTTTGTCATCTTTTGTCCAGGGAACCGTGATTATGGTACCGTGAACAGGGGAGGGGAGGAACGTGAAATGGGTTTATATGAAGGGAATTTCCATCGAGGCGCAGTACCTCTATCGCAAAGCACGGGAGCTTGCACAACAGGAACACTATGAAACCGCACTCAGGTATTTCACGCAGGCCGTTGTTATTGCACCACGATACTCAAAGGCACTTTATGAGATGGCGAACTGTCAGGCAAATCTTGGTAATTATGATGATGCGATCCGGTTATACAACCGCGCGATCGATATCAACCCGGCCTTTACAGACGCGCAGATGAAACGGGATATGGTAATAGTGACAAAGGAACGGAATATAAACCCACAACAATTTATGGGAACGTCGTGCCTGGTATTCCCGTAAGATTTTCCCGGCCGGGAAGCAGGAATTACCTTTTTATCACTTTGTAGAAATCATTCAGAGAGCTGACGCTTTCGGGGCTTCGCCCCGCCGCTGCGGCGCCACGGTTGCGATAGTGCTGTATTACCAGTTGAAAAAAAACAGGACGTTTTTCGTAAACGTCAGAGCGGGGCATCACAGGCGCCATAAGCCCCCGTCGGGGGCATGGCCGGCGCAAGGGGGAGTGATCGCACCTTTTAAAAGAGGTTTTCTACCGGGCATTTTTATCCACTATCCAGAAATACCAGTCCCGGAACTTGGGTATCATGCCAATGCAGGTGTTCGGGGATTACCGATCCTGCATGAAAGGGAGAAGATCCTTCCCTTGCGTTGACGGTATTTCACCAAGAGGGCAGTATTCAGTACATCCGGATACCATGCGTTCATCCCTGATCCCCGTCTGCCCTGCAGGACGAGGGGTGGACCCGGAATTTATTGAGTTCATCCGACCGGGTTTTTCCATGGACATGGAAACGGGAAAAAACTGGTATGATCCCGGAGAGATTTCGGGAGAAGATGCATGTTACACCGGCGAGAGATTATCGGGCGCAGCGATCCAGGCAATGACGCCGTTCTCATACCGGTAAACGGTGGCATAGCGTGTTCCGTTGAGCACGATGATCTTCTCCGGGTTCGTGCCCTTGTACCGGTCGGCCGGGTAGAGGTAGAACGGTTTCCGCGTCGGGTCTGACCCGCCCATGCCGCCGGCCTCATAGGCATATTCCTGGCTGTCAGGATACCGGAGGATCACCTGTACCGTCTGGTACGGACCTTTATTGACCTGGACTGTTCCCACGAACTCGTAGATACTTTCCGTGGCAGGGTTCATCCCGAAATGGTCGACAGTAATCCGTGCTATCTCCGTGGAAGGAAGCGGGGTCACGAGAGTTGTCGTCCTGACCGGAGTTACGGGGTCCGGGGTCAGCACCGTTAAAGGCGGTGCGAATCCGGGCGAGCCGGTACAGCCGGCGCATGCCACCAGCCCGGCCAGGATGATGAGGATAACAACGGTTGATTCGGGGTTCATACCAACCGGTTATCCCGGCGATTATTGAATATTCCGCTGGAAGCAAAGCCGGGGGAGGATACGGGATTTTCCAATAACCGGCCATTTTTCATCTCAGTTTTTCATGGAGGAGAGAGATTCCCGGTTTCATCGCCGGAAAACCATTGAGCACCTGCAGGATACAGGGCAGAACCTGCAGGTTAGCACCCGGCTACCGGAAGTTAAACAATTTCAAATGAACCGCAGAAAAGATCATTGTAAGCCACAGGTGAATCTCCCGGACGGGAGGTTCCATGGCTGGAGCAGTTACATGAAAACGAGATCAGTTTTGTTTGGATTTGCAGTAGTGTCAGTACTGCTCGCGTTTGCCGTTGCACCCGTTGCGGCGGTAAAACCAGTTCTGGAAAATGCCCCCTATCTTGTTGCGAAAAATATGGCTGCAGGCTGGGTGGAATCGGAAGATCTGGGTATTGGTCATTTTACGTACCCCAACCGGGGTGCAGATCTCCAGCTTGATGCTGAAAATCTTACCCCAGGACCAACTGAATACGCGATGATCTCATACCGGGAACCGGCAGAGGGCGGATTCCTGACAGCCATCCACAATGTGCTGAAAATCGGATCGTCTGACGAAAACGGCACCCTGAAAATGAAGATCGGAACCGGTGCGTTCCTGAAGCATCTCATCTGCAACACATATGCGGAAGATGCCCCGGGCGATTATCAGGATATCACTGGTGCAAAGGTCTGGATTGTACCGACATCCGATCTGGTCATGAACGAAGAAGCAGGCACGGCAATGTTCACGGCATGGACACCGGCAGCATACCTGTTCGAGTCGGACCTGATCACGCAGACATGCCAGGCAGAAATTTAATCCCCTTTTTTTTTCAACCCCGGACCTTCGTTCGATACCAGCCGTCTTCCTCCCGGCCGGGATACCGGTTACCCTTTTGATGGTCTCTGCCTCACCGGAACATTGAATTAAAAAGGATGAAAAGATGTGTTTTTAGATACCCATGAAACTGGACGAGAACCAGCTCGTGGGCGTTGGATTCGCAGCCGGATGTTCCGGAAAATTCCCCCCCTCGTGCGCAATACCTAAGCCCGGAGAAGGCGGGCATTTATAGAGACGATCACCGTGCTCGCGCTCATCAGGACTGCCCCCATAGCCGGGGTGAGAAGAATACCGTAACCGGTGAGAACGCCGGCTGCAAGGGGTATTGCAACGGCGTTGTACCCGGTCGCCTAGACAAGGTTCTGGACCATCTTCGCATAGGTCCGTTTTGAGAGCACGACGATACCGGCAACATCGCGGGGATCACTCCGGACAAGCACGATGTCTGCGCTCTCCACCGCAACATCGGTACCAGCGCCAATCGCTATGCCGACATCCGCCTGCACAAGCGCCGGCGCATCGTTGATCCCGTCACCCACCATCGCCACGGTATAGCGTTCCTGGATCTCTTTTATCTTTTCCGCTTTCTCGTGGGGGAGGACTTCAGCAAAATACTCATCAAGCCCGGTCTCCTCTGCCACCCACTGCGCCACGAAGCGGTTATCCCCGGTCAGCATCATGCACCGGATGCCCATTGACTTCAGCCGGGCGATCGCTTCTATGGATTCCTTCCGGATGATATCAGCAAGGGCAAGGACTCCGAGCGGTTGTTCCTCCTGGAGCAGGAAGACAACGGTCTTTCCCTGCCGGCTCAGGGTTTCGACCCGCGGGTCCGTCATCGCGATATGGTTCTCCTGTAAGTATCCCGGGCTGACCAGCTTCAGGTTTCGCCCTCCAACCGATGCACCGATACCTTTACCGGGGATTGCCTGGAAGTTTTCTGTCGCGGGAGGCATGATCCGGCGGTCTGCCGCGGCCTTCGCGATGCCCCGGGCGATAGGATGTTCTGAGTGTGCCTCGAGCGCTGCTGCCATCCGGAGTACTTCGGGTTCTGTGAGCTGCCCGAGCGGGAGGATATCCGTTACCCCGAAACTTCCCTCGGTCAGGGTACCGGTCTTGTCAAAGACAATGGCCTGGATATCCCGTGCCCGTTCAAAGGCCTGCCGGTCCCGGATGAGCAGGCCGGAGCGGGCTGCAAGGGACGTCGACACCGCAACAACGAGAGGCACTGCAAGCCCGAGCGCGTGAGGACACGCGATCACCATCACGGTCGCAGCCCGTTCGATCGCAAACCCCGCTCCCTGTCCGAGCAGGAGCCACCCGGCAAATGTTATGGCACCAACGCCGAGCGCAATGATGACGAGGTAGAAGGCTGCGCGGTTGGCAAGATCCTGTGCCCGGGATTTGCTCTCCTGTGCCTGCCGGACCAGGGTAATAACCTGGTTCAGGTAGGTCTCCTGCCCGGTTTTGTTCACCTCTGCAACAACCGATCCTTCCCCGTTGATCGCCCCCCCGATCACCGTGTCGCCGGGATGCTTTGATACCGGTTTTGATTCCCCGGTCAGCAGCGATTCGTTCATGGTGCTCGCTCCGTCAGTGACGATCCCGTCAACCGGAACCTTCTCGCCGGGTTTGACAAGAACGCGGTCACCCGGCCGCAGCGCAGAAACCTTTACTGTTACGGTTTCATGATCCCTGAGCAGGTGCGCGTCCTGCGGCATGATCTTCACCAGTTCCTCGAGCGCCCGGGAGGCACCGAGGACCGACTTCATCTCGATCCAGTGGCCGAGGAGCATGATATCGATGAGCGTTGCCAGTTCCCAGAAAAATGCCTCGCCCATCAGGCCGAACACGACCGCAGCGCTGTAGAAATAGGCGACACTGATCGCGACCGCGATGAGCGTCATCATGCCCGGCATGCGGGCCCGTAACTCCTTAACGATCCCTTTGAGGAACGGGTATCCTCCGTAAAAATAGACGAAGGTAGCGAGGGCGAGCTGAACGTACATCGAGCCGGGGAAATCAAACCGGTAGCCCAGGAACGACTGGATGACCGGCGAGAGGAAGAGGATAGGTATCGTAACGATCGTTGAGATAATAAACCGTTTCCGGAAATCTTCCATGTCGTGGGCGTGAGCGCCCGTTCCCGTACGGTGCTGCCCGGAGTCCCCGCCCGGATGCTCGTGCCGGCCGTGCCCGTTTCCCTCAGACAGGGCATGGTCTTCCCGCGGATGGTGCATGGCATCATCTTTTTCCGGATGGTCCGTGACATGCTCCTTTCCCGGATAATTTATGGGTTCATCTGTTTCCGAACGGTTTATGGCATGCTCGTTCCCCGGATGGTTCATGGCATGGTCTTCTTTCATGATTGCGCTCCCGGATCAGGGATCGTTCTGTCCGGATGTGATCGGAAAAGAGCATCAGATCGGGATAAATGTTTGCGAACATTCCAAAATCCGATACAAAAGTGTAAAGAAAACTGCACGCCGCCCGACAGGCTTCTGGAACGGGCAATTTTCACAAGGGCGGTCAGGAGCGATGGTTCCCGGGGCAGGCAGTGGATCCGTTGTCTGTTCAACGTCTTTTTAACGTTACCTCCATTGCCCGCCATGAGCCTGCCGGGCGTTGGCAACGTGGCGAACTATAAATATGATCGGGAGCGTGTATTTCACAAATTAACCAGTACCCAGGGAGGTTTTTTTGAAAACGGACCCGCCCATTACGCAGCCGGAACGATGGCCGGACCTGCCGGTTATCCTGCTGATCGGTGCTCTTCTCATTGCCGGAGGAGCGGTTGCACTTACCTTCGGAACAGCACGCTGGATCGGGCATGCGGTGACCGCGTTCACCGGCCTTGCCCTGATGACCACGGTCATCCTCACCGGTGCGGTGACGAAAGGCCGTATCCGGACAAAACGCATCCCCCATGTCTTCCGCTTCCACCGGATGGCCAGTATCGGCTTCGGCCTCTTTGTGATCGGGACTTTTGCGCTCGGGCTTCTCACCACCGGGCAGGGCGGCGGACCGCCCCTCACGTCCGGGCACGGGATCATCGGGCTGATCCTGGTCCTGCTGGTGACCATCCAGGTGATACCCAGCCTCGTGGTAAAAAAGCGGATTGGGATCCAGACGCTCCACCGGCTCACGGGATACACCATTGTTCCCGTGTTTCTCCTTCAGGTGATCGCCGGCCTTCTTACCGCCGGCATTCTCTGAAGGGGCTCCATCGCGTGGCAGGAGGATCTTCCGGTATTCCGGTGAACCGCGGTGCTGCATACCGTGGCACCATGCCGAGCTATAAATAACACCGGCCGCTGTATTCCATTAACAAGGACAGGTGTTTTTCTTATGGCGGAACCGGGGATGGAAACGGAGCGATGGCCGGACCTGCCGGTCATCCTGCTGATCGGTGCTTTTCTCGTTGCAGCCGGAGCGGTTGCCCTTACGTATGGGACAACCCGGTGGATCGGGCATGCAGTCACCGCTTTTACCGGCCTTGCCCTGATGATCGCGGCTGTCCTGAGCGGCGCGGTGCAGAAAGGGCGTATCCGGCGTATCCATATCCGCAATGCCTACCGCTTCCACCGGATGGCGAGCATTGGCTTCAGCCTCTTTGTCATCGGCGCCTATCTGCTCGGGATCCTGACCACCCTGAAGTTTGGCGGGCAGCTCGTCAAGTACCCGCACGGGGTTGTCGGGCTGATCCTCGTCCTGATGGCAGTTGTCCAGCTTGTGCCGAGTCTCCTGGTAAAAAAGCGGGCCGGGATCCAGACGCTCCACCGCTTCATCGGGTATGCGCTTGTTCCCGCGTTCATCCTCGAGCTGATCATCGGTCTTTTCCGGGCACGGATTCTCTGAAACGGCGCGACATAACCGGATCGCCGCTGCCCCGTGGATCTCAGGAAACGCGGGGATTCGTTCCATCTTCAGCGGGTGTATTCCCGAACATTCCCTGAGTCCGCAGGCAGATCTTCACCAGCATCAGCATGACGGGTACCTCAATAAGGACTCCCACCACCGTTGCCAGCGCCGCACCGGAACTGAGACCGAAGAGGATCGTTGCGGTCGCGATCGCCACCTCGAAATGGTTCGAGGCCCCGATCATCGCCGCGGGTGCGGCGTCGCGGTAGGGGAACTTCAACCTGCGGGCAAGGAAGTACCCGATAGTGAAGATGAGCATGGTCTGGATGAAGAGCGGTATTGCTATCCAGAGGATGGTCAGGGGGTTCTCCACGATCACGTTTCCCTTGAAGCTGAAGAGGAGGACCAGTGTCCCGAGCAGGGCGACGATGGAGAGCGGTGTCAGGAAATAAAGAAATTTCGTTTCAAACCATGCCATCCCCTTCCGGGCGATCACCCACTTCCGGGTGAAGTAGCCGGCAACGAGCGGGAGGGCCACATACACCGCCACCGAGAGGAGTATGGTCTCCCAGGGGATCGGCATCGCGTTCACCCCGAGGAGGAAACCCCCGAGGGGGGCATAGAGAACGAGCATGGTCAGCGAGTTGATCGCAACCATGATCAGGGTGAGGCCGTCATTCCCCTTTGCAAGGTAGCTCCACATCAGCACCATCGCTGTACAGGGTGCGATGCCAAGGAGGATGCACCCGGCCACATAACTGCGCCACAGTTCAACCTCGGTTCCGTTCAGCAGCACCTCTGTCCCGGGGATGAATCCCACAAAGAGGTACCCGAGGAAGAAGCTCGCAAGGATATACATGGTGAAGGGCTTGATCGCCCAGTTGATGATGAGCGTGAGTGCAACCGGTTTCGGGGTCCGGGCCGCCCGCAGCACTTCTGAAAAATCGATCTTCACCATGATCGGATACATCATGAAGAACAGGGCAATGGCGATCGGGATCGAGACCTGGTAGACGGAGAAGGAGTCGAGGGCCACGGCAACTCCGGGGGCGATCCGGCCGATCAGGATCCCTCCCGCGATACAGAGGGCCACCCAGACCGTGAGATACTTCTCAAAAGTACTCAGCCGCCGCCCGGTCATAGGTCCTTCACCCCGGATTGCGGGAGTTGGTCGGTCAACCGGGCCCCCTGCCCGTATCCGGCGCAGCCATCCCTCCGCTCATCCTCCGTTTTCATCTCCTCCTTGTAACCTCATGCTGAATACGGCTCACACGGATCCCCTTCACAGGATTCTCTCGAGGATATCGACGGCATCCCGCACGTATGCCGGGCATGTTGTCCTGAACAGGTTCGATCCGGCTGCCGCGTCATACCCGTCCTGATCGTTCAGGTTGTACCCGAGCAGTTCCGTGCAGTTGACCGAACCATTCTTATCCGTAAATTCCTCGATGAACCGGCGCGTGAGTGCGCGTGTTTTCGTGGTTGCGGCCTCATCCCCGGGGTCTGCCTTCCCGTACCTGAGGCCGATCACCATGATGGCGCCGGAGACTGCACCGCAGATATTCCCGGTCCGGGAAATCCCCGCACCGAACCCGCAGGCGATCTTCCGTGCAGTTTTTTCATCAAGTCCCAGATCACTGGCAAATGCTGAGAAGACCGATGAAGAGCATGTAATCCCGTTATGAAAAGTTGCCAGCGCAGCATCCGGTTTCTTCATGGGAACCATCCCCGGTCGTGTCCTTCTGGAGGTGTACATTGAAATGATCCTGGCATTTGGGTTCACACCCGATCCTCTGTATTTTTTCCGCTCGTCTGCGAACGGCCTGCCCCGTGCACTGACCGCAGGAACACCAGGCCGGCCGGGTTCTGTCCTTTACCCTATCTCTCTTGTTATTTCAAATTATATTGAATTTTGGGTCTGGATCCGGGCGTTCACACGCCGCTTCATCCGTGACATCTCCGGTGTATGACGGTATAACCGGATATGCCGGTAAAATGTGAAGAGGACCATGGGGATCACGGTCCTCCGGTTTTCAGATACCTCTATGATTTTAATAGTAGGGCATCAACTACAAGGTAAACGGATATTCCCGAAAGAACGAACGTCATCCCGTTCACGCGTGAAAAAGGGCATGCCATCCACATACATGCAGGCCAGGGGATTTTTATGGCAGAAGAGATCAGGGACCTGATCGAAAAAATTAACCAGGAGGGAATCCAGGCTGCGGAGGAGAAAGCCCGGACTATCGAAGCAGCGGCACAGCAGAGAGCCGATGAGATCCTGCGTGCGGCAAAGCGTGAAGCTGAGGAGATGGTTGCTGCTGCAAACGAGAGGATCCGCCGTGAGGACGAGAAGGAGAAGATCCTGCTTGCCCAGGCGGGGAGGGACCTGCTCCTGTCCCTGAGAAAAGAGATCAATACCCTGCTTTTGCGTATCGCGGTCACAGAAGTCCGGGAGGTCCTGAGCCCCGAGGCGCTGTTCAGACTCATCGCAGAAGCGGTCAGGAACTATAGCGGGGGGGAGAAGAGCGATATCACCGTTTTTTTGAATGACAGGGACCGGGAGATCCTGGAAACCCATTTTTTAACCCGGCTCCGCGAGGAAACGAAGAAGAATATCCTCCTGCAGTCTTCTGATGACATTTCCGGTGGTTTCAACATCAGTTTTGATGAAGGAAGATCGTGTTATGATTTTACCGACAAAGCCCTGGCAGACTATATCGGCACACACCTCAAGCCAAAGCTGAACCGGATATTAGCCGACGCGCTCAAGGAATGAGATGACATGGCAGATTTTTATCCCTACCTGGTTGCAAGCCTGCCGATGCTGCAGTTCCCGATGAAACCGCCCTTCTCATCTGAACGGTTTCTTGAGGTATGCTGTCCCCTGATTCCGGAAAAAGACTGCCAGGTGTTACGAACCCTGCCGCAACCTGGAGACTATGGTGAAAACAGCTCACGGGTCCCGGTAATCCGGCAATGGATCGAATTCAATGTTGCGCTCAGAAACGAGCTGGTGAAGGTACGGGCCGCAAAAAGGCACCTTGAGCCGGGACCGTTCCTGCGGCCGGGGGGGTCCAGTGGCTCTTTCTTTACCCCTGCCGGGGTGGGAGCTCAATTGACCGCTTCTCTTCTGGACACGGAGAAGGCAATCGATGAAACACGCTGGAAGCTCCTGGATGCGCTCGCAACCGGCCATTATTTCGAGCTGGAATTTTTGATCATCTATGCCTTGAAATTGCGGATCCTTGAGCGCTGGGAAAACATACAGCATGCGAACGGGCCTGTCCTCCTTGCAGAGGCCCTGCAGCGATAGCGGGAGTATCCATGACAGCACCACGAACCGGCCAGATCACAAAGGTCAGCGGCAACATGGTGACCGTCCGGTTCGATTCCGCGGTCATGCAGAATGAGGTTGCGTATATCCTGCACGAAAAAGAGCGTCTCAAATCGGAGATCATCCGGGTCCACGGCAACCTAGCAGAGATGCAGGTCTATGAGACCACCGGGGGGTTAAAGATCGGTGAAGCAGTAGAGTTTACCGGTGAGCTCCTCTCGGCTGAGCTGGGGCCGGGGATGCTTGGCCAGATATTTGACGGCCTCCAGAACCCGCTGCCGGAGATTGCAGAAGAGTGCGGCTTTTTTTTGCAGCGCGGGGTGTACAAAAGGGCACTCTCCGAGAGCCGGACCTGGGACTTTACCCCGCTGGTACAACCCGGTGACCGGGTGCGTGCCGGGGATAAGATCGGTTATGTGGTGGAAAATATATTCCGGCACTATTGCATGGTCCCCTTCCCGCTGCGGGGGAATTTCGAGGTGGTTTCGGTTGAACCTGCCGGCACGTTCACGATACGCGAGGCTGTGGCCCGGATCCGGGATGCCGACAACCGGATCGTTCCGGTGTATTTAACCCAGAACTGGCCGGTGAAAATTCCCATCCGGGCATATGCCGAAAAACTGAAACCCGGTGAACCGCTGGTCACCAGGATGCGGCTGATCGATTCGCTCTTTCCCGTGGCCCGGGGCGGGACGTACTGTATTCCCGGTCCCTTCGGGGCGGGAAAGACCGTGCTCCAGCAGTTGATCAGCCGGCACAGCGAAGTGGATGTGGTTGTTATTGCCGCCTGCGGCGAGCGTGCGGGGGAAGTTGTCGAGACCCTGAAGACATTTCCCGCCATACGGGACCCCCGGACCGGCCGGCCGCTGAGCGACCGAACCGTGATCATCTGTAATACCAGTTCCATGCCGGTTGCAGCACGGGAATCAAGTGTCTACACGGCGGTAACCATCGCCGAATACTACCGCCAGCAGGGTCTTCACGTCCTCCTGCTTGCGGATTCCACCTCCCGCTGGGCACAGGCAATGCGGGAGATGTCCGGGCGGCTCGAGGAGATCCCCGGCGAAGAGGCATTCCCGGCGTACCTGGAATCGCGTATTGCCTCGTTCTACGAACGGGCGGGCATGGTGCGGTTATATGATGGTTCCACCGCTTCCGTTACGATCGGGGGAACCGTGAGCCCGGCCGGGGGCAACTTTGATGAGCCGGTGACCCAGGCAACACTGAAGGTGGTTGGTGCGTTTCACGGGCTCTCCCGGAGTCTTTCCGATGCCCGCCGGTACCCCGCAATCGACCCGCTGATCAGCTGGAGCAAGTACCCGAGTATTATTCCCGGGATACAGAAAGAGCGGGGCCACGCTATCCTGCGCAAAGGGTTTGACGTGGCGCAGATGATGAAAGTTGTCGGGGAGGAAGGGACGGCGCTTGCCGATTACGTGGATTACCTGAAAGCCGAATTTTTTGATTTTGTCTACCTGCAGCAGAATGCCTTTGACCCCGTTGATGAAGCGACCATAAAGGAACGGCAGATCTATGTCTTTGATGTCATCTTCCGCATCCTGGAATCGGAACTGCCATTCCGGGACAAGGATGCTGCCCGCCATGGTTTCCAGCAGCTGAGACAGCTCTTCAAAGGCTGGAACTCTGCACCGTGGAAGAGCAAAGAGTTTGAAACCGCCGAGAACGAGATCCGGGTTTTCCTGCTCGAACAGTCAGGAACGGGATAGTATGCAGAAATTCTACACCCACATCAGCCAGATCACGGGGGACGTTATCGTGGTCGAGGCGGACGGCGTTGGCAACACCGAGCTTGCGGAGGTGATCACCCGGCAGGGAACGTCCCTTGCGCAGGTCATCCGCCTGGACGGCAAAAAGGTATACCTGCAGGTCTTTGCCGGCAGCCGCGGCATCTCCACGGGGGACAAGGTACGGTTCCTGGGTCATCCGATGCGCATCTCCACCGGCGCCCTGCTGCTGGGACGCATTTTCAACGGGAGCGGCAGGCCGCTCGACAACGGGCCGGACCTTGCTGAAAACCTCGTCGATATCGGCGGGCCGTCCATGAACCCGGTAAAACGGGTCATACCGAACCGGATGATCCGGACCGGCATACCCATGATCGATGTCTTCAACTCCCTGGTGGAATCCCAGAAACTCCCCATCTTCTCCGTTGCCGGCGAGCCGTACAATGAACTGCTGGCACGGATCGCGATCCAGGTGGAGGTCGACATCATCATTCTCGGCGGCATGGGGATGAAACATGATGATTACCTCCTCTTCCGGGACACGCTGGAAGAACACAGCGCCCTTTCCCGTTCGATCGTGTTCATGCATACCGCGGCCGATCCGGTGGTGGAGTGCCTGCTCGTCCCGGACCTCTGTCTTGCGGTGGCAGAGAACTTCGCCCTGGAAGGAAAACGGGTCCTTGTCCTCCTGACCGACATGAGCAATTTCTGCGATGCCCTGCGCGAGATGGCCATCACCATGCAGCAGATCCCCTCCAACCGGGGATACCCGGGCGATCTGTACAGTCAGCTGGCAGCCCGCTATGAAAAGGCCGTTGATTTTGAATCTGCCGGTTCCATTACGATCCTCTCCGTGACAACAATGCCCGGTGATGACGTGACCCATCCCATCCCGGACAACACCGGCTATATCACCGAGGGGCAGTTCTACTTAAAGAACGGGGCGATCGAGCCCTTCGGTTCTTTGAGCCGCCTGAAGCAGCAGGTGAACGGAATGACCCGGGACGACCACCGGATGATCATGGACCGGATGATCCAGCTCTATGCCGATTACCGCGAGACGCAGGAGAAGCAGGCAATGGGATTCCAGATGAGTGCGTGGGACGTTAAACTCCTGAAATACGGGAAACTCTTCGAGGATAAGATGATGTCGCTCCTGGTCAACATCCCGCTCGAGAACGCACTTGACCTTGGCTGGGAGATCCTGCACGAGTGTTTCTCTCCCGAGGAGACAGGGATCCGTAAGTCGATGATAGAAAAGTACTGGCCTCACATGTATGAACGTAAAACGTACGCAAGGTGAACTGAAGAGACAGCGGGATGCGCTCCGGCAGTACGAGCGGTACCTGCCCACGCTCCAGCTGAAAAAGCAGCAGCTGCAGCTGGAGATCTCACACCAGCAGAGAACCCGGGCAGAGCGGGGGGACGCCCTCCACGAGCAGCAGCGGTCGGCGGCCGGCTGGCTGGGGCTCCTCGCAGAAGCACCGGAGATCCGGCAATGGCTTGCTGTGGAAGAGATCCGCACCGGCAAAAAAAATATTGCCGGGATAGAAGTCCCGGTTTTTGAACGCGTGGATTTTGTGCCGGCAGCCTACGACCTGTTCTTAACACCCCTCTGGGTGGATGCGGGGCTTGACGCGCTGCGGGAGATGGTATCCGTACAGGAAGAGATCCGTGTCATCGACCAGGGGATCGCCGTGCTGAGCAAGGAACTGCGTGTCACCTCGCAGCGCGTCAACCTCTTCGAGAAGATCAAGATCCCCGGGACACAGGAGGCGATCCGGCTGATACGGATCTCCCTCGGCGACCAGATGACCAATGCGATCGGCCGGAGCAAGATCGCCAAGAAGAAGATCGAGGAAGCCGAGCTTGAGGAGGCCCTGGTATGATCGTCCCGATGAAAAAAGCAACCATCCTGGTGCTGGCCGACGATGCAGGAGCGACCGTGGCAGCACTGCGGCAGCTGGGGGTGCTGCACATCGAGCACCAGAACCCGCCGGAGAGCCCGGACCTGCCCGTGCTCCGGGAGCGCCACGCCCGCATCGATACCGCGCTGGGTATCCTGAACCAGGTACCGGAGCCGGAACGGACCGGCATACCGCAGCGGACAACCGACGGTGATGGGACCGGGGCGGCAGACCTGATCATCGGGCTTGACAAACAGCGGGCGGAACTCGGGTCTGCTGAACGCACGGTGCGGAGCCGGATCGCTGACTGGGAGCCGTGGGGCGATATTGATGCGGGCCGCGTCCGTATGCTTGAAAAAAACGGCATTTACCTGAAACTCTGCAAGCTGCCGGCCGGGGAACGGGACCGGTTTCCCGCGGACGTGGTGGTGAGGACACGCGCCACCTATGGCAACCTCGCCTGGTGCGTGGTGATAGCACGGCACCCGTTCGACTGCCCGTTTGAAGAGACCCCCCCGCCACAGCTGGGCCTCGCGGCACTCCGGGAGAAGCTCAAAGAGACGAGCGCTGCGCTCACGCGGGTGAACGGGCAGATCGCCCGTGCCGCGGGATTCTCTTTACACCTTGCGCGGATGAAGGAGGAACTCAGAAAAGAGATCGAATTCCGGCAGGTCGTGAGCGGAATGGGGTGGGAAGGAAGAATCGGGTATGTCACGGGATATATACCGTACGATGAAGCGGATGATCTTATCAGGGAGGCCCGGAGCAGGCAGTGGGGGATCGTCATCACGGACCCGGCACCTGAAGATACGGTCCCGACGCTCCTGCGCAACCCCCCCTGGGTGGAGCGGATCCGGCCCGTATTCGGGCTCCTCGGGATCACGCCCGGCTACCGTGAACTTGACATCAGCATGCTCTTTTTGATCTTTTTTTGCATCTTTTTCGGTATCCTGATTGGCGATGCCGGCTACGGGCTGGTGTACATTCTTGCCACGCTTCTCCTCCAGAAGGCGCTGAAATCACCTGCCGGGCTCCGGTCAACCTTCTCGCTCTTTTACTTTATGGGCGCCTTCGCAATCCTCTGGGGAATCCTGACCGGCACCTTCTTTGGCCAGGCATGGCTGCAGAACCTCGGGTTCCGGCCGCTTGTTCCGCAGCTGAACAATGCGAATGATATGCAGACGTTCTGCTTCTTTCTGGGAGCGCTCCACCTCTCCATTGCCCATGCCTGGCGGGCATATGTAAAACTCCCCTCGCTCGCCGCCATTGCCGATGCCGGGTGGATCTGCATCCTCTGGACCGCGTTCTTCCTTGCACGGACGCTGATCCTGGGAGCCGCATTCCCCTCCTTCGGGATATGGCTGGTTACGGCGGGGATTGTCCTTGTGGTCGTATTCGCGCACCCCCAGGCCAGCTTCCTGCGGACCATCGGGGGGGGGTTGGGGACCGTTGCATTGAGCCTGGTGAACAACCTTACGGACGTTATCTCGTATATCCGTCTTTTTGCCGTCGGGCTTGCCACGCTTGCCATCGCAGAGACAACCAATACCCTGGCATCCGGTTTCGGCACGGGCGTCGCAGCGCTCGCGGCAGGAGGGGCAATTCTTATCATCGGCCATAGCATAAACCTCATCCTGGGACCGATGTCCGTGCTCGTTCACGGGGTCAGGCTGAATGTCCTGGAATTTTCCGGGCACGCGAACGTAACATGGAGCGGGGTTGCATTCGAACCGTTCAGGGAAGGAAGTGGAGGAGATCATGGATGAGTTTCTGATTCAGTTTATGGACCTGGGACTGGCGCTGGTCCTTGCCCTCTCGGCAATCGGATCCGCCGCCGGCGCAGGTACGGCCGGGATGGCCGCGATCGGGGCATGGAAGAGAAATTACAGCCAGAATAAACCCGCTGCATTTATGCTCGTTGCATTTGTCGGGGCCCCGCTCACCCAGACGATTTACGGCATGATTGTCATGAACCGGATGGTTGAGCTTGCCGCACAGGGCCATTTTCTCTGGGGCATCGGCGCCTTCTGTGGCGCGGCCATCGGCCTCTCCGCGTACTTCCAGGGCAAGTGCGCTGCCTGCGCCTGCGATGCCCTGGGAGAGACCGGCCAGGGATTTGGCAATTACATGATCGTGCTCGGTATGGTCGAGACCGTTGCCCTGCTGGTGATGGCGTTCACCCTCGGCGTCCTGGGAACTATTGCCGCAGTATAATACCAACGCGGTGATACCACTGCCCGCCTTTTTTTTCTTCAGGACGGATCATCAGCTGCTCTGGTGAAACGGGCATGAACTCAGTGAGTTCACACCGGAACCATGAAAATCGCAGACATGAGGGCTCCCTGATTCAGCGCCCCTCATGGGGCTCGGCGGGGCAGTTTGTGTTTTTTTAGTAATATCCGTCATTGATCCGCCGCGGGGGCGCCCCGTCGGGGGCGGCGGCATATATCGTAATCGGGGGTATGGGGGTCTCAACCCCCATTATTTTATCTGATAATTCGATTTTCATAGGAAAAACTCTTTTAAAAGATGAGATCCCCCCATGCGCCAGCCCTGCCCCTGTTGGGGGCTCAATCGTGCATCCGATGCCCCAGGAATTATCTGTACCCTCCTTATTCAAAATTGACCAGCTCATACGGCAATATCGCAGTCCGGGGATGCCACAGATCCGGGGGCGAAGTCTTTGGGGAGCGTCAGAATTGTACAAAGGATTTCGACAGACGAAGAAAATCTGGAAAGGGCAGATACAGCAAAGGGTGTTCATTGCCGGCTCACAAACACCCGTTCATGCCCGTTTACAAAAAAAGGACTCTCCTGGTCCGGACTATCCCGTTATGAGGGAGAGAACGGGGGATCTTCCCCCCCGCATTTCGGTTGCCGGATGACCATCACCGGTCGTTGTGCGTTCATGGCAACAGCAAATGCGGTACTGCCGATCAGGAGTTCCCGGAGCCAGCCGGCACCACGGGAACTCATCCAGATGACCGACGCGTCCTCTTCATCGGCAATCCTGATAATCTCGGTGACGGGGTTTCCGGTGCGTACAAACACCCTTGCCCGGATATTTTTCCGGGTAAGATCGTCCCGGATTGTTGCCAGCTGCCCTTTTGCCTGCTGCACCGCATCCCCGGTCGCAGACCCGGCCTCCCCCGGAGGCACAACATGGAGGAGGAGGAGCTCACCGATAGCGGGGGTCGCGCCGGCAAGCGCCAGTGCATGGTCGGATGAGGGGGAGAAATCCACCGGACAGAGGGCCCTGCAGAGGATCCTCGGGCAGAACAACTCAAAATTCTGCTCCTTCAGATCCCCGACGGTCTTATGGCGCATGATCAGGACGCTGGTACTGCTCCGGCGGATAACCGCCATCGAGACGCTGCCAAGGAGGATCCCGTCCATAAGATTGCTCCCCCGGGCACCCATGACGATCAGGCAGGCTCCCCGCTCTTCGGCGGCGCTGATGATCGCTCCTGCGGTATCGGATGCGGCCGTTATTGTCGTGGTCACCCGGATCTCCGGGTCAAGGCCTTCGAGGTAGCGTTTCTGTTCCCGGAGATGCTCATATTCGGGCCGGAACAAGGTGTCCCCGATCTCTCCGCCGCCCCGGGGAGATATCGCCTCTTCGGCAGCGTGGAACAGGATGACCTCGCGGGCCCCGGGAAAACCGGCAATACATTCAAGCGTTTTCTTTGCGTAAGCCGAGAAATCCGTTGCAAGCAGTATTTTTTCAAACATGGCAAATCAGATGCGGTCCTGTTCCGCGCTCAGGTGAAACCGACGGTATCTCTGTAAAACAATACATACCGGCCGTGATATAAAATGGTATCCTGATGTTCAGCATACGCAGGGCCGGATATGTCCTTAAAAAAAAGTGCTCTGGAGAAATCAATGTAAAGTGATTAAATCGCCCCCCTTGCGCCAGCCCTGCCCCCGTTGGGGCTCAATCGGGCATGCGATGCCAGGGAATCATCTGTACTGTCCTCATTCAAAATTGACCAGGTACTAAGGCGTTATCGCAATCCGGGGATGCCCCGGCTGCGGGGGCGAAGCACTCAAGAAGCTTCAGAACTGTACGAAGGTTTTCCCATGAAAATCGCTTATTTCAGGAATTGATGAACCTGGGGTGATACCCCCCGGGAACCTTGGTTGCGTTGAACGCCCGCCGCCCCGAAGGGCGCCCGGCGGCGGGTTCCGAAGGTTAAAGAAAGCTGGGAGATTGAACCGACTTGTCCCGCCGTGCCTCGGAGAGGCCCTGAGGCGGGTAACCATCGTAATCCCCTCATTAATTTTTCCGATGTCCAGGGTTTGGTGCGGTACATTATCTGTTCATGCACGTTTCTTCCGGATGAAAAAACTATCAACGTCTCCCTGTCATCGGCCGGCGGCACTATCCACCTCTGAACAGAGACTGCCGCTACAAGTGCCGGCCGCTGCCGATCATTGCCACGGGCGGGCACGGACAGGCCTACCTGCGAAGAGCACGGGATGCGACCATCATCGTCCCCTTCCCCCGGTTGGCGACATCCCCCGTGTAGACATCCATTTCAAGGTTGCGCTCCGGGAGCAGGTGCGTGCCGCTCTTCTCAAACGTGGGGAGCAGGTCATGGACCGTTCCCAGGATCACACACGAGCCGTTCTTCATGTTCCCGCACGGCCGGGTTGCGTCCCCTTCGATGAGCAGCTCCCCGCCCCGCATCTCCACGCCGGGAAAATCCCCGGTGTGGCCATGGATATGCACCGTGCCTCCTGCAAGGTATTCCGCGCAGAAATCCCCGGCATTGCCAAACACTTCCACCGTGCCCCCCTGCATCCCTTTCTTCTCGCCGCGGTAACCGGTAGCGCAGTAATGGCCCGCATTGCCCCGGCAGACGATCGTCCCGCCCCGCATCTCCCGCCCGAGCCACGCGTCGGCACTGCCCCGGATCTCGATCGTCCCGCCGCTCATGAAGTTCCCGCAGTGCATCCCGATATCCCCTTCGATGAGGATCGTGCCCGTGTCCATGTACTCCCCGACACGCTTGATCCGGGATGTATCCCCCTTGAGCACAACCTCGATGTTTTCCGGGGAGACTGCGGTACCTTCAACAAAGATCCAGAACAGTTCAGAGAGCGTGCGCTCCTTGTTGCCCTCGAACACCACCAGGTCGGTACCTTTCAGGAAATTGCGGGGGATGATCGCTTCTGCCTCGATCGGGAGGCTGGGCTTTTTTCGCACCTTGCTCTCAAGGATCACTCTCATAACATTGCCTCCGTCTCGATGCACCGCCCGCGGGGAAGGTAGAGGTCCTGCACCGGGTAATTGCTCATTCTCACGGTGTAGAACTGCTCAAATCTCCGGATAAACTCCTTATCGTTCTCCATCCGGATATCCTCCGGCACCTTCGCATTCACCCAGAAGGTGGCATTTGCCCCGTCCACGATGATCTCCCCGTCCCGCGACACCACGCGCCCCCGCTTGATCGTGTACCGCGTCTTCTGGAACCCTTCCACCACCTTCCGGTATTCCCGGGCCGGGTCAACCATATCGGTCCGGATCGGGTAGATGGCGATGTCGGCTTCGGCACCGATGCCGAGGTGGCCTTTGCCCTGGCTGGCGATGCCCAGGGCCTTTGCCTGCCCGGCACGGGTCATGACCGCGATCTCGTGCCAGTCCAGTTCCCGTTCAAGTGCCCAGAGCGAGGTCCTCTTCTCGGTCTCGGCATGCAGCGTGGCACATTCCTCGTCCCGGTAGCGCTTGCTCATTAAAAGACCGATGATCTCGGGATACTTCACAAACGGCGCACCATTGGGGTTGTCCGTCTCAAGCAGGCACTGCCACGGGCTCTTGGTCAGCAGCGCCAGCTCGAGGCCGATCGCCCACATGATGCAGTTCACGGCACTCTTCTTCGAGTAGGTTACCGGGATGATACCGGACCCGGTCTCCAGCTCCACATCGTGGTTGCTCCACTTGTTGTGGTGGAGGCAGTGGAGGTTGAACTCCATGGGCCCGTCAGCGGTCATGGTCATGGTCCGGCAGAACATGATCTGGCCCATGTCCATCACGATCTGGGGCTTGCTGTTGATCGAGCGGGTGATCTCTTCTGCCTTGGAACAGATGTTGCGCCAGGTCCCGCCGCCGTACGCGTGGAACTGCACGTGCGTGGCATACAGGGACTGGCGTGCGGGGTTCAGGTCGGGCACGAGCTCGAACGTATCGAGCGTTGTCTGGTAATTACCGGGTTTTCCCAGGTTGTTGCAGTGCAGGTGCACTGAATGGGGGAGGCGGAGGAGCTCGTTTGCCTGTATCAGGGTGGTGATGATCTCGGCAGGCGTGACCGCAAAATGCGGGACCTGCTCATGGATGCTCGTCAGATCGTCGCCCCAGCCCCATGCTTCTGTGCCTCCGGGATTGGTCAGTTTGATCGCATATCCCCGGGCCGCGTTCAGCGTCCATGCAACCACCGCCGCAGCCTTCCGGACATCGTGCTCCCGCACGGCATCCATGACCGCCCAGTTGCCATCGAACAGGGTGTTGGCCAGCATATCCTGGTGGGGTGTGGCCGTGAACTCCTCGTGGGTGTGGCGGGCCTCCAGGGGCGCCATCGCCCCTTCGAGCAGGGTCGTGTATCCCATGGCACTGTACCGGTAACTGTTCCCGAACGTTGTCGGGACATAGTAGCCGCTCGTCACATGCATCTTCCCCCGGCGTTTCGTCCGTCCCGCCCGCATGTCCTCCGGACTCATGTACCGCCCGAAGTTCACCTTCGTGCCGCTGACATGGGTATGCGAGTCAATGCCGCCGGGGAGGGTGAGACACCGGTGCGCATCGATCACGTCCGCACGATCGGAAACAGACTCAACGATCCTGCCGTCACGGATCGCAATGTCCATGATCTCGCCGTTGATCCCCCGGATAGGGTCAATGACACAGGCATTTTTCACCCATAACTCAGTCATGGCCCCATCCCCCCGTCCAGGCGGTCGTAGATCTTTCTTAAGATCTCTGCATCATCCGGGTACCCCCGGTCGATCACCTTCTTCAGCCGGATGGGGATACCATCCATCCGGTATGCCGTTCCCGCGGCATCGATGCCCGCGGCCGTGCAGGGGATATGGATGCGGGAGAGTGCGGTGGTGGCATTCACGTGCGGGTCGATAACGACAGTCGGGATCTTTGCGAGGTGGGCAGCCGCAGCCCGGGGGAAGTTGGCCCCCGGGTCGCTTGCAACGATAAGGGCCGCATCGCACTCGCCCCGCCGCAGGATATCGACCGCGGTCGTCTCCCCGGGATTGTAGAAGGCAATGCCCCGGGCAAAATCCACCGCAAAGGGATAGCCGGTCATCCACGTGAACACCTCGTTGGACCCGTACACGTTGCCGTGACCCCGCAGCGGGGAGATGACAAACTTCGTGTGCCGGCTGAGTTCGTCGGTCAGCTCGATGGCATTCCGGACGTTCTTGTACTTCCCCCGGCTCATGGTCAGCCCGAGCCCGAAGAAGATCGCACCGAACTTTGCGTTTTTACAGATCTCCGCGATCCGGACCAGCTGTTCCTTTGCTACCCCTGCAACGCTGGCAGGGATGACGTGTGCCTTTCCCCGGACAATTGCCCGCAGGGCGGAGAGTACTGCATAATCCCCCCCGTGTTCAATCTGCACGAATTCGTCGGCGATATTGGTGGTGTCGGTCCTGCGGGTATCCACCACGATCACCGTGCGCTCCCGCTGGGCTTCCGGGACAAAGAACCCGGTGGCAAAGGTGGTGTACCGGCTCATGTGGCGGGGATGTGCCTCGACCGGGTTGCACCCCCAGTAGATGATCACGTCCGCCCGGTTCTTTACCTGCCCGAGAGTACAGCCAGGGTGGCCGACTTCCTGGATGGCAAGGATGGACGGGCCGTGGCAGACGGTGCTCGTGTTGTCGATGACTGCCCCGATCAGTTCGGCGATATGCACGCCGATGCTCTGGGTCTCGCCATGCGTGCTGCTCCAGCCGTACAGGAGCGGGCGATCGGCCTCCCGCAGGATCTCTGCCGTCTCGCTGATCGCTTCGTCATAGGAGATCTCCTCCCACCCGGCCTCCGTGCGCCGTATCGGGGCCGGGAGCCGGGTATCGTTCATGAAGGTTGCCTCGGCAAGGGAGCACCCGTTCTTCACCCGGACAATTCTCGCACCGTCGGTCTCAATCTCGAGATCATCGCAGAGGCAGCCGCAGAAGGGGCAGACCACATCCTGTTCGATCATGGGCGCACCCCCCCGATCGCTTCCATGAGCTCTCCGACGCTCTTCACTGCTTCTTCGGTCGGCTCCACGTCTGCGTCCTGGCTCTTGAAGTCCGGCATCCCGGTGCCCTGCGTCTCGGACGAGATGATGTGGTTTGCATACGGGCCGATGGTCACAAAGCACTCGTTCCTGGCCACCCCCTCTGCGGGACGGGCGGTGAGGATAACGTAGCCGGCGGGGGTGGTGACCCGGACCCGGTCCCCGTCCTCGATTCCCAGTATCATCAGGTCCACGGGATTGAGGAAACAGGCCGAGGCGATACTCCGGTACACATCGGAGAGCTTGTGCTCGACGGCAGTACCCTGCGGAACCGAGCGGCCGGTGTTGAGGATGCACCTCACTGCACTCCCTCCGGTACCGGCTCCTGGGAGCCTTCAAGGATCCGGGCAATCCGTATGGCACCATTCGGGCAGCTCGCCTCGCAGGTCTTGCAGCCCGTACATTTGTCCTCGTGGATCACCACGATGTCCCCGTCCTGCACCCGCATGATCACCTCATCGTTCGAGGAGTGCCCGCCTGCCCCCATCTGGGCGTCGGCCTCCTTGTTCACCGGGCAGGCAGTGCAGCAGTTCCCGCAGCCGGTGCAGAGTTCCAGGTCAATCGCGATACGGAACGAGAAGATCAACGATGTGCCTTCGCGCTCCATGGTCTCGAGGATCCGCCCGCTCTTCAGCACCCCGTTCGGGCATGCCTCCACGCAGAGCCCGCAGCGGATGCAGTGCCCCTTGTGGATCTTCGGCATCCAGCCATCGCCGGCATGCACAACCTCAATCGCTCCCGGGGCCGGGCAGGCCATCATGCAGAAAAGGGCATGCTGGCAGGTCCGGCCGGTCGGCTCCGGGAAGCCCCGGAAATGCGGGGGGGTGACCAGCGGAGCGGTCCGGGCAAACAGGAACTTTCTGATCCACTCAGCGCGGAAGAACTCCCGTACATACCAGAAGAGCGATGACGCCATGTTACCGCTCCGTGCAGGCAATGCAGGGATCTGCCGAGATGAAGGTTGCCGTGACATCGGCTATCGAATCCGACCCGATGATCATCTCGTGGCAGCACGCTTCGATGTTCATGATGGATGGGGTCTGGATCTGGATCTCCACGATCCGCCCGAACTCGTCACTCCTGATAAAGTACGTCAGTTCCCCCCGGGGTGCTTCACCGCTGTAGCGGACCTCCCCGGCCGTGCAGACCCCGCGCCCGCGGACAACACCGTTCGGGAGATCCGTTAAGCATTTCCGGATAAGACCGATACTCTGGAAGACCTCATCGAACCGGACCATCACCCGGGCAAAGTTATCACGGTCCGGCCGGGTGACCGGGGCAAAGCCGAGTTGCCGGTACGTGGGATGGTTCATACGGCAGTCCACCGCTATCCCGCTCGCCCGTGCGGTCGGGCCGACCGCGTGCGCCCGCTCTGCTGCATCCGGCGTCAGGATCCCGACCCCCCGGCTCCGGAGGGCGATCATCGGACCGTTCTCAAACATCCCGGTATACCGGCGCAGGTCCCCTTCCATCCGCTCAAGCGAGGCGAGCAGTGCTGCTGCCTCCTCCTTTCGCAGATCGCACCGGACCCCGCCCGGGATGATATAGGCGCAGGTGACCCGGGCGCCGGTCAGTCGCTCCAGCTCGTCCATCACCTGCTCCCGCAGGTCGAGCAGGTACATCCCGAGCGTCTCGTGCTCGATGGTGTAGCAGTACGAGAAGTTGGCCAGCAGGTGGCTCTGCATCCGGTCCAGCTCGTTTGCGATCACGCGGAGACGGGCGGCCCGTGGCGGCACGGCAATCCCGCTGATCTGTTCCATGGCCTCGATAAAGACCAGGTTGTGGATCACCGAGCAGATCCCGCAGACCCGTTCTGCGAGGAACATGACCTCCTGCCACGGGCGCCCCTTCATGATCCGCTCGATCCCTTTCTTCATGTACCCGAGCTCGACTTCCACGCCGATGATGCGTTCACCCTTTGCCTCGCACTTGAGCCGGGCCGGCTCCTTGAAGCAGGGATGGATGGGCCCGAGCGGGATGTTGACATCCACGACCCGCTTCATGGGTGCTCCGCCTCCCAGTTGAAAAAGACCGAATCGCGTACCGAGAGGATTGCCTGGAGGATCTCGGTGGGCCGGGGCGGGCAACCCGGGACTTCGGCTGCGATCGGGATGTGCTTTCTGACCGGCGGGTCGATAAAGGTCTCCCGGCGGTTGAAGAGGCACCCGGAGATCGGGCAGTTGCCGATGGCGATCGCTGCCTTGGGCGACGGGATCTTCTCCCAGACCATGGCAAGTTTCTCCTCCCATCCCGGGGTGTAGGCACCGATCACGAGCAGGACATCCGCCTCACGGGGGTTGTTGTGGACATAGATACCGTACTGTTCGATGTCATAGCGGGGTGCGAGGCAGGCGAGCACCTCGATATCACAGCCATTGCAGGAGCCGACGTCCACGTACGCCACGTGGATCGAGCGTGCCCGCACCTTATTTTTTATCCGCTGGAGAAGGCTCATGGTCTCAATGCCTCCCGTATCTGTGCCCGGCCCTGCCGGACCGCGTCATCTGCGGGGGTACCTGCATGTACGCGTGCACTCACATCCCTGAAAATGGCATCCATTGCTGCACCGCTCAGGATCCGGAGATAGGTCGAATATTTTTCCCGCCCGAGTGCTCGTGCAACGGGATTGTCCGGATCGGCATGCGCCTCCGCCATCTCAGCCCGGGCCGGAAGGTTCTCGAGCTGGATCATGTCAAGGTGTCCGATCAGGTACCTTCGCACCTCCTGGACGGGGATATCCAGTTCCTGCGCAATCTGCCGCACGAGACGGTCATGGCGCCGGGCAGCAAGGATCCGGTATTTCTGCGTGACAAGGTCCTGCTCAAAGAGGTAGGTGGTCATCACATGCCCCCGTATTTGAGTATCCCGTAGACCACGAACAGGAGCACGGCTGCCCATAGTGCTGCGATCTCCGCGGTATGGAGCCGGTGCTCATCGTCCAGCCAGTAACAAGCCGTGGCGATCGCGAGCACGACTGCTACCACGATGCCTTCTGCCAGGATTGATGGCCGCCCGATGATCTGGGCGATAGTAATGAGACCATACAGAATCCCCGCAGAAAGGATCGCTTCCCGTATCATGGGTGCACCACCGCCAGGACGAACGCAGCGTACACGAGCATCCCCCCGGTGACCAGCATCTGGATGGTCACGGAATCGAACGGGGACATCATCGGGGTGACTGCGCAGGCAAATGCAAGGATCACGACCAGGACGATCATCCCCAGAAGGAGCAGGGGCAGGGAGAGCGGCCCGATGAACACCCCTAAAAAGACGCCCAGCAGGACAAAGGTCTTCAGCCCGTTGCAGATCTCGAGCCCCGCCCGCCAGATACCGAAGTGCTCGGTCTTGTACCCGCTCACCAGCTCCTTGGACTCGACAATCGAGAAGGGACCAAAGGGCATCTTGGAGAGGATCACGAGGAACATCGCACCGGCTGCGGGAAATGCGGTGATGAGGAGCGGGCCGGCTGCCTCCTGGTACTCCATGATGCGGGCGATCTCCAGCGAGTGGGTGTACGCAGCGATGACCGCAATGCTGACGAAGAGCGGGATCTCCGATGCGGCCGAGATGACCGACCGGACCCCGCCATACTTGCCGTACGGGGATCCGGAGGAGAGCCCGAACCCGTGCTCCACGATCTTGTGGAGCAGGTAGATCCCGAGGATGACGAGGAGGCTACCCCCGCTGACGAGCACATAGAAGGCTGCGGTCCAGATGCCGATGGCAATGAGGACTACCCCTACAAAGAGGACCGGGCTTGCGGTCTTCGGGATCCAGGTGGTCTTGAACGAGAACTTGAGCATGTGCAGGATCTCCTGCCATACGGGCGGGCCGGGCCTCCGCTGGATGCGGGCGATAATTTTCCGGTGGATTCCCAGGAGGAGCAGCCCGAAAAGGGTGGCAAGGACGAGTTCTGCGATCATGTCAGTACCCGATGAACGGGATGTCACCTCCGGACACTCCTGCCATCCAGCAGAAGAAGAGCGATAAGACCGTCACGGGAAAGGCGATGACCAGCAGGGCTGCACAGAGGGGGAGCGGTATCATTCCGAGGAAGTAGAGGACGGATGCGATCACGCAGATACCCGCGCCCGCCCGGAAGATCCATGCCATGGTCGTTTTCTTCATCCTCATCACCCCAGCATCACGATCTCGACTACCCGCAGGAAGATGAGCAGGGACGAGAGCGAGCACATGATCACGTACGGGGCACCCGGGGCCCGGAACATCTCGGCTTTTGCCGCATAGAACGGGGCCATGCCTTCACCGATCACCCCGAGTACGAGCATCCCCTTTGCGATGAGCGGGACGGCCGGGACCGTGCCCTTCATCAGCTCGATCATGGAGAGCGAGCCGGTGACAGCGGCATACACTGCTGCGCCTGCAAAGAGGGGGACGGTTGCCGCGAGCGCCACCAGCCCGTACTGGTAGGCCGCGTCCTGCACGTGCCGGCTTTTCACGGCAGCGACGATGCCGACATTGGTGATCCCGACCATCGCGGTAAAGAGGGTGAAGTTGAAGATATCCCCGGTCACCATCGCCCCCATGGTGGCAAGACCGCAGGCGATCGCCATGAACCGCCGGAAGCGCATCTCGGCAACGGTGATCTCCTTGGCCCGGTAGGCATCCCCCCCGAACGCGATATCGATCTGGCGTTCCGGCCGGCTGATGAGGACCAGCAGGGTAAAGGTCAGCGCAAGCAGGAAGAGCGTGATCGTATACGGGGTGAAGTACACGAGTTCGTCGCCGAACTCCAGTACGAACAGGGGTATCCCCCCGATAAGGTCAGCCATGCTGCTCCCCCCACATCGTCCCCACAAGGGACATCTTCACGGTTACTTTCAGGAGTATGCCGACAGCAGCGCCCATCAGCGCGACAAACCAGTACTGCGGCAGGAACATGAAGACAAAGAAGGCAAAGATCCAGAGCGCCCACGAGATCCCGCTCGCCATCTCGAGCAGGTTCAAATCCTCCCGGAACGTGCGGGAGAGGAAGAGGAAGACCAGCCCGAGACCTGCCACCGCACCACCGGTAAATCCCGAAAGGATCAGGCCATACACGACAAGGAAGAGAGAGAGGATCAGCGGCGCGTCAGCGAGTGCGATCACCTCGATGTTGAGCCCGGTTACGGGCCGGTCCAGGATCCCCTCCTTGGTGCAGTAGATCTGGGAGAGGGCCAGGAGTTCGGCAATTCCCACTGTCAGGCCCGGGAGGATCAGCGCTTCTGCAAGATCCGTGCCGAGCAGGGCAATCACCCCCAGCCCTACCATCTCGACCAGGTCGAGGAGGAGGAGCTTCTGCAGGTCATCGCGTTCCCGTGAGAGGGCAAAGAACGCGATGACGGCAGCAACCATCACCGCACCTATCCCGTAACTGTACGCGCCCCACATGGCTAGACCCTCCGGTAGATATACGAGGCAATGGCGAACGCGATGAAGAGGATCGTGGCCTCGACAACCGTATCCAGTCCCCGGGTGTTGTAGAGGATCTCGTCAATGATTCCTCCCGGGTGCGCAACGATGGTGGTCCCGAGGTGCAGGGTCTGCTCTGACAGGAAGAGGGAGAGCGGTGTCAGGTACGAGGTGACAAACCCGGCGGTCGGGGAATTTTCCGGGTACTGGGAGACGATCCCGACCTGCTCGAATGGCGGTCCCCCGCGATCGTACGGGTCGAGCGAGCTGTTCCGGTCAAACGTCTTGGGATAGAGCTGCTTCTCGCTGTACGGGAGCGGGAGGAGCAGGATGCCGGCTATGAAGAGGAGCAGGCATGCCCCCGCAAAGAGGCGGGTGATATTCTCATAATTGCTCAGGACGTGCGAGATCTTCCGTATGATCACGCCGGCGCCTCCTTCTTCTGGATGATCCGGACATAGATGAACGTCGAGATCACGGAGATTGCCCCGAACGTAAGCACGGCAAGCGCTTCGTTGTAGGAGAGCATGATCAGCAGCAGGCCGAAGGCAGGGATCTCGAGATTGATCAGCCGGGTCAGGTAATCGGCCGGCCGGGGAAATGCGACAGCCAGTGCCCCGGTTACGAGCACGATGAGACCGATGATGAACTCCGGGGCATAACCGGCAATCATGCAGACGCCCTCCTCTGGCAGGCTATCAGGATGAAGATGGTGGAGAGCGGGGCAATCAGTGCCAGTGCTATCGCCACGTCAAGCAGCCCGCGATCAACGATGAACGGGAAGATCCCGGCGATCAGGACCGAGAGCGAGATCAGCTTGTCAAACGGATCGCGGTTCCGGATTGCGGCTGCCATGCCCGCGAGGATCAGGATGGCTGCCGCTGCCATGACGATCTCATCCATTACGCTTCATCCCCCCGGACCAGGTGCTGGCGATCGCGTTGGACTCGAACGTGGATCCGATAAAGAACGCGGCTGCCGCAAGGATGGTGAGCGGGTGCGGGATCAGGAGCGCAATGATGGCGGTCACGGCAAAGGAGAGGACATTGACAAACGGCAGCTTCCGCATCGTATTTCGCTCAAGAATGACCCGGATTGCCGCATAAACTGCGATGCCGGCGCAGAGGTATATCGCGATCATGGGCCCCCCCGGCTCCGGATCTCCCAGAGCCGGCCGATCAGCCGGCTCGAATGGACATGGGAGATGCCCTGGATGGTCAGGATGGCTATCACCATGCCGGCGATAAAGTCCGAAGCGGCAAACCCGAGCCCGGTCATGCCAACGACAAGGAATGTTGCGGTGATCGCACCCGTAGTCCCTGCATAGCCGGGATCGTAACAGATACGGTTGCCGATATACACGAGCAGGGCTGCAAAGAGACCGCCGGGGAGGCCCGCACAGTATACCCCGCAGGCAGCAAGGAGCGTGCCGGCCGAAGCATCGGGGGATGAGACGATGTTGCCCAGCATGTAACCACCGTGCAGATCCCCGCCGCCCTTCTCCACTTCCTGCGCTATTGCGGTTGCCCCGGAGACACCGCCACGTGCCGGCAACCGGAAGAATATATCAATCGCTACAAAATTGATCCAGCACAGCACGGCGGCAACAAGGATGCGGAGCGGTTCTTCAGGCATACGAACAGGGTTCCGGCACTACGCGATGCCACTGCGTGGCGGTTCGCTGACTGAACATTGAGAGAAATACCGAATAAATGTTGTGATTCCGATCTCCGGGAAAAAACGGCAGGGATCGCTTGAGGAACCGGAGGTTTCAGAGAATTTTTTTGTGCCCGGCAGAAAACCTCATTTAAAGCATGACAGCACCCCCTTTGCCCAGCCCGCCCCCGTCAGGGGCTCAATCGCGCACGCGATGCCCCGCTCTGACATTTATTGAAACGTCTTCTTTTTTGCAAAAACAGGTAATACAGCACTATCGCAAACGGGGCGCCACAGCGGCGGGGCGAAGCCCCTGGAGCGTTCCGTATCTGATTGATTTCCTATGAAAATCGAATTCTTTCTGACAGAATAATTACGATTGAAACCCCCAACACCAGATTATGATATGTGCCGCCGCCCCCGAAGGGACGCCCCCGCGGCGGATCAGTGACCGATATTTCTGAAAAAAACACCGGACTGCCCCGCCGTGCCCCGTCAGGGCCCTGACGCGGGGAGCACTCATATCAATTCCCGGGGATCCATCGATTTTCATGGTTCCGGTCTGAACTCCCCAGGTTCATGCCCGTTTCTACAAAGATTTTTAAGAAGAGATCGTCTCATGAGGTGTTTCCCCGTTCTCGTCTCCCGTTACCCGGTTCTGCCGGTAGTATCGGGAGATTCCTCCTGATGCAATCACCACAGGAACCCGCACCAACCCGTTCTGCACCCTCCGGTTCCTGGTCGGTACGCTATGCCGGGTCGCTTCCCGCCGGGGTTCTCACTGCGGAACGCCTCCGGACACCGGTGTCTTCTGCATTTGACCGGAAGATTATTGCGGCCTCCCGGAGCCGGTTTTCATGCATCGGTCAGATGTTCTCCCATGGGTGAGTGTTCTGTCCGCGGTTGTTTCCCTGTCCCGCGGGGTCTCCCGCGTTACGGAAGATTCACGCCGAGTGCCCGGTACGCGGCCTTTTTGATCAGCGCGGGAGGGATATCCTCGTACCTCAGATCGCCGATCTCGATGGCCCGGCAGCAGGTGCTCTCGCCGGCAAGCGTGCCGCAGGACGGGCAGTCGGTTGAGACGACCCCGGCGGCGAGCAGGTCCTCGAGCAGTACGCCATTCATGCGGATCTCATTCGACTCTGCGATCCGGGTCTTGTCGAGGAGTGTCTCGGTCAGGTTGATCTTCACGCCAACAGGAGTGAACTCCTGCCGGAGTTCTTCAAGGGCAGCACGGAGCGCCTCGCCCGTATTCCCGCACCGCTCGCAGGTCGCATCACCGACCGCGAAGTGTTTCCATTCGATCTCCAGACGCCTGTATCGTGGTGAAATCATACCTTGTGACCCCCATCCTCCAGTACGGCACAGACAACTTTCTCGATCTCATCGTACTGCACCTCACCCATCCCCTTCTTCTCCACGCCGAGTTCGGTTGCGATGAAATGGTGATCCGGCGCGATACGGGAGGAGGAGAGTTTCTTCCTTGCGCAGCAGTCCCCGCACCCGTCGATCACGATCACTTCGTCTGCATCCCCGATCTCTGCTTCAAGGGTCGCGGTGGACTGCCTGGCATGCATCCAGACATACCACCCCGGTCGCCGCTGGAGCAGGACCTGGGCCACCTGCGTTGTGAGTTTGCCGGTGTTCGATATCCCGGAGCACGTGACGAGCGCAACGGTCACTCTTCTTCCCCGGCCTCTTTTTCTGCGGCATCCTTCCGGTAGTAGAGCCGGCAGTGGCAGTGCCCGTCCCCGGCGATCTCGTCCCGGTGCCAGATGCAGGGGCAGATGATCTCCGTATCCTTCTCCTTGTCACCGGACCGGAGCCGGCACGGGCAGTACTGCTCCCCGAACTTCTTCCGGTTGCGGACCAGCCCCCGGATCACCGTATCCAGTACCTTTTTGTCCGGGTTCAGCACCCAGCCCTGTTCTTTTGCGTACGCTTCCGCCCAATCACGCATCTCGTCTTCTTCCGTCATCGTTCTCGCCCCGTCATGCCTCAGCAGGTCCCGTTGCACCCGCAGCCGCACCCGCTGCCGTTGCCCTTCTTTTTCGGCTGTGCGGCATCCTTCTTCCGGCCTTCTCCCTTCCAGCAGGCAGCAACAATCTTCTCGATATCGTCATCCGTGTAGGACGTTGAGGGACCTTTTGCGATCCCGAGTTCGGTCACGACCAGGTATTGTCCCACCGGGACTCCCTGCGCACCGGCAATCTTCCTCATGCACTGCAGGGGGCACCCGTCGAGGGCGACCACTTCATCGGCGTCCAGGGCGTTCGCGATCAGGCCCTCGTCACCGATTGCGAGTTTCGAAGCGCAGGCGATACTCCCGTAGCCCTCTTCCGTCAGCTGGAGGGCGGCCAGGTTGGTCAGCTGCCCGACATTTGCCTGGCCGGCGCAGGGAAAGATGATACGTTTTGGTTCGTTCTGTCCGCATGAACAGGTTGGTGTTTCTGCCATAGTCTTCACTCTTTTATCATTGCCATAATCTCTTCCACACACGGAACCCGGCCTTCGGCCCGCAGTTCGCCGTTGATGAACAGTGCCGGCGTCAGCATGACCCCCGCCTCCACGATCGCATCCAGGTCTTCGACCTTGATAACGTCTGCCGTGATCTTCAGATCCTTCACCGCCTGCTCGGCATTGGCAAAGAGCCGCTTGCATTTTGCGCACCCGGTTCCGAGTATCTCGATTTTTGTCATGGTATCTCCGGAAGGTATTCAACTTTTTTTGTATTACTTTTTCGTGACGGTTTTCTTATATTCTTCCATCAGGGCACGGGCATATGCCGCTTCAACACCCGGCGGGACATAATTGTAGATCCTGATCTTTTTCATCAGCGCCTCGCGGACTGCCGCATCATTCCCCGGGTTCTGTTCCTTCACCTCCGCAATGCTCTCATCGAGCATCGTGATGCCGGTCATGATCCCGTTGATCGGGATCTGCCGGATGCGCCGGAGGGCTTCAGCGGCACAGCAGGGTTTGTCGTTGCTCATTCATTTCACCTCAGAAAAAGTTCCCGAATATGAACCCGGCGATTGTAGAGAAGACAATGACCAGCCCGGCATAGACGAGGGTCTTTTTCCCGCCGATAATCCGGTAGATCACGAGCAGGCTGGGCAGGCTGATGCTCGGGCCGGTGAGGAGCAGGGAGAGGGCCGGGCCTTTTGCCATGGATCCCGACAGGTACCCGAGCGTCGTCCCGATGACCGGCACTTCCAGCAGCGTCGGCATGTAGAGGATCGCACCGACAATAGCTGCAAGGAAATTTGCCAGGATTGAGTTGTCGCCGAAGTATGGTCTGAACGTCTCCGGCGGGAGGAAGAACGCAAGCACACCGAGCGCGAACGTCCCGAGGACCAGGATCGGGAAGATCTTCCTGGTCAGGTCCCATATCTCGAATCCCCAGTCGGTGACCTCGTCCCGCGTGAAGTAGTAGATCAGGAGGAAGGCGACCGCCATAGAGAGGAAGTACACGATCAGGAGCCGGTAGAAGACCTCGAGCGCTGACGTGCCGATAAGGAGGATCGCGATCAGGAAGATAAAGAAGGCAGGAATCACCCACCGGGGCCGGGTGTCTGCACAGGCCATCGCCGCTTTCCGGGCAGCCCCGAACGTTTTTGTGGTCTCCACATCCTGCTTCGGAAACAGTTTCATCATGATGAGGCCGATCAGGATGGAGAGCACGATTGCCGATGCCGCCCGGGCAATACCGAGGTCGAACCCGAGCACTTTTGCCGTGTAGACGATGGCAAGGATATTGATCGCCGGCCCCGCGTACAGGAACGTGATCGCCGGCCCGAGGCCGCTGCCCTTTTTCAGGATACCGGCAAACATCGGGAGGATCGTGCAGCTGCAGACCGCAAGCACGGTGCCGGATACGGACGCGATACCATAGGAGGTCGTCTTCTTCGTTTCCGGGCTGAAATATTTCAGGATCGCGTCTTTTTTTATGAACGAGGCGATTGCCCCGGCAATGAAGAATGCCGGGATCAGGCAAGTGACCACGTGCTGCGAGAGATATTCGAGCAGCGTTGTCCAGCCAAGCAGGAGTGAACCGGTTATCGGATCTGTCATAGGAGTACCTCACATGCGCGGGAGAGAGAATGCTGGCGGCAGGAGCAGCCCCGCTCTCCGGCCCCGACGCGGTGCACCTGATCGGCAGGCATGATCCCGGTAACCCCGGGGGTGCAGGAGATCACGGTTCCCGCACGCGTCCAGGTCCCGGCACCTGCCGGCACATCATGGATCTCCACCATGCCGGCGTGGACGTGGTTGCCGGTGGCGCAGCCGGGATCAATCCGGACGTGGTGCAGGCTCAGGCGCCTCCCGCCCGATGCTCCGGTCACCAGGTGTTGGAGAGAGATCCCGGTTAACGCCATGCGTGGGTTCCACGGCAGGGATTCGGGGTCGGTTATCTGACCGGAAAGGACCCCCGTGCGGTGCCTGCCGGATGATTGTGCTCTTTTCATAGTGGTCACCGGATTTCTGATTGTCTCAATGGTTCTCATACAGGAACCTATGCAATAAAGCCACCGATCACAAGGAACTGGAAGATGAGACCCGCGAGGATGGCGACGCCGATCACCGTGACAACGAACGCGGCAACCAGGCGTTTTTCAAAGATCGATGCAAGGAGCGTGACCTCGGGAATGCTTGCTCCGGCCCCGCCGATGATGAGGGCCATCACAGCACCGATCCCCATCCCCTTGCCGAGGAGCACGGCGCTGATGGGGATGATGGTCTCTGCCCGGATATACATCGGTATCCCGATGAACGCGGCTAACGGTATTGCCAGCGGGTTCTGCGGTCCGGCAACAGAGACGATCAGGTCTTCAGGTACGAACCCGTAGATGAACGCCCCGATCGCAGCTCCGAGGATCAGGTACGGCACCACCTGCCGGAAGAGTGAGAGTGCAAACCCGAGCGATCGGGTGAAGCGGGCCTTATGGGTCGAAGCAGCTGATTGCTCCTCTCCGTGACAGCCGCACGCAGCGGTCTTTTCGAGGGTAACTGCTTTGACATACCGGGCATATCCCGCCCGTTCGAGCAGGATGCCGGAGATGACCGCGATCGAGAACGTGATAACGACGTAGATCAATGTCGGGACGATGCCGAAGAGTGCGAGCAGCAGGAAGACGATGACAGGATTCAGCAGCGGGGATGCGATCAGAAACGAGTACGCGATCCCGAACGGTATGCCGACATCCAGCAGGCCCACGAGAATCGGGATGGTGGAGCAGGAACAGAACGGGGTGAGTGCCCCGAATCCTGCGCCAAGGACATTGCCCATACCATAATTCCGGCCTTTCAGGGTTGCCCGGATCCGCTCTTCCGGCACGTACTCGCGGATCAGGCCGACAAGGAAACTGATCCCGATGAAGAGGAGGATAAGTTCTGCGGCGATGACCAGGAAGAACTGTCCCGCCGTGAAGAGGTCATTGATTGCAGTCATGGGCAGTCAGCACCCTCCTTTACCGTATTCAGGCTATTGTGCATGATGATCTCCCGGTCAAAATGCCCGGGTACAAATTCACGAATCTTCATGATCTCTCTCCGATTTTGTATTCGTTCGCTCATGTATCGTTTTAGACCCCTGTCAATAAACCGGATTGTATCCGGGTGCACCATGAACCAGAACCGGGGGATCCTCACCCCACCCGACACACCCGTTGCAAAAGAGCCATTCGTTATCCACATCCACATGAATTCAAGTTTTGTTGAATTCAGGGTGAGCGGGCAACATATTTATAGCTACGTATTTCATATTAGTTTGAAATAGATGGGGGATGGCATGGCGACGAAACGACCGGGAGCACAATCCAGAAAAGAACCCGTATGCCGGACTGAGATCCCGAGCATAATCCAGTGCGATCTCGATGAGGCCGGGGGTGTGAAAGGGCTCATCGGGCGTCTGCCATCACAGAAAATCATCGGGAAGATCAGTGCAACGCATCACGCACTCTCCGACCCGGTCCGGATCACGATTCTCTGCCTCCTTGGAGTCCAGCCACTCTGCGTCTGCGTGATCAAGGAATGCATCGGGATCGGGGGTTCAAAGTTGTCGTACCACCTGAATATCATGAAAGAGAACGGCCTTGTCGACTCGGAACAGCAGGGCAACTGGATCATCTACCGGCTCACGGACCGGGGAAAGAAATACGCTGATGAGATCGGGTGACCGGGCTGACGCAGATTATGGCACGTGAAAGTCTTCTTACTGTCGCACCTCCCGCACAATGGTTTTTTAAAAATCCCGGTACCGGTACCAGTGGTGTGAGTGCCGGGGGAGGGGAGGGGTGTATTCCCGCTCATCCTCACGGAAGGGGGCAGTGAGGAGCGGTCCACTCCGTCATCTCCCGCAGACCGGGACCAGAGCACAAGTAATTCAAAATTATTTTAAATGATTGATGCGTACCGGTACCTATGTCCGTGAAGGGGTATGCAATCCTCCTGATGGCGATTGTGGTTTCCGGTGTGCTCTTTGCCGGCTGCACCCGGCCGGAAGGAATTGGGCCGGTAACCACCACTGTCCCGCTTCCTTCCCCTTCATCAGCCGGAGTGGTGACAGCAGTTCCTGCGAGCCGGGAAGATGTCAACGCAACACTTCCCGTGCCCACGCTCCAGACACCGGACACGCTCACCCCCGCATCAAATGAAAGCGGTTTAAACGAATCAGCGGTTATGGACAAGAACGGCATTCCTTCTTCATCCGTTGAGAACCAGACGGGCGGGGGCCTTTTCATCAATATCCAGCGGGGAGGTTCCGTTGATGGAGTCAAAGTCTTTATCGCCCGTGAAGGGACCGACCTTTCACAGATTGAATACACCTATCTTCCGGACCGGACCCTTGTAGAAGGAGAGAACAAAGGGTATATCCAGGTGAAAATCCCTCCCGACGGGCGTTCAGACCTGATCAGACTCCCGCCCGGCAACTATACGGCCTACCTGCCTGACTGGAACAGTGGTGCGCCGGAGCAACAGTCATTTACGATCCGGGAAGAGGTCACCATCACGATACATTTCATGGGTTTTTCGGCCGCGGGTGGCGGGGGCTGCGGGTGCTAGAGATCCGGCAGGGGTGAAGGCAGATTCGGATGCAACACCAGCGCCGGGATAGGATACCCCCATGACAGATGCATATGACCTGAAGTGAATTCTCATCCTGAAAGATGTATCGTACCATCCGCACCCGGTCAGCAGGAACCGTCCCGGTCATCGCTGCCGGCCCGGTCACGTTCCCCCTCCTGCGATGCCTCCCCGGATGACCATTGAGACCAGGATTCCCGCGCCAGTGCAGGCCGGCCCGTATCGTATTCTCCCGTCCGGGGGAAACCAAAAAAGGCCTTTGTAAAAACGCATTTGAACGGACGTTCACACCCGAACCATGAAAATCAGGAATAACCCTGATCGTTCGAGGGTTCCCCGCCTCAGGGCCTCTCCGAGGCACGACGGGGCAGGAAGGTTCAATCTCCCAGCTGTTTTTTCAACCGTCCAGAACCCGCCGCGGGGCGCCCTTCGGGGCGGCGGGCGTCATCGCACCAGGGAATATGGGGGATCAATCCCCGTCATCGATTCCTAAAAGGAAGCGATTTTCATGGGAAATCATTGTAAAGTGATTAAATCGCTCCCCCTGCGCCAGCCCTGCCCCCGGTGGGGGCTCAATCGCGCATGCGATGCCTGGAATTACCCGGACCGTCCTGATTCAAAATTGACCAGCTCATACCGCGTTATCGCAATCCGGGGATGCCACAGCGGCGGGGGCGGGCCGGTGGGGAAGCCGCCCTGGAGCGTCTCCAATGAGTTGTCCCGGGTATTCTAAGAAAAATTCGTCGTTAGGATGGCACTTTACCCTTTAAAAAAATTTTAACTGATTGGCGCGTACAGGTACCTGTGACCGTGAACACGTATACAATCTCCCTGATGGCGATGGTGGTTCTCGGGATGCTCCTGGCAGGCTGTACCCAGCCGGCAGGAACCGGGCCGGTAACCACCACTGCTCCGGCACCGTCCCCTCCCCCCACCGGAGCGGTAACGGCAGCCGCAACAACGGTTCCGCAGCCGGTTGTAACCGTTATTCGTTACGTCTCCCAGACGAAGGAGATCCGGGACCCCGACATCCTGTTCGCCCTGCAGGTCCCCGTTGAATGGAATGCCGCAACCTACCGGCTGACGAGATCGGATACCCCTGACTACCGGACGGACCTTGTCACCGGTACGCTCTTCTCTCTCTACAGTTATCACGTCTCCCAAAACAAGGATCTTGTATACCGCGAACAGTTCCGGCAATGGTCTCCTGCGCCCGCAGAGACCACCGTGACGATCAATGACATCACCTTCGACCGGTTTGAATCAGCATCGGATGGCCGGACCAATGTGTCCTACATCGTGCGCAGGAGCAGCGCAAACGAACGCGGGTATGCAAGCGTGATCGTTTTCACAGCGCGCGACAGCAACCGGTTCGAGAGGGAGGATTTCGAGAAGGTCGTTTCAACGTTCCGGTATTTCGGCGTGAGATATGATGAGAACGGACCTGGCGGGGAGATCCCCCTCTATGATCCGTCGGGAACTGCACTGTCCCGGGAGGCGGGTGGCAGGGGGTCCCTGGCATGGGGTGAATGGGAGGGGGACTCCTCCGGCGATCCATCAGGAGGGGATTCCGGGGGGGATTCATCCGGTGACGATGACTCGGGGGGAGGCTGCGGCTGCATTGGCTGAAACGGCCCTGAGCGCTGAAAATAAGGGTACGGGAGGGCTCCCGTGTGGCGCACCTCCCGGACAAAGGTTTTTTCACTGCGCCGGCACCAGCACTCGCGTGCCGGTCCACTCCCTCATCTCCCGCACACGGGAGACCAGGAATTAATAATTCAAAATTATTTTAAATGATTGCTGCTTACAGGTACTTATGACTGAAAAGAAAGGACTCCTGGAACGGATCTTCGGAAAACAGGATTCGTGCTGCTGCTGTAGCCCGAAGATCGTGCCGAAACCCGATGCAAAGAAGAACACGGAAGAGAAGAACGAATCAAAGGAGTAATCCACGACAGGCCGGAGCTGCCGCGGCTGCATGGTCATCGCACCCGTTTTTCTGCATCAGTCCCGGTTAATCTCCCCGCAATCGTAAACCCTGTAGATAGTGATCATGACAGCCCTTCAACGGATTTCTCCGGTAATGATTCTTGCATTGCTTATCATCGTATGGGGATTTGTGGCCGGGTGTACCAGTTCATCATCGTCGGATGTTGCGGTCCCACCCGACCCAGTGACAGCAGCAACGGGCGCTCCGCTCAAAGACATAAAACACCCGGAACTTTTGTTCACACTGCAGGTCCCCGTGGAGTGGAACGTGATATCCTACAAGCTGAATACTGCCGGTATATACCAGACAGACCTTGTTGAAAATAACGTGTTCTATATCAAGACCTATACAGCCTCCGGCAGCACGGAGGCGGCATACCGCGACCAGTTCCGGAACTGGTCTCCCTCACCAACCGAGACCACCGTGACGATGAATGAGATCACGTACGACCGCTTCGAGTCCACGATCGATGGGAATACCTCTGTGGCTTACGTTGCACACACGAGCAGCGCGAACGAACTCAAGTACGCAAGCGTCATCGCCTTTGTGGCGGATACCGGTAACCGGTCCGAAAAAGAGGACTTTGAAAAGATTGTCGCGTCGTTCCGGTATTTCAGCGGGAGCGATGCCAGTACTATGCCGGGCGAGGAGATTACCCGGACCAACCGGCCGTCCTCGGCAGGGAGTTCCTCCGGCGGTTGTGGCTGCCGCGGTTTATAGAACAATATGTATCCGGGCTTTGTTGAGCAGGCGGATCTCTCCAAGTCCTCATTCCCCGAAAGGGGAAACAAGAGGGGGTAATTCAAAATAATTTTAAATGTTTGGTGCAACCATATACTTATGACCGGAACGAATGGTCTTGTGGAAAAGATCATTAAAAACAGGGACCGCGTTTGCTGCTCTGCAGCGTCATTACACATGGTACTCTGCCCTCATCCCGTTATAATCTCCAGCATTCTAAAGCCTTATCGAGAGTGATCATGACAACTCTTCAACGGATTTACCCGGTAATAATTCTTGCAATGCTGATCATTGTATGCGGATTCGTGGCCGGGTGCACCAGTGCATCCTCTCCGGTGGCTGCAACTACCTCCACACCGCGCTCTCCAAACAGCCCGGTCGAGAGGGTTGAGGTGTTCCATTTCCATGGCACGCAGCAATGCTATTCCTGCAGAACCGTTGGTGACCTCGCGGAGCAGACGGTGAATGACAATTTTAAAATTGAACTTGCATCGGGACAGCTTGTTTTTGCGCACGTGAACTATGATCTGCCCGAGAACGCTGCCCTGAAAACAGCGTATGGCGTGACCGGGTCCTCGCTCTGGATCGGCGTATACGATGCGGACGGGTTCCACAAGAAGCAGGAGACCAGCGTCTGGTACCTGATCGATGACCCGGATGCCTACTCCGCTCATCTTTCAGAAGTGATCACGAAGCGCCTGACCGGGGACCTCTCCTGACATGGATCTCCTGCAGGTTCTCGGGACCCTGGGCGAGAGCCCGGTCCCGCTTGTCGCCGCGTTCTTCATCGGGCTGATGACCGCCATCAGCCCCTGCCCGCTGGCAACCAACATCACCGCCATTGCCTTCATATCGAAAAAGATTGACAGCAGCCGGCACACGCTCCTCACCGGCTTCGTGTACACCCTCGGGCGGATGGCGGCGTATATCACGGTTGCATCGGTCATCGTCTTCTTTGGCATGAACATCCAGTTCATTGCCCTCACCCTCCAGCACTACGGCGAACGGCTGCTCGGGCCGTTCCTCGTCCTCTGCGGTTTGTATCTCCTCGACATCTTTCATCTCGACCGCCTGCCGGGGGGAGACTGGTTCTCCGGGTTCACGGCCGGCCTTTCGGCACGACTTGCAGAGAAGGGATACCTGGGTGCATTCCTCCTCGGCATCATCTTCGCGCTCTCCTTCTGCCCGTTCTCTGCCGTGCTCTTCTTTGCCATGCTCATCCCGCTCGCGCTTGCGGCAGGAGACCCGGTCATCATCCCTGCCGTCTTCGCAATCGCAACGGGACTGCCGGTCATCGTTATCTCGTTCCTCCTCGCGCAGGGTATCGGGAAGTGCAAAGGAGTTGTGCACGGTATCGGTGCCGCCGAAGTCTGGATACGGCGGGTGGCGGCGGCGGTTTTCATCGTTGTCGGGGTCTATTATATCATCATGGTATATGCGCCAGGGATGCTCCCGTTCTGAAGCAGTTTCCCGCGAAGAACCAGACAATCCGTCCCGGGTGAGCTAAAGCATCCGGTCCAGATGGCCGGAACATTATCTCCAGACTTCCACCATCGACTGTGCGCCCCGGTACCCGACAACCTCCTGGAGGGTGTCAAGCCCGATCTTTCTCTTCCGGGGCCTGGCATCAGAGGGATTGTTGATGTACAGGAACCTGTCATCGATGCCGGTCACGACAACCCAGTGCGGCAGGTCTTCACGCGTAAAGAACAGGGAATTTGTCACGATCAGCGGGACATGGTTTGAAAAAAGGGATGTGCGGAGGATTTCGGCGGTGATTGTCCCGGTTCTTTCCCGGACACCCAGTCTCCTGCACCGCGTTCTCCGTTCGTAAAACTGGTCCCTGAGCAGCGCCAGGTCCGGTCCGCTGAGGGGCGGATGAAACGTATCCACAAAATCCAGTCCGCCGGTATTGCTGCTTGCCCGTGCAGAAAATCCGCGGACCGCTGCAGAATATGCCAGGCCATACCGGCCGGTTCCCATAACGGCGACGAGGTTTCCTTCCCGCCAGCAATCGATCTCGAGATCCGTTCCCAGGCGCAGGTCGCCGCCGAGATACTTCATGGCCATCATCAGTGAGGCCGGGCCGCACGTGAAGTCATAATGCTGCCGGTAGAACGGAATCTTCAGATGGATCGATGCTCCGTGGTTATCGTACATACTCTGTCCCGTCTGTTCTGTAACTCTCCTCACAGGTTTATCAGCCTTGCTCCTTCAGGGAAATTCCGGTGTCTTGTGTAATCCAAGTATGGTGGAATATTTCAAATTTTGTAAAAATGCGTTCTTTTTTATATACTGCTTCGGTGCATTAATCCACTATACCCCGGGGGATCGATTCGCAGGAACATTCGTATCGATCGATCTCCCCGGGGAGGGGAATACACCACGCGGACCGGGGTTGAGATGCCTCAGCATCGACCGGAACCGGAGATAGCGGACATAAAAATCCTGTATGGCAGGGTCATGAGGTGAAGGAACTATGTCGGAACTGTACAAAAAAATGATTGACGAGGCGATGGCTGCCCAGCGGGCGGACGTCGGCATGGTGAAAAAGAAGCGGGGGCAGGCATTTGTCATCGACGATGCCAAGGTGTATCTCGATGCGGTAAACAAGATGAAGCCGGTGGGGGACCAGTCCAGGGCGGTCTTCTCCCTGCACACCGATTCGGTGAAAGCGCATTTTGAATCCCTTGAAGGGCTGACAAAGACCGTCCGCCCGGAGGACGATCCTTTTGTTGAGCATTACCAGACGCCGGTGGTCATGGAGATTCTCTATGATGAGGACCCGTCATTCAGGAAAAGTATCGAAGCATTCGTAAAAGCGATCGGGAAATCCGAGGCATTGATCGGGCGTGAGGCGGCCCGCCGCTATGCCGGGTTCTACGGGCCGACCTGTGTGGTGGATTTTGCCCTCATCCCCGGCAGCACGAGCAACGTGGTCAACCAGATCCTCCAGACGGTCGACATTCCGCTCCCCCACAAGCAGGCGATCCTTGCCTCGAAGTCGTGGGGCATGAACACATCCTACGGTATCGGTGAAGTATTCGCCCACGAGACCGAGAAAGGCGCCACGCTTGCCGATGCCGTCAAGGCAGAGATCGCCATGCTTAAGGATGTCTATGACAGGCCGGTCGATACGCAGGCACAGCTCATGGACGCGGCCGGGATGTCGTCGTTCGACTGCCGGAAATACATGGCCGGCTACCGGAACAAGATGGAACGCACGGTCAAGGACGCTGTTGACGAAGGGGTGCACTTTGGTAATATCGTGACCGTCCCGGCATACTGTGTCGGCGATATCGCCCACCATATTTCCCAGTCGACCTTCAACATGTGCAAGGACGACGTCATCATGGCAACCATCGAGGCGGCAACCGAGGTGATGGAGCAAAACCTCAGAAATGCCATCCCGAAATACAAAAACGAGTACGACATCCTCTCGCTGGCAACGGGAGCATCGGCCTGCGCTGCCGAATATCTCCTTGAACTTGACGGGTTCAACGCGATCATGATCGTTGATCTGCTCACCAAACGGTGGCATAACTATGTCCAGCTCTATCCCACGCGGGGAGCTGCGGCGGAACTGCACAACTGCGACTTCATGGACATGATCTACCGGGGCTGGAAACACCTGGACAAGGCACGCCGGGCACAGAACGGGGAACGCGGGATGCTGAAGCCGAAAGTCGGGGCCTTCGATGTCGATCTCTCCCCCATCCACAAGAACGAGGTCCTGATGAACCCGCAGCGGTACGCCTACCCTGCCTGCGCGATCACGGTCCGGGCATCGGCAATGCTCAGGCTCTCGGACTACCCGTGCCTGCTGACGAGCGAACCGGTCACGGCAACGCTGATGACGAACATCATCGCCCTGCACAAGGAGACTCCTGCCGCCCCGGCCCGGATCTGCAAGGACTGCGCATCGGCTGCACTGATGGACTTCCGCCACTGCTACTGCCAGTGGAAAGAGGCGGTCTGAACTACCCTGCCCTGGCGGCAAAAACACTGCAGAGACCGATGCCGTGGCGGTCTGCACCACCTGCGGCAGGGACCTCTGCAGGGATCACGCCATCCGGAACGGGACCGGGGTCTGATCGGAACAACTCATCTTTTTATCTGACGGACACAACCGTGTCCCTGCCGGGGAAAACATCGACCGGACGCGCTCTCCCGAACCCGTCCCGGCGGCCATCCGTGGCAGATTATCCGCGTGCTTCCCCGTTTTTTACCGGAAGCACAAGCGCACAGTCTGTGCATTCGCTGCATTCAAACTCAAGGGTGGAATGCCAGACATGGTACTTCTCCAGCCGCCGCTTGATCTCCTGTTTGACGATCTCCTGGTCCGCAACCCGGTCGTTACACGTGTAGATGTGGGCATCGAGCACGTTCGTGTGCGAGCAGAGACTCCAGAGATGCACGTTGTGGACACCCTGCACCCCCGGTACCGATTCAATGTCGGCAACCAGCGCGGGGAGGCTGACATCGCGCGGGGCAAACTGGAGGAGGATCGCGCCGCTCTCCCGGAGGAGGGGGAGTGCCGAAGCGATGATGAAGACCGAGATCAGTGCGGAAACGGCCGGGTCTACCCGCATATCCCCGCTCACGATGATCCACAGGCCGGCAGCAATGACTGCACCAGAGGAGAGCGTGTCGGTCAGTACATGGAGGTAGGCGCTCCGGACCGAGAGGTCATGGCTCCCGTGCAGCCGGAAGGCAATATACAGGTTGATGATGAGCCCGGCAACTGCAATCGGGAGCATGACGGAAGCCTGTACGGCTGTGGGGGAAGAGAACCGCTGGAATGCTTCAGCAAGAATCCAGAGACCGGCTATGATGAGAAGCACGGCGTTGACAAACGCAGCCCCGGTCTCGACGCGGTGATAGCCGAACGTCCGCTCTGCAGAAGGAGGTTTTCGTGCGAGACGGAGTGCCCCGAAGGTGAGCAGGAGTGCTGAAAGATCCCGCAGCATATGGGTGGCATCGGAAAAAAGCGAGAGCGAGCCGGCAAGGTATCCCCCCAGCGCCTCGATGACAAAAAACGCGAAGGTAAGGATGAGCGCCTGGCTGACCAGCACCGTATCGTCACGGTGCAGATCCCTGGTGCCGGATTGCGGCAGATGGTCATGATCGGGCATCAGTAGTGATCCATTCCATCGTGCACCCTGATAAAGAATGGAGATGGTGCCGGCAATGCTCAATACGATGCAGAGGATCCGTCTTCCCGCACCCTGCCGGGCTGTTTTTTTATATGCGGCACGTGCATGGTTGCCCGGGAGGGAGAGCGGGCGTTCCGGCTCAGGGATTCCCGATGAGAGACAGGTGCCGGTAGTTCAGTGGCCGGAAACCCGGTGGTCGATTCGCGCAGGCCGGGGTCTCTGTTATCCGCGAGGTCACCGTTCCGGATCGCTTCTATCGATACCATTGTTTCAGGCTCCCGGATGACAATTCGAGGGGCCGGGGTATATTAAATAGTTTGGCGGTTCACCTAATTTTGAACCAGCCGGATTGACGGGCCTGCCTCATGTCTTCCGAGAGCCAACCATGAAACAGATGTTTTGCACAGAAACCCGGACAGCGCGTCCGGCACCCGGAAGGAGATCTGCCCTATGCCCCCCGGTACCAGGCACCCTGCAGTCTCCGGCATGCCCGGCCGGAAGAGTGCGGAAACCCGGTACGCATCGATCGCGTGCGAAGGCCGGGTTCTTCCCGATCATAGCCTGCTGCCTCTTCCTGCTCCTCCTCTGTTCTCCCGCACTCGCCGAGGAGTCCTGCGCTCCGCTTGTCCCCTGTCCGGAGGATGAGGTGGGTGCCGGGACCATGGGAACAGATCAGTCGATCTGCGTCTACTTCTTCTACGGGCTCGGATGCCCGCACTGTGAACGGACAAAACCGGTCATCGATGCGCTGGTGGAAAAGTACCCGCAGGTGCAGCTCAGGGCCTATGATATCTATTTCAATACAACCCACCAGGCGATGTTCCATGAATTCAACCAGCGGTATGGGGTAACCGCGACTGGCATCCCCACGGTCTTCATCGGGGACCGGGCACTGGTCGGCGAAACAGCGGTGAAGACAAACCTTGAGGAACGGATCATCTGGTATACGAACAACCCGACGATCTGTCCTGCTGCCTATTCCGTCAACAACAGCCTCCCGCAGGATATCTCCCCGCCAGAGGGGAACCAGACTGGACAACCCGATGGCCTGACCATCCCTGCCATTGTCGTGGCAGGGGCCATCGACAGCATCAACCCGTGCGCCTTCGCCGTCCTGATCTTCCTGCTCTCGTACCTGACATCGCTGGGGGAGCGGCGGCGGATCCTCATGGTCGGCGTCACGTACATCGCCACGGTCTTTGTCGTGTATTTCATTGCCGGGCTTGGGCTCCTCACCGTTGTCCAGCAGCTGGGACTGACCGGGATTGTTTTCACGTTTGCTGCCATAATCGCCATCCTTGCAGGGCTTATCAACATCATCGAAGTCCTCCTCAGGCGCGAGATCTTCACGCTTGCGATCCCCGTCTCGCAGAAGGATGCGATCGACCGGTACGTGAAAAAGGCATCGGTCCCGTCCGCCATTGTGCTCGGGGCGCTCGTCAGCATGGTGGAACTGCCCTGCACCGGGGGGGTGTACCTGGCGATCCTCGGGCTCATCGGCGACCGGATGACCCTGATGGAGGGGATCCCGTACCTGCTGCTCTACAACCTGATCTTCGTGCTCCCGCTTATCCTGATCCTTCTGGTCATGTACTGGGGCGGGACACCGGAACGGATGGAAGCGTTCCGGACCGGGAGCCGGCGCTGGGTGCGCATTCTCATGGGAATTGTCATGGTTGCGCTCGGGGCAGCGATGCTTCTTGGCGTTGTTTAGGTGACGGGGCAGGAAGGGAATGCGGGCATGGGTGTTCCGGTACACCCGCGAGCGTACCGGCACTCCCGCAGGGTACCGTGAGGATATTTCATGTATGCCGTGGATTATCCTGGTAAAGCAGTCTGGTGACAAGAATGGATCTGTGCGAACTGGCAGAATTTTCCGTCTCAGGCCCGGTCAAAAAAGACCTGATGAAGACCGCAGGCCCGGACATCGTCCTCGTCTGCCTTGAGAGCGGGCAGGTGATCCCGCCCCATCCGGAACCGTATGCCGTGGTGTTCGTTGTCATGCAGGGAGCAGGCGTCATCACATCGGGTGCCGTTGAGCACCCGGTCAGCCCCCGGCACCTTGTCTCCGTGGCAAAGGACGAGAACCGGGGGATACGGTGTGACCGGCGGATGGTCCTCCTCGGCATCCGCGAGGACGTGTGATGAGATCCCCATGACCGCGATCATCCGGGCGCTGGACCTGACGAAAGTGTTTGGCAGGAGCACTGCCGTTGACCATGTCTCGTTCGAGGTCCGGCAGGGTGAGATCTTCGGCTTCCTCGGCCCGAACGGGGCAGGCAAGACCACCACCACCCGGATGCTGACCGGGGTCATCCCTCCCGATGCCGGGAGCGCCACCATTCTCGGCCATGATATCCGCTCCGAGCCGGTGCAGGCAAAGCAGCGCTTCGGGGTCGTGCCCGAGACCTCGAATGCGTATACGGACCTCACCGCTTGGCAGAACCTGATGCTCATGGGCGAGCTGTACGGGCTCCCCCGTGCCCGGGCAGCGCAGCGTTCCTCCGAACTGCTCGGCATGGTGGGACTCGCTGAACGGAAAGACCAGAAGGTGCAGGCATACTCCAAGGGCATGAAACAGCGGCTCATCCTCGCAATGGCGCTGATCCACGAGCCGGAACTCCTCTTCCTCGATGAACCCACGAGCGGCCTCGATGTTGAGAGTACCCGGATGATCCTCTCCCTGCTCCGTGACCTGAACCGGGGAGGGACCACGATCTTCCTCACCACGCACAACATGGAGGAGGCCAACCGCCTCTGCCACCGGGTGGGCATCATCCGGGCCGGGAAGATCGCAGCGATCGATGCGCCGGAGAAACTCAAGGCGGCGATCGAGCGGGTGCACACGATTGAGGTGAGTTTTGACCGCGAGGTGCCCGGCGATGCCCTTGCCGGGCTTGCCGGCGTGACCGGCCTGAACCGGACCGGCGACAAGTGGCAGATTACAGCAGAGAACCGCGACACTGTTATCCGTTCGCTCGTGGAATTCAGCCGGGAGAACGGTGCGGCGATCGTCACGCTGCACACGCTCACCCAGTCGCTCGATGACGCGTTCCTCCGGCTGACCCGGGAGGCACGCCCGTGAACCCGGCCGCTCTCTCCGAACAGCTGCGGCGGTCATGGGCGATCGCCAAAAAGGACATCCGGATCTATTACATCAAGGGCCCCGTGCTCATCTTCGGGGTCTTCATGCCGCTCTTCATGTTCCTCGCCTTCCTCATGGGCAGCCGGCAGCTCCCCCTCTCGTTTCTCATATCCGGGCTGGTCGGGATGACGCTCTTTTTTACGGCCACGGCGGTCTCTCCCGCGATCTTCCCGTGGGAGGGCTCGGCCAGGACGCTTGAACGGCTTGCCTCCTGCCCGGTCACGGTCGAGGCGATCGTCTTCGGTGACATGATCGCCTCCACGCTCTTCGGGATCGGGATAACGATCCTCACCGTCCTCATCGGGCTGGTGCTCGGGCTTTCCCTCGTGCACGGCGTCACGCTCCTTTTCGCCATCCTCCTTGCCGCGTGCTGCTTCTCGGCCATCGGCATGCTGCTTGCCGTGCCCCCCACGAACGTGCCGTCGAACATCATGATGCTCTCATCGCTGATCAAGTTCCCGCTCGTCTTCATCTCCGGCATCTTCCTCCCGCTGGAGCAGATGCCGGCATGGGGCCTCGTGCTCTCGGCCTGCTCCCCGCTCACGTATTTCACCGATCTTGTCCGGTACTCGTTCACCGGCACGCACTTTTTTTCCGTGGGGACCGACCTGGCTGCGCTTGCCCTCTTCACGATAGTGTTCACGGCCGGCACGATGTACCTGCACAGGCGGACCATGCCACAGCGGATGTGATGGTATTTTTACCGGTACGTATCCCGGTACGGACCGCTGACGTCTCAGGTCATACCCCCGCTTCACGATCAGGAGGGGTAATGCGGCGTGAACACCGTATATCCAGTCTCAGTCCCAAAACGCCCCGGGAATACCCTCATCCACCTGCCCGGGGCGTGTGGCCTCACGGACCCGCGTGAGATTCTTTCCCTCCACTTTCACGGTTCGCCCGCACTGTCTTGATACCCCGGGCTGGTAAACGGGAGATCATGCAGAGCCAGTACACGAGCTGCCGTCTCACCTGCCACCGCTGCAGTCACGCGTGGACCTACATGGGGATCCGGCTGGCCAGCCTGAACCGGCCAGCACGGCCGGTGAAGGTCCAGTGCCCGCGGTGCAAGGCGCGTGTGGCCATGGAGGTGAAGAATGCCCGGTGAGGGACCGGAGACAGGATCCCGGTGGTCGGGAGAACACAACCGGACAGCTGATAAAACACCCGGGAAAGAGTCTTGCCCTCGTTTCCTGTGTTGAATCGGTCTGTCCCTGCTGGCAGGGGGGCCGGTGCGGCCACCTGATCACCGCGGGAAGGCACGGGCTGCTGTAGTCCACGCTTTCTGCCCGGCAACTCCGGCTGACAGGTTCAGGGAGGCACGGGCCCGGATCCGCTGTACTCCTGCGAGAGAATTTTTGCGCCGGTCACGACGAGCGCGATGAGCACCGGGCCGAGGATGAAACCCACGATGCCCATGAACGGCACGCCGGCAAAAATCCCAATCATCATGATGACCGGATGGACCGAGACCCGCCTCCCCATCATCACCGGGCGGTAAAAGAAATCGATCCACCCGCTCAGCAGGGGGTATCCGACCAGCAGCATGAGGACTGCGGCGCCGGAGTCGCCGGTGCTCAAAAAGTAGAGCGCAAGGATAAGGATCATCGCCTGGGCACCGATGAGGGGGATGAGCATGGCAAACCCGATCATGGTCGAGAACAGGAGCACCTCCCCCCTGCCGAGCAGGGTGAAGAACGGGATCGCAAGGATGAACGAGATGATGGCAGCCGAGATCTGGACGATGATAAGGGCATAGATCGTGTTCTCGGAGATTTCTGCCAACCGGTTCACCGGGTCCCGAAGTCTCGGGGAAATGGCGCCAATTGTGGTGCCCCAGATGGCCTCACCATAGTACAGCAGCATCGACAGCGTGAGGAAAAAGATGATGATCGAAAGCAGCGTCTGCAGGATATCACCGGTCAGGCTCAGGATCACTTCTACGATCAGGTCCGTGAGGGTCTCGTCGAAATGCAGCAGCTCCTGCTCGGTGAAGGACGGCACGAACCCGGCAAAAACGGTTCGGTCCAGGCCGGTTACCATGGCCTTGGCCATGGTGCCGATATTCTCCACATTGCCTATCATCATGCTCACGGCAAACGACGTTATCAGCAGGATGATGAGGAGCACCCAGAGGGTGATGAACGTTGCCGACACCGTGGGCGCAACGATACGGCAGAGCCGTTTATGCAGCGGGAGCAGCACGACCGCAATAGCGGCCGCCCAGACAAAAACCGTCATGAGCGGCCAGAACGCGATGATCGCCACGGTAACGATGAAGAGGATGAGGAGCCCCAGCTTTACTTCATCCGGAACTCTCCCGGCACCGGTCATGCCGGTGGCTGATGCACCACCGGAGACGGCAGGGGAATTACCGGCGGCGCTGCCGGCCGTTTCCTGCAGGTTGTCAGTCACAGGCATATGAGTTTCGCTCCCTGCTGTTCCCGGTGTAGCGGGAGATCATCCGGAAGGATGCCCCCGTGCAGCAGATGAAGAGCGGGTATAGCGCAGGTAGTATAAAAAACCTGACGGGAACCTGCTGCGGCCTGCGGCCCTGATCGCAATTCCCGCGGGAAACGGTACTTACCTGCCCTGATCCGGTGTCCCGTCAGGGATCCGGCCGGCAAGCCCCCGGACCTTCCGGTTCTCAAACACCACCGCACCGTCATACGTGATGAGCAGGATCCGATGGTAGGGTACGGGTTTCTCCCCGTCACCGGTCCGGATCGTCATGTAATACGGTTCCAGGCTGATATCGGGGCCGCCCGCGGCAGCACAGTCACCGGGTGCTCCCCGGTCGGTATACCAGACCCGCACGTTTGCGCGGTCACAGCGGGCATCGTGCCAGTACCGGAGCAGGAGGTTATGGCTGGTCAGCAGGGTTGAGTCACCTCAGGATGACAACTGATGATCCGTTCCAAGCATATAAATTCCCCCGCCCCGATCCATGATGTACCAGCAGGAGCCGGTCATGGAGGAAGGAACGAAGACGGTCCCGGCCCAGGATGTCGACGCGTACCTCGCGTTGGTGCCGGAGAAGGAGCGGGCTGTGCTCGAAGCGCTGCGCAGGACCATCAGAGCCGCTGCCCCGATGGCGGAAGAACGTATCAGTTACCGCATGCCGGGATACCTGTACCACGGGCCCCTGGTCTTCTTTGCCGCGTTCAGGAACCACCTCGGGTTCTATGGCGTGAGCAAGGAAGTCCTGGAACAGTTCCGGGACGAACTTGCGCCATTTCGCACCTCTACCACCACCCTCCACTTCTCCGCCGAACAGCCGCTCCCCGCAGCGCTCGTGGAAAAGATCGTGAAGGCACGGGTTGCGGAGAACGAAGCGGGAACCGCGGGACACCGGAAAAAATCGCGGCACGGGGTCCCGTCCGGCGTTCACGAGACGATCCCGCGGGCGGGCCGGCGATCGCCCCGGCCGCTCTCAGGCCGGCTGCCTGCGCATGACCGGCGGTAACCGCGGATTGTTCTCATTCCGCTCCCGGACAAGACACAGGAAGCTTGTATCCCGATGACCCGCGACCCGCTGACCCCTGCCGGCATGACTCCCGAAACGATCCTCCGGCTGCGGCTCGCGGGCCAGCAGATTACCCGTTCCCGGTGCCCTGCACCCGGCGCGGTGGTGGCATGGCTGGGCGCCATCCAGGCACAGGACTATGCCGGGGCGCTCTGGTCTGTTGGTCTCCGCCTGCCCGGCAGTACGGCAGCCGGTATCGGGCAGGCGGTGGCCGGACGAACCCTTGTCCGGACCTGGCTCCTGCGGGGTACCCTGCACCTGGTCACTGCCCGGGATCTCCGCTGGATGCTTGCACTCCTGGCACCCGGCATCATTGCCGGGAACCGGCGCCGGTACCGCGAGCTCGCGCTGGATGAGGAGACGTTTGCCCGCAGCAATGCGGTGATCAGAGAAGCCGTTGAGGGCGGGCAGCACCTCAGCCGGACCGGGCTGGTCGCCATCCTGGAACAGCACGGGATCCCGGCCGGGGGGCAGCGGGCACCCTACCTGCTGCAGCGGGCCTCGCTCGACGGCATCATCTGCCAGGGCGCACCGCAGGGAACCAACCCCGTGTTCTTCTCCTGTTCGTCCCTGCCGGAAGGGAACGCGTTCGGGCATGAAGCGGCGCTGGCAGAACTGGCCCGGCGCTATATCGCAAGCCACGCCCCGGCCACGCTCCGGGATTTTGCTGCCTGGTCCGGGCTGCCGGTGGACGAGGCCCGGGCAGGCCTCGGTGCGGCCGGCCCGCACCTGAGCCGCAAAACCGTGGACGGCCGGACCTGGTTTCTGCCCCGTCCCGCCCGGGCAGAGGAGCCCCCGGCAGCCACCGTGCACCTGCTGCCGGGATTTGACGAGTACATCCTCGGGTACCGGGAACGCTGCGCCCTGCCGGAGGACCCAACGCTCCGGAGAAGGGTGCTGAAAAACGGCATGCTGAGCCCCACGATACTGAGCAGCGGTCGCGTTGCCGGGACCTGGAGACGCATCGTCAGGAACGGCACGGTCAGGATCGTACCAGCGCCGTTCTCGCCGCTGACCGGTGCAGAGAAGGATGCACTCGCCGTTGCGGCACACCGGTACGGGGAATTCCTCGGGATGTCCGTGCTCGTGGAGGAAGCAGTCCGTCCTGCCGGGGATCCTCCGGAGGAGGCGGAAGGATAACAAAAAGAGCGGCGGGTGACGGTGTCCGCTCCGGAGGACAAGGATTATTGCATCAGGCACTGATGTGTGGAACTATGCGATCGAATTGTGCGGTTCTGTTCACGATCCTGCTCCTCGGTGTTGTGAGCCTGGCCGGGTGCACGGGTTCCCCGCCGGCACCGGTGGCAACACCGACCCCGTTACCCGTCGTGACATTTCCCGCGATCCCGACCCCGTCGACAACCGCTCCGGTTATCGCAACATATGTCTGGCCGGCAACGGAGACACTGGCAACGGCGGCAACACCAACCCCGATACCCGTGGTGACGTTCCCTCGGATCACGAGCCCGGCACCACTCGCGACAACTGCCCCAATTACCACAACGCAGGTATGGCCAACCCTGGAAACGCCGGCACCCGCTCATCCCGCTGCAAAAACATATTTCTTCCATGGTACAGGTGATTATGAAGATTTCACCTTCACGACCGACTTCGACGCAACCTGGGAATTCCGCATGGATCCGGGGGCGGGCACGTTTCTCGTGAGTTTACAGGACGCCCGGGGGAACGAGATCGAGCGCCTGCCCCCCACCGGCACGAAAACCGTCTGGCTGAAGGCAGGGGACTACCATTTTGATATCGCGGCAGACGCGCCATGGTATATCACCATGTCGACCGCATGATTTCCCGGTCCCTGCCGGAGGGGCGGCCGTTCACCGGTTCCCCGGCCCGGTCGGGCGAGACGGGTGATTATTGAACCATCCAACTATTATAAATCCCCGCTCTCCCAAAATCAGCACCGGATTATCATGAAAAAACAAGCGAGATACAGCACGGCACTCGCGGTCGCAGCCCTCGTATTCCTGCTCATCGTAGCCGGATGTACCAGCAGGCCGGCCGCAGTACCCGCAACAACGACCCCTGCCACGACCGTCCAGACCCCCGCCACCACCATGACGGTTCTCCCGACCCCGACCCCCACGGAAGTGGTGCCCAATGCGACGGCTTTAGACCGTATCTTTGTCGATGCCGCAGAAGCCTGTTACCAGGACACGCCGGTCATCACCAACGTCTCCACCCACCTGGCATTCGCCACGTGCATGAAGAACACGCCGCTTCCGTTCAGCAACTGTGCCCAGAACTTCCGGTATTATGTCCTGAAGTCTACCAACGAAGACCCCACGTCGGCAGGATTTGCGCGGGAAATGACCACCGCCCGCCTTGCCCGCGAGGCGTTCCTCCGGGGCGAAGGCTATGACGGGATCCGCCAGGAGTATGTCCCGTGCGGGAATGCAACCCTGATCCCGACGTCATTCTATCAGTGACCTTCCGGACCTGACGTCAGTACAGCCAGAAAAATTGCGGGGATATGATCCCTGTATCCCGTTACGGGACGATCCCCGCGAGCATCCCGACGATCTCCCCGGCGGCTGCCGGGTCCACCACCTGCGCCAGCACGAGGCCGGCGGTAGCGAGAAAGAAGGTCCAGAAGACCTTCTGCACCTGCCCGTTCTTCCCGAATGCGTCCAGCACGGCGTCCGTGTCCGCCTTCATGGCGGAGCGGATGAGCCGGGGAAGGAAGACGAAGAGCGGCAGGAAGATGACCGCCCCGCCGATCACCGCGAGCGGGAGGCCGGTGATGCCGGCGAACCAGCACCCGGCCGGGACGGCGATGCTCCCGGCAAGGATACTCGCCATGGTCACCTCCCCGACGCTGAACCAGGCCCGCCGTTCTGCCCCGTCGATCTTCTCCTCGTCGGTCAGGCGCTCCACGCCGAACATGCCGATGGCATGGAGCATGCCCCACCTGAGGGCGCGGAGCGAGGTGAGGTCAGGCATGAGAGCGGCCTCCTGAGTATGCTGTGAAATGTCTCATTTGATCCACCTCAGTTGAGGAAATACCGGGAAAAGAGGAGTGTTGGCTCCTCCTCCCCGGATTGTCCCATCAGGCTAACGCCGTTACGGTGTCTGCCCAGGTCTCGACCCTGCTCCGGATGGCCTCGTCAGAGTACGAGGTGAGGGTCACCTGTTCCCGGCTGAAGTTCACGAAGTAGATCTCGCCATTGGCATCGTGGCAGCGGAGCGTGGACGCGTACTTCTCGTTCGCCAGGTCACGGACCGGTGTCCCGCCCAGTGCGGTTGCGATCGCGGTGTCGGCGATGATCTGGTTTGCGACGCTCGTGAAGGATGCAATGGTCGGTGCCCTGATGGTGATCAGTGCAATGGTTTTTGCAAGTGCATCCTGGTACACGACCCGTGCGGTATACCCGGCCCTGCTCTGTTCTACCGGCGGGTGGTTCACTCCCTGTGCATTGTAGGCAACGCACTGGAAGGGGTTGTTCGTGATGACGCCCTGGACAATGTTGTCAAAGGCAGTCACATCTGCGAGCGGGTCTGCGAGTTTCCGGACCGCGCTCTTTGTGGTATTACTGGTTGTAAAGTCTGCCATGTTTTTTCTCCTTGTTTTTTTGTGAATCTGGAGATCCTCCGGATCTCCTGCCTTTCCGGAATTTCTTGGAAGCCGGCTCCGCCGTCCTTCCCATGATTCGCTGGTGCGGGAGTGGTCCGCTCCCGCGGTCGGGTCATCGGGGCCCTTTGACACAAAACCATGATACGGCCCAGACTATGGCCTTTTATTATGAAACGGATTTTCGGAAAATCCGGGATTATATTGAAGCCGGACAGGCTGGCCGGGTTTTATTTGCGCCCTGTTGGGAGGTACCTGAATTGTTCCTCCGGGGTTGAGCTGGTAGACCAGATCCGGAAAAATGCTACCATTGACTGGACGGTCAAGGAGAGCGTCAGGGCAAAAATGCGGGTGATGGTCAAGCGTATCCTGACCAAATACAACTATCCCCCGGACAAGCTGCCCAGGGCAGTTGTGACAATCCTCGAACAGGCCGAGATCCTGCCAGACCCTGCTAAAGATTTTTCAATCGCGATCACGACCCTGCCTGAAAACCTTTCACAAATCAATCAAACCCTGATTAAAAATTTTCAACCAGACCTTGCCTGAAATTTTTTCAGCAGACCTTGATTAAAAAATTCCAGACAGACCCTGATTGAAAACTGGTGCACCCGCGCCATCTTCCGTCGTGAAGCGGTTCCGGGAGTTCAGGTACATGTATTTAACTTTTTGCAGCCACACCCTGATTGAAAATTTTCAGGCAGACTTTGATTGAAATTTTTTCATCAAACCTTGATTGAAAATTTTTCATCGCGATCGTAAACCTGATTGAAAACCGGATTCGGATCAATCAGACTCTGATTGAAAATTGTGCCGGAACTGCTTATACTGCTGGATATTATCCCGAAAACGTACCATCCTCAACCATACCATTCCACTCATCCCCCTTGTGCTCCGGGCCCCCGTCCTCAAATCCCCCGGTGCGTTTTCCGCCCCCGGTCCACAAAAATACCCCTTTTAAATCGCTGAAATTCCCGCACATGGACAAAGCGTATATCCCGGTACCAAAAGAATATGAATGAGTGGCAAAAAACCACCATAAACGAAAAACACTGAAAAGGAAGTGATAACCACGTCAAATAAGAAAAAAAAGGTAGTTGCCCCCGTTTCAAAGACAACTCCCGGAGCAGCAAAGACCGATGCAAAGAAATCCAGCGGAAGGAGAGCATAATCCCCCGTTCATTTCTCATATTTTTCATTGTATTCTTTATTCTCTAAGGGCAGTTTTCACTCGGGTCCATGGGCTGCCGGATCTGGTTGTGTATCCCTGAAAAGAGCCTATGAACTGCTTTTCAGGTACCGGGCATACCTGTTAAAAATATTCGAGGAAATGCCGGGAGGTGGCCTGCGGCTGCACCTGAACGTGGCGGCGGCGACCCGGCGATGCGGGCGGTTGTCAGTCCGGAGAAAGAAGACTGGTATGGCGTAGTGATCTGCCCGGGCCGGCGCAGGAATAAAACCAGCAGATTCGTGCCCTGGTGAGCATCCGGTCTTTAAGACGATTCTGGTGAAAAGAGTTGGGATTTTAGATCTTGCCGGCATACATGGCGATTGCTGTATCAAAGAGTTTCTGCGCTTCGGCATGGTTCCCGATTAGTGCCAGGGTCTCGCCCTTGTTAAATAACGCATCTGCATCCGCCGGATCGATCCTGAGTGCATTGTTGTAGGCAGCAATGGCCTTCTGGTACTCCCCCTGGCTGTGAAGGAGATTCCCAAGTTCCACATACTCGCGTTCCTGTTTTAAGTCCTGAATATCCATGATGGTTCCCTTCCTTGCCACTCCTGTGGCTGAACCAGACTCTTTCGGAGCAGCCTTTAATGATTTGCACACCTGATTTGCCGAACAAAGTCATGGTACAGGTCTGCCATGCAAATATTTCTCAGATGTTCCGGCCGGTGATACGGCAGGGAAAAATAGTCCTGCAGGGGGTCACCTTCCCTGCCGCTGCTGTTGCAGGCAGTACGGATGGCCCCTTCCCGGAAAAAGTATCGGTGAGATGCCCCATGACTGCGGCGTGTGCAAAGAGGGGATGATACGCAAAATACCCGTCCGGGTGAAGTCCGGGAAGCCCCGCCGGATCCTTCGATCGCATCCGCTCGTCATCAGCCAGGGGGAGAAACCAGAAAAAAAAATTGATCCCCGGTCAGACCGACTTCTGCCAGTCCTGGCCCATGTCAACGAGCGGCCGGACCTCGGTCACATCGAAGGTGACGGCGGCATGGACCATCTTTGCCGCATCCGGACCAAGGGCCTGTGCGATCTGCTTCCGGTACGCGTCAAGCGCGGGGCCTCCCACGGCTAGCGCCTTCACTTTCAGGTACACGCGGACCCCCTTCCAGTCCGGGAGTGCCGTGCCGGGTTCCATGATCAGAAAGACCGCGTGGGGGTTCTCCTGGAGGTTCTGCAGGGTCCGGTTCTGCCCAAGGCCCATGACCACGGTCTTCTCATCGGTCATCCGGGGCGAACCGAGGACGGCGGAATCGACGTTCCCTGTCTTGGAGGCGGTGCTCAGCGTCCCGAGCCTCGGTGCCTTGTTGAAGTAGTCCATCAGTTTTTTTGGCATGAGTTATCCCTCGTTACCGATCGCAATTACTGCCTCCTGCCTTAAAAAGCCTGATATCGGGACAACCTTCCGGCCACTGCCCTCCGGTCACTGACGGGAGATGACTGCAACAGCTTGGGGGACCGGACACGGTCCTTAATAATCCATACGTCAATCCTCCACGAGAGATGCTCAAGACCAGCTATTTCGCAAAGAGTGCAAAGGAACCCGGCGCGGTCTCGATCGCCCGCTTCCCGCCGAAGTGGTACACCGGCGCCCGCTACCTGCCCCTTGCACCGCCACCAGAGCTGCTGAAAATACACGACTGGGATGAGTACCGGCGCCGCTACCGGGAAGAGGTGCTGTCCGTGCTCGACCCGGATGCGGTGCTCCGGGACCTTTGCGTGGACGGGGCAGGGCATGATATCCTCCTGTGCTGCTTCGAGAAGGAGCGGGCGCACTGCCACCGGGGGCTGGTTGCGGCATGGTTCTTTGAGACCCGGGGGATCACGGTCCCAGAACTGGGGCAGGAATCCGTAAGGCACCTTCCCTTCTGACGGCCTGCACGCCGGCCCCCGTGCCGGTATCGGGCGGGGAACGGTACCCGGAACCACAGAAAAGAATTTCCCCAGACTCCCGTAATGATACAATCATGCCGGCATATTATTTTTCCATAGACGGGATCAAGAGCGGGGAGCGATCCGATCCTGCTACGGACAGACTCGTCACCCTCCAGTACCAGAAGATCGACCTGACAACGGGCGAACCGCTGGATGCGCTCGTTATCCTCCGGGAATGGGAGCACCCGGAACAGGAGATCGTGACCACCTTCTACAACCAGTTCTTCCGGCCGGGTACTCCGGTCACGCAGTTTATCCCGGTGGGGCTGAACCTCGATTATGCCTTTGAGATGCTCGTCGCACTGTTCCGGAAATACGGTCTTGTGCCTCCGTCCAGCCACGAGCTCTACTACCAGCGGCCCCGCTTCGATCTCCGGCCGATCATCGTCCTCCTGAACAACGGGCGGTTTGCGGGGGCGAACCTCGATGCCTTCACGTTAAAAAAAGGCGAGGACCGGCACATGGAGAAATGGTATGACAAGAAGGAATATGGCCGGATTGAGCACTATGTGAGGGAGGAAGCCGCCCGGTTCTTAAAGGTGCTCCAGTACCTGAGCAGGCACAAGTCCCGGCTGGGAATTGCCGTGAAGGAAGCACGGAGCCCCGGAAAAAACCCCCGCCCGACAACCCCGGCGCCGGCGGCAGCCCCGGCATCGCGGCCTCCGGTGCAACCCCGGCCGGTTACCGTGGCAGCAGCAACCGGAAAACCAGTTCCCCGGGACCGCCCGGCCCCGGCCGCAGGAAGGGCTTCCCACACGCTCCTGCCGGCACCGGAACGGACCCCTGCCGAACGGAAACGGTCCCCGCCCGGCCGGAACCAGCTTGCCAAACACCCGTCGGCAAAGAATGCGCCTGCGAAGAAGGGTCCGGGGAAACGCCGGTAGGCGGGCATGCTCTTTTTTTTAGCCGGGAATCCGGGTCCCTGCCGCTATCAGGGGGCTCCGCGATCCTGGCATGGTCCGGGTGGGCCATGAAATCCTCATGTGCTGCTCCGGGAAGGAGCGGGTGCACTGCCACCGGGGGCTGGTGACGGCATGGTTCCGTGAGACAACAGGGATCCGCGTCCCTGAACCGGGGGAGGACCCGCTCACGCAGCTGAGACGGTGATGGCGCCCGAATCCCTCAGGTGCCGGCCCGGCTCTGTTCAACCATCCGGACCTGCTTCATGACCTCCCGCAT
>DAPW01000017.1 GCA_002502245.1 Methanoregula sp. UBA154
TCTAAAGCTTCGGAGATTATTATCAGGGATTGTGATAAGGAAATTTTCCGGTTAGGGATGAGTGATTGATTCTCATTTCTCAATTTTCATGGGAAATCATTGTAAAGTGATTAAATCGCCCCCCTTGCGCCAGCCTGCCCCCGTTGGGGGCGGGGCGCATGCGATGCCGTGGAATTATCTGTACTGTCCTATATTCAAAACTGACCCGGTAATACGGCGTTATCGCAATTCGGGGATGCCACACCGGCGGGGGCGAAGCCCCCAAGAGCGTCAGGATTGTACGTAGGATTTCTCCAGAGCAACTTTTTTTTCGTAAAACCCGACAAGGCGTTTTATGCGTAGCGCATCGGAAAACCAGATACAAGAGTGACGATGATCATCCAATGGATTGACCGGAGGATATCAACAGATACCCTATCTCGTCCCCAGCTCATCCCGGATCCCGTCATACGGAACCGGCAGCCCGAGCCTGCGGAAGAACTCGTCCGTGAAGATGATGCTGTTTATAAGAGCCCATTCCGCGCACCCGTGGCCAAGACACTTGTCCGGGAAGAACGGCACGTTCCGTGCAGCAAGCGGATTGGTGGCGAATTTTTTCCGCAGGATTTTCTCAAATTTGTCTGTGATTGTCTCTTCGCTGCCAGCTGGAGCCCGGCCATCGCGCACAACCACCCACTCCCGCTTATAGTGCATGAGGTAGTTCCGGATTTCGATGAGATGCCGGATATTTGCAAATGCCGGGTCCCCCTCATCGAAAACGGGTTTCCCGGCAATCGTAAGGATCTTCTGGTATCTGGTGAGTACCGGCGCACGATCGAAATTCTTTGCATTCTTCCACTTTTCACGGATCAGTTTCAGGAGCACTTCGTGCTTTTCATCAGCGAAGATGTAGGCTTCATCAGCGGCATCGGCATAGAACTCGTTGATGGTGGACTCAAGAAAAGCAACGGAGGAGAGGACCGAGTTCAGGATGAAGACTTCATGACGGAGTCCGGGATCGGCCGGGACCTCTCCTGCCTCGCGGTACTCCTGCTCAATCACAAACCCGAGCCGGCAGAGGAGGGCTGCGGACTGGATGTAGCGCACGGAGAAGCAGTCCCGGAAACGGATCGCCGATTCCTCGCCCGGCTCCTCAAGCGGGATCTTGTCCATCTGTAGTATCCCGTTCTCTTTGAGAAGTAAAAAGGCTATAGTGGTTTGTAACCTTCCCGTTGATTGTTGCATTGACAACATTTATTCCCCGGGCCTTCCACCTTTACTGGTGCACATGAAATCTCCTATCTGTGGAGCGATCCCCTTCGGAGCAGGGGTATCCCTCACGAGCCGCGGCCGGTTCGTCTTTCTCAACGACCGTCTTCGCCCGCTGGGCCTCTCTGCCGGCCAGTTCCCGGTCCTGGTACTGCTCTCCAGAGTGCAGAACATCATGCAGGATACTCTCGTACGGCACTACCATCTCGACAAGGGCACGATCGCCCGGGCAGTCAGGAAACTCGAGGATGCCGGGTATATCCGGCGGATTACCGACCCCGGTAACCGACGGGCCGTCCGGCTCTTCCTCACGGAAAAGGGTGAGGGGGTCGCACCGCTCCTGGATGCCATCGACCACGAGTGGGAAGAACGGATCTGCACCGGCCTCACGGGAGATGAACGGAGAACCCTCAACACCCTGATGCGTACGGTTGCTGAGAACAGTCACAGGATCCTGCAGGATGCCGGAGACCTTCCCCATGCCGGAGAATAACACTCACGAACCGGCTCCGGAAGCCGGGCCGGGAATTCACGCCACCGCAGGCATTGCGCTCCTGATGGGCGACCCGAAGAAGGCCATCATCAGACTGTCCGGGCCCATGATCGCCGCAATGCTGCTGATGTCCACATACAACATCGTCAATGCCATCTGGGTTGCCGGCCTCGGATCCGATGCCCTCGCCGCGGTCGGGTTCGTCACCCCGCTCTTCATGATCCTTATCGGCCTCTCCAACGGCCTCGGGGCCGGCGTTGCCTCGGTCATCTCCCGCCGCATCGGGGCAAAGGACAAGCGTGGTGCCGATAATGCAGCGGTCCACGCACTCCTGCTCGTCGTTATCCTGTCGGCGATCTTCACCATTCCCTTAATCCTCCTCACCGGCCCGATCGTTACCCTCTTCGGGGCCGGGGAGACGGCCGCTCTTGCAACCGAGTACGGGCAGGTCGTCTTTCTGGGGATGATCCTCATCCTCTTCACCAACATTGCCTATGCGATCCTCCGGGCGGAAGGAGATGCAAAACGGGCAATGTATGTCATGGGAGCCGCCTCCTGCCTGAATATTATCCTCGACCCGCTCCTTATCTACACTGCAGGCATGGGCATCGCCGGGGCTGCGTGGGGGATGATTGTCTCGCTCGTGATGGTCTCCGGTGTGCTCCTCTACTGGTTCTTTGGAAAGAGGGACACCTACGTTACGCTCTTATTCCGGGCATTCTCGTGGGACAGGAAGACCATGCGGGATATCCTCGGGGTCGGTCTTCCGGCCAGCGTCGAATTCTTCCTCATGTCAATCCTTGCGATATTCATCAACGGCCTGCTCGTGGCAACAGCTGGTACAGACGCTGTCGCGGTCTATACCGCAGGATGGCGGGTCGTCTTCTTTGCCATCATCCCGATGGTTGCCATCAGTACTGCAGTCATCTCTGTCGCCGGGGCTGCGTACGGTGCACGGAAATTCGAGAGGATCCGGACCGTCCATACCTTCTCGGTCACGCTCGGCATTATCATCGCCCTTGTCACCAGCGCCATTACGTACATCTTCGCCCGGCAGATAGCTACCATCTTCACGTATTCACCGGAAAGTGCCCACCTTGCGCCCGAGATTGCGGCCTTCCTTGCCATCATGTGTTTCTTCTACCCGTTTATCCCGCCGGGCGTCATGTCGGGATCAATCTTCCAGGCAACGGGAAGAGGGATGGCATCGCTGGTCATGACTGTCCTGCGGAACCTGGTCTTTATAGCGGTCTTTGCGTACCTGTTCGGGATCGTGCTCGGGTACGGGGAGCATGGTGTCTGGTGGGGGATCGTTGCCGGTGATATTCTCGGGGGTACCGTTTCATTCATCTGGGCCCGTTACTATATCTCGCGGCTGATCGCAACCCGGTAAATTACCCTGTATTTCTTTTTTCCCGCATGACGGTATTCCCGGTCAGGACTATGCCAGGGGCGGCATTCCCTGCAATGACGTGATATACCAGCAAGGTGGGGGGAGAAGGAAGACCGGATGATTTTTAGCGATGCAACAGCAGAAAAGCAGAAAAAAAGTATTCTGTAGAAATCATTCAGATACCTGACACGCCTGGGAATTCGTCCCGCCGCTGGGGTGCCCCGGTTGCGATAGTGCAGTATTACCTGTTTTTTACAAAAAACAAAGACGTTTCAATAAACGTCATACCGGGGCATCGCATGCGCCCCCGCCCCCGACGGGGGCAGGGCTGGCGCAAGGGGGTGATTTCATGTTTTTAAAAAGAGGTTTTCTACCGGGAAAAATGAATTTATGTTCTTTGTACCCTCAGGAATATGGTGCCCAGGAGGGCAAAAACCGCTACTTCAACGGGGACCGGTGTTGACGGAGCAGGGGTGGCAGTCTGCTGCCGTGAAGGGACACCTGATATAACCGTCGGTGAAGGTATCGTTGTTGTCATTCCTGTAATCCCGGGTGTTGACAGTTTTTGGAGTTGAACGGCGATCTCCCGGTTTTTCCGGAGGTTCGGGTAGGAAGGATTGATGACGCCGACCCGGTCAAATGCCACAACAGCCTCATCATACCGTTTCATACCGGCAAGGGCATAGCCTTTATTGAACCATGCTTCTGCATTATCGGGATCAAGAGATAGTGCCTGTTCAAAGGCGTCCAGCTGTTCAGCGTACAGAGCCTCTGCTTTTTCCACATCCCCTGCAACATCCTCATAATAATAACCGATGTTATAGAGAATCTGGCCACGGTTTATCCAACCGGTTACATAGTTCGGATTTATCCCGAGCGAGTGGTTGGATGCCGCGAGTGCATCACCGAACTGCCCGTCACGGTTGAGCGCATCCGCCAGACCGTTCCATGCCTCGAAATATGCAGGTTCAAGGGTAGTTGCCCGGTTATATACGGACAATGCACCGCTATAATTACCCGATTCCGTAAGGTCACGGCCGGCATCATAGAGGCTCACCGCCTCGGCGGAATACGCTGACACCTGACTGCAGGTGAAGATGATGATAAGAACGACAACCAATGCTCTTCCGGCTACGGTTTTCATTTTCATACACCTGAACAGATCTTTCGCGTCAGGCGCATAAAAGAGCGCGTAGCCGGATGGAGGCCGTACAGGGTGCTGTGGCGTATCACATCAGGGGAATCCCAGAGGCGCAGACTTCGGAGGGTCACCAGAACGGCAGGATTGTCCCGGTATTCATCATACGGTACACACATCACCCGTTCTGTCTGCATTTTTTTATGCGCAGTCGATATCAGCCGAATATACCTTGATATCGATGACCGGCGTCCCGTCGAATGCGTCCAGTCCCCGGACTTGCAGGACACTATCGTTTATGCCGATGAGATCGACCAGGCAGAGCGAGACCGGGTTCGGGCGGTCTGGCGACCGGATGGCAAACACCCCTTTCTCGGCTGATGTGCCGGGCGGGATTGCCCGGAGAACGGAACGGTCAGCCCGGTCAAACCAGCAGAGGACCCAGAGATGCTTCTGCGCTTCAACCTGCCAGAGGGCCGGGCGGTATTTTTCATCAATCACGATCTCGGATATGGTGTCGGAGAACCGTCCCTGCCGGGGGGCATCGCCCCGTGCTTTGTAAGGGGAGCGGACACAGCCGATGGGATGAAGTTCGATGGGTGCGGTGTTCATGATCGAAGATAGGTGGGCGGCAGGGATATTTAGCGGTGGGGGATACATACAATGGTACAGGGCAGACCGTGGCAGGTATGGCAGGTCATCCGATACCCTTATTATACTACCCGCCGATTAATGCTCAGCACTTTTCAGATGTGCTGACAGATGTAAGTCCGACGTGCGACACCGCACTGCCTGAAGAAAGGCTTTGGGATTACAGGGAGTCAGTAACCAATACTCGACTTTTCTGGACTTACTCGTCTATTTCAAGGAGGCTACACAATGGCACGAATGCATGCCCGAAGAAGGGGCAAGTCATGCTCGGTCCGTCCCTACCGGAAACAGGCACCCGCGTGGTCCAACACGGACGCAAAGGCGATCGAGAAGATCATCCTGGATCTGAGAAAGGAAGGCGCATCGAGCGCGAAGATCGGACTGGTACTCCGGGACCGCCACGGTGTTCCCGACGTGAAACTTGCGACCGGCAAGCGCATCGGGGACATCCTGAGAGCGAACAAGGTCGCATCCGAGATCCCTGAGGATCTCCGCGACCTGATGATCAAGGCGCTGGGCTTAAGAAAGCACCTGGCCGAGAACAAGAAGGACCTGCATAACAAGCGCCAGCTCCAGCTGGTCGAATCCAAGGTCCGCCGGCTCGTCAGGTACTACACGGGAAGCAAGAGACTGCCCGCCGGCTGGGTCTACAAGCCGGAGAACACCGAGATCCTGCTCTCCAGGTAAGTGTTCAGTATAATCGTCCGTAACACCATGTCGCTTGAGACCGCAGCAGGGATCGTGGCAGAACAGATCAAAAGGCAGGAGTTCGTTGAGGTGTTCGCACACCACGACGCAGACGGCATAGCCGCTGCCTCGATCCTCTGCCATGCAATGCTCCGTGCGGGTATTCGCTTCCGGCTCCGGGTCCGGCAGGAGATCGTCCTGTCCGACCTTGCCGGGGATGCAGCGTACCTGCTCTGCGATCTCGGGGCGGGTACAGAAGACCTCCCGCGGGACGTGATGGTCGTCGACCACCACCTCCCGTTGTCCGAAGGCGAATTTCACGTCAACCCGCGGCTCTGCGGGATCGACGGCGACCGTGAATTGTCCGCAGCCGGCACCGCGTATTATGTTGCCCAGAAGATGGGAGACCACCGCGACCTTGCCGGGCTCGTAATACCGGGCGTTATCGGCGATGGTCAGCAGATGGCCGGCAAGAACCTCGAGATCTTCAACGAAGGGATCGCAAACGGGATCATCGTGCCGGACCGGGGGCTCACCCTGCCCGGCAGGGATATGACCGAGCGCTGGTACATGGCGATGAGCCCGTATATCGACGGGATCAGCGGTGCCGAGGAGCGAATCACTGATCTCATCGGCCGGTCCCGCGACCAGTCACCGGGCAGCGACGGGCTCAGGCTCGATATTCTCCTGTCACAGGTGATACTTGAGGCGGCGCAAAAGACAACCGCAGCAAGCCTGCTCTCGGTCTACGGCGACACGTTCCACCTCCAGCGGGAAGTGATAGAGGATGCCCACGCCCTCACGGCAGTGATCGATGCCTGCGGCAAAGCCGGCTCTGGCGATATCGCCACCACGCTCTGCCTGCGCTCGTCCCATTACCTTGAACGGGCATGGGAGATCGCACGCCGGCACCGCGGCCAGGTCATTGAAGCGGTCAGGACCGCCCGCCCGGTTGAGGGATGCCGGGGGATGTACGAGATCACGAATGCGACGCTCGCAAGCGATGTCTCGGACATCCTGGCCCGCGACGTTCCTCATGCCGTCCCCGTGCTGGTATATGCGAAGAGCGGGGATGCCTGTAAGATCTCGGCACGCTGCCCGCCGGGCACAACCGCCGATCTCGGGCCGCTCGTCCGTGCCCTTGCAGGATCCTGCGGCGGGAACGGCGGCGGGCACCTGCTCCGGGCCGGGGCAACGATCCCCTGCGACAAGGTCCCCGTGTTCGCGAAAGGCTGGCAGGAGGCGGTTGCCTCATGATGCGGATCGAGGGCACCATCACGACCGTGCACAACAATGCCCGGTGTGTTGCCGCGGCACTCGCCCCGGACAACCTCCGCAGCATGGAAACAAGGGCAGACGAAGGCAGGGTCATAACAACCATCACCGGAACACAGCTCCGGTCGGTCATCGCATCCATGGACGATTATCTGATGAACCTGGCGGTTGCGGAGGACGCATGTTCCGTCCGCAAAAATGAGAGAGAAACCGATAATTAGGTGATAGTATGGCAAAGAAGAAACAGGTAGGAAGAAGAGTTGAAGGCTGGAAAGCCAAGAGCTGGTTCAAGGTGCACGTCCCCGACAACCTCGGCAAGGCGTACATCGGCGATACCATTGCAAACGATGCTGAGAGCGTTGTCGGCCGGATCATGACCGCCACGCTCGGCGAGATCACCAATGATTACGCCAAACAACACGTCAAGATGAGCTTTAAGATTGCTACCGTGACCGGGGATTCGGCATACACCGAGTTCGTGGGCCACGAGGTCACCCGTGACTACCTTCGCTCGCTCGTCAAGCGCCGGAGCTCCCGCATCGACACCATTGTCCCGGTCGTCACCAAAGACGGCAAGAAGGTCCGGCTGACGGTCTGTACGTACACGTTTGCCCGTGCCAACCTCTCGCAGGAGCACGCAATCCGGAACGCCATTGCGCAGGGCATCGCGGCGCAGGCACAGGCATGGGACCTGACCACGCTCCTCAACGGGATCGTGTCCGGTGAGATCTCACGGGATCTCTTCAAGACCGTAAAGACCATCTACCCCACCCGCCGGGTCGAGGTCATCAAGTCCAAGGTCGAGCAGATCGCTGCGCCGGTGGACACCCGTTAATTTTTTGGGATTTTCTTTTTTTTTTGGGTAAAGTATCAACTTAACCCCTAACGTCTAGCTCTAACCGTAGTCCCCCCTTGCGCCAGCCCTGCCCGCATTGGGGGCTCATGGCGCATGCGATTCCTCTGTATTACCCAAAATCACGGTAAGGTACTACAGCACTATCGCAACCGTGGCTTCAGAAGCGGCGGGGCGAAGCCCCTGGAGCGTCGGCGTTTTTCGATCATTGGCAGGTGCACTTTTTCGCCTTCCATTTTAGGGAGGTAATTTTTCTTATTTTTCCCTCGTGAATCCTTCTTGAACTTATGGATTAAAATAACACTTTACTCTTTTTTTGGTTGATAATCCGTAACCTGTTGACCGGGCTGGTTCTCTGTATGCAAGGGGCCGGTCTGAAATGCGTGGGGCAAAGAATCCGTTCGGATGCTTCTCCACGCTCATCCTCGTTTACGCGGGGTCGGGATTCCGAACATTCATGAAATTCCCCGCTCCATACTGTACCCCATGTCCTCCATCATCACCGATCCCTTCCGCCAGAAGCTCCTGCTTTCTGCCGTGGCTCTTGGCGTGATGATGGACGGGATAGACGGTTCAATCGTGAACGTGGCGCTCCCGACCATGGCCACGTATTTCGACACCGATACCGGCACGATCGCGTGGGTGATCATCACGTACCTGCTGATGATGGCAGGGCTCCTCCTCGTCTTCGGCAAACTCGCGGAACGTGGTTTTGCAAAAAAACTGTTCCTTCTGGGGTTTTTGATCTTCACCATCGGTTCTGCTGCCTGCGGGATCTCCCCGTCGCTTGACATCCTGCTCGCTTCACGTCTTGTGCAGGGAGCCGGGGCTGCAATGATTGCCGCCGTTGCCCCGCTGCTCTGTATCCGGTACCTCCCGCCGGAGATGCTCGGCACTGCCCTTGGCGTTATCGCCGCGACCAGTTCAATCGGGTTTGCTGCCGGGCCGGCAATCGGCGGTATCCTCACCCAGCACCTTTCGTGGCACTGGATCTTCCTCGTCAACATCCCGATCGGCATCCTTGGGATCCTCTTCGCGGCCCGGGTGATTCCACACGACGAGCCGGCAGACTGCACGGTGCCTTTCGACTACCCGGGCGCTGTCGCACTCTTCGGTGCCATGGTATCCGGTATCTTTGTGCTGGAAGAGGCTGCAGCCCGGGGAATAACCGATCCACTGATTCTTGCCGGTGGGACACTGTTCCTGCTCTGCATGGGACTGTTTATCGTCCGGGAGCTTACCATGCCGGAGCCGTTTCTCGATATCCGGATCTTCTCGAAGTGGCGGTTCACCGCTGTTCTCCTCGCATACCTGCTGGTGAATGTCATCTTCATGGGTATCCTGTACCTGCTCCCGTTCTACCTCGCCCTGGAGATGCACTTCGATCTTGCGACAACCGGCCTGTACCTCCTGATCCCGCCGGCGGTGATAGCCCTCATCAGCATCCCGTTCGGGCAGTGGTCGGACCGTCACGGAGGCCGGCGGGCATTCGCGGTCGCCGCCTGCAGCGTTATTGTCCTCTACAGCGCCATCTTCGCGGTTCTTTCCCCGGAATCCGGGATAGTGCCCCTGTTTGCCGGGCTCATCCTCATGGGGGTGGCCTTCGGCATCGCCGCCGGGCCAGCCTCAAGCAGGATCATCGAGAGTGCCCCGGAAGGGGGGGAAGGCACCGGATCCTCGCTGATGGTGACCAGCATCTACTTCGGAGGAGTGCTCGGGACTTCTATCTATGCGGCACTCTTCACCATCGCAACTGCGGGTGCTGACGGGATTGTTGCCTTTACCGATCTCGATTCCGCACGATTCCTGTCCGGATTCCATTTAACGATGGCTGCCGGCCTCGTGCTTTCAGTGGTTCCGCTCGTACTTTCGGCAATCGTGCCGGATGAGTTGAAGAATACCGCATAAGCAGCAATATCCGGTATTTTCAAAAATCAGATCCATGCCGCACAGGCAGGCAACGGAACAGAACCATGCTCCTGAACGGGATCTCCCGGGCAAGCACTTCCGGGATCTCTTCCCAGCGGGGAAGCTTGCGGGTTCTTCTCTCACCAGCCATCCCCAGACGGGAATAGCTGGTGCGCAGAAACCTAATTAATCCGCCCGCCCAACCATTCCATACGAATGACCGCGAATAAAATCCTTTTTATCGTTCTTGACGGCATATCTGACCGTCCCTGCCCCGATCTCGACGGGCTCACCCCGCTTGCCGCGGCCAGGAAACCGGTCCTCGACAAGCTTGCCGCGGAAGGGTGCTGTGGGATCATGGATACCATCGCACCCGGTATCCGCCCGGGGTCAGATACCGCCCACCTTGCCCTGCTCGGCTACGACCCCAATGAATACTATACCGGGCGGGGGCCTCTCGAGTGTGAGGGTACCGGCATCCATATGGAGCCGGGCATGATCGGGTTTCGGTGCAATTTTGCCACGATGTCAAAGGAAGGCATCATCACGGACCGGCGGGCAGGCAGGATCCATGATACGGCCGCGCTCAGCGAGGCGATCCAGGAGGGCGTCGATCTCTCGGGATACGGGATCGAGTTCTCATTCCGGTCCGGGGCGGGACACCGGGCTGCGCTCGCCCTCAGCGGAAAGGGGCTCGGGCACTGCGTCTCCTCAAATGACCCGAAGAAGGAGGGCGTCCCCCCGCTGAAGGTAAAAGAAGAACTGCAGACTCAGGCTGACCGGAAGACCGCGGAAATCTGCAACGAGTTCGTAACACAGTCCACGAAGATCCTCTTTGATCATCCCCTCAACGTGGAGCGGCAAAAAAAGGGCCAGAACCCGGCCAATATTGTCCTGATGCGGGGTGCGGGCGAGATGGGGGACTTTCCACCGTTTGAGAAAAAATACGGCCTGTCGGGGAGCGTGATCTCCGCGGCGAGCCTGATCACCGGTATCGGCAATGCCGTTGGGCTGGAGCAGGTCCATGTCGGGGGGATCACCGGCTCACAGAACAGCAATATTGCCGGCAAGATTGCAGCGGCACAGCAGGAACTCAGAAAAAAAGACTTCGTCCTCGTCAACATCAAGGGGGCTGATGAGTCCGGGCATGACGGGCTTGCCCAGCAGAAAAGGAACTTTATCGAGAAGATCGACGCAGTACTCGAACCGCTGCTGGCGCAGGAAGACTGCATCATCATCATCTGCGCCGACCATTCAACGCCCTGCAGCATCAGGGACCATTCCGCTGACCCCGTGCCGGTCATCATCCGCGGTGACGGTGTCCGCATGGACGACGTGGTCCGGTTCGATGAATATTCCTCTGCAAAGGGGGGGCTGAACCGGATCCGGGGCTGTGACCTGATGCCAATTGCGCTTGACCTTATCAACAAAGCACACAAGTTCGGTGCATGACACTACGGGGGGATGCATGAAAGAGCGAGCTGCAAAAAACTGGCATAACCACTGTCTTCTGCCCGACGGCACGGAGCTGCAGGAGCACAGCATAAAGACCGACCGGGACATCGTCATCGGTGAGTTCTGCCAGATCGATTACGGGCTCCGGGGAGCCGATGTGTACGTAGGCGAGTCCTCGAAGATCCGCGAGTACATCTGGGCAAACGGGGACGCCCGCATCGGGAACTGGTGCGAAATAGGAAATGATGTGATCACAAAGGAGGACGCCTATATCGGCGAGGGCGTCAGGATCAACGGCAAGCTCGAGGTGAACGGGGCACTGGATATCGGCGAGAACGTCGAGATAAAAGAGGGGTTCGAGGCCAAAGGCAATATCGAGGTCAGGAACCCGATGCCGGTCTTCCTGTACATCATCATCTACTTAATGACCCTCCTCCGGATCGAGAACGAGAAGGAACTCGACCGGATCCTGGACGGCCTCCTCTCCGAAGACGAGGACACGACAAAAATCCCGCTCATGATCCCCTCGCGGTCGAAACTGAACATGAAACTCTTTTCTGTCCCCTCGACCATGAAGATCGGGAAGAAGTGTCGGCTCCACGGGAATATCCGGGCGGGCTCTATCGATGTCCAGCAGGATACCGTCATCTTCGGCAGCCTGCGGGCACGGAACAGGATCAGCATTGTCGACGGGGTTACTGTGCACGGCAACGTGGAGAGCCAGAGCACGGTCTACGTCAGGAGGGGTGCTCATATCCTCGGGGACGTGATCGCACGGTCGATCGTGCTCCACGAGGATGCAAGGATCGACGGCACCATCACCGCACCGCACGGCATGCGGATCGAGCGTGGCGCATGAGGGTAACAGAAATTCTCGGAATTGATGCAGTCCGGTTCGTTGAACCGGAATTTTCAGCCCAGACCGACCGCATGTTCAACAACGTGCTGGCAGCAGCCGGCGGTGATGAGGGGAGGCTCCTCCTGGACGAGGGGGAGGAGCCGCTCGCCCTTGCATTCCGCGGGCCGGGCGGCTGGGTAGCCGCATCGTTCCTGTACCGGAATCCGTCGGTAGAACTCATTGAAAAGTTCGAGAATGTGAACGGCCAGATCTTCGAGGAAGACCGTGATGTCTTTTCAGCCGCGGTCCGGGAATACTACAGCAATCTCCTGTCAGACGAAGTGCCACCCGCCATCGAGGACCTCAATCCGGCCCGTCGCGGGATCCTCGCCCTCCTTGTCGAAAAACACTGGGGGAAGGGGAACGGGGAGACCTGCGTGGACTGCTGCTGCGGCTCGGGGGTTGGTTCGCTCGTGCTCCGGGATCTCTGCTATGTCCCGCTCTCGTACGACAATGATGCCTCGCTCCTTGCCCGCGGCCTTGCAACCGGACGCCTGCTTCCGGATGAGACGATGTGCCTTGATGCCCGGGTGGCTTCCCGCTATATGAGACCGGTTCCCCGGGGTATCGGGATCATGATGGGCGAGATCAACACCTTCACGCAGGAATTGTGGGAAGGGATCGTCCGGGAGCTCCTCGCCATGTCGGCGGAGACGCTGATCACGGTCGGGACCGAGAGCGAGGCCCAAATGATCCGGGACTGGGGAGCGGCAATGGAGCGGACGGTCGAAGTGACCGAGAACCCGGCCGATCCCATCTACGACCGGTGGGTGTGCACAGCAACACAGAAGTGAAGAATTGGTTTTCGCGGCTGGAACGGAGGGGTGAAGCACCAGACATCCCTTCGCCCGGACCAGAGCGACAGGCTGTTAAAATTTTTGGGTATGCCATTCTAACGACAAACTTTTTTCGAATACACAGGAGAGGAAAGTCATTCAGACACTCCAGGGAGCTTCGCCACAGGCTCTCCCTTGCCGTTGTGGCGCCCCGGTTGCGATAGTGCTGTATTACCTAAACCGTGATTCTGGGTAATACAGATGAATCGCATGCGCCCCCGCCCCCCCATGGGGGCAGAGCTGGCGCAAGAGGGGTACTACTGTTAGAGAGAGAAGTTGGGGCTAAGTTGATACTTTACCCAAAATAAATATCATCACGTGGTTTATTCCGGTACCCGGATCCGCTTCAGTCGCTCGCTAACGGTGCTGCTGCTCTCCAGTCCCTGTTCAATTACCGGGGTGCAGGAGCGGATATTCCGTTTTTTGGTGAACATGACCGCAGGATTCAGGTTCTCGGATGTCAGGGTACGGATCAGGTTCGCAAGATCCTTTTTTACCTGGAGTTCCTGAATTTCATCGACTTCCATATTCATGGATTGAATCTTCCTACTAATAAAGATTGTGCACGGAAAAATCCGGCAAATTACCCTAAACAGATAAAATTATGGCAAATTTAAATTCCAGAAGGTTTGCCTCACCGGCGTTTTCGGCCCGGCCGGGGCGGGCCGGGGTCATTCTGTTTCTGCCCGCTCTTTTTTCCGTCCGCTTTCTTCTCTTTGTGCACATCCTCGCTCTCCAGCTCCGCGATGATATCAAGAGGGTCGTCCATGATTTTTGTCAGACGGACTACCTCGAGCAGCCGCTCCATACCGATGAAGTGCTCGGCCATCACCCGGGCGAGCGGCGTCATGACAAGTTTTGTGCCTTTCTTCTCTACGAGACGGTGGGCAACGAGATCGGGGAGCACCGCTTCCATGCTGCCGACCATCAGGCTGTTGATGCGCGTTAGGTCTGCCTCCTCGCCACCACAGCAGATCGCGTTGGCAACATACTCCTCCGAACTCTTCTCGAAGTCATGCTCCGGTGCCACCTCCTCCATCTCCCCTTTCAGGAGCCGGATCGCCACCTGCTCTTCGGTAAACGGGTTCTCGCGGGAATAGGTCCCGCCGGGCTCTGCAAGGATCACGACCCGGCCGAGGTCGTGGAAGTCCGGCCGTCCCGCCCGTCCCCCCATCTGGTTGAACTCCTGCACCGAGAGCCAGTCCCGTCCCATGGCAAGGGCATCGAAGATCACCTGTGAGGCCGGGAAATCCACGCCGGCCCCGAGCGCTGCGGTCGTGACCACCGCCATCAGCTTGCCCTGTAAAAACCGGGTCTCAACATCGCGGCGTTCCACGGATGAGAGCCCCGCGTGGTACGCGGCAGCCCGGATACCAAGGGCGTCAGCTATCGTGTGGCAGCGGGAGCGGGCGTTCGTGAAGATGATCGTCTGGCCGCGGAACCCCTTGGACGAGGTCCGCTTGTACTCCTCCGTGGTCATCTGCTTGATGGTCGGGATCTTCTGCTTGCGCTCGACAAAGAGCAGGTAACGCTCGAGCCCGATTGGCCGTTCCGCGTACTTGACGAGCGAACAGTTCAGTTTCTTCGCGAGCACCTTCGGAGAACCGATCGTTGCCGAGAGGTACAGGAACTGGGCCTGCGGGCAGAGGTACTTGAGCCGGGCGATCATACCGTCGAGCCGGTGCCCGCGGTCAGCGTCCTCCAGCATCTGCACCTCGTCGATCACGACCGTCGCGATACTGCTCATCTTCTTCCCGCAGCGGATCATGTTGTCCACCCCCTCATAGGTACCGACAATGATCGGGGCCTGCGGGTTCCGGTCCCCCACCTTCCGGGTCTCGGGCAGGTTGAGCCGGCTCACACCGGTGAGGAGGCCGGACTTCGCAAATTTCCCGTACCGTTCCGTGAACCGCTCGTACTTCTGGTTTGCGAGCGCCACGAGCGGGACCAGGAAAAGCATCCTTCCCCGGCCTTCAAGATAATTTTTCAGACCGGCCATTTCACCGATGAAAGTCTTGCCGCTCGCGGTCGCCGCAACGACAAGGAGGTCCTTCCCGAAGAGAAGCCCGGCTTCCACCGCGATCTGCTGCGCCGGCATGAGCAGCGCAACGCCACTCGCCTCGATGAACTGGCGGGGCAGCGGCAGTTCGTCCACCGGGGCGGTCTTCATCAGCGGGTGCGCCTCGAGCTTGTCGAACAGGGCCGAGGCCATCGTCACCTTCTCGGGCTGGAGCGTGGCAAGCACCCGGTCGAGGTTGCGGAACTTCAGGAGGAGATCCTCGAGATGACGGATCCCGTCCTGCCCCAGTCGCCCGATATGGGAGACTTCCCGGCGCAGTTCGCGCCTGCCGCAGTCAAGGCATATCCGTTCCCCTTTGCCAAACGTTACCGAGTTATTCTCGTCGAGATGCGTGTACCGCTCGTCCAGGAGGCACATGCGGCAGGCATCCACGGTCCCGGTGCGGACCTGAAAATCGGCAAGGAATGTCTCGAACTGCGGATCGGGCTTCACCATCCGCACGTCCGCGTCGCGGAGCTGGGCGATCAGTTCCTTTGAAGGGGTCTGGTGGTAGTCCTTTTTTACACCCCACTTCACGCGGTAGCGGGTCGGCCGTGGGCCCCGGGGGGTTTCGTTCAGCTCGACAAATGCGGCCCCCCGCGTATGCCGGCCGTCATAAAAGAGCAGCTTGTACGTGCCGCCTTTCTGGGGCTGGACAAGGATCTTCATGGTGCGATCAGGTCATGGATCACGTAGGCGAGTTCCACGCTCTCCAGCCGTTTTAAGAAGTCCGTGAACTCTTCGTCCACGATCACGATCGCACAGTCTATCCCGTGGAATGCCGCCTCGATCACGCCTTCCCGGGCCCCGAAGAACATGTCGGGGGTCCTCCCGGCAGATTTCAGGGCGATCCATGCCTCGAGGCCAACGGCTGCAACCATGCCGGCACTGCCAGTGATCTCGAGCAGCTTGTCATTCTTCACCTTGCGGGAACCGCCATGCTGGATGCGGGGAACCTTGCAGACATGGACTTTCCCCTCGTGGTGCTCGATGATCCCGTTCAGGTGAGCGACACCCACATCGTGATCTTTTTTTGCATCGGCGACAACGGAGCCGGTTGCAGGGAGCGGGGCCCTGCCGGCATAGAGGAACCCGTCTTTCATATAGACACCCACCTCGTCGCCGGCATTGAGATCCTCTGCCGCGATCGCGGTCCAGACCGAGACCTGCTGGATGATATCGCGCCGGATGTGCCGGGCATAGGACTCGAGCGACTCGGCGTTCGCCAGCACCCACTCGATCCCCGCCTTCGTCACCTCGTAATTGCCCCGTCCGATTGCCGAGACCATCCCTTCCTCGATCAGTTCGCGGATATATTCGGAGATCGCCTGCGGGGTAACACCCATCTTCTCGGCGATCTCCTGCTGCCGCACTGCCGGCTGGTGTTCTGCGATCTCCACAAGGATCTGCAGGCGCGAGACCTCGCGCTTGCTGCGTAAAATAGAATACAGGGGGTCCTTAGCGCCCGGTGTCAAGCAGCACCAGTCCCTGCCCCTTCACATCCAGGTGAGTTATCCTTTTCGCCAGTCCCTTGACAAAGATGGGGCTGACACTGAATTTCCGGGAAAGGTCGTTAATCGAGCTGTTGCCCCGTGCGAGCTCCCGTTCGATCTGCTCCACAACCTCGCGGAGGTTCTCGTCATTGGAGAGCGCGATGTAGAGGATGTCGGAGAGATCGGAGAGGTTGCACTGGAAGTTCGCCCGGAACTTGTTATAGGTTGCCCGAAACTCCTTCAGCGGTTTTGCCCCTGGTTTTGGCATCCGCCACTGCTCCTCTACGAGATTACCCTTCTTGAGGATCTGGAGGCACAGCGCAACGCTGTCATCCCCGACCTGCGCCCGGATCTCCTCTTCTGTCAGCCATGATTTGTTCAAAAGTTCGTAGACCTTTTTAAAGGAGGGGTCGTTGAACGTCATCAGGAGAGGAACAAGCTCTACGGGATCGTTTACGATTCGAATATGGCCCGGCACTGTAAAAACCCTATACTTATATCGCTCCACGCATCAATAAAATTTTGCGACACAAATCATGCAGAAAACGGGCAGAATCACGGTTCGCGGAATTGTTCAGGGTGTCGGGTTCCGCCCGTTCGTCTTCGCCCAGGCCTGTGATCTTGGCATCTCGGGCTCGGTAAAAAACCTCGGCAGCGAAGTGGAGATCTACGCCCGGGGGGAGCGGTTCGAGGAGTTTGTCGGCGCGGTCTCACGGGGCCCGCCGCTCTCGCGGATAGATTCTGTTGAAGTGACGGGCACGATAAAGGAGATCCCGGACGGTTTTTTTATCCTCTCAAGCGGCTCCGGCTCCCATTCCGGCATGATCCCGCCCGATATTGCGATCTGCAGCGAGTGCATTGCCGATATTTTTCATAAGGGCGGCAGGTACGAACACTACTGGGCGACATCGTGCGTGAACTGCGGGCCACGGTACAGCATCATCAGCGAAATCCCCTATGACAGGGAACGGACCTCAATGGCGGATTTCCCGATGTGCCCGTCCTGTGCTGCGGAGTACAGCGACCCAAGCTCCCGGCGGCACCATGCCCAGACGATCGCGTGCCCGCTCTGCGGCCCGGAACTCGCCCTGTATGATACGATCGGGAATGTGGTAGACGCTGCCGACCCGGTGAAAGAGGCCGCGGGACTGCTCGATGCCGGGTTCATCCTTGCCATGCGGGGGATCGGCGGGTTCCACCTTGCCTGTATCGAGGAATCGGCGGGCACCCTGAAACACCGCCTCGGCCGGATCGAGCAGCCGTTTGCGATCATGGTCCGCCCGGACCATATCGACGAGCTCGCACGCGTATCCCGGCATGAACACAACCTGCTCGAAAGCCCGGTCCACCCGATCGTTGTCCTGGAAAAGCGGGACCATTCTGGCCATGCGGAGATCAGCAACCTCCACACCATCGGCTGCATGCTTCCCTACACCGGGCTCCACCATCTTCTCTTCTCATTTCTCCGCCACCCGCTCCTGGTCATGACCAGCGCCAACATGCCCGGCTACCCGATGATCACGGCTATCGATGTCGCGATGGCAAAGCTGAACCGGGACGCCGACTTCTTCCTCACCCACAACCGTATCCTCGTCAACCGGTGCGACGATTCCGTGATGCGCGATGGCACCATCATCCGGCTCTCGCGGGGTATTGCCCCGAAACGGACGGCGATCGATCTCGGAAACCGCTGCATCCTCGGTGTCGGCCCCGAGCTGAACGCGAATACCACCATCTACCGGAGCGGATTTACCGTTACCTCCCCGCATATCGGCAACGTGCGGAACCCGCCGACCCTTGAGTACCTGCAGGAGACGGTATCAAACCTCCAGCGGATCCTCGGGGCGAAGTTCGACGTGATTGCACACGACCTCCACCCCCGCTTCCTCTCGACGCGCTTTGCCCGGGAACTTGCCGCCGATAACCACCTCGAGCTTGTCCCGGTCCAGCACCACCGGGCGCATATCGCGGCAGCAACTACCGGGCCGTGCATCGGGATCGCGATAGACGGCGTCGGTTACGGCGATGACGGCACCGTCTGGGGCGGGGAGGTCTTCTGCGGGCAGGTGCCGGACCTGCAGCGGGTCGCACACCTCGGGCCGGTCGCCATGCCGGGCGGGGACCTTGCCACCCGCTTCCCGGAGCGGATGCTCTACGGCATCCTGCCTGACGACGAAGTGCTTGCACTCCTCGCCTCCCGTGGCTGGCCTGACGCAGACCTTGGTGTCCTGAAAAAACAGGTGGCCTCAGGGTTCAATGTCCCGGTCACCACCAGCACCGGCCGGGTGCTGGATGCCGCCAGCGCCCTGCTCGGGATCTGCCGGGAACGGACGTACGATGGCGAGCCGGCGATGAAACTCGAATCTGCCGCAGAGGGGATGGAGCCAGAACCCTGGGACCTCGCGTTCTCCGCCCTCAACGGGTGCGAGATACTTTCGACGCGTGCCCTGATGAGGACTGCATTTGCCAGGATACAGGACGCGGGTACGGATGATCGACGTCTTGTCCGCTCGCTAGCCGCATCCATCCAGTTCAACCTTGCCCGGGGGATTGCCGCCCTTGCCATACGGGCTGCCGAGCGTGAGGGCATGAAAAATATTGCCCTGAGCGGAGGAGTTGCCTACAACCATGCAATCCGCGAGACCATCCGGCAGGAGATTACAGCCCGGGGTTTCACCTGTATTCTCAACAACGATTACCCGCTCGGGGACGGGTGCGTCTCCTTCGGGCAATGCGTGTATGCCGGGATACTCCTGAACGGGCGGCGGGATTGAGATTTTTCCGAAGAATATTTTCCCGCAAGATGATGCCCCCTCTTGCGCCACCACTCCGCCGCGGGGGGGGGACGGGGTGCATTGCGATAGTGCCGCATTACCTGTTCGGGAAAGTTGAAAAATTCCGGAGTACCCGACTCCGTCCTGTCGCAAACGCCCCGCCCCCAACAGGGGCTGGGCTGGCGTAAGGGGGGCATCTCTTGTGTTAAATTTTCTCTTAATAAGCATATTATTTACCGGCAACTAAACTGCCGGACATTTTATAGCGCACAAGAAAGAAATTGTGAACCAACGAACAATGGAACCCGATGACACGCTCCAGGAGCAGGAGAAGAAGATAAAACACCTCGAACTGGAGCTCAACGACCTCCGGCAGGGACTGACTGTCGTAGCCGATTACTACCGCGACCTCCGGCAGGTCTCCCGGCAACAGGTGGCGACTGAGATCGTTGACCGGGATATCGCACGACCGCTCGTGGAAGTAGACCGGGAGTTCGAGTGCATCTGGCGGTTCCATGAGGATGTACTGGTCCCGGACCCGACGGCGCACGTTCCCTGCACTGCCATGTTCGAGGCGTTCGTGCGCTACTGTGCCCGGACCGGGCGGAGCCCCGTTGAACAGAAAGCGTTTGAATTTGTTCTGAGCCGCATGGAGAACCCCAGCCCGGCTTCCGGGAACGGGGAATGGACCGGTTACCGTCTCCGCCCGGACCAGATGTGACGGGCCCGTAAGGCCTCTGCGTGTCATGACCCATTTTCATATCACCGAAGAATCAGGGATCCCGCTTATCGGTTCACTCTATTTCGGTATCATTGACCGGGGCACGAGCCTGTTGCAGGTCCGCCCCAGCTGCGGCTGTAACCTGAACTGCCCGTTCTGCTCGGTGGATGCCGGGCCGGCGACGAAGACGCGGGCCACGAGCTACGAGGTGGAGATGGAGTACCTGCTCGGGGCGGTGCAGGAGATCGCCCGGTTCAAGGGTCCCGGTGTCGAATGCCACATCGATTCGCCCGGGGAGCCCCTCATGTACCGCCGTCTCCCGGAGCTGGTGGCAGCACTCAGGGAAATTAAGGAGGTAACTGCCATCTCTGTCCAGACCAACGGCACCCTTCTTGATGAGAAGATTATCGGAGCCCTTGAATCGGCAGGGCTCGACCGGATCAATCTCTCGCTCCATGCGCTGGACCCCGCAATCGCACGCGAACTTGCCGGTGTTGAATGGTTCAATATCCAGAAACTCATGGAGTCTGCACGGGCGGTTGCCCGGAGCAGGATCGATCTCCTGATCGCCCCGGTCTATATCCCGGGGATCAATGATGCCGAGATCCCGAAGCTGATCCGGTTTGCGCAGGAGATCGGGGCCGGCAAACGGTTCCCCCCGCTCGGGATCCAGAAGTTCGAGCATTACCGCTACGGCAGGTCGCCGAAAGGGGTGAAGGCCCAGAGCTGGTGGCAGTTTTACAACCGGAGCCTCCGGCCGTGGGAGAAAGAGTTCGGCCTGAAGCTCGAGCTGAATCCCGCACGGGACTTTGGCACGGTCCGGCGCCCCTTTGTCCCGCTCGCGTTCAACAAGGGTGAGAAGGTAACGGTGGAGATCCGGGCGCCGGGCTGGATCCACGGCGAGATGCTTGGGGTTGCCCGTAACCGGGTGGTGTCGGTATACAACTGCGAGAAGCAGGCGGGGAACGTGCGGGTGAAGATCGTCTCGACCAAGCACAATATCTATACCGGAATGCCGATCTGACCAATGGAACCGGACAGACGTTCTCTAAAATGTCGTCCCCAGCTCTGCTGCGGCCTCATTTCCGGATCTGACAAAACACTTTCCTGCGGCCGGGCTGCGGACAGGACGGGCGTTCCTGAACGGAATGATAATCAGAAGATAACTGAATGATAATTTTTCAGGAATAGGAAAGGAAAAAAGAAAATTCAGCCGAACAGGGCACCGAGCCCTGCCATGCCGCTCTCTTCTTCTGCCTTCTTGTCCTCTTCCTTGTGCTCTTCCTTGGCGGGTGCTGCTGCGCCTGCTGCGGCGGGTGCTGCTGCGACGGCGACCGGGGCTGCTGCTGCTGCCTTGATCGCTTCTTCAATGCTGACGCCATCGAGCGCTGCAATGAGTGCCTTTACCCGTGATTCGTCTGCTGCTACACCTGCGGCGGTCAGGACTGCCTTGACGCCGTTCTCATCGACCTTCTTGCCTGCCTTGTGCAGGAGAAGTGCTGCATAGATATACTCCATTTGTTTCACCTCAAATATCAGATTATTATTTTACCAGGCTCTTGATGACCTGGCCTTCTCTGTACGCTTTACCGATAATCGCATCGACAACATCTTTCTCGTAGATTGCTGCTTCGATTGCAAGCCCGCGTGCATCCCTGACCGCCTTGATCAGGATTGCATCCATCGAGTCCTTTGTCGGGATCGCTGCCTCGACCGAGAGGGCGAGTGCCTGCCTGCTGGCAAGTGCGATCTGTCCGAAGATGACGGTCTCGTCAACCGCAAGCACCGATGGCTCGAAGATGTCGCCTTCATGATACGCGACCTGCAGGGCAAGTCCCACGTCCATGGGCTTGATATCGAGCTTGACCAGGATCGCGGCGAGTTTCGCCGAGATAACGCCGCCTTTCCTGACAACGGTCTTGGTCTCCTTGATCCTGACCTTGCCGCCTTCAATTGCCGCGGGGATGCCGGCCTGCTGGAGCTCGCCGACAATCGGGCCCGGCTTGAAGCTCGTGGGACCGCTTGCAATAACGATGTCCTCCGGCGCTTTCTCGCCGGCCTTTGCCGCCATCTTGGTCTTGGTCTTCTCGAGCTGCTTGTAGAGCTTGAACGGGTTGTCGTTGGTGAAGATGATCGCCGAGTGACCGGAGATGTACTTCGTCAGGTTCCTGACGTCCCCGCCGATCTCGTTGAACGCGTGCGTGATGAGGGTGTTCCTCGTCACCTTGATGAGCGCCTTTCCGCGGAGGTTCCGGCGGATCTGCTGCACCTGCTGTGCGGGAATACCGTACATGTCGACAAGCCCGATGAGCTTGTACTGCTTGGCGTTCTTCTTGATCTCTTCGACCTCGTCTTTCTTCCACGCGGGGAGGTGGTGGGTGTATAACGCCATTATTCCAGCCTCACTGCGGGACCCATCGTGGTCTTGACAAAGACGGAGCGGACGTTTAAGGGACCCTGTTCAAGGACAGACTCGATCCTTTTCACGATCGTCTCGATGTTCTCAGCGACCTGTTCCGGCTTCATTGCCGTTGTTCCGACCTTGGTGGAGAAGACCGTCTTGTCTTTCGTACGGATCTTCACCGAGTTGCGCAGGCGCTCGACAATCGGGCGGATATCCTGCTGTGCGGGAATCGGCATGGGCATCCTGCCACGCGGACCGAGCCGGGGACCTAAGTACCGGCCGACACCGGGCATCACTCCCGTCTCTGCAAGGAAGTACCGGTACGTACTGGCAACCTTCCGTGCTTCGCGGGGTGCACCGCCGAGCCGCTCAACTTCTTCAGGGCCGATGATCAGGTCGACTTTGGCTTCCTTTGCCTGCGTGACGATATCGCCCTTCCCGATGACACAGATATTGATCTTTTCACCCGTGCCGTGGGGGAGCATAATCGTCTCGTCGATACGATTTTTCGGCTGCGCCATATCGATATTCTTGAGATTGATGGTAATATCGATGCTCTCAGAGAACTTACGCTTTGGCGCCTTCTCAATCGCCGTTTTGACGGCTTCTAAAATTTTGGCCCTATCAACCATCAGATTCCTCCATAGTTCTCTCGACCTTTCGATCTCCTATGGTTTTCTCCTGTTTATTTCACGAGTACGCTGTCGTACTTGCCTTCTGCGATGAGGGCGAGAACCTCTTTTGGTTTCTTGCCGTCAACGGTGACTCCCACGCTCACGCACGTGCCGATGACCTCTCTGACTGCGGTCTTCAGCTCGTAGGAGAGCATGCCTTCGAGTTTCATGTTGGCAATCCTGACAGCGGCCTCGAATGGCAGATTGCCTGCCACAATGGCGTTGGGCTCCTTTGAACCTTTCTCGATACCGGCCTCTTTCTTGATGAGTGCCGTGGTCGGCGGGATACCGACCGTCAAGGTGAAGTTCTTCTTTGCGTCGACTTCGATCCTGACCGGGACCGACATTCCGTTGAAGGATGCGGTCTTCTTGTTGATCTCGTCGACTACGGCCTTCACGTTGATACCGAGTGGTCCAAGCGACGGTCCAAGGGGTGGACCTGCCGTTGCCTTTCCGCCGGGTACTAAAACCTCGACCACTTCTGCCATAGTCTGTGCACCATGCCGTCCCTTGTTAAAGGGGTCCAAGCTTGGGTCTGTAAATATTGATGGGAAATGACTTAAAGGTGATCGTGGGTGGAGGGGAGAGATGGTCATGAACAGCGATAACAAAGACGGTGTTTTAATACCGTTTTTCATGAAAAGGCAATCAGCATTTTGCGATACTATCCCTTTGAAACTGAGCGTTTTTATTAGGTTGAATCAGGAGAGCACTTAACCGGGTGACAGGATGCTCTTATGGAGCATCAGGGGGCGTTCCCTGTTACTTCGTATTCGCCCCCGGGAATAGGGTGATCAGGTTGTTCCCGCTCGCACCAGACCGGTGCTTATACCGCTTTGATGGCAGAACCTCTCTGATATTTGTCAACGTATTTTCATCGGGGAAACGGCCCGCTCCTTTGCAAAACACCAAAAGAACGTGGATAAGGACCCCGTATCAGTACCGGTTAAGAAAACTATATGCCCGTTCAGACATAAAGGGGGAAATATGAAAAATTGGCAGATTTCAGCACTTCTTGGAATCCTGATACTCGGATTTTTACTGGCAGGCGGATGTTCAAGCACGGTATCTCCTGGTACTCCTTCACAACCAACTACATCAACGGTTACGATCGCAACCGCTCCGGTTCCGCCTACCCTGGTGTCAACTACTGCGGTCCCGACTACTGCAATGGCATTTTCAACCAATGAAATTAACAAACATTTTGTAGATATCGCATTCGATCCTGATAATGCGTACATCAATAAATGGGAACTCGATTTTGTTGACATTGGAATTTCAGGAGCCTACACCGACGCGGATATTATAATGTTGAATAATTTTACCCAATTGTTCAACAAGTACTCTTCCGTGGAATTATTAGAGGTTAAAAAAGATCGGGTGACGGCAAATATTGTTTTGAGATTTATGCCGGAGTCTGGTTTACAGGCTATCGAAACGGAAAACAGCTGGAAAATTTACAAAAATCGCGAAACCGGGGATATAATTTTCGTTTATACAAAAACGCCAGATACCCCGAAGTCAGAGACGATTTTTATCAATTCAGATTTTAAAGGGGATGAACGCACGCATTGGATTTTACGTGCATTGCTCTATGGACTGGGATTCCATGGAGAGAGCGGCAATTACCCGGACAGTATATTTTATTCGGGCTCCGGTACTACAACTTCTCTGAGTAAAATCGATTTAAAAGTCGTAGAACTGATGTACGGTAAAAAAATTTACAATGGTATGGATCTCACCGACGTACAGGAACTCCTCCTGATCGATAACGAATAATTTTTATTTTTTTCCTGAGATTTGTCAACTTTTCATCAGGTTACTGGATCCTTTCCCCCGCTCCATACCGTACCACAAGTCACGAAATCGCTTCTCACCCGGGTGCGATTCTGACGAGGAGTCGCACCGACTGCACTTTGGATGGTGTATGACATCCCTCAATCAGGCCCCGTAACAGCCCGGATTCCCTTCCCGGAACCGAATCTCTGGATAGTTATTCAAAAAAACGCCCTTCCACTCCTCGCGTTTACGATGTAAAAACACTCCCGGGAACGTAGGGGGTACCGGACAGTTACAGCGGCCGATCTCCCCTCAGATCGGCTACCTCGCGGGTGCAGAATCCCACAGAAAAACACCCGGCAAAACGACGCCCGTATCCGCGTTCTGTGGCGGTTCAGGTTTTTCCAGGGGTTATTATGGGACGTGGCGAAGAAAACCCCGGAATCACATTTTCACGTTGGAGAATCACGGAGGGAACGATTGTCGGACGGGTTGACGAAGGATGTCTGCTACTGAGAGGCGGATCCAATAAATCCATGAATCCTCCAGGATCCGGCCTTCACTATCCAAAGTACACCGTCCGACCCCCTCACCTCCCAACGCATTCCCGACCACTCCCTTCTCTTTCATTTCACGTCGTAAAATCGCTTGACAATTAGCGAGAAAGTCTGCGAAAAGAAGCACGGCGTTGGGGGGGTCGGGCGGTGTACTTTATGAAACGAAAGGTCATGAGAGGGCCGGCATACTCATAAATTTCTGACGTGAACTTCCCGGACCAGCCATTCCGCACGGAATCGGATTGTACCCGTCCGACCTCCCTCTCTGCACTGTACCGGCTCACTTCTTCCCTATCAGGACAGCGACGGACGGTTTATCAGTCACCGTTCCTGCCCGGGCGCTTCGGGTTCCACCGCATCTTCATGTACATCGTGCCGGCCCGGAGTACATCCGGCATCTTTGCCAGTCGCTTCGCACGGGTATCTTCGCGTTTCACCCCGCTCGATCCATCCCGGGTAATCGTTGCTGGTTCGGCAGACGTTTTTCAAATACGCTGAACAGTCCGCTCTCATGCAGCGCTGTGTTTTCCGTAACCGGGCACAGGATTGCGTGGTCTCCGGACTGCCGGGGACGACAGCATCAGATCCCCAGCTCGGTCCGCTTCCGCTCGATATGCGCGGAGATAAGGTCCGCCGCCCTGAGCGGGTCGGGTTCCAAGGCAAAACTTGCGTTCACGACACCCCTGAGCCCTTCGGTCAGGAGCGATACCACGGCCGGGCTTCCGGCAATGTGGGGCATGACGCCGAGCACGGTATAGACCCCGGATGCAACAAAGTATGCCCCGATCGAGACCGCCTTCTGCGAGTACCATTCCGGCGCTGCCCCGGCGATGGGCAGCTTGTGGATTGGGACGTTGAGGGCATTCCCCAGCTCTGCAGCGAGGACAAGGATTCGCGAATTATCGACGCAGGAACCCATATGCAGTACCGGCGGGATCTTCAGGGACTCGCAGACCACCCGCAGGTCGTCTCCTGCGAGTGCCGCCGCTTCCGGCCGGAGGAGCCCTGCCTTCCCGGACGCGATAGCAGCACAGCCGGTCTCGACACAGAGGATGTTCCGTTTGATCAGTTCCTTTGCAAGCGTTACGTGACCGTAGTCATGCTTCACATGCGGATTGTTGCATCCGACAATCCCCGCGGCCCCCCGGATCTTACCGGCTGCGATCAGGTCGATGAGCGGCTTGAACGACCCGCCCAGCGCCCCCTTGATCGCCTCGTTGGAGAAGCCGGTCATCAGCGGGACAGGTTCCCCGGGGATGAGCACCCGCTGCGGATTCCGGTTTTTGAAGTTCTCCACAGCCATCCTGACGATTGCTTTCGCGGTGAGATAGCCGTTCTCGGGACTGAAATCGAAGAAGTAGGAGCCCGGGATCTTCGCCTTGGAACTGGTCGAGATGATGAGTGTGTGATAACAGCTCGCCGTTCGCGGCAGGGAGGGGAAGATGCACTGGTAATCAACGATCATCGCCTCAAGGGCGCCCGTGATGATAACCAGTTCCTGGTTCAGGTGATTACCGGACATCGGTATACCCTTACGCATGAGCAGTTCGCTTCCCGTGCAGCAGAGCCCCACAAGGTTGATCCCCTTTGCGCCGTTCTTCTTTGCAAGGGCGACCAGTTCGGGATCCATGACCGCCCTGACAACCATCTCGGAGAGCACCGGGTTATGGCCGTGAACCGCGATATTGACATGGTCCTCCCTGAGCACGGCAAGGTTGACCCGGGAATTCAGGATCGTGGGTGTGCCGAACAGGATATCGGAAACATCCGTGCCCAGCATCGATCCCCCCCAGCCATCCGAAAGGCTGCACCGGAGTCCCTGGAGCAGGATGTTGACATAATCGGCCCCGACACCCATCTGGATCCGGTGCATGCAGTCGACAACTTCGCGATCGATCCCCCGGGGGGAGATCCCGAGATTCCCCCAGATCTCCCGGGTGCCCTTCGGCGCACGATTGAGGAGCTGGAGGGTATTTTTTACCATCCCGTACTCTTCGAGCATCGCCAGGCCCAGTTCTGCAGCAAGGGACTCGGTATTCCTGCCTTCAGCAGCAATCCCGTATTCCCTGCAGAGCCGGCGAAGCTTCTCCGGATCAGCAATGCCGTAATCCCTTGTTTTGCCGGACCCGACAAGATACAGGGTTTCAACAATATCGCGGCCATGGTCCGAATGGGCTGCAGCACCGGTTGCGATCGTATCCAGCAGGTTCCGGGCAACGATCAGATCGGTATCTGCTCCGCAGACACCCCGGATCCGGTGGGGCGGGATGATCCGGCACGGGCCCATGGTGCACCGTGCGCAGGAGGTCCCTGCTTCACAGTATTTACAGGGCGGCTGCTGCATCTCGAACCGGTCCCAGACCGTCTCGATGCCTTCCTTCATAGTCAGCTCGAGGATCGGTTTTGCATTTTCATCGATCGTGCGGTCTTCCCTCTTCTGCGCGATTAACGCTGGGTTCAGAAGGGACATCCGGGCACGGTCCAGCTCGCAGACATCGAGCCGTTCCCGGACCAGTACAGGTTTTGGTTCTTCTGCCATCGTCCATCACTCTGCCGGTAGTGGATAGGGCGTAATCATCCGGCGGAATATATATACCCTCGGATAGGGCAAACCAGTGTTTTCCCCGGGGAGAGCGGTGCTTTTAGGAGCATCGCCCGGTATTGCAGCAGGAGATTGGCGGTATCATGGAGCATATCGAACACGCCGGTATCCACTCAGGGGATTCCCCGCCTCGGCCGGGTTGCATCCACAAAAACAGCAGAGTCAGGGACGCCGTAAATGGTTCCGGAAGTGAGACCCCCGCCGATCCATACGTGAACCGGGAATAGACTACAGGACCTCGGTTCGGGGATTCTGCTTCTGAAAAACCGGGAAATCCCCGTTTCCCGGTTTTTTTTATCATCATGGACATTTTGTGGATGAACGGATTTCCCGGCGTATCCTCATTCGCCCCTCATAATTTTCGGAACCGATCGCTGATCCTTGCGAAAACCTTTAACATATCAGAACAATTCACTCTCAATTATGCAACCGGGTGGTTTTGTCTGCATTTTTCTTTTCTGCTCAATCCTCGTAGCAGGATGCGTCCAGCTGCCGGGCATTCATACCATCAGTGATACCCCCGATCCCATAATCGGCCAGTGGATTGGAGGTGAGCCCCCGGCATCAGACCTGCACATGATTTTCTATGAAAACCAGACATTTTTTTCCATGAATTTTTTTATAAACCGCGGGGAAGCAACGGATACCGGTACCTGGACAAAGACGGGGCCCGGCCGCTATTCTACACAATCGGTTACCGGTGAATTAACCAACTGGACCTACGACTCGTTTATCGATTCGGTATATATCAGTAAACTACCCCAGAGGAAATATTACCGGTATAAAGGTTAACCCGGATCTTCTGATTGATGATGAGCGGTTGTTTCCGGTCATCCCCTGCCTTATCGGAATCAGCACCTTATTTTTCTGCCCGTACCGGCATAATTACCGTGGTGATACCGCTGTACTGTAATCGCCGCTGTATCGCAAATGCGGTTTCATTGTGCAGTATCTTCTGGAACGGGTTTTCATGACGGAACACTATCTGTCCGGTGAAAAATGTAGAGTTCGGGAACTCCTGTGCTATGTCCTGGCAGAGTGGGACTGCCATGTCCACAACATCGGTCCCGATATCCATCCGGAAGTCCGCTGCAAAACCCATCTCCCGGGCAAGATCAACGTATTTCTCCAGTGATTTTTTCGTTGATTTTGACAGCGCCTCCAGTTCGGCTGCACCCTTGAATGTCCCGGAATCCACGACCGCGATCGAGACGAAAATGAAATTTTCATAGATGCCGGGGAAATTCTTGTTGATGGAATAAAACGTGTTTATACCAAAACCATGATACCCGGTCACGAGCTGGACTGCCGTCATTTTATGGGGATTTGTAGGTTCGGTATTCTTCGTACCGGGTACCGGCATGACTTCCAGTAATGCATCCAGTTTCCTCAAGCCCCTGGTAACCTTCTGGTAATGTTGGTGGATCAGGAAGCAGAGCCCGACAAGGGCTGAGGTCAGGAACAGGGTGAGCCAGCCACCCTGGCCCAGCTTTTCAAACAGGGTGATGGCGAGGATCGTGCTACACAGCACAAGGCCGGTGAGATGGATGGGGATATGCCGTTTCCATTCCTTCTCCGTTGCCCGGTTTTTATAGAAAAAACGGGACATGCCGAACTCGGATATCGAGAACGTGAGAAACACATTGATGGCATACATGGTGATCAGGACGAGAATGGAGCCCCGCGTGAACAGCATGAGGAAAAGCGCTGACCCGCCCATGAGCAGGATACCGTTGGTCATCGTGAGGCGTTCCGAGAGCAGCGCGAACGAGCGGGGGAGCCAGGAGTCGATTGCCATGTTTGCCATGACCCGTGGGCCGTCGATGAAGCCGGTCTGGGCCGCTACGCAGAGCAGGGCAGCTTCAGAAAATATCGTGATCAGTGCCAGCGTCCCTCCAAGAGGCAATGAGCTGAAAACATTGTTTGCGAGCACCGCGTTCAGCGTCTGCCCCGCCACCGGCCGGACATTCCAGAGGAGATAGCAGGCAAAGAGGCCCCCGGAAAGGACCGCGAGCGAGAGGGCCATATACGCCATCGTGCGCTTGCCGGTCTTCACCCGGGGCTCACGCATTATCTGCATCCCGTTGGCAACGGCTTCAATACCGGTGTAGGTACCGCCGCCCAGAGAATAGGCCCGCAGGAAAATCGCCAGAACCCCGATAAACCCGATCGCTGCAAGGTCACGGGACAACCCTGCCTGGACCCCATCGGCAACCGGGGCAATCTGCGGGGCCTGGATAAGTATACCGTACCCGAGCAGCAGGGCATGGGCTGCAATGAATACGAGAAATATCGGGGCGAGTAGCATGACAGACTCTTTGACCCCCCGCAGGTTGATCACGATGAGAATGAGGATGAGCAGGCAGGCAAACGGGAGCTTGTACGGCTGGTATGAAAATGGAAGGAAGGAAAAGACCGCTTCACCGCAGGCAGCAATCGAAACGGTGATGGTCAGCATATAGTCGATCAGAAGGGCGCTTCCGGAAATGACCCCCGCCCGTTCGCTGATGGTGTGGGTTGCGACAATATACCCTCCTCCCCCGCCGGGAAAATGCTCGATGATGCGGGAATAAGCATACGAGATGATGAAAACTGTAAGCGCAGTTCCCAGAGCAAGGAAGACCGCGAGATACGTATGTTCTCCCAGTGCAACGAATGCCTCAGGGGGCCCGTAGGAGGAGGATGAGACGCCATCGGCGCCCAGGCCGATCCACGCAAGGAGGGGAAAAAGTGCGATCTTATGGAATATTGTGGGGTCTTCGATGTTTTTCCTGGCGCCGATTATGGTATGGCGGGCCCCGTTCTTGATATTTTCCCAGTTCCATGGATCCTTAGGTTCCATAGCAGGTTCTTCCGGCAGCTCGTCGGACAATTTTCTGATGCCAGAAGGTCCTTTCTGCGCCTTGAAAATTGTACAAACCGATGCTGCCTCTGCACTATGGAACTACTGTATTAACAGTTGGCTTAATTCTTTTCTGGTATCAGAAATCACCATTGGAGGATAGATCAGGAGAGTCCCGCGCCCGCATGGGGGTTTGTCCGGTACCGGTTCGCTTGATACCGGGTACCCTTTTTTCAGAAACGCCTGGATGGTTGCATTCAGTGTCGAGTTCCAGATGTTGCCGGAGATACGACGGAGCGCCTCCCTCGTTACCAAGGGAAGAGAGAAGATCCCCTGCTCGGAGGTTCCGAACCTCTGAAACAGCCCCTCTCACCGGATCCCGGTATCGATGGAGATATCGAGCCGGACTGTCTCACCGCGACGGAGGGTTACCGTTGCCGGCAGGTCCGGACTCCCGCCGATCCCCGAATGCCGTATATCGACCACGTATGTCCCCGGATTCAGAGCGACCGCATAACCGCTCTCCGGATCAGCGGTCACCGATGCGACCACGGTTCCCGCGGATGTCGAGATGGTGAGAGGGCGGGCTGCGTACACGGCACCAAGCTGGTCACGAGTGACCGTACAGGGTTCTACCGGGCAGAGCGGGCCGATGGAAACATTGCCGGTCAGCGTCCCGGTTTCATCACGTGCCGGCGGGGTACCGCACTTCATGAAAACTGCGGCAGCAAGGATTATGATCACAAGGACGAGAATGAAAACGACCCGGCCGGTCACCACTCCTGGCATGCCGGAGAGATGGATCAGCAGGGGAAAAAGGATTGCGATGCAGCTAAACCTTGTGATGGGGAGAATGCCATGAGTGCAGATCAGCTGGTTCCTGAGGGGATGTTTGAGGATCCCGCGGGATTATCTGATGTATTTGAGAAAGAGAGCAGAGAGTTTTGACCCGATAAAAAAAAAGAATACGCTTACCGGTCCGCAAACTTCTCGACTACGCGGACATTGTCTCCGCGGACCGTGATCGGGATGGGAACGATACTCTCGTAGAGCTCGACCGTGATCTCTTCCTTTGCGGAGTCTACGCGCTTCACAACCGCCTTCTCGCCCTTGAACGGACCGGCGATAAGTTCGACGATGGTGCCCTCGTCGATACCGGCAACGACCGGCTTCGGAATTAGGAAGTGGCCTACTTCGGCAAGGCTGGTCTCGCCCTTGGCAACGGCGCGGGCATGGGCGATCAGCTCAACGAGTTGCTCGATGCGGTTCCGCTGCTCTGGCGTCTCGAGAAGGACGTAGCCCTGCAGCTCGTTCGGCACGATGATCGCTGTCACCTTGATATCCGTTGCCTTCGTGTCGATGGCCTTGAGGATATTATCGGCTACTGTCCGCTCCTGCTTGGACGTGGTCTTGATCGCAAAGATGCGGTTGACAAATACTTCCGGGGCTGCAGGAACCTTTGGCGCCTGATGCGCCGGGGGGATTGGCTGTGTCATAACCATCGCGTCTAGAACCCGAACATGGAGTTGTGTTCGAACATGACAAAGATAACGAAGCCGATCAAGCCAACGACAAGCACGCCAGCGGCTGCAACGGTCGCGATCTTGGTGAACTCTTCCCGGGTGGGGGTACGCGCGAGTTTGAGGACCCGCCAGTATTTACGGACTAATTCCTCATGGATGGCGTCTGTTTTGAAATCAGGTTTTGAAATTTCCATATTGACTCACTTGAGAAAATCGATCTCAAACTGTTTCTGTACTTTGGGGGTAAGTTTCTCATTCCGACCATATATTTGTGGCGACCGTACGCCCGTGACCACCAGGAGCGTACGCATCTTGTCTTCCATCGCCGGGTCAATCTGCGCACCCCAGATGATACGGGCATTCGGGTCAACGCGGTTGTAGACTTCCTGCACGACCCCTTCCGCCTCTTCCATGGTCATGTCCGGCCCGCCGACAACGTTCACCAGCGCTGCCGTGGCGCCGCTGATATCCACATCCAGGAGCGGGGAGCGGATTGCCTTCTTGACCGAATCTGCCGCCTTGTCCTCGCTGTCGCTTTCGCCCATCCCGATCATCGCGACGCCGCCACGTTCCATGACCGTGCGCACATCGGCAAAATCGAGGTTGACGAGCCCGGGCATGGTGATCAGTTCCGTGATCCCCTTGACGGCACGCATGAGGACCTCGTCAGCGACCTTGAAGGCAGCGTAGAGCGGGAGCTTGGGGACGACCTCGAGCAGCTTGTCATTGGGCACAACAATGACCGTGTCCGCCACGTCCCGGAGGCGTTCGAGGCCGGCTTCTGCATTTTCCATGCGGATGGCACCTTCCGCAGCGAACGGCAGGGTCACGATAGCAATGGTGAGAGCCCCCTCTTCGCGGGCTGCCTTTGCCACGACCGGAGCAACACCGGTACCGGTACCGCCTCCGAGACCGACCGTGATGAAGACCATGTCGCAGCCGGAGACGATAGCCCGGATCTCCTGCTCGTTCTCAAGCGCGGCTTCCTCCCCGATCTGGGGGATGGAGCCGGCACCGAGGCCACGGGTCCGCTGACGGCCGACGAGGACCCGCTGGTCGGCATGGGTGCGGATCAGGTGCTGGGCATCGGTGTTGATGGCAATGAGTTTGGCCCCGTGGATCCCCTCTTCCATCATGCGGGAGATAGTGTTCGATCCGCCGCCCCCGCACCCAATCACCGCAATCTCCGTCTTGAGCTCAGCGAGAATCTGGTCAAGGTCTTCATTATTCTGCGAGGGATGAACGGTCTCGTCCCTCGCCTTGGTTAGTGCCTCTTCAACAATTGACCTCATGGAAACTTCTCCAACCCCGGGATGTGGATGGTGATATCACTGCAGGAAGATACCATGCCGGGCGTGATTATCCTGCCGTCGACCTCAACAGGCCGGCCCCCTGCCAGCTGTTTGAAGAAAGGCCCGGCCGGAACCCCCAGTTCGCGCGCTTTGTCGGGATCGAACCGGACCTTCGTGATAATCAACTGATCGTACTCCGTTGCAGTGATCTCGTTATTACGTATGATTTTTACGCACAATGTATTTAAAGCATTTATTATTTGCGACGTATGATTGTCATACGTGATGAACGCGGGAAGCATGCGGTTGTCCTGCGTGGCAAGGTGAATGACCGGCAACCTGCCGAGCTCTTTTACCAGGCCCGGCTCATCGGATTTCACGGTTTCGCCCAGCAGGACAGGATTGATGTGGGCGAGTGCAAGGGGGCCGTCGCCCTGGAGATTATGGATAAAGACCCGGGCGCCGGGCGAGACCTGTCCGGCCATGTCCCGTGCGGCATGGTACCGCTCCCATGGCAGGTGCCCCATGGACAGGATCTCGCTTTCTGAGAGCCGCGGGATACCCATTGTCTCAAGCATGCCTGATAAGCGATTGAGATCTTCGCGGATAAGCGCTTTCCGGTCGATATAAGCCGCCACAGCCCGGCTCTTCTCCATCATCGCCCTAATCATCGTCTCATCGAGAGTTGCCACCTCCCGCGTATGGGCGATATGGCCGAACGCCCCCCGCGAAGTGAGGGCAATCTCTGTTTCCCGGGTCGCGTAATGGGTACCGCCAAACCCGATGAGCGGGACCGGGTCCTGCGGGACGGCAGAAAGCACACTCCGGGCAACGGCCAGCCCGGCAACCGGGTCCTCCCATTCCTTCTCGGTGCTGCCGATCTCGACAAAGAACGAGGGCAGGTCAAGAGCGGTCGGCCCGTGGTGCGTCACCTCGTACGAAACACGGTAGCCATGGGGACAGTGTTTTGCCAGCGAGCGGAGCGTTGCCTGCATCATCGCGGTTGCAGCGGGTGCGAGTGTCCGGGCAGTGCCCCCCAGTTCCGCTTCCCGGAAGTTGCCGGTGATATGCACGGTCAGGACCGGGACCGGGTTGGTACTGTAATGCCGGGAAATGAAGATAACGAGGTCCGCATCGGTCTTCGTATCGATGCCCTCTGCATGGATCAGCCGTCCTTCGACCTCGATGAACTCATACGTCCGCCCCTGCTCCCGCCAGCTGCCTGACTGGTCAGCATCCAGCAGCTCTCTGAGGTGGTGCCGGATATTTGCTCCCGCCTTGTCCTGACGGGAACTGACGAGTGCAGTCTTCATCATGGAAAGATTCGCGGTGCCGAGCGATTAAACAGACGCTTCCGGAGGAAAGAAGTAAACACCATGAAGAAGTACACAACATAGTATTACCATGGACAAGGACAAGATTGAACAGGCATTCAAAAGTGCAGGAATCGAGAAGACCATCACCTGCCCGGAAGCATTCGCTATCGCCGGGAAGTTCAAGATTCCCAAAAAGGATATCGCCGAATACTGCAATTCCAGCGGCATCAAAATCCGCGGCTGCCAGCTGGGCTGCTTCAAGTAAGAGCGCGGGAAACGGGATCGTTGGACGGACAGGGCGTCAGGGATTCAGACCTCGCGGGCCGTCTGTGCATCATGCACAGCCCGGTTCACTGCCTCTTCCGGGGTTGCACAGGGGATCACACCTTCGATATCCCATGTCCGTATCCCGTACACCGGGCGCCCCACCTTGAGACCTGTCGCAATCTCCGAAAGGGTGCCGTACTTCCCACCCACCGCGATCACCACGTCGGCTGAGAGGACCACAAGGACGTTCCGTGCATGGCCGAGGCCGGTACGGATCGTGATGTTGAGATACGGGTTACCCGCTTCTGTGCCCGGCAGGATACCCACGGTAGTCCCGCCGGCATCCCGTGCCCCCCTGCACGCTGCCTCCATCACGCCGCCAAGTCCCCCGCATACGAGCACGGCACCGTTCCCGGCAATTATGCGGCCCGCGGCATATGCAGCCCCGCATTCACCGGGCGTTGCCTGACCGGGGCCGATCACTGCAATCTGCATATAGAATCCGTGTGCCGTTCCGGCATATGCGGGTTGTGCCTTCCCCGACCCATAAAAGATTTTTAATCATCTACTGAATTAATAGAGAGTGGAAACTGACCTGAGTACAACCGGAGGACATCTTTTGCCGCAATCCCATACCATATCCATCCTGCTGGTCGACGATGACCCATCCATTCTGGACTCCTTCCGGATCATCCTCGAGCAGGAACCAGAATTCGTTGTTGAGACCGTCTCCACAGGTTCAGTAGCACTCGACCTTCTGGATACGCGGTATTTCGATGTGATCATATCTGACTTTTCCATGCCGGATATCGATGGCCTTGCGCTGCTCCGGGAAGCCCGTGCACGGGGCTGCCAGTCCCTCTTTGTGATCGTCACGGGCCGGCGCCTCGCCCATATCGCCATGGATGCCCTCAACAGCGGCGCTGATTTTTATCTCCAGAAAGGCGCCGATACGGCAAAAGAGTTCCCCCGCTTAAAAGAGTTCATCAGGTCCCGCGTGCCGAAAAAAACCGCCGAGCATGAGTTGATCGCGTGGGAGCGGTTCTACCACTCCGTTGTTGAGTCCTCCCCGGACCTCATCTGCCGCGTGCTCCCGGACGGGTCGCTGACCTATGCAAACACGTCCTGCCTGCATTTTTTCAGGAGACCGTATACCGATATGATCCGCCAGAACCTTTTCTCCCTGATCCCCGCAGAGGATCAGCCCGCGGTCCTTGCCCGCCTCCGGAACCTTTCGGCTGTGAAGCCGTACGTCCTTCTGGAACACCGTGTCCGGACTGAAGACGGGAAAAGTCCGCTCCTCCAGTGGTCGTATCACGGGTTTTTCTCGGAGCACGGGGCATTATCGGAGTACCAGGTTTCCGGGCGCACTGTGGACGGTCTTGTCCGGATCGGTCAGAACAGCAGCGCACCCGCCGCTCCTGCTCCGGGATCCTCTTCAGCCCTGCCAGCGACCGAAGCGTATGACTGGAAAGGTCTTGTCGATACCATCCAGTTGCTTGAGAATCCGGTCTTCGCCATTGACACGCGCGGTACGGTCATCGCGTGGAACAGGGCAATCGAGCAGCTGACCGGTGTGGAGGCATCACGGATCGTGGGCAGGGAAAAGCAGGAATATGCCGTGCCGTTCTACGGGAAGCCCGTCCCGATGCTCATCGACTGCATAATCTGGCCGCCCGGCCGCCCGGTTGTCGCGGGCCTGCTGCCGGCAACCAGGAAGGCCGGGGACACCGTTATCGGCGAGGTAGAACATGTTGTGATCAACGGCAAACCCTTGCTCATCCGGGGCAAGGGCTCCCCGGTCTATGATGCGAATGGTGCCCTGATCGCCGCGATCCAGATGATCACCGTGGGCGAACCGCCGGGGGTAGCGGATCGTGCCGGCAGGGAGAAATACCTTGGCGGGATCTCGAGCATCACCCTCAAGCTCGCCGGAGACGGTGTGGGCGGTGCCATTGCCGGGGCGATCGGTTCGTCAACCGGCGGATATGGCGTGTATGCCACTGATCAGCGGGTCTTTGTCATCCGCAACCCGAATCTCGATGCCGAGAGGTCGCAGGAGCTCCGCTTCGGCACGTTCATCCTGGACGAGCTCTTCGGCATGATGGTCGACACCAGCGAGAAATCGATCCGGGAGCTGGAGAAGCTGAAGGTTTTCGAGGCGAATAAGAAGGACATCGTGAGCATCAGCCTCAAAAAGCCCGTGCTGCTCTCGGGATACCTCACCTTCACGATAGACACGGCAGGGTCGTTCAGGATTTACATTGATCACAAAAAGGCCTTTACCCACCTCGAGCAGCTGATGCAATCCTTCTGTCCGGAGAAAGTCAGGGTTGAATAAAAAAAAGTTCCACTGTAGAAATCATTGTAAAGTTATTAAATCGCCCCCCCTTGCGCCAGCCCTGCCCCCCGTTGGGGGCGGGGGGGCATGCGATACCTTGGATTGTACTGTCCTTATTCAAAAGTGACCTGGTAATACGGCGTTATCGCAATTCGGGGATGCCACAGCGGCGGGGGCGAAGCCCAAAGAGCGTCAGAATTGTGCGAAGGATTTCTACAAAGCAAAAATTTTTGTACATTTTTTTTCAGATTGATTAAGACAGTTTATCGGAAACTTACTCCACCCCGCCCGCCCTGTTGATCACCATCAGCCGGAGCTCGGTCATCGCCTCGATCGCAAACCGTGGTCCCTCGCGCCCGAGCCCGGATCCTTTCGCTCCCCCGTACGGCATCGCATCGGAGCGGAAGGTCGGGATGTCGTTTACCTGCACACCGCCGACCTGCATCCCGGAAAAAGCCTTCATGGCCCGGTTGATGTTCTGCGTAAAGATCCCGACCTGAAGACCGTACTCGCTGGAATTGGCGATGTGGAGGGCTTCGTCAAAGGTATCGTAGGGCGTGACAGAGATGACCGGCGCAAATACCTCCTCGCAGTTCACCCGCATGGCGGGCGTGGTGTCGACAAGGACCGTGGGAGCGAATACGGTTCCCTCGAGCGTACCTCCCGTGAGGATCTTCGCCCCCTGCTGCGTGGCTTCCTGCACCTTCCGGTAGGCCTCCTCCGCCTTGATCCGGTCGATCATCGGGCCCACGTCAGTTGCCGGATCGCGGGGGTCGCCTGCACGGAGGGCTTTTACTGCCGCAAGGATCTTTAAAAGCGCCTGCTCGTAGACCGGGCGGTGGACGAGCACCCGCTGGACCGAGATGCAGACCTGCCCGGCATTGATGAAGCCCCCGGTCGCGATCCGCTGCGCCGCATAATCGAGGTTTGCGTCGTCATGCACGATCACCGCTGCATTGCCCCCGAGCTCAAGGCCTACCCGCTTCCTTCCCGCAACCTCGCGAAGGTGCCAGCCGACGGCACAGCTGCCGGTGAACGAGAAGTACGCGACGCGGGGATCGCGGGCAAGCTGCTCTGCCCGTGCGCCCGCGCACGGCACCACGCTGATCGCTTCCGGGGGCATCCCGGCGGCAATGGCCATATCGCCAAGGACCAGGCTGGAGACAGGAGTTGCCGAGGCGGGCTTGAGGATAATTGAGTTGCCGGCCGCAATCGCCGGTGCCAGCTTGTGGCAGGCAAGGTTAAGCGGGAAGTTGAACGGGACAATCCCGACAACCGGGCCGAGCGGGAACCGCCGGAGGAATCCCGTCCGTCCGTTCGTATCCTCGGTTAAGTCCAGCGGGATGATCTCCCCATAGATCCTTTTTACCTCCTCTGCCGACAGGCGGACGGTAATTTCTGCACGGGCGACCTCGTTTGCGGCAAACGTGCGGGTCTTGCCGCCTTCCATCACCAGGATGTCGGCGAGCTCATCTGCCCTTCGGTGGATCTCATCGGCGATCCGAAAAAGGATCTCAGCCCGTGCATGTGAGGAGAGGTCCCGGGTCTTATCAAATCCCCTGCAGGCAGAAGCGACCGCTTCATTCAGCTCCATGGTTCCTGCCTGGCAGACCTCAGCATACACTTCACCCGTATACGGGAATCTGATTTTCAGAATTTCCGGGGTGTCTTTTTTCACACCACCCACCAGAAGGGGGTACGTTTTTACCACACACTCACGCTCGTTCATAGTATCATATCGCAGGCTCAGTTACGAGTTCCTGCAGACCGCATTCTCCATACAAACATCCCAAGGGATCCATAAAAAAATGCCTGATCCGGCGGCGGGAGTCTGCAGGGGGGAAACCGACAAAAAAAGGGTTGGAACGGTGTTCAAAAGCCGGGTCAGCCTGACCGGCACACGGTAGACAATATCGTTCGTACCGGACTCCTTCGCGATCATCAGCACAGATGGAATACGTGCTCCAGTCCTGAATCGTGAAGCTATTCTCCACGTGAGTCGTGATGTCAATAAACCGGACACGTGGCACGATCCCGTCATCGACCCGGGTCTTCTTCACCAGGTCCCGTTGCATCCCGGCCTGCCGGGCTTCAGCTGGTCGTTCTCGTCAACAAAGAGGATGTTCGGGTTGATAGTCCCGGCACATGGGGGTGCTGCCGCGAGTCTGAACTTCTGGTCGGGGTAGAGGTACGTGAAACCGGTATGCTCCTGAACGCTTATGCAGGAATAGTTCATTGAAACGGACATTGATAGTCGTGTGGATATCGGCGGTCCATGCAGAGCGGGTGACAGGGAGGGGGTCTGGCAGGTCTGCGGTGCGGCGGGATCCTGCGTTGTGGTTGTCTGCCTGGATATTGCACACCCGGGCGCAATAGCAGGAAGGAGAATAATCATCGCGATACGCAAATATCCGGCCATCTTCAGGGTATTCTAGGAAGGTGGACCCACATCCTGATTACATTTTCTGTCGGAGATGCCGCTGTTCTGACGAATCAACGCCTGCGATGAAGGCAAGGGGGGTGCGTACTCCGGGCCGGCTTCGTTCTGCGCACCAGCCTTCCCCGGGAGAAAAACTACTTTGTGCTGTGGCACCAACATTTCTTCACGCACAGCATGGAGCATCCTGTGAGAGGAAGAGGGGTTTTGTGAAGGAAGTTGACGCGAACTTCAATATCAAAGAGATCGAGCGTGCGGTGCAGGTATACTGGCGCACCCATGACACCTACCGGGCGGTCCGGCAGCACCGCAGTACGGGGAAGGCGTTCTTTTTCGTAGACGGTCCGCCGTACACCACCGGCCATATCCATATCGGGACCGCGTGGAACAAGATCTTAAAAGACAGCATCCTGCGCTACTACCGCATGAACGGGCGCCACGTGATCGACCGGGCGGGGTATGACATGCACGGCCTCCCGATCGAGGTGAAGGTCGAGCAGGAGCTGGGTTTTGCATCCAAGAAGGACATCGAGAAGTTCGGGATAGAGGCATTTATCGAAAAGTGCCGGGAGTTCGCGGTCACCAACAAGAAACTGATGGACACCCAGTTCGAGAACCTCGGCGTCTGGCTGGACTTTGCCGGTGCCTACCAGACCGTGAAACCCGAATATATCGAGGCCGCATGGTGGACGCTTGCGAAAGCCGAAGAGCGGGGGATGCTCGAACGCGGCCACCGGGTCGTGAACTGGTGCCCCCGGTGCGAGACGGCGATCGCGGATGCCGAGGTGGAGTACTGGGACGAGAGCGACCCCTCGATCTTTGTCAGGTTCCCCCTCCGGGACAAGACCGGCGAATATCTCGTCATCTGGACCACAACCCCGTGGACACTCCCGGCAAACGTCGCGGTTGCCGTGGCAAAGGACTTCGAGTATGCGAAGGTGCTCGCAAAGAAAGACGGGCGGGAAGAACTCCTCTGGATCGCAGAACCGCTCGTAAAAGCCGTGCTCAAGAAAGCACGGTATAAGGACTTCACCATCATCGAAACGAGAAAAGGAGCCGACCTCGCGGGATGGACCTATGATTCCCCGCTCTGCGCCCAGGTGCCACTCCAGCGGGAGATCGACCACAAGGTCGTTGTCGCAGACTTTGTAACCCTTGAGAATACCGGCATGGTCCATATCGCGCCCGGCCATGGCTGGGACGACTATGTGCTCGGGACAAAGGAAGGCCTTGCGATCGTCTGCCCGGTAGATGGTGCCGGGAAGTTCCGGGATGAGGCCGGGGTGTTTGCCGGCCAGTACGTGCGGGACGCAAACGAGAATGTCCTTGTTGCGCTCGGCCCCAACCTGCTCGCGCAGGAGATGGTTGTCCACCGCTACGGCCACTGCTGGCGCTGCAAGACCCCCATCATCTTCCGGGCCACCTCCCAGTGGTTCCTGAAAGCCTCCGAGATGCGGGACCTGATGCTCTCAGAAGTGGAGAAGGTCACGTGGTATCCCGAGTGGGCAGGCAGCGCACGGTTTTATGACTGGATCAAGGAAGCCCGCGACTGGTGCATCTCGCGCCAGCGCTACTGGGGCATCCCGATCCCGGTCTGGGTCTGCCCGAAATGCGATGCGTACCGCGTGGTCGGCACGATACAGGAGCTCGAGGAGCGGAGCGGTAAACCGCTGCCGGACCCGCACCGCCCGTACGTGGACGGGGTCACGATCCCGTGCGAGTGCGGCGGCACCATGAAGCGGGTCGAGGACATCTTCGATGTCTGGTTCGACTCCGCGGTCGCCTCGTGGGCAACGCTCGGGTACCCGGGGAGGACCGCAGAGTTCGATGCCCTCTGGCCTGCAGACTTCATCACCGAAGGCCAGGACCAGACCCGGGGCTGGTTCTACTCGCAGCTCGGTGCCAGCACCATCGCGTTCGGCAAGGCGCCCTACAAGAGCGTCTGCATGCACGGCTTCGCCCTCGATGCCGAGGGCAAGAAGATGTCCAAGAGTCTCGGGAACGTGGTGAACCCCTCGGACGTTATCGGGAAGGTCGGGGTCGACGTGCTCCGCCTCTACGTCCTTTCGTCATCTGCCCCGTGGGACGACCTCAAGTTCAACTGGGAGGGCGTGGGCACGATCAACCGTGCCGTGAATATCCTCTGGAACGTGTACCGCTTCCCGTTGCCGTACATGATCCTCGACAAATTCGAACCGCAATCAAAGGACGGGATCTGGGACGATACCTATGTGCGGGCGAATCGTACCCGGATGCCGGACGAGGACCGGTTCATCATCTCCCGGATCAATTCAGTGGCAGTCACGGTCGATGCCGCGATGAAGGAGTGCCAGCTCCACCGGGCAACCCGGGAGCTGGTGAATTTCATCCTCGAAGACCTCTCGCGCTGGTACGTCCAGCTCGTCCGGCCCCGCATGTGGCTCGAGGGCGAGAGCGAAGAGAAGGTATTTGCCTACGAGACAATCTACTATGTCATGCGCCGGCTCACCGGGCTCCTTGCCCCCTTCTGCCCGCACCTCACCGAGGAGATCTACCGGAACCTGCGGTGTGAGAAGGACCATGCGAGCGTCCACCTGCTGGACTGGAATGCCGGCGATACAGAACTGGTGGATGCAACGCTCGAAGGTGCCGTTGCCATTGTCCGCTCGTTTGATGAGGCGTCCCAGAACGCCCGGCAGACCGGCAAGCGGAAACTCCGGTGGCCGGTAGCGGAAGTGGTCGTGGTCACCAGCTCCGATGCCGTGAAAAACGCCGTTGGCAGGCTCAACGCGGTCTGCATGGACCGGGCTAATGCCCGTAAGGTCTCGGTTGTCATGGGCAGGTGGGACCGGATCGGCTGGCAAGCCGAGCCCGTGATGAAAGCGCTCGGGAAGGGCTTTGGGAAGAACTCGTTCAGGATCAAGGGGCTGATCGAGACCGCAGATGGCAATGCAATCAAGGCTGCGATCGATGCCGGCAAGACATACCAGCTCGGCAGCGACAGCGAGACGTTCGGGATCGGAGCGGAGCACGTGACTTTCACCGAGAAACTCCCGGCCGATGTGTTCTCAGCACCTATGACGGACGCGACCGTGTACGTGGATGTAGCGCTCACGCCTGATCTGGAGGCGGAAGGCTATGCCCGCGAAGTGATCCGGCGGATCCAGGATATGCGGAAGCAGCTCGACCTTGCGGTCGAGGATACCATCAATGTCGAGGCATCCGTGGGCGACAAGCGGGTGCTCGCCCTGCTCATGGACAATACACTGATCGCTCTGATCACCGACGAGGTCCGGGCAAAGTTCTTCGGTTTCTCCAAGGATGGCAGCCAGCCGGACCCGGCACGATTTACGTCAGTGAAGGAGTGGGATGTTGAGGGTATCGCGATGACGATAGGAATTGCGAAGGCGGAATAATTTTTTTCTTTTATCTCTTCCGAAATTCTTTTTTCCTGTATGAAGCCTCCCTCTTGCGCCGCCAGTCCCCCGGGGGGACGGGGCGCATTGCGATGATGCCGAATTCTTCATTAAATCATCAGGAAATCTGGAACGGGTAATGCTCCGCCGCGGGGGCGCCCCTTCGGGGGCGGCGGCGTCTATCGTAAGAGTGGGTATGGGGGCATCAGCCCCCATCATTGCGAATCAGAGAATACAAGAGGAGTAGCTCTTTTCAACCGGATCGCGATTTTGATTTTTCAACCGCGATCACTATCCCGATTAAAAACCGATCCGGAAAAATCAGCAATCGATATCCATTTCAAGATCGATCCGCGTTTTTCAGATCAAAATCGGATCCCGATTTTCATTTTGAAATCGATCCGTGATTAAAAAAACGAATCACGGGTACTTTGCACTGACGAAAGCGATCAATTGCAAACCGATTTTCGTACGAAAAACGGATCGCGATTTTGGGATCAAAATCGATCCGCGATTTTCATTTTTCAATCGTTCTCCGATTTTTGTTTTCGCATCGCGATCATGTTCGCGATCGAAAACCTGATCCGGATCAATCACGGTCCGGGCTTCATTTCAAAATCGAATCCTGATCACTTCGTTTCAATCGCGTTCTGGTTTTTTCTCATAGTATTCAAAGCCTGAATGGTTCTGATACATTGAACCTGCAAAATGCCCGGCGGGGTCCTGGTAGTGCGGTCGGGCGATCCCCATGGAGGGCTCATAGTACACACCTCATCTCTAAAAACGGATTTATTCAGATTTAACCCCGCCAAGCACCTTCGCGAGAAACACCTTCCCCTCCGCGCTCGTGAACAAGGGAAGATCGGACTCAGCGACCACAGAACTCCGCTCCGCGGTGACCGTCTCTTTTGTTACCGGGTTGAACCCTTCCTTCTCCATGATCTTTTTGTACACCAACGTACCCCGGCGCTGCCATGCCGGCGTGGTGGCGAGATTGACCCCCCGGAGGTGCATCATCTCGTGGAGGTCTTTTGCCTGCAGGCCCTTCAGCTTCTCAGCGGCTTTGCGGGCATTCATTCCTTCGCCGATGAGTGCCTGCTGGCAGTAGGCATTGATATGGTTGCGCCACGCCTCTGCCTGCCGGTTGGCCAGGTACTCGGCTGCATACGCGGGAGTCGCCGGGATCACCCGGGCGTCGAATGCAACGGGCATTGTCCCGCCAAGGGCGAGCGTGAAGGAACTGGCAGCATACGATGCCGCTACCGAATCGATCTTCTCGACCCGTCCGCCGAACGGGAGCTTCGTGAACCAGAGGCTGATCTCGTCCGAGAACGTGTATGCAAGGTCGGGATTGAGCCCGCTGTCGGCAACGAGCGATGTGCAGGCGGTCACCATCGCCTTATGGAAAAATTCGTCAAAGGGCTTCGCAAGCCCGAGGCAGTCCGCAAGACGGTGGAACGCCCGCCCGTCAAGCCGCACAAAAACGGGGGGAATGGTTGTGATATTTGCGAATATTTCACGGTTTTCCATACGAATACCAAACGGGAGTGCTGAAAAAATATGGGGGGTCTCCCGCTGTTCTTCTTACCGCTCTCTTACTCTTCTACGCCGCTTCCGCCCGCAAAGGCACCCGGCAGGTGGCGGATCAGGACGATATCATCGATCGCGCTGATGATGCGGTAGGGGATCTTGAGGCCCTTGTAGTTCTTGAGCTCAAAGAGCTGGTCGTTGACCTTACCGACAATGATCGACTCGATCTTCTTCTGGTCCACGTCAATGAGAACATCCTCGACCTCGCCGATAAACATCCCCTTGTCCGTATAGATCTGAAGCCCGAACAAATCCGTAATCTGGGTTTCCATCGTTATCAGATGAAAGTATATACTTAAGAGTTAAAAAGATAATCCTTTGTTATGGACGGGTCTTTTCGGATCGGGAGCCTGTTTGGTATCCCGATACAGATCCATTACACATTCCTCTTAGTCATCCCGCTCTTTGCCTGGATCATCGGCAGCCAGATCTCCCTGACGGTCGATATGCTCCAGGAGCTCTACCTGGTACCCATTGACCCGGCCCTCATCACGAGCGGATTTATGCCCTACATCCTTGGAGGGATCGTATCGCTCGGCCTCTTTTTTGGCGTGCTGGTCCACGAGCTGGCCCATTCGCTCGTTGCCCGGGCAAAAGGAATCGGCATCAACAGTATCACCCTCATGATCTTCGGCGGGGTTGCATCCATGGAAGAGGGAATACCTGACCCGAAGGTCGAGCTCCCGATGGCACTGGTCGGGCCGATCGCAAGCCTCTTCTTCGGCATCTTCTGCGGCGGACTCGTCTATCTCGTCCCGGCCCTGATCGCGGACCCGGCCCGTGCCGGGGTCCTCATGTTCCTGTTCGGTTACCTCGGCATCCTCAACGTTATCCTGTGCTTCTTCAACCTGATCCCGGCATTCCCCATGGACGGCGGCCGGGTGCTCCGGGCATGGCTCGCAACCCGGATGCCGCTCCACCGGGCCACCCAGATCGCGGCCGATATCGGGAAGGGTTTTGCTATCGTCTTCGGCATCATCGGGCTCTTTTTCTTCTCCCCGTTCCTGATCCTGATCGCACTCTTCATCTATATCGGGGCGAACATGGAGTCCGCCGCCGTCAAGTACAGCCACCTCCTGCAGGACGTGACGGTCGGTGACATGATGAGCAGCCCGGTAACCACGGTGCCGCCGAACCTCCCGGTCAGCGAGGTTATCACTATGATGTACTCGAGCAAGCACCTCGGCTTTCCGGTCATTGAACGGGATACCCTGGTCGGCATGATCACCCTCGCGGACGTGAACCGGACCTCACCCATCGACCGCGAGGCAATGCAGGTGCGGGACATCATGACCCGGGACCTGATCACCCTCCCGCCGGCAGCCCCGGTCATCGATGCCCTGAAGATCATGTCAGCCCGGGATATCGGCCGGATCCCGATCGTGCAGGACGGCAGGATCCTCGGCATCGTGACCCGGACAGATATCCTGAAGGTGACGGAGCTCAGGCAGGTTTAGAGCGGGAGAACCTGATCTGCCGCCGGCAGCTCCACCGGTATTTCCGGAATGCCGGTTTTCCGGTCAGATCAGGCACGGGACCGGTTGGCCCCGTCCGGTTTTCTTTTTTTTTTACTTTGTGGAAATCATTCAGAGAGCTGACGATCCCGGGGCTTCGCACCGCCGCCGGGGCGCCCCGGTTGTGATAGTGCAGTAGTATACCTGTTTTTACAAAAAACCGAAACGTTTCAAGAAACGTTATGCCGGGGCAGGGCTGGCGCAAGTGGGGGATGATTCTAACAGGCACTTTTTTTTATCGACCACCGCAGAATCAGAACTGCAGCACCGCATCAATCGCTGATTTTCCCGCCACCTTCCGGTACGCCTCAATATCCCGGAACGGCCGCTTCGCGATAACCGCTGCCACCTTCTTCTTCCCGATTCCCGGCAGCCATCGGAGTACAGACGCTGGCAGCTCATTGATCCGGACCGGCACGGGCAGAGCGGTGACCGATCGCATCCCCCAGTCCACCACAACCACATCGGTGACAGTCCGTACTGGAAGCCGGAGCGGGACGCCAACAAGGATCGGGTACGATCCCATCTGTCGCCCGAACGATAGATCGCCGGAGACCTCGACCAGTACATCCCGTAGCACCGTACCGATGGGAAAGACCATCTGGAGCATCGGGAGATCGATCCTGGTCCGGACAAACTCTTTGAATTGCCGGAACCGCCGGTCGTGCCTGCCGAGCGTATTACTGGTGAACGCCGGTGTTCCCTCAAACGGCATCACCTGCCGGATGTTCACCCGCCGTATGGAGAGGCCCGCCTTCAGGACGCGGTCGAGGAACTGTTCGTTCAGCTCGTACGTCTTCTCCGTTTCCCCCGCGAGTCCGCAGACAAAATTGATCCCGGGGAGGAGTTCCGGCACATTGTCCCGCCGTTTCCCGCCCTCTTCGTTGACAATCTCAATCGCACGGAAGACCTCGTCAGCATTTGCTTTCAGGTTGTTGGCCGCAACCACGGCCGGGTCGGCGGTCTCCATCCCGAACGCCGCGACATCGCCGGAGGAATGGTGCCGGATGATCGCCCGCAGGGCTTCCCGCGCCTTTTCCTCGTGCCGGGTGATGGTTGCCGGGTTGGTGTTGTCGATATGCAGGGTTTTCAGATCCGGAGCTGCGGCGCGGATGGCGGAGAACAGTGCCTCAACCTTTGCGGGTTCCGGTGCCGGGTATTCGCCGGCTCCAGCTCCGTATGCAAGAATGTCCGGCTGCCTGCCAACCCGGAAGTGCCGGGCACCGTGGGTATGGAGTGCTGCAACCTCTGCTGCGATTCCTGCGATACCCCGGTACCGTGGCATTCCGTAGAACGGTTCGGTACAGAACGAGCACCCCCCGGTAGCCCCGTGGGAGCAGCCTCTCGCGGTCTCGAGCTCGCACATCACGAACGGGTAACCGGGGTGCTGGCTGATAACACTGCTGCCCGCAATGCTCCACGGGTCGGTGCGGGTGTAGTCCAGCAATCCCGCCGGATCGTTCCCGCGTAGGTAATTATCGAGTGCAACGGCTGGCTCCCCGGCAAGCAGGGCATCAAACCCGCTGATCACCTGCCGTATCGCCTGCTGTCCTCCCTCAGCGGCGTACCCGAATCCTACCGGGCCACCGATCAGCTTCCTAGGGCCATGAACCATGTGCCCGACCTGCTGGATCTCAGTGAGGGTGACGGGTGTGCCTCCAAGATATTTCCCCGGCACCGTGACCCCGGCGATCATGACCAATAAGTCTGCCTTGTTCAGGTCAGCGGTCCGGAGCGGTTCCTTCCGGAGCTGGTCGATGGTGAGGTACCTGACGGTGAAGTGGTGCTCAAGAAGTGCCCCGGCAACCGTACGGATATACGGCGAGATGTAAGGCGGCACGCCAAGACATGCGGGCTCGTCCACGTACCCGTCAAGGATGAACGCGGTACCACTCATACGGTATGGCCAATCAGGGCGAGGAGTTTCCGTGCCCAGGTGAGTTTCCCGCGTTTCATCGGGTCCACGTTCTCGTCATCAAGGTCAAAACCGATGAGGGTGATGGAGGATGCCCCCAGTTCGTCCGCGGCAAAGACCGCCCGGTCGCCATCAGAAAAGCCGCCGAAGTTGTACACGTGGGGGAGTGGTGCTGCCTGCGTTGTCCCGACGACCTTGCCTTTGAAACGCGGCACCCAGTGGTTCAGGAGCGGCATATTGTCCCCGTGTGCATGGATCACGACGATGGTCCCCTCTTTGTTCAGCTCGATGATCCGGTCGGTTGTCCCGTCAAGGTCCGTAAATATCGCATCCACAAAGATACCGTGGGAGTCGAGCACCTCGGCAGCGGCATCCGCGGCAAAGACGATGCCTTTGATCTTTCCGAGCTCGTCCTTGAGACAGGGGGCGTTCCCGCAGACCGTCACCTCGTTCTCCTCAGTGAGTGATGCAAGGGAGAGGAGGTTGTCCTGAGGAAGGAGGGCAGAAAGGAGCCGGGCTGCCTCCTCATCTTCCGCACGGTCGAATCCGAAATACTCAACTATCTCCCGGTAGTGGGGTTCCCATTCAGTGAAATTCATGATAAATCCTGCCTTTATTCTTGCCTTTGGCCATATCCGTGAGCTGCATAACCCGGTGAAGAGCAGGTCTCAGGATTTCAGGCGCCATTCTTCTTTCCTTCGTTCTCGAGGCCGACGAGATCCCGGAACTTTTTTAACACCGGCTCGATCACGATCTCGAGCAGCCGGGCCTTGTCCTCCACTTTCCCGAAGTAATGGAGCGGGAGGGTGGCGGCGGCCATGTTCGGGTGGCCGCCGGCATCGCCCATGTCACCGAACGCCTCGGACAAGGCATTGCCGATATGGAGACGGATGTCACGGTTTCGGGCCGAGATCACGATCGCATTGTCAGTGATACCGTACACGAGTGCGGTGTTCACTCCCTCGAGCGTGATGAGGATATCTGCTGCCTGCGGGAGGGCGTCGCGGTTCATCACGTAACCCACGTTCGCGAAGAGGTACCCGCTCTGGATCTTCCGCCGGGTGATGGCAGTGCCGATAACGTCGAGCGTTTCCTGCGACATGGACGGGGACATGATCTTGTCAAGCAGGTCGGCATCGGTCAGCGGCAGCAGGAAACCGGCATAGCTGAGGTCCTGCGGGGTGACGTTGCGTTTGAACTCCTTTGTGTCCGTGCGAATACCATAAAGGAGGGCAGTAGCAACCCGTTTTCCCACCGGCACATCGAGCTCCTGCAGGTACTGGGTCATGATGCTTGCTGTTGCCCCGACACCGGGGCGGATATCGACAAAACCGCCCGGTGTCGCGACATGTTTTCCTTCCCGGTGGTGGTCGATGATGATGCTGATCTTTGTCTGGGGGGGGACATCGTTGTTCGCGCCCGGCCCCGCACAGTCGACAAGCGCAAGGTAGCTGCATTCCGCAAGCGCCTCAGCGGTCAGGTGCTCCAGCTTGATATCGAGCAGGTTCACGAACGTGCGGTTCTCCTGGTGGCCGATATTTCCCTCGTAGAAGATCCGGGTGACAAGCGTTTTGCTGTTGGCCTGTTTTGCGATCTCGGCAAGTGCCATGGCAGAAGAGATCGCGTCCGGATCCGGGTTCTTGTGGGTGATGATCCCAAGCGTCCCTTCCCAGCCGGCGATTAAGGAGAAGAGGCGCTGCGAGATCCGGCTTGCGTGTTGTTTTTTCACCTGGAGGATCGCCTGTCGTGCCACCACTTCCTGCGGGTAGAGGACAAAATCCGCCCCGGCCGCGGTCAGCTTCTGGCCGTTCACCGGATCGGTCGAGCGGGCAACGACCTGCACCGACGGGTAGCGCTTCCTGATAGTGAGGACTGCCGCGAGGTTCGCATCGCCGTTCCCGGTCATCACGAACGCGATCTCGAACGGGGGGAGCCCGGCAAGCAGGTCGGGCGAGGTTATATCACGTTGGTACGCATCGAACTTCTGGTCGCGGAGGTGGCGGACGCGGGTCTCGTCCTTGTCAGCCACGATCACGCGCTCGTTCTCCTTTGCCAGCTCGAGAATGATGTTGTAACCGTTCGTCCCGCACCCGAAAATGCAGTATTTTACCGGTCCCGGCTGCTCAAACGGGGCTTCCTGCGGCATGGTACAGAAGATGTATCATTCCACGGTATTAAGGGATTCCAACTGATTGTTTCCAAAACCTTTATTCGGCATCATCGACCACATTATCAGGCAACAGGCATGGGTCTGTAGCTTAGTTCGGCATAGCGGCGGACTCTTAATCCGCAGGTCAAGGGTTCAAATCCCTTCAGGCCCGTTTTATGTATCGTTTCTGACTCGCACAGAGTCGTATTTGATATTTCATCTGGTTTACACTCATAATTCTTTATTTGGGTTATGTCGGATTCGACTTTTACCAAATTCAACGATTGAAACTCGTTCGATTCTCTTGATAGGAGATATTCACTATCGATTTTGAATAGGGAAACAGGTTACCCGATCAGTGCGCCTTTTTCAATTCCGCGGTGGCGGACAGAATGTACCGGAAAGCGGACTGATGCCGGAAATGCTGCCGGTGCTCTCCTGTGGGAGAGGACGGTATCAGATCGCTGGGTATTTTACCCAATGGCAAGAAAGAATCCTCCGGAGGTCTCATGACCATGAAGTTTGCAGGCAGCAAGACAGAGAGGAACCTGCTCGCAGCATTTGCCGGCGAGTCCCAGGCACGGAACCGTTACACATTCTTTGCGAGTGCCGCAAAAAAGGAAGGATATGAACAGATCGCAGCGCTCTTCCTCAAGACCGCGGAAGAGGAGAAGGAGCACGGGAAACTCTTTTTCAAGCAGCTGAAAGGCGGCGAGGTGGAGATTTTGGCCGCTTACCCGGCGGGCATGATCGGCACCACGGAGGAGAACCTTGCTGCTGCCGCTGCGGGCGAGAAGATGGAGTGGGGCACGCTCTATCCCTCATTTGCAACAACTGCGGACAAGGAAGGATTCAGGGATATCGCCCACCTCTTCCGGATGGTGGCACAGGTAGAAGCACACCACGAGGCCCGGTATGCAAAACTCCATGCAAACTTAGTGAAAGGGACCGTCTTCACATACGGTACACCCGTAAAATGGTACTGCCGGAACTGCGGCAACGTGCAGGTGGGGAAGGAGGCGCCGGAAAAGTGCCCGGTCTGCGACCACCCGCAGGCATATTACGAGCTCGCAGCGGGGAATTACTGAATTCTTATTTTTCAGGATATGATTTTCCGATCCGGGATCGCCCGGCGGGTTTAATCGATCCAGCCCAATTTCACCCACCGCTCATACTCATCGGTGCGGAAATCCCGGTTTTCGATCACAAAATCCCGGAAAAAATCACGGTTGCCGGCGATCTCCGCTTCCTGGTCCGGATCGGCAAAGCCTTTCCTGATCGCTTCGGTAAGTTTTTTCCCGAGCGCCCTTGCAGAAGCGTCCGCTCCATCAACGGCTCCCGCGTCCCCGCTGGTTGCAACACTGAGTCCGCCAACAGCGATAACGCCAAGGTAATTGAGGACATGGTTCTGGTACGCCACCACCTCATTCCCCCCGGACGTGTGCGTGGTCGCAACCGAGCAGCCGTATTTTCCTGCCAGCAGCTGGTAATGGATCGCGTCCGCGAGCCGGTCAAAGAAGATCTTCATCTGGCCCGAGATGTTGTCGATATAGACCGGTGATGCGAACACGATCCCGTCCGCCCCGTTCATCCGCTCAACGAGGAGCGGGACATCGTCCTCGAACACGCAGATCCCGTTGAATGAGCAGCCCTCGCAGGCCGTGCAGGGTGTGATGCGGAGGTCGCAGAGGTCGATCATCTCTGTCTCTGCGCCGGCTTCTGCCGCTCCTTCAAGTACGAACTGTGCGAGTCTTCGCGAGGTGCTCCGGACGGCCCGGGGGCTCCCGTTGATGGCAAGAATTTTCATGGCGATACACTGCTCCTGCTCAGGAGATGGGATGTGGGTGATTTTCCTATTTCGGATATGAGAAAACCGGCCGGGACCGGAAATTACAGAACGGTAAAAATTTATTTTTTCCGGATACCTTCAATCTTGTCACCGATAAATGTACCGAGGATGAAGATGATCAAAAAGATGAAGATCTCGAACACGATGCCCAGGATTCCGGGGAAACCGAAATCGATACTCAGGTACCGCGCGGCAAGCGCGAAGATGATCCCTAAGAGGACGCCGGCAAGAGCGCCATTTTTAAGAAGACCGATGTAGTCTTCCTTTCCGTGGTGAATGAAGCCAAAGACAATCCCCAGGATCAGATTCAGTAGTATCAGACTCAGTAGTTCAAGCAACATACCAATTCTCTCAATCAAGGCAGTATTGCTTCCCCCCATAAAAAAAGGTTCTGGAAGCGTCCGGACAGATTTACGGGATTTTCCAAGGGTTTGTCATGTATCGAGAGCGAAAAATCCATCGAGGTCATCCGGTAGCACTCCAGCAACACCATCCCCACATATCCTCCCGTCAAACTCCCTGTTTTCTCTCATTTCTCCGTCGGAGAACCGTGATTTCGGCCATAGCGGGCACCAGTTGGAAGAACATCCGCCAAAACCTCTTACCGGTTGTGCCATTTTTCCAAATCAGCCCAAGCCCGCAATATTGCACGGTTTTTTTCTGATGAACAGGAGTATTTTCCGAAAAATGCCGGTAATAATGGCAATCTTGTCGGGCGTTGGCACCATTCCCACCGGAAAGATTCCCGGGCAAGACCCCGCTCCGGGCTTCTCCATAGGAGCGTGGGTCACAAAAAGGGTATCTCCCCGGACTCCCTTTTCCAGGGACCTCCGTCGAAAAGTATCGCAACGAACCTGCGGGTTATGGTATGTATCGGGGTTCCGCAATTCAACATCCATGACCGCGACTGCATGGCTACCAGGCCGGCGCCAGACACATTCATTCTGTGTGCGGGGCCGGAACTCTCGGAAGATGTACAGGGAAAAAAAGACCGCGAAGCCGGTGATCTCGCCCGGAAAAAGACCCTCATACATTTTTTCCGGGCGATCCGGTACCGGGTAAGCCGGACTTTAACGAGACGGATCGATTGCGGTTTGAAGATATCAAAGGCGGAACCGAGGTCCGTATGCGGATTATCGATCCAGCGGCAGCCCATCCGCTCGATAAATCCTTTTCTTCCCTGATAACCCTGTCAGGTTTTTCCCGCGGGTCCTGGACACGTAACCTCCCCGGAATTTCCCTGAGCGGTCATGCAGTTTCGTCAGTTTAAATCATGGGAGGGTTACAAACACCTGCCGCCAGACTTTTTTCCCGAGAACCCGGGTCCGGTGCCCCTGCCCGGTCAGGTCTTCTGCAAGCAGGATATCCCCCTTGCGGAGCACCCGTTTCTCACCGCTTCCGACTTCAATCTCGGCTTCGCCGTCAATGGTGATCACGTATTCCCTGCATACGACATTGTGCCACGCATATTCCCAGACCGGTGGAATCTCACGGAAGAAGACCGACTTGGCCGGCTCTGGTATCGTGAAGAGACCGAAATCCCCCCGGGACTCGAACGGCACTTCAATTTCCTCAAAATAAGACCGGTTATCAGTTCCGGTGGAGAGTCGTGTTATCTTCATAGGCATTTTCCCTGAAACGATCGTGTACCTCAAAAAGGGAAAAACCAATGCTTTTTTCTCAAGGCCGGCCTGGGTACGTTGCCTGGCACCACCACCACCCATACCCGGTCCTTCATGGCCTCCGGGAAATGGTGGGCATCGATCCACATCGCATCGTACTCCCCGTAGTTGAAGTACGTCACTCCGTCCACCCGTTGCCGGTATTCAAGGATAGTTCAAGATGCAGGGAACAAAACTAATCATCCCGGGGGAGCACCGTGCCGGATACCAGAATTTCCGGAACTCGCAAAAAAAAGAATATGTTCCGGTTTTTATATGATGGTTACTTCATGTCATACAGCTTACAGGTATATGGTAATCCGTTCCAGCACCAGACCTCATCTGGTGACCGGATCCGGGTATTCCTGATAAGAGGTAAAACTGTGGAAGCCATATCCTTTGAAGTCCCGCAGGTCTTTGTGCCTGATCCCATCCATATCCATATTCTCCAGGCAGTGTCCGACAAGCAGGGCTGCCACATAGGCCATGTGGTCCAGCAGCTGCTCCCCACACACGGGGAGAGTGGTGTCAGATCCGGTATCCGGGTCTTACTCTCCAAGCGGTTTCTCGACGGAGGAAAATCCTCAAGCGAGATTGTGCTCCGGCTGACCTCGAAAGGCCGTGTCCTGCTCCAGAAAGCAGACGCAAGTTAATCTGCACAATCCGCTCAGGAACTTCGTTGCCGGTCAGCACGAGCTACGCCAGCCCGAGCAGGACCAGCACCACGATTGCGATCAGGATCTTCAGGTACGGGAGCCTTGCCCCCGTTTTCTTTTCCGGCCTGTGCCGTTGTTCCAGCGCGACTCCGCCAGTTGCCGTCACACCACCGCCCCGGCCGTAGTTCATACTGACGTTCGGCCGTGGTTTACCTTCCAGCTGCCGATACCGGTGCAGGCATGGCTGGGCGGCAGACGACAATCCGGACAGCATAGTCCGCCACCGTGCCGGCAGGTGAAGGGGAAAATGCACTCGTTGCCGCAGTGGTCGCAGCGGGCCATAGTACGTGCTTTCGATGAGCGGCTATCAGTAATACAGCTCCTGCCCAACGTGTTCGGAAGAAGAGCAGATCGATATCAGGGTTGTCAATATGCGGAAAAAAGCAGACCTGATCCATGAGCTGCTTTCCTGCAAGGTCTTTGCGCAGATGAACGATTACCTCTTCAGGCTTATGAAAGAAAAACGCATGGTTGTCTGGCACCTGCATTCAGGGCAGATTTAAATTCGAACTGCGCGATCAGATACTCGGTCCGGAGGAGTGAACATCATCCTCTTTGCCCGGGACATGGAACACCGGCCGGTCTGTTCAGAAGTGTGCAGTGCGATACTGATAGAAACGAAAGATACCGTGAATACCGGTACTTCTAGTGGTGAAATGACGGACACCGTCCATACGTTGATCTGACCATTCCTGACCCTCTTTCTGAGCCGGCAACATCAGGGAGAGGAATCCCCTGGATTACTGGAGCAAACGCCTTATGCCGTATCACACCGGATGATTATATTATGGGGCAGTACGTGAACGGCGATGTCCTTCTTGCTTCGGTTGCGCTGGATGACCGGACCGCACCCAAGATCCGGCCGGTGGTGGTGATAGGGACAGACGGGCCCGGCAGAGTCCATATCTGCCCCGTCAGCAGTAAACCGCCCTCCGATGCACCCAGCCTGCCGCTCTCTCTTGACGATTTTGCCACCGGGGGACTTGACCTGTTCGGTGAGAGCTACGTGATGATGTCACGGGTGCTCACGCTCCTGAGCAGGGACATTATTGGGAAGAAAGGCCGGCTCACACCAGAAGCGCTTGCGGATATTGCCGACCGGGTACCTGCTGTTTTCCTGGACGGAAGACCGCATAAGAAATCCGGCCGGCCGCACCACTGACCGCGAATGCGCTTCCCACCGGTCTTCACATGCAAAGGCCGGGCAACCGGTATAGTCATTTCCTCCCCTCATATAGTACTGATAGCGAAGGCTGCGATGAGGACGATGATGCCAAGGGAAAGGGATTGCCTGACACATCACCAGCAGCTTCCCTTTTTTTTTAAGAGGCCCTGCGTGTTGACAAAGGTCCGCACGAGGTCGAGAGCGTAACTGCAAGAAATTGATAATCGATGAGAGCAGGTGTCCAGTGCTCCCGGCCATTCACCTTGTCAGCTGTCTGGGGTAAGGGAACGTTGATGATCATGCCGCCAGCCGGATATGACGGCTGGTGTTAAAGCATCTGTCACACGGCAGAATATCCCAAAGGAAAAATACAGAACCGCCAGGTAAGGGCTGCACCCAGCGGGTACAGGAGCTGCCCCTGCCGGCTCCACAGGGTTGCCCCCACGAGGACAACATCGTACACCATCCGGAAGAGCAGGATATTATGGTACACTATGAAGAAGTTCCTGATAAGGTGCTTTTTTCCGCCCGTATCAGGACGGATGTGATACCCACGGGAAGGTCCAGCGAGATGATGAGGTCATGCAGGTGATCAGCCCTGAGCCAGATCGTTCCACCGGGTATCCCCGGAAGTACCATGGCGCTTGCGAAATCAGCCGAATCCGCCATTTTTCTCATCCCTTCAAAAGAGAGCGATGGTGTCTGGAGATCTGCCAGGATATCTTCAGAGTCCCCCGCAACCAGGAGAAGGAGGGTGATGCGACTGGCGGTCCGGTCGGTCAGGGGAAATGAAATTCCCTGGCGGAAGGCGTGGATCGGTTCCATGCGCTTCCTGTCCGGATGATAGACCGGAGAAGCAGATCCGGATTTTGGTGCGTTACCAGATGCCCGGGGAAGAATTAAAGCTTACCGGGTTTTCAGGTTATTTCCTGTTCCTTCAGGCATCTCTTCCCGGGAAAAGACAGGATCTCACTCCGGTTTATTTCATGGGATAAGGCCCGGCTTCTGCTCCGTTCCTGGATCTGAACCGGAAAAAGCCGGTACGGGATCTTCCCTGACCGGGGGGTCACCTCTTGAAATGTTCCTTTGTTCTTCGGGAGCCATCTGGAATGCATCAGTATCCTTATTATCCGGTGCGATAAGGTTGTTGAGATGGACATTGCACGGGCGATTGCCGATATGGAGGTGCAGGTCGGCCGGATCTCCCCGGTCCAGAAATTCCTGCTCGGCACTGACGGGTCGGTCACCCAGATCCTCGAATCAATCACCGGGAAAAAAGTGGTCATCAGGACCCTTGTCCAGAAGGTTATACCTGCTGACCGGGTTGCTGCCGAGAACCTGAGTGTCGCCGAGGGCGACCCAATCAACTTCCGGATTGTGGAGATCCGGACGGAAGAGAGCGGGGAAGTGCTGATCTACGCGGTATCCCATACTCCGATCAACCGCCTCTCGCCGGCTTTTAAGGATGACCTGATGAAGGCAGATATTCCCATCGGGAGGATCATCAAACGTCACCATATCGAGGCACGTCGGGAGATCCTGAATGCCCGCGTTACGCCGGCTGATGACGAGATCAGCAGGGTCTTTGCGATCTGCAGGAACGAACCGGTCCTCACCCGGCAGTACCAGATCATCCATGCGGATAAACCGCTCATCTTTATCGAGGAACAGTTCCCTTACAACCGTTTCCTTGATACACGCCGGGTCATCATCCGGACGCCCTCCCGGCTCCATGTCACATTAATCGACATGCACGGGGGTTCCGGCCGGGTTGACGGCGGGGTTGGCATCACGCTGGACGAGCCCGGCATGCTGCTGGAGGCGGAACTCTCACCGGTGCTCTCTGTGAGCGGGGGCGACCCGGCCCTGCAGGAACGGGTCCGCAGTATCGCAATGGACGTGCTGCAAAAACTCGGGGCGGGAGGGAGTGTTGCAATCACGGTCCGGAGTTACTTTCCGTCTCACGCAGGACTCGGGAGCGGGTCGCAGCTCGGGCTTGCCGTTGCCCGGGCAATAAGCGAACTCCATGGCCGGCACCTGCCGGTCAGGGAGCTGGCCCGGCTCGTGGGCCGTGGCGGAACCTCCGGTATCGGTACGGCAGCCTTCGAGTACGGGGGATTTATTGTTGACGGCGGCCACCGCTTCGGTGCCGGGGGCGAGAAGACTGATTTCCGCCCGTCCGCTGCATCCCGGGGTGTCAGCCCGCCGCCCATGATCGCCCGTCACGATTTCCCCTTGGACTGGCGCATCCTTCTCGCCATCCCGGCGGTCCCTGCCGGAGCAAGCGGGAAAATTGAGACGGATATTTTCAGGGACCACTGCCCGGTCCCGCTCGATGAGGTGCGGGAGCTCTCCCACGAGATACTGATGCGGATGCTACCGGGCATTGCAGGGCGCGACCTCGACCTGTTCGGCTCCTCGGTCAATGCCGTCCAGCACCTCGGGTTCAAGAAGGTGGAGCTCTCCCTCCAGCCCCCGCAGGTGACCGGTCTGCTCAACGTGCTGCGCGAGGCAGGGGCGGCAGGTGCCGGCCTCTCCTCGTTTGGTCCCGCGGTGTATGCCTTTGGCGACACCGGTATGGCGGGGATCGGGCAGGCTGCACAGGAGTTCATGAAAGAATCAGGAGGAGGAACGACATGTATCACCGTAGCTCGGAACAGCGGGGCGGTGGTAAGGGTGGCGTGATGTTCCGGTTAAACCATCGCATCGTGGTCGTGCCGCGAATATCCGCCATTTCAGGAATTATATGTTCATCATGAGCGATCTATTGTCACAAGATACTGGAGACCGGCATCTGCCTTGCATCAATGCCTTGCACCGGGGGAGAAGCGGTTAAAAATTAAAGAGTATATTTTTCGAAAGAAATAATACGAAATCAATTTCTTTTATGTTACTGACGGAAATTTTTTTTAAAAGGGATTTTTTCTGTTCTGACAGGCATTAGAAAATTTAATATAATAGAATAGATAACTATCTGATTGCTCAATGCAGTCCGGTTATTTTACGGGATACATATGGAGAATTATAATCAGGAACTCGAACAGATAAAAAGAGTTCTGCGGAGCTCAGCGAAGGGACTTACGGTCACCGAGATAGCCCGCCATATGCAGGTAAACCGGAATTCAGTAGCGAAATACCTGGACATACTTCGTACGTCCGGCCTGGTTGAGATGAAAGCCGTGGGTTCGGCAAAAATCTACTCCCTCACCAAGCGTGTCCCAATCAGTTCAATTCTCAGCCTTTCCTCAGATTATATCTTCGTTTTGGACAATGATGCAAAAATTACATATGTCAATGACAATGTTCTAAATTTTGAACAGAAGACCGTTGAGGAGATTATCGGAAAAGACGCGGAAAGTGTATCCCTCGCATTTTTTTCCACGCCGGATATCCATAAACTGATAACCGAAGGGATAACCGGCAAGGAAATTATCCGGGAATTTGAGGTCGTAAAAGACGACCAGCACTTTTTTTTCCGGGCGAAATTCGTTCCGAGTATTCTTGAGGACCGGAAAAAAGGACTCCTCCTGCTCCTTGAGGATATCACTGAGGTCAAAAAATACCAGAAACAACTGGAAAAAACAGTCGCCGATCAGGACAAAGAGCTAACATCCTCGTACCTGAAACTCACCAGCGAACAGGAGATCAGTAAGGAGGTCAAGGATGCTTATGAGGAGAGCGAACGCCGGTACCATAACCTGATCGAACTCGCCCAGGAAGGGATACTGACCGTTGACATGGACGGGTTGATCACCTTCACGAACACGAAGCTCTCCGACATTCTCGGGTATCCCGCAGAGGATATAGATGGCCGGTCGATTTATTCGTTTACCGATGAGAGAAATGCTGCCATTCTGAAAAGGAACGTTGCCCGCTTAAAGTCAGGAAACCCGCAGTGTTTTACCATAACCTTCACGAAGAAAGATGGTTCTTTCGTCTATACCCGGCTGACAGCATCTTCGGGTCGCGATCAGAGCGGAAAATATTCCTACGGGCTTTTCCTCATCTCCGATATCAGTGAACTGAAAAAAGCAGATGAGGCCGTACAACAGAGCGAACTGCATTACCGCAGGCTCATCGAGACGATGCCCAACGGCGTTATCACCATCAGTATGGATGGGATCATCCAGACTACCAATATCCAGGCCGCGAAGATGCTGGGATGTGTAAAGGTTGAAGATGCCATCGGGAAGAACCTGTTCGATTACATCGCGCCAACCGATCTTGAGAAATGCACCAATGCCCTGAAGCGCGCAACGGACAGGGGATTCTCCAAAAGTACGGAATGTACCCTCATATCACAGGACAGTACCGGTTTTTGCGTGGAAATCAACGTATCAACTATGAGAACTGATTTCAGCATCGCATCGGTAGGAAACCCCGGCGCGGCTCCAGTGGTGTATGTCTGCATCCTCTCGGATATCACGGAGCGCAGGAAGGCTGATTACCTTGTCAGAAAATCCGAAGAGAAACACCGGGCACTTGTCGAGGGGATCAGCAATATCATCTTCACAACGGATACAAAAGGTAAACTCACGTATGTAAGCCCGGTCATCAGTCACGTCCTGGGTTATGACCCCGCTGAGCTGGCCGGTAAACACTTTTACCGGCTTGCCCCGCTTGATGAACGGCACAAGCTCGGCCTGATGCTCAAGAATGCCCTCCTGGATAAGACCAGCCCTGAATGGTTCAGGATGGTGGATAAAACAGGAAACCTTCACGATGTTCGGATCATTGCACAACCGTACTGGGAAAAGGAAGAACTGTCAGGCATTAACGGGCTGATCGAAGATATCACTGATCTGAAAAAAGCTGAATACGATCTCAGGCAGATCGAACTCCAGTATAAAGCGGTTGTTGAAGACCAGACGGACCTGATCTGCCGGTTTTATCCCGACTTTTCCATAACGTTCGTAAACCCGGCATTTTTTCGGTATTATCAGAAGCCCCAGAGCGAGATCCTGGGGAAGAACTTATTCACTATTGTTACCCAGAACGAAAAGAAGAAGATCCGGGAGATCACCGGCAACCTGACGCCGGAACGGCCGGTAAAGACATTCGAACACGAGAGTGTCTCGGCCAAGGGAGTCCTGCACACGTATTATACAACGATCCGGGCAATTTATAATACAAACAACGAGGTGACAGAGTTCCAGTCCAGCTCCCGGGACATCACCGAGCTCCAGCAATACTATGAGAAATCGCAGCACCTTCTTGAAGAACTGCAGATACACCAGAGAGATCTGGAAGCCCAGAATGAGGAACTCATGTTGCTCCGTCAACAAGCGGAGCGCTCAGAACGGGAATACCTTGACCTGTATGACAGTGCTCCCGCCGGTTACTTTACCCTTGCTCCGAACGGGAAAATTACCCGGGTAAACCTGACCGGTGCAGCCCTCCTTGGCGAAACACGGGAACATCTCCTGAACAGGTCGCTCCAGGACTATATTTCTCCGGAGAACTGTGAAACCTTCCTTGCATTCTGCAGGCGGATCTTTGAATCGTCCAGGAAACAGAAATGCGAGATCACCCTCATCCGGGCTGACACCGGTGAGCATCTGGTAATCCAGGCTGACGGCAAGAGAATCGAACTTGAGCCGGGAGCAGAGAAAACGTGCCGGATTGTCATGACGGATATCACCGATCGCGTCGTGGCGGAGAAAACCTTAGGCGAGAGCGAGAACCGGTTAAGGGAGATGATTGAAGGCTCGTCAGTACCGACGTTCGTGATCGATACGAACCATCAGGTAGTGTACTGGAATAAAGCGATGAGTGCATGTACCGGTTTCAGAGCAGAAGAGATGACTGGTACCACGCTGCACTGGAGAGGATTCTACCCGGCAAAACGCCCCTGTCTTGCTGATCTCGTGATCGATGGCGCTTCCGATGAGATCCTCCAACTATACCCGGATATCGCATCCAGGTCCCGGCTTATCGAAGGTGCATACGAGGCGACCAATTTCTTCCCGTCAATGGGCGACAAGGGAAAATGGCTCCAGCTCACTGCATCACCCGTGTATGATACCCGGCAGAATATCATCGCCGTACTCGAGACTGTCGTTGACATTACCGACCTGAAACTCGCTGAAGAGACGGTAAAGAGTGCCAATATAAAACTTAACGCCCTGACCAAGATCACCCGCCATGACATCATCAACCAGCTGACCATCCTGCTGGGCTATGTCGGGATCCTTGAACAGATGCTGCCGGATAATACAGAGATCAGAAAAGATGCCGAGAAGATTAAAAATGCTGCACGCACGATCCAGGATCTTATCGCATTTACCCGGGAATACCAGAACCTCGGCATGGAACTGGCACGCTGGCATACGCTGGATCATCTCGTGAAAACTGCGCTGGACAAGGACAATGCCTGCTCGGTGAAGCTCAGGATGGATCCAAAACCCGTCTCGATTTATGCCGACCCGCTGATCGAGCGGGTCTTTGTCAACCTCGTGGACAACGCGATCCGTCATGGGGAGACGGTATCTGAAATCCGGGTGTCGTTCGTGGAATCAGAACATTCAGGAACGATCATTTTCGAAGACAACGGGAAAGGAATCCCGGCTGCACAAAAGACCAGGATCTTCTCCAAGGGCTCCGGGAAGACCCCGAAATTCGGCCTCTTTTTATCCAAGGAGATCCTCGGGTACCATGATATCTCGATAAAAGAGACCGGCGAACCGGGGGTGGGGGCACGGTTCGAGATTGAAGTACCGAGGGGTAGGTATAAGGTCGGGTAGAAAACTGGTTTTATATTCACGGATTTACCATAAAATTTTCAGATAACCATTAATCCTCCCGACTACCTTTTATTGATTATTGTCCGGAGGCACTGAATCAAGGGAACGTGAGTTATCATGCAGGATCAAGAGGATGAAATTACCCGGATTCGCGCAATATTGAAGGAAAACCCAAAAGGTATCACGATCGAAGAAATTGCCAGAAAACTACCTTTGAACAGGACCTCAACCGCAAAATATCTTAATACTCTTCAGATATCCGGCCAGGCTGAAATGCGGACATTTGGTCGTGCCAAGGTATACACACTCTCTCAACGCGTCCCCTTCTCGCAGATGCTAAACCTGTCTTCTGATCTCCTGCTGGTGCTCGATCAGAACCTTGTCATACTGCAGGTCAATGACCCGTTCACCAGAGTGTTTGGCCATACTGCTGACGATCTTATTGGAACCTCGATCGGACAGTCCGGATTGTTACTTCCATTGTCAGAAAAATATCTCTCCCGTATGAGGGACTCCATCACGGGTAGTGAACACGTAACAACGGACCGTCTTGAGATCAAAGGTACGGAATATTTTTTTAAGATCAAACTGACGCCTGTTGTTTTTGACCAGGGGGGGCAGGGGCTTGCGGTCATCCTCGAAGATATTACCGAGCTGAAAAAATATCAGCAGCATCTCGAGCAGCAGGTTTATGAAAGAACGAAAGAACTGGTACACGCAAACGCACAATTACAGGCGGAAAGCAAAGAACGGATGAGATCACAGGCCGCTCTTGAACAGAGCGAGCAGAAATATCGTGAACTTGTAGAAAATGCCAACAGTATCATCCTGCGTGTTGATGACCGTGGTATTATTACCTTCTTCAATGAATTCGCAGAGAAATTTTTTGGCATATCCCAGGCAGAAATTCTTGGAAAAAATATGTTCGGCCCGATTATTGCGGTAAAAGACAGATCAGAAAAAGAGATCGCAGAGTTGGTCCGGACATTTCTTAAAACCACGGAATACCTCACATTCAACGAACTCGAATGTTTGCGAAGAGATGGCGAACCGGTCTGGGTTGCCTGGACAATCAAGCCGGTTGCCGGTTCACATGGAATGGCATGCGAGTACCTTATTGTTGGCATGGATATTACGGAACGAAAACAGGTTGAAAATGCCCTGTATCAGGTCAATACCAAATTAAACGTAGTAAGCAGTGTGGCACGTCATGATATCCTCAATAAACTCACGATAATTTCCAGTACCCTGTCCCTGCTGAAAGAGAGTATCACCGATCCGAAGATGACAGATTTTTTAAACTATGCGGAAACTGCAACGAGTGCCATAACGCGTCAGATGGGGTTTACCCGGGAATTCAAAAATATGGGAATGGAAAAGGCCGACTGGCAGGATGTTGATGAGACCATCCATACCATGCTTGACAATAATTATGGGACCGGAATGGGTTTTGATCTCCGGTTGAACGGTCTTGAAATTTTTGCTGATTCCTGGTTGAAAAAGGTGTTTTTCACGATGACGGATGCCATGATCCGATACGGGCTCCCGATAAATACCATTCACCGGTCATACAAGGAATCCGAAGATGGTCTTTGTCTGTTTTTTGAAGGGGATGGCAAAGGGATACCTGTGGATCAGAAGGAGAAAATATTCGAACAGGGGTACGGCAATACGAATGGTTTTGGGTTATTTTTAGCCCGGGAAATACTGGCTGTAACCGGGATTGCCTTAAAGGAAACCGGGGATCCGGAAAAGATGGTACGGTTTGAGATCCATGTCCCAAAACGGGGGTACCGGTTTAAGTAAAGGGATAAAGCGGGAGATCGTTTTCGGGTGACGTGCAGAATCATCCCATTGGCCATGTACGTGACCCGGTATTACGCGTGGATCATCAGAAAATCACATCACCGCGGATAAAAAAGAGAATTCAGAGAATAATTACAGGTACGACAATACCAGCGGTTCTTCGATTATCTTGTAGGTCTTGCCGTTACTGGTGAGGTAGACCTGCACAAAGTCGGTGCCCCGGGTGCCCTCGATGACAAGCTCGTCCCCGCGCCGGGGTTTCCGGTCGCCGTCGTTCATGAGCTGCTGGACCACCTGACCATTGCTGAGGGTGACCTTCATCATGATATTCTGGACAGCCACCTCGCCCTTCCCGCCATTATAGAGAAGGTGGATGGATGAGTCAGGCCGCTGTTTGGAAAGTACAAGATCCACGAATTGCTCTTCGGGCAGCGTTTCAACCGGTATGGGTGTGGGGATGACCGTGGTTACGGAGGTCGTGAGAGGCGGAGATGTGGGGGGGGCGGTGGTACCGGCGGTTTTGATCCCGGCCCCTGTCGGGCTGGTGCAACCGGCAAGGAGCGCACATAGTATCAGCCCAAAGAAGACCATGATGAGAGTTTTCTGCATACAGAGTGCTTTCATTTTTGCGTATTTCTGGTTTGTGCTCGGGTACCCCGCGGGGGATAATTACGGTTTTCCGGTTTATTTCCAGCAGCGACAGTTCCGGGCGCGCAAACAGCATAAAAAGCGGGATCGAACAGTTAAATTAAAAAGGACTCCGGATTAATTTTACCTATCAGGAGTCTAAGGGAATGTTCTGTCCTAAATGCGGAAAAGAGACTGATGCATCCGGAAAATTCTGCCAGTGGTGCGGTGCGGATATTGCCGCGGTCCCGGCAAATCCCATTGTAACATCCGAAGAGGAGGAGTGCCCGGATATCGGTGTTTATGCAGGCCTTGGAAGGAGGTTTATCGCGTTCGTTGTCGATGCCATCATAATTTTACTCTTCGATCTGGTCGCGATGACCGTGCTCGGCCTCACCCGGGGTGTCCAGAACTCGTACTTCTATTTCGTCCAGCATGTGCCCGCACAGCAGCTGACCATCGAAGGAACTATGGGCGCTCTCTACGGATCCATAATCGCTGCCTTTGGCGTGCTCCTTATTGTGATCCCGTGGCTGTATTTCGCCGGGTTCGAGTCTTCCCGCGGCCAGGCCACACCCGGCAAACTGCTGGTGCATATCGTGGTCACCGACATGGCCGGCAACAAGCCCACCTTTGCCCGGGTCACGCTCCGGCACTTTGCCAAGTTCGTTTCTGCCCTTATCATCTTTATTGGCTTCCTGATGATCGGGCTTACGAATAAACGGCAGGGGCTCCATGACCGGATCTCCGGCTGCCTTGTTCTCCTCCAGGACTAAAACACTTTCATACCATTTTTCTTTTTAACAAGGATTGTCTGACAGTGGACATCCTCTGTGGAGATTAAATCCGTTACCAATTAAAAAAAAGGATCACGATGTCTGACTTTCATCCCGAGCAGGATGAGGATCAGGACGAACGTGATCACGTTTGCCGCAATAATCGGCATTGAACCGGTCCACAATCCGTAGAAAGTCCAGAGAAGGATACCCAAGGCGAAGAGGAGGAGCATGGCAAGCGAGAGGTCACGCGTCTCTCTGAGCTTCCATGCCCGGAGAACCTAGGGTACAAAGGACAGGGTTGTGAGGGCGCCTGCAATATAACCGACAAGAATGATTGTGTCCATGATCTCTTTCGATAGTATGTATCCTTAAACAATTTGAAACCTGCAGGAATCGACAGCCCTTATGGGGATCCAAGGGATCCAGCAGGTGAGGGTTCCTGCGAGATCGAGTCAGCGGCAATAAACCACGTCCACTGTTCCCACACGATAGAGAAAAAATGGTCAGAACATCACGCGGGGTGCATCACTTTCCCGCATATTATCTGCCATGGTCCAGAAATACGCTTCGCCATGGGCGACCCGGAACATGGCCAGTTCCCCGCCCGCTGGCGCTGCAGCCAGCAGGTCCTTTATCCATGGCCGGTCGCGGAAGAGCCGCTCCTCAAGGGCTTTGTCCTTTAGAAATTCAACCTTCCCGGCAACCCGCATCATCGTTCCCGCACCCTCGCCGGGTTTGAAGAAGCAGAGCTCCAGCTTCGGGTTCTTCTTCAGCTGGTCAAAGATCTTCTTCGGTGTCCCCGTATGATAGTAAAAACCGGTATCATCCGCAAACCACATCGCGAACGCCCTGACCCGCGGCTGATCTCCTTCGGCAGTAGCGATATAGGTCACCGGGTTCTCGGTTGCAAACTTCACGCATGCAGAAAAATCCATTCGCTCACCTCATGAGAATATACACGGGAGGGAATGAAAAAGGTTCGGGGAAGGTACGAGGGGGACGGTGGGAATCTCTTTCGGGTTATTTCCCGCACCGGATCGAGCCATACCCTGCATTGCTCCCCAGTACCGGTGACGACAATCCCAAACATTCTCCGCCGAAAAAATGGCAATCCGCAGAAAGCAACGAGGCAATCTTTCCAGATCCGTTCAAGCGGATCACCGAAGATCTTCTGCTCCCGTTCCGGTGGCGTGTGTGATGTATTGAAGACCTGCACTACCTTTGCCGCGAGGAGCCCGAAGGGAATGCTTTCACCGGCATCCGTTTCAACGAACCGGCAGCCAATATCCGGGCGGATTACGCGGTCGATCCAGCCTTTCAGGATAGCGCTGGCGGCATTCCCCACGAGTCGGGATGGGGGAACACGATCCCTTCCGCTGCCGCGATCTCCCGGCAGTGCCGGGCAATTGCCGGGGGAAGCGGGCGTCACGGGGGGATCTCGTTCACCAGAAGCAGGCGATCGAACTATCCCCGGTAGAGGTCATGGACGGTAATGAGATGACCGGATTGCCGGCGCATAGGTGCCAGTTCATCCGCAATCGCGTGGTTGAAGGAACCCGGGTGTGGGTGGGCACTGATGACAGGGATCTTCATGGTTTCCTCATCTCCGGGCAACGGCCTTGAAGAACGTATAACAGAAGACACCGTCCGTTTCCGCTGTGCGGCAGAGGGCGGCAATGCCCCGTTCCCACGCCTCCTGATTCATCAACCCCTCTTTTTCCACTTCCCGGCCAATCCCCTCAACCATGGCGGTGAACGTTCGTTTCGTGAATCCTTCCACGAGCGCCGGGCGGGAGGAGTCGACATAGACCATCCGGGGCGATACGTGGACACCCACAAAGCCGGCGCCGCTCACGAGCGGGAAGAGCTGCCGCCCGATCAGCGCATTGCCACCCGCTTTCTGCTGGAGTTCCACCAGACAGTCAATTGCCCGGTGCGCATCCGCATTTATGGGATGGAAGAAGGTGGAACCGTGATCCCCCTCGATCACCGTGATGGTCCCGTCTTCCTTCAGGAGCGGGCGGAGCTGTCCGAGCGCACGCTGCGGATCGGTAAGATGCTCGAGGACAAAACAGACAAAGATATGATCGAAGCTTTCCGGTAAAAACGGGAGGTGGAAGATATCCCCCTGCTGGAACACTACATTCGTGATCCCCTCGTCCCGGATCCGGTCCTGCGCCTGTTTTAAAGAATCCTTTGAGATGTCAACGGACGTGATCTGTGCTTCAGGGCTGTTCCGTGCAAGGATCACGGTCTGGGCACCGATACCGCAGCCGGCCTCGAGCACCCGGCAACCCGCGGGGTAGTGCGTGTCATGGTGGAGGAGTTCCGTCAGTGTCTCTGCCTGGTCAGCAAGCCGCTCTGATTCGCGGGAGGAATAACCGTGCACATAATGGTTCTCTGGCATAGAATGTTTCAGTTCTCCGTTGGGGTAGCCCGGTTGCAGAAACCTGCCGGATGATATTTGTTGTACGAAATAGGCGTTCAACGCACAATAATGTACGTATGAGAGTATATTCTGCGGCACTCTGCCATGCAGCACACCGTGAAAGCGGGGAATTGTGAGATGTAGTCACGAGGACCATGCGTGGTGTTTGAAACGTGTACAAAGCTTGATTATTTGTCAGTGAAGAACATCAGGTTTGAAGCCTATGCATATCATTCCGGGGGTAACTGCCCTTTCCGCTATCGCGATTGTATTGCTGCTCATTGTACCGGTGGCCGGGGAGCCGACGGTTACCATCAGCGACTACGAGGTAACCCCGCAGGTGCTCATGCCCGGGGATCTGGGTACCGTGACGGTCACAATCAGGAACACCGCATCAAGTGCCTCGTTCACTGAGAAGACAGGTCCGATATCCTCGGACACCTCAGGGACAACTACGGTTACTGACATCAATGTCTATATCGAGAAGGCACTCCTCGAAGGGAACGGCCTTGAGGTTGTCGGTGACAGCTACCAGCGTATCGGCGATCTCGGCCCGGGCCAGACCATCCAGCTCACGTTCCTGATCCGGGCGCCGGCACAGACCGGGCTGTATTTTCCGGAAGTCTGGATCGATACCCGAGGAGGCCGGAGCACCCGGTATCCGGTACCGGTCAACGTGAATACCCCGATTGCGATAGCCAAAACCGCTGTGCTCGGAACCGCAGTGACCATTCCTGATGCAGTAAAACCCGGGGAGCAGGCTGTTGTCCGGCTCGACCTTATCAACAGCGGCGAGAGCGCCGCTGAACGGGTCATTGTCCGGATCGGGAATGCCAGTACATCAGTCAGGCCGAAGGGTGCGGAACTGTACCATATCCGCAGTATTCCGGCAGGTGAAAACGAACCGATCGACATTACCCTTATCTCCGACAGGAAGGCAGAACCTGGTATCGCTACGGTGCCGGTTACTATCCAGTTCCATACTATTGACGGCATCGAGCATACGGAACATGCCACGATCAATCTCATGGTCCGGGGAGAGGTCGAGATGGGCATCGCTTCCATCGAGACGAGCCCGGAACGGATCGTATCCGGTGAGCCGTTCAACCTCATCATACGTGTCGAGAATGCTGGTACGGGGGATGCAAAATCCGTGAATGCACAGATCGATCTCCCCTTCTCCGGCACCCGGGAGGCGTTCCTGGGTAAGATCAAACCGGGCAATGACGCCCCCGCTCTGTTCCGGCTCGGCGCTGCCCCGGCAGGGAATCATCCATACACCGTGACCATCTCCTATAATGACGAGTGGGGTGACCACACGGTGACACGCCCGCTCTCGCTTTCGGTTGCTCCGGCCGATTACAGCGGCATTATCATCGCGATCGTAATCCTCGTGCTCCTTGCGGGCGGGGTATGGTGGCTCTTCTTCAGGAAAAAACCGGGCAGGAAGAATGACTGAGACGCTGGTCCGGCTGCGGCTCTCCTTTTTCCTGGGCCTCCGATCACTCCAGCGCGGCAACATCGGCAGCCTCGTCATGACGGTTGTGATCATCGGTATGGTCTTCACAAACATGATCTTCTTACCCTCCGTTATCACCGGTGCGATCAAGTTGTTTGAGCAGCAGACGATCGAGTTCCAGTCCGGCAACATCATCATCGAACCCAAAGAGAATGCGGAATTTATCGATGACCTTGAAGACCTCCTCGCCCGGGTGAATCGGGTGCCGGGAGTCCTTCGGGCTGCACCCCATAACGATATCGGGGGTGTCATGAAGTTTAAAGGAAGCCGCCTCCCGGGAAGCATCATCGCCATCCGCCCGCATGACGAAGTCCTGGTGACCGGCATTTCCAGAATGATGAAAGAAGGCCAGTACCTGGGGGAGGGCGATACCGGCGTTATCGTCATCGGCAGGCTCGTTGCAGGGCATGAGGACAAGTCCGAGGACCTGATGCCCTCGCTCGGCGGGGTCACAACAGGGGATTCCATTGACGTGGAATATACAAACGGCGTGACCCGCACGTACCGTGTGAAAGGAATCTTTGAGACCAAGTCGTATATGGTTGACCCGCTCGTCTTCATAACGTGGGAAGAGCTGGAGAGCGTCAGGGGACAGCCCATTGACCAGGCGACGAGCGTCCTGATCCGGACCGTCCCGGGAGAAGACGAGAATGAGGTAAAGTTGTCCTTAATCGGCATGGGCATCCAGGAAGAGATCAAGACATGGCACGACCTGCTGGGAAAGGCCTTTGCCGAGGTTGTCCAGAGCTATGCGGTCATCAATAACATCTCAACGGCAGTCAGCATCGTGATAGCCATCGTGGTCATCTTCATCGTCATCATGATCAAGACCCTGAACAACCGGCGCCAGATTGGCATTTTAAAAGCGATAGGGATCCACAGGACAACAATCACCTTCAGCTATGTCTTCCAGGTGATCATCCTTGCAATCATGGGCATCATCTTTGGCCTTATGATCCTGTTTGCCCTTGACCGGTATTTTACTGTGTATCCCATCGTATTTCCCGATGGAGATATCCGTCCCGCGTTTACCATCGCGGACATTGTGTCCAATGCGGTGCTCCTCTTTATTGCATCTGCCGTTGCCGGTTTTATTCCGGCATGGCAGATCGCAAGAGAGGATATCCTCACCGCAATGAGGGGATGATATGATAAAAATTACCGGTCTTGAAAAGATCTACCGCCTCGGGGTGGTTGAAGTGCCGGCCTTGCGGGGCTTAAGCTTCGAGATCCACCGGGGCGACTTCCTCGGGCTGATGGGACCGAGCGGGAGCGGCAAGTCAACCCTGCTCCACCTGCTCGGTCTTCTCGACTTCCCCACTGCCGGCACGATCGAGATCGACGGTGTCGACGTTGCCGGGTTGGACGATGACGAACGGACCGATTACCGGCTCCGGAAGATGGGGTATATCTTCCAGGACTATGCGCTCGTGGCAGAGCTGACGGTACTCGAGAATGTGATGCTCACCGCACTGGCACAGGGAAAAACGGAGAGCCAGGCTGGCGAGGCAAGCCGGGACGTGCTCTCAATCGTAGGCCTCTCCAACCGCCTCAATCACCTGCCAAAAGAGCTTTCAGGTGGCGAACAGCAGCGGGTGGCGATTGCCCGGAGCATGGTGAACCGTCCCATCATCCTCTTTGCCGATGAGCCCTGTGCCAACCTTGATACGGCAAACTCTCAGGCAGTTCTGGACCAGTTCCACACCATCAACGAGGAACTCAGCCAGACCATTGTCATGGTCTCGCACGAGGAGTGGCATAAGGAGTACTTCCATCGGATCGTGTACCTGAAGGACGGACAGATCGAGCGCGAGGAAGATCGCCATCATCACGGGGATTGAGTAAACGGAAAGATGTGCCTGAAAAAGAAAAGGCCAGGGCCGAGATTCGAACCCGGGTCGGAGGATCCACAGTCCTCTAGGATAACCAACTACCCCACCCTGGCAGATGTCCTTTTTACATTGGCAACGGACGCTGATTAATGTATCCGTGCCGGGTTGTCGCGGTAAGGGAGGGGGTGAAGACCTCTGGGAGGCGGAAGCCGGCACCATGAGGCGATTATTAATAGGGTAGTGCGTCCATTACATATCAGGTGGCTCTGAACATAATTCCCCGGTAGTAAGGCGCGGTACGGTACATATCGCTGCACCGGGAGCCGGGATTAATCAGGATCCCATTTTCAGGGCGGGAATACACGGAGGGGGCGAGATATGGCGGAGAACCCGAAGATCAGGACGCCGATTGTCTGTGTCATGGGGCATGTGGACCACGGTAAAACATCCCTTCTGGACCGAATTCGCGGGTCGTCAGTCGTCAGTTCGGAAGTCGGGGCAATCACCCAGCATATCGGTGCGACCATCGTCCCCATTGACGCAATCCGCAGCATGAGCGGGGCGATGGGAAAGATGCCTATCAATATCCCCGGCCTTCTTTTCATTGATACGCCGGGACATCACGCGTTCACCACGCTGCGGGCCCGGGGCGGAGCGCTTGCTGACATGGCGATCCTTGTCGTGGATATCAACCAGGGATTCCAGCCGCAGACCATCGAAGCGCTCCAGATCCTGCGGAACTGCCGAACCCCGTTTGTCATTGCGGCAACCAAGATCGATCGGATCCATGGCTGGCGGACATACGAGAACGAGTCGTTCCTTTCATCATTCGCCAAACAGAACGAGCGGGTGAAAGGCGATATCGAGAACAAGACCTACGAGATTGTGGGGAAATTATCCGAGCTTGAATTTTCGGCAGACCGCTTTGACCGGGTTTCGGATTTCCAGCGGAACCTTGCGATCGTCCCGTTAAGTGCCCATACCGGGGAAGGGATTTCCGACTTGCTGCTCGTCATGATCGGCCTTGCCCAGCGGTACATGGGCGACGAACTGAGGCTGTCCGTTGAAGGGCCCGGCGCCGGGACCGTGCTCGAGGTTAAGGAAGAGCGGGGGCTTGGGACAACGCTCGATGTGATCCTGTACGACGGGACCCTTGCCATCGGGGACGAGATCGCCGTTGCCACGCAGGGCGATGTCGTGGTAACCAAGGTGCGCTCGCTCTTAAAACCCCGGCCCTTGAAAGAGATTCTGGTAGAGGACCGGTTCGAGCGGGTGAAATCGGTTGCCGCAGCATCGGGGATCAAGGTCACCGCCCCTAACCTCGAGGGGGTGATCGCCGGCTCCCCGTTCTTCGTTCTCCGGAACAACCGCGAGGAGGTGGAGGCACGGATCAAAAAAGAGATGACCGAGATCCACGTCACCCTTGCCGATGAAGGCATCGCCATCAAGGCGGATACTATCGGTGCCCTTGAGGCGCTCTGCAAGGAACTCGAGGGTAAGGAGATCGGTGTTATGCGGGCAGAGGTCGGGCCGGTGAGCCGGCTCGACCTGATCGAGACCGAGACCGTCAAGAACCCGACGTTCCGCGTTCTCCTCTCGTTCAATACCCCGATTCTTCCCGATGCGGCCGAGATAATCAAAAACCCGCTTTACACGCAGGTGAAGGTCTTTGAAGGACGTGTCATCTACCAGCTTATCGATCAGTATGTGGAGTGGCGGGACGAGCAGAAGCGACTGCAGGAGAAGCAGCGGTTCGAGCATGTCGTGATGCCCGCCAAGATCCGGCTCCTGCCCGACTGCGTATTCCGCCAGAGCAACCCCGCGGTGGTTGGGGTGCGGGTCCTGGGCGGAAAACTTCGCAGCGATGTGAACCTGATCAAAACAGACGGCAGGAAGGTAGGACACCTGAAGAGCATGCAGCTCCGGCAGGAATCGATCCGGGAGGCGGATCCCGGCCTCGAAGTTGCAATCTCTATCGAAGGTGCAACGGTGGGGCGGCAGGTCAGCGTCGGTGACGATCTTTTCGTGGATGTGCCCGAGCGTCACATAAAAGTCCTCGAGCGGGAGATGACGAAGACGCTGAATACCAGCACGCAGGAGATCCTTTCTGAGTTCACAACCATGAAGCGGAAAGGGGATCCCTTCTGGGGCAAATAACCCCTTTTATACCCTGAGGGAGACGCGAGGGTTTAATAGCGTACCGGTATAATTAAATGGGTACTTCTCATGTGTAGGCGGAAATGCCGGCAGCCGGAGACGTGAAAAAACCCGGATTATCAGGGGTTTTTTGAGATTACCAATAAGGAGAGGACACGTATGGTCGAGTTCAAAGTCGTTGTATCAGACCCGAAGAGCGGTCGCGCGTATAATGTGGACGCCAGTGGCGGTGCCGCAGGAGCAATCGTCGGAAAACGTATCGGTGATGAGATTGATGCAGGCACCCTCGGGCTTGCAGGGTATAAGATCCTGATAACCGGTGCCTCTGACCGGACCGGCATTACTGCAAAGAAAGGTCTGCCGGGAGCAGGGCGCAAAAAGCTCCTCCTTGCTGGCGGCATAGGATTCCACCCGACCATGGACGGGGAGCGCCGGAGAAAAACCATCCGGGCAAGCGAGATCACCCAGGATTTCGTCCAGATCAATACACAGGTGACTGCATACGGGGAAAAGACGCTTGATGAGCTCTTCCCCAAGGTTGAGGGCGAGAAAAAAGCAGAAAAGAAGTCAAAGGTCAGGAAATAACATATCTTTTTTGGGATTTTCCTGAAATCCCGGTACGTGCGCGATTCTCTGTTTTTAAACACGTATATTCTGGAATGTACAGATCCGAATATACCGCTGTCCGGCAGTATACCGAAAGACCGTTCTGATAGTATCCGCGACGGTCAACGGACGCAGGAAAAATATTTTACCGGTTCATGCCTTTCCAGGCGCAACGGGGTGCTTTGCAGAGCGAAAATTATACCGGAGAGGTAACGCTTGCCTCACCATATGCTGTGGAGTTCCGTGCTGTCTGCAGGGATTTGCCGTTTTTATAGATCTCAACGGTAATCTCGTGCCGCGTGGAAGCATCTTCCTTGTGGAAGGTGGCGGACACGGTACCGGTTGCATCCTCGATAACAAAGATCCGGTCGCCCGAGTTCCGCATTGTCGTCATATTGCCTTCCATGCCGTATGACCCGGCAAACCCGCCGATGTAACTGACCCGGACATATACGCCTTCAGCAGGAACCGAAACAGGCACCTGCGTCCTGATCACGGATGGCACTTCACCGACTGCCACGGTCTGCTGGGTGGAAGAGGCCGTGGGGGTGGTCGCCGTCTGGCCGGGGGATCCCGCCGGGGCCGATGACCCGTCCCCCATAAAAAAGACCAGAGCTATAACAATCACTGCAATGATACCAACAACCGCAGCAATGATCACCCACGGTTTTTCGAAAGGATCGTTTCGTCTTCTCATGATGCTCCCTTGTTCAGATGATTGAAGATATGTAATTAAGAAATGGGCGAAATACTTTGTTATTGCAGGGTGCGGTCTGTCCCATGCTGATCTTTCATGTTCAGGTGTGGATGCCGGACCCCTTCACTTTTTTACTGCGCCCCTGAGCGCATCCAGAAGATCGCCAAACGGTACCCCGTGTTTCCTGGCAAGTAAGACCAGTGCAGCGGGAGGAAGGAGGTGCGTATCGAAATTTTCCTTGATAATCCTGTTCATCTCCGCTACGACATCCGTTTCCTGCAGGGATCGTTCCCGTGCTATTCTGCCGATCAGTTCCTGGACAGGGTCATGTTGTTCGAATATACCCGAGCCCGGTTTGAATCCGACCGGAAGAATCAACCCGGAAATATCGAACCGCGGCGAGTACAGACCGTTCGCCAGGCCAAGGAGCCCGTCCTCTTCCGCCCGTTTCAGGAGCAGGTTCGCCTGTTCGGTGCTCATCCACTTACGGTCGAGCGCGTAATAATACACCAGCTCGTTCTTGCGCATCCCGGTCTTCCGGGTATGCTTGAACGGGGCGGCAATGGTTAACCGGAGCGTCACTTCCGGGCACCCAGAAGAATGTTTTTCATATCAAGGGCATCAAGGCCCTCACCGTGTCCTTCCTTGGCTATATCGATATCTGTCCGCGACACCTGGTCTGTGAGGCGGAGATAGAAGATATCGTTCGCGATCGGAACCTTTCCACCCACGCGTAATGCGAGTGCCAGGACGGATACCTGCAGGTCCGCGGCTTCGGTTATCACCCCCGGCCGGAGCACGTCTGGCGTGATAGTTCCGAATGTTGCCCTGTCAACGGCGATCCGGATTTTTAATTTTACTTTTACCAGTTCCTTTCCGGTGGTCTTGGTCGATTCCTCGTTGTCCAGACTGGCGATATATTTCAGGGTCTCGTTGAAAGGCATGCCCATGGCAAACGAGAGATCCACCCGCTGGGGGAAACGATAATAGATCCTCCGCATAGCTAGACAGTATGCAGCTCCGAAAGAAAAAAGATTGCTGACATGGTTGTTGAAAATGCCTGTCCGGGAATATAAATCCCAGATACATGGGAAAAAGGATTATAAGATATTGGTTATTCGAGTAACAATGCGTTGATGACGCCGTCCTGGCCCGGGCGGCTCATGATGCGGGCGCTGCCGATCTCGGTCTTGATAACAGCGCCCTTGGTGAGCAGGTTCCGGCGGACATAGTTCGGATTTGCCGTGTTCTTCTCAACGGTCTCGATCTTTACTTTTTGGGTCTCGCCGCTCTTGGGGTTGGTGACGTTTGCATACGTTGCCCGCAGGGCACGCACCTTGTCATTCCCGCCGAAGGTGCGGATAATCCGGTGGCGGTCCTCGCCGATATGGGTGTCTGCCGGTGCAAGCCCGATCTCTGCTCTCCGCTTCATTGCTGCCGGGCGGCGCCTTCCGCCGGTCACTTTCCGAACTGATTTTCCCTGCCACTGCATGGTGTTACTCCTTACATTTTTCTTTGGGAATCTTTCCCGAAGATGGTGCTCTATATATCGACCGCTGCGTTATTTATAGTACTACTTTGTCCTTTTCAGGATACCGGGGGATATGAGAGGATCGCATCAAGGAGTTCCGTGACACCGTCACCGGTCTTCAGGTTTGTCCGGAATACCGGCATCCCCGGGTTGTACCGTGCGATGTCCCTCTGCATCCGGTCAAGGTTCGCCCCGACCAGCGGTGCGAGGTCGACCTTGTTGATGACCCCGATCGTGCAGTCCCGGAACATCATCGGGTGCTTGTTCACGACATCGTCCCCTTCCGTTGAGCTGACGATAACGATTCTTTTCTCGGCACCGAGACGGAAATCGGTAGGGCAGACCATATTGCCCACGTTCTCGATGAAGAGGATATCGATCCGGTCGAGCGGGAGATGATCGATGGCGTGCCCGACCAGGCGGGCGTCAAGATGGCACTCCTTTCCGGTATTCGCATTGAACGCGGGGATGCCCAGCGCCACGATCCGTTTGAAGTCATCGTCCCCGTATACGTCCCCGGCAATCGCACCTGCCCTGATCCCTTTCTTTTCAAGGAGCGGGACAAGGCGTTCAATCAGGGCGGTCTTACCGGAGCCAATCGCCCCGAGCAGGTCGAATGCCCGTACATTATGGGACTTCAGGTGCCGGGCGTTCTCGTCTGCAAGCGTGTTGTTGGCGTCGTAGACATCCTTCTCAAGACGGACGTCAATGTGGTGCATGTTCTAAGGTTTCGAGCGTACACTGTTTATACCTTGACCCCCAAACTCTCCTGCAATGGCACAGGGCGAGTCCATACTGTATCCCTGCTATTTCAATGCAGGATATTCCCGCATGGAGGGGCGGCGGGTCAGAAAAAGTCTGGCAATCAAGGCACCGGTGATCACCGACCTTGAGCGCGCTCTGAAACGCGCAGGTATAAAGTACCGGACAGAGGAGCGCCACCACCCTGCTCACTGGGCCCGGCGGGAGGGGAGGATCGTTGCCGAGTGGACTGAAGGAAAAGAAGCCCTCATCAAGAAGGTGGCACAGAAGTTGGAGATCCACAAATGAGCGGCCTGTACGACCTCCACACCCACACTATCCTCTCAGACGGGGAGATGCTCCCGATTGAACTGATCCGCAGGATGGCTGTACTCGGATATACAACTGTTGCCATCACCGACCATGTGGATGCATCAAATGCCCTTTCGGTCATTGAGGCGCTGAAGATGGTGCGCGAATCGGCACAGTTGTTCGGCGTCAGGCTTCTTTGTGGCGTGGAAATAACCCACGTGCCCCCTGCACAGATCGCCGCCCTTGCCCGGCAGGTTAAAGAGACAGGGGCAGATATCGTAGTAGTCCATGGGGAGACCCCGGTCGAGCCGGTCGCTGCCGGCACCAACCATGCAGCCTGCAGCTGCAGGGATGTTGACGTGCTAGCCCACCCGGGACTGATCACGATCGAGGATGCACTCCTGGCAGCAAAAAATGATATCGCACTTGAACTCACGTCCCGCGGCGGTCATAACCGGACAAACGGCTATGTTGCCCAGATCGGCCGCGAAGCCGCATGCCGGCTGGTTGTTGACTCAGACGCGCATGCACCGGGCGATCTTCTGGACGAGCGCGCGAAATTTATCGTTGCCAAAGGGGCCGGACTGACCGAAGCGGAGTGCAGACAGGTTATATCTTTAAATATCGACCAATTCCTTTATTCCTAAATTTTCTATTTATACTTTCACGCAATGTTTAAATACTGTTGTGTCACACATATATAGATTACTAAATTAATCCAGCGTTAATCGTATTTCCGAGGTTGTTGTGTGAAGGTTGTTGGTCGAGCGATGAGCACCATTGGTAACCGGATGCTCATCATCCAGTGCGACGCCGCCCAGCTCCCACCATTATACAGCGAAGTGACTGACAAGAGGATGAAGCCGGTCGGGAAAATCCTGGATCTCTTCGGCAACGTGAAATCACCCTATGCCGCAGTCCTCTGCCGGGAGAAATGTTCGATCCGGCCTGATGAAAAGCTCTTCGCAAAATAACCACCCGACACCGGAATGCCCGGTCCCGCGCAATCAGAACAATGTACCTTTCCAGTTTGGTGAATGTGGATGCAGGAAGTTGAGAAATTAAAAGTCCTCCAGTCTGAGCGTGAAGCGCTCAAGACACGAATAAAACAGAAAGAACACGAGAAGAAAGCCGAGAACCACACGGAGACGGTCTGTCCGGAATGCGGTGGCCGGCAGCTCGTCCACGACTACGAACGTGCAGAACTGGTCTGCCAGAGCTGCGGGCTTGTCATCGATGATGATTTCATCGACCGCGGTCCCGAATGGCGTGCCTTCGACCACGACCAGCGGATGAAGCGGTCCCGTGTCGGCGCTCCGATGACCTTTACCATCCACGACAAGGGCCTTTCGACCATGATCGACTGGCGCAACCGGGACTCGTACGGCAGGGCGATCTCCTCCAAGAACCGCGCCCAGCTCTACCGTCTCCGTAAGTGGCAGCGGCGTATCCGGGTCAGCAATGCGACCGAGCGAAACCTTGCGTTCGCTCTCTCCGAACTGGACCGCATGGCCTCTGCACTGGGTCTCCCGCGGAACGTCCGTGAGACCGCAGCGGTCGTATACCGTGACGCGGTCGACAAGAACCTCATCCGCGGCCGGAGCATCGAGGGTGTTGCGGCTGCAGCGCTCTACGCAGCCTGTCGCCAGTGCAGCGTGCCCCGTACACTTGACGAGATCGCCGAAGTGTCCCGTGTGTCCCGGAAGGAGATCGGCAGGACATACCGGTTCATCTCCCGGGAACTCGGACTCAAGCTCCTCCCAACGTCCCCGATCGATTACGTGCCGCGCTTCTGCTCAGGTCTCACCCTTAAGGGAGAGGTACAGAGCCGCGCCGTGGAGATCCTCCGGCAGGCCGGTGAGCGGGAACTGACGAGCGGCAGGGGCCCCACCGGTGTAGCGGCAGCAGCCATCTACATCTCCTCCATCCTCGGCGGTGAACGCCGCACCCAGCGCGAGGTGGCTGAAGTGGCGGGTGTCACCGAAGTAACCATCCGGAACCGGTACAAGGAACTTGCAGAGAAGCTCGATATCGAGATCATTCTCTGACCTTTTTTTTGCCCAGCGGGTGACACCAACAACTATATTCCATCGGGTCAGAATCTATTAACCACACCAGAATCGGGCTCGTAGATCAGGGGTAGATCGCTACGTTCGCAACGTAGAGGCCGCGGGTTCAAATCCCGCCGGGTCCATTGTTGTTTTTTGCCTTTATTCCGTTAGCACGGGCGGGTTTTCAAGGCCATGGACGCGTGGATGCCCCCCTACGCATGTTTCCGGCCATTTTCCGGGGCCGGATCCAGTCGGGTGCCAAAATGGATTTATCACCCATCGCGCCAATGTAAATATTTACAGGAAATCAGCTGTGAGACCAGCTGGCAGGGGTCAATAAATGTCACGCGGACGCGGATCATCCGTTATACCAGTCGCAGTATTTCTCGCAATACTCCTCATCGTACTACCGGTCAGTGCATATAATGTCGCGATATACGGTAGCAGTGCCGGGTTCAATCCGGATCTCCACACGGATTCGGTAGTGGTGGTGCAGTCGGTTCCAGGATCTGCGGGAACCGACCTTGACAGCAATATCGGCCAGTTCCTGCAGCCGTCCGTTGACGTTATCATTCTTGGAGGTGAAGCCACATTCTCCCCGGCAACCGCAGCCAAGATAGAGGCTGCAGTGGCAGGCGGGAAGATTCTTGTCGTGACCTATCCCTGCAACCGCCTTTTCGAGATGAGCCTCCCTGCTTCCAATGGCGGCACCTCGTCGGGTGGGCAGTATCTTGAGGTTTCCGATCCGACATCGGTCGTCTCAAAGGTAATTTTTGCCCAGCTGCCGACACAGTTCCGCTTGCAAGGTACAGCACCGGAAAAAGAGCAGGCCATTGCACAACCGGGTACCATTACTGTTCTGAACTATGATACCGGGATGCCGGCACTGCTCTTTGGGAAATATGGAAAGGGGTACGTGATCGAGTGGACGACAGTTCCTTCCCCGTCGTACATGACCCCGGAGCAGGCTGACCTCGTCATCCACCGGATGATCCTTGGGTTACTGCCGGAACCGACACCTACGCAGACCACCGTGGCCACTCTTCGCACAACCGCAGTTATTCCGCAAATCACTGCGGTCATCACTCAGCCGCTCATCACAACTGCCAGCCCCGGTCAGACAACAGGATCCCTGGAATCAACCGGCGATATCACGGTCTATTCCTCCCCGCCCGGCGCCAGTATTTTGATCGATGGCAACTATTTGGGAACAACACCAGGTAAAGTGAGCGGCATACCGGCAGGAAACCATATCCTCCGGCTGACGATGAGCGGGTACTATGATTACGAGGGCTCAATTTATGTCGTACCGGGACAGCCGAATCAGGGCTATGGTACACTCCAGCCCATAAACCAGATAACCCCCGTCCCAACTACGGTTCCGACGCCGGTCCCGACCATGATCGTCCCCATCATCATCGCAACGCCTACGCCTGAACCTACGCAGGATCCGGGGCTGCTGGGAAATACAAGTGTGCTCGTAGCCCTCATCGGTGTTATCACCGCCCTGATTGCTGCCGGCGCATCGGTCTTCACCCACGTCAAGCCCCCAAAGAAGGAGTAAGGGAAGTATCTCCTGCTGGAAGGGCAGGAGATCTGCGATTTCTGAAAAGTTCGGGCCTGGGAAAATGCGCGGGTAAAGAGAGAAAAAGTTCACTTCTTCTGCTGCATCAGCTCGACTTCACTCACGAGCGTTGATTTCAGCTTATCCACGGCTTCGTTGAGATCGGTGGTTGTCGTTATCATGAAGGAGTTGTCGCTCCGGGGATCGTGATAGTTCACAATGTACTCAATCTGCCCGTCCTTTGACTTTTTCGGTTCTATAATCAGCTTCGGCATACTGGTCCCGGAGATATTTGTTCCTGGTCCTTCATCTGCCTTGCGGAGGCCTGATCAGTAACAACTATATGGAATCCGCTGAAAAATAGTATACCGCAAACCGTATCAGAGGGCTCGTAGATCAGGGGTAGATCGTCACGTTTGCAACGTGAAGGCCACGGGTTCAAATCCCGTCGAGTCCATTCCTTTCAAGCAATATTTTTTTCAGGATCATGAAGTCATGCCGGAGATCCGCCCCCGCTGCTGTCGCGTCCCTCAATGCACCAGGCGCTCATAAGGTTTTCATGCAGAGGCAGTCGCTACGAAGAAACTTGATACCGCATCCGTAGGAAGCCGTTCTCATATTTCAGAAAAAAAAACGTCTTCCCCAGGCAGATGCTCATGCATGACAGGATGCAGGGCTCAGCCTGATGAGATCAGTCCACCCAGTCAAGAAGGTGGCGGGGTTTCTCCTGCCCTTCCCGCGCAATGATCTTCCGTCTGACCTTCTTTACCGCTTCCGTTGCCGGGGACGGCTGTTTCTCAAACTGCCCGTAATCCATGTAGTCATGAGTGATCCGGTCCTGTATCCCTCCGCCTATCTCCTGGAACCAGGGAGATACTGGTTCCTCCCCGGCTGCAGGTGCTGCCCGCTCATCGGTGCAGGCAGGGTCCGGCAACCTCACCGGCCGTGTCTCCACAACACTCACCGGCTCGATCAGCGTGAACGGTGGCGGCGCCATGTTCAGGACCGGTGGCGGGTTGCCGTAAACCTCCGGGGGAATGCTGGCCTGGCCTGACCGCGAGAGGAGGAAATCCACAAAGTCCTCGGTCTCCTTTCGCTGCTCCGGGGATAACCGCTCCAGCTTGCTTTCCAGGGATTCCATGGGTGCACCCGTACTTCTTGGAAGTAAAATATCTCTAATGAAAATTTTGAAATGTTCGATCCGGACCGTTATTCCCAGCGGTGCTGGTACCCGAGTTTCTCCAGCGGGACACCATCCACCAGGGTCTCTCTCTCTGGTATGACCGTCCCGATCACGGTCGCCTTCACGCCCGGGACCGGGTAGCGGTCCGGTGCGATAGTAAAGATCAGCTCGTAGTCTCCGCCGCCGTAGAGGGCCAGCTCGAGAGCCTGTGCTGCCGGGATTCCCGGCGGGAGCGGGATTTTTTCGGAATCAATGGCAAATCCGCAGTTGTTGACACTCATCAGGTCATACAGGGACAGCGCAATCCCATCACTGTCGTCCATCATTGCACTCACCCCGGCCCTGCCGAGGAGTTGGCCCTCCGCCACCCGGGGCTGCGGCTCGAAGAGCGCCTTCTCGAACTGGCGGTACCCGTCAAGCCATGCCTGTGCCTGTCCCGGGGTACCTGTGATACAGACCAGGTCGCCCGGCCAGGCACCGGTCCTCCGGACAATATCCCTCCTGCTGACAAGCCCGAGGCCGGTGGTCACGACCGTCAGCTCGTTGTGGTGGTCAATATCGCCACCGATGATTTCAGCGCCGAACTTCGTGCAGCAGTCCTTTGCACCCTGCATGACCCCGGCAAGGCTCTGCCAGTCATCCAGCCCGACCGCGATGAGGAGATACTTCGGCGCGGCTCCCATGCTCGCGATATCCGAGATGGTAACCGCGGCGCTCATCCAGCCAGCCTGCCAGTCGGTCATCCCTTCAACAAAATCGGTGGTACGGTGGAGCATGTCGGTCGTTGCAACCATCACCTGTTCTCCGCAGGGGAGTTCCGCACAGTCATCAAGGCATTTTTCCTTTCCTACTATCCCCATTACCACCTTCAGGAGCTCCCGGTCATCCACCCTTCCGCACCTCCTTACCCCGTTCGCTCTTGTACTCCTTGAAGATGTGCTCGATCATCTCGGACTTCTTCTCCCGCTCGTGCTTCTCCTGCTGGCCCTGCCATTCCCGAAGGGCTGACTCGAGGGTCTCTTTTGCAGCAAGTCCCTGCCTTCCCCGTACCTGGACGCCAGCCTGTATGTCGGAGAACAGGGGGATACCGGCCTCCCGGAACAGTGGCAGCATCTGGGGGTCACCTGTGGTAAGGGCATCGACAGCAGCGATCACTGCCTTAACCCGCAGTTCCGCAAGGTCCCTGACGATATTTCGTCCCCAGCCATCGGTCCTGGTCACGAAGATGATGTCCCCCTCCTCGATCCCGACATCCTCTGCCAGTCGCCGGAGCCCGTCTTTTGTCAGGGCATCCATAACCTTGACCGGGACGACTTCCCCCTCCATGGACAGGTCGGCGAATTGCTTGATCCGGGTAAGACGTTTCCCTAGGTTCCGGTTATGCCGCTCCTCCTTGCGGAGCCGTTTTTTCAGGCTCTGGATCACGGCATCCCGCTTTACCACTTCAACATCCTTCGCGAGCGCGGCATCGCGGGTGGTGTGGACATTCCGGAGCCGTGCCTGGAGGCGGTGAATCTCGTACTCCTTGCCTTTGACCTCTTCCTGCAGCTCGGTAACATACGTGCGGAGACGCTTCACCATCCCGTCAAGCACCCGGACACGTTCGTCGTGCCTGCCACTCTCCCCCGGTACGGGCGCGGTTTCGGCCGGCACAACCGGTTCCCGCACCGGCACCTTCATCTCTCCGAGGACCGAATCGAGTGACTGGCCCCTGATTACCCGGGCACGAACCTCATCAAGGTCATGTCCCGGAGGGATACGTTTTATGAGGTTCTGGAACTTGTGCCGGTAGTGGCGGTACGCGTCGAGCGCCGCCGAGAGAGCGTCCCGCTCATGGTCGTTGGCGTACCCGAACGGGGCGGTCATCTCCACTTTCGTGTTCACGCTGACATCCTGTTTTGGCACAAACGCGATCGCGGAGAACGCCCGGCGGATCTTCTCCACCGAATACGGCATTTCCTGCACATCGGTCGCGATGATGAGGGGCTTTCCCACCTTATAGAGTGACTCGATTACGTCCGACATGGTCATCTGGCGGGAGCTTGCAAGGTGGAGCAGGTTGCCGTCAAGGTCGAGCGCGGCTGCCGCCGTTGTCGTGCCCGGATCAATACCAACAATCAGGTACCGGGGTTTGATTGAGAGCGGCCGGAACCGGATGCGTTCGAGCCGTTTCCCGTGTATCCGCACCTGCACATCGGCACCCCGGTAGGTCGGCACCGGTACCTGGTCGCGGGTGGCAAACACCCGGAACGCCACCCGGCTGCACCCCCCGAATGCCCGGGTCTCCTTCTTCTCGTACCGGAGGCCTGCCGCCACGAGGGCCATCTCGATCTCCCGACCTTTGAGCTGAACAGCGCCATGCATCTTGCGCACGTACCGGTTCTGGCTCCACCCGCCTTTTCCCGGGGAGCGGTGGCGGCTTATCACCACCTCGCTCTCATTCTCAAATGCAATAACCTCGGCACCCGCCCCGAGCGATGCCACCTGTGCCGTGGTGCGGGCTTCGGCAAACGGGTCAAAGCGGTTGAAGCTGATATTGAACCGGGCAGCGACCTTTCCAAGCGTTTCCTTGCGTTCGCCGCCGGTCACCTGCACAAGCCGTGTCTTTGGGGGCAGCCCCTGCAGGAAAAAGTAGAGTTCGCGCTGATCAGAGGCGATCTCCTGAAGGCTGTCAACCGCAAGGATATCCGGCTGTTCCTGATTCAGCATCCGGAACAGGCGGAACATCGAGACCTCGCTCTCGCTCTCGATGGCCCCTCCCTCCATCCATACAAGGGCATACATAGGGCGGCGGGAACGGGACCGTACCGAGCCTTTGATGATGTCGATTCCAAAGACCTTCAGCCGGTCACGCATCGGATCGCATCCTCCCGGTCACAAGATAACCGGTACTTTCTCTGGAAGTAGGTAAGGATGTTGTCGATGTCACGTTCAAGGATTGCCTGTGCATTCTGGTGGCCGGTCTCCATCCACTGCGGCCAGTCGATGAGGACGCACTTTCCGTCTTCCATGAGGATATTGTATTCGGAGAGGTCGGCATGGATAACTCCGGCACGGTAGGCCTTCTGAACATTTTCCAGGATCTCGTCAAGCACCTCACCGGGCGCATCGAGCCGGCACCGGTTCAGGTTCTGCCCGCTGATAAGCGACATCACTACGGTATGCCGGTTCTGGTCGATGGGCAGGGGCACGCTGACTGCAGGGTGCAGGGTGGTGAGGGCGAGGTACTCCCGTTCCGCAGACTTCTTCGATGCAATAAGCCACGGGCAGTGCCCCTCCTCGGGCATGTACTCGCGGTTGAGCCGGGCTGAGTTGAATGAGCGACCGCCAACACGATGGAACTTAATCGCGACCGGACCAAGCCCGAGGGCATCGTAAACTACCGACTCCTTGCCCTCGCCGATCTGGGTTCCGAGGGCCGAGATGGTGCCTTTCCGTGTCAGGGTGGCGAGCGCAAGGGTGTCATAGCCGCCGAATACCAGCGAATATCCGTCGTAGGGCACCGGGTTGAACCGGACCATGCCCCACGCAATCAGGCGCGAGAGCCGGTAGCTGATCTCGGACTCCGAGAGTTTTGTCGCCGTCTTCAACTGTTCCAGCGGCACCCACGAATAGCGCTTCATCCCCCGTTCGAGAGCAAGGAGGATGGTCTTCTCATACTTGTTCAGGGAGCGGATCCGGTCCGCGGCGACGACCATATCACCAGAGTGGTTATGTGGCAGACTATAAAATCACATCTTTGAGAACAAAACATTAATTCCGGCACAAGATTCAACATCTTCGTTCCTCTACTGTACCTGAGGAGAACGTATGCAGTGCAGCAAATGCAGGAACGAGGCTGTCTTTTTCCAGACGTATTCCGGCCGGTACCTGTGCAGCCGGCACCTCTCTGTGGATATCGAGGCGCGTGCAAAACGTTGTATCCGTTCGCACCACTGGATGCAACCCGGGGACCATATCGCCGTTCTCGTTTCCGGTGACCGGAAGAGTGCTGCACTCCTGTGCTTCCTAAAAAAAATGACCGCTGACCGGCGGGACATCCGGCTGAGCGCAGTGCCTGCCTGCGAAAAGGATCCCTGGACGGGGGGCCTGTCAGCTGCCGTGAAGGTTGCGGAATCGCTCCGTATCCCCAGCATTGAATTATCCCTGCCGGGCGCGTCTGGGGCCGCTGCTGGCGGCAATGTAACTAAGATTGCAATGGCAGTCTCGCTTGATGATATCGCGCAGGGGGTACTGGGGGAGTTCCTTTTCGGCATCGCAGAACGGCTCGAACATCCCCCGGCGAACGAATGGAACCACCTTCCGGTGATCTGCCCGTTCATTGCCGTGCCTTCAGCTGAGCTGGACCTCTACTGGGAGATCGCCGGCACAGGAATTGACATCCCGCCCTGCACACCCTGCCGCGATACAATCGTTCAGGAGACCGGGGCACTGCTCGAAAACTTTTCCCGGCGCCACCCGGCAACAAAATATGCACTCCTGCACCTTGCGGAACAGCTCGGCTCCAGGAATACTGCTGCCGGAGCGGTCGCGGGTACCTTCAAGCCGGGCGCCGGTGAGGAGGAGACGTCGCCGCAGAAAAGACCGAACAGTTGAAAAACTCCGTTTGTCTATTATAACAAAATGAAGTGTTCGGCCGGAGATCTCGGGTGCAGGATGGGGCAGGTGGAGCAGATGATCCGGTACGCCTACTGGAACAGTGGGTGCACCGGGATCGTCATCGGCGTGAGCGGTGGCGTGGACTCGGCTGTGGCGGCGGCGTTCTGCTGCCGGGCGGTCGGGCCGGACAGGGTGCTCGGCCTCTTCCTTCCCTCTACGGTCAGCAACAGGCAGGACAGCGACGATGCAACTGCACTCTGCGCAGCACTTGGGATGGAGCTCGGCACCATCAATATCGAGCCGATGCTCGCCGGGTTCAGAACAATGCCCGGGTTTACTGATGCCCAATCCGTGCTGGGCAACCTGATGGCACGGATCAGGATGGCCGTCCTGTATTACCATGCCAACCGTGATAACCGGCTTGTCTGCGGTACTTCGAACCGGAGCGAGTACATGATCGGTTACTGTACCAAGTTCGGAGACAATGCCGCGGATATCCAGCCCATCCTCCACTTGTACAAGTCGGATGTGTACATCATGGCGAAGGAGCTCGGGATCCCGGAGCCGATCATGAAAAAGACGCCGTCCGCCGGTTTATGGGAAGGCCAGAGCGACGAGGGCGAGATCGGACTGTCGTACGACCAGATTGATACGGCGCTCCGTGCGCTGGAAGGTCGGAGATGGCAGGCGGAGAACATAACCGAGGAGAGGGTGCTCGCCTTGGTGAAGAAGAGCCGGCACAAGCGGATGGGTGCACCTAATCTTTTAGCAATGTCTCAAAAACCGGACGGTACTGCTCCGGGAAATTAAGGAATGCAAGGGCATCCCTGTTCCCGACGAGGTCATAGAGCGGTCCCTTGCAGATCCGCTGGGTTCCCCGACGGCAGCTTGCTCCCAGCCGGCGGACCGGGGGGGCATCCTGATAGGCCGGATTCCTGAAGAGGGTTCCGTCTGACAACTCATACCAGGCGGCACCGTGCCGGGCCTCGTACTCCCCGTACTCGCTCTCGAAGGCAGTGGAGACGATATTGGCCATGGAGAGGGTCTGGTCCTGGGATGGGTTGATCGTGATATGCCCGTAATCCGGGGGGATGATGACCAGATCGCCTGCGTCCGCTTCTATCAGCACAACGTCGTCAAGCATGCAGGACTGGAGCAGGTAATGCGCCGTACCCTCGAGTACTTCGTAAATTTCCGGAAAGCCTATCCCGGCTGCATTCTTCGGGTGGTAATGACCCTTGGTCTTGACCAGTTCGCCGCAGAGATCGCGGGGGGGAATCACCGTGAGGTCATAGCGGAGCCGGTGTTCGTGAAGCCACCGCCAGTCCGCATCGGACTTTGACAGGTCACGGTACATAAAATAAAGGGGTTCGCTGCACCGGCATTGCGGTTCGAACAGGACGGGACGAATCTCTTCCACCGTCCTTATCGTAGGTTGTGGAAGCTCCCCTTCCCACCCAAACATCACTTCTTCTTTCGCATTACAAGTAAATAATACCCGGCGCCGACAACGATAAGGGCGAGGATGACAGCCGGCAGAAACCGTGCAATACCGGTCGGCTGCGATGAGGGGATAACACGGATAGCAAGCTTGAAGGTATCTGAGATCTGGCTGTTATCGAGCACATCCCTGAACCTGATCTCGGTATCCAGGGCATAATCCTGCGCTCCGGCCTCGTTGTCCGTGCTTAATTGGTAGGAAGCGGTGGCGGTGTCTCCGGGTTTCAGATCGCCAAGGTAGGCGCTGTTGTCAGCACTGGTGAAGGGGTCCACCACGGAAAGGCGGGCCTGTGCATGGTAGGCGGTCTGCGTCCCCGTATTCCGGTACTGGACTGCGATGATATTTTCGGATCCGGGGGTGACGCTGATCAGATCAGAGATTACCGCGAAGGTGAGCTTCCCAAGAACGGGGACACCCACCGTATCAGTGGCGGAAGTGACCGTATCACCGTCGCGGTTCTCGTAGGAGACCTGGAGATCAACCGGGTAGGTCTGGTTCTCGGCTTCACGGGAGATCGCGACCTTGTACCGGCAGGAGATCGTCGCATTCCGGGGGAAATCGCCGATAAAGACATTGCTGTCCATCGGGATCACGGGGCTGTTCCCATTGCGAATGAGCCGGACTGTTGCTTTTTTACCGTCCTCAAAACCGGTATTTTGTATCTTCAGATGGAGATAGCCCCCGGTCCCGACGCTGAGGTTCTCCGGAACCACTTCGAGAACCGCGATCTTTACCGAGGGCTTGATTTTTATTGTGAGCGGGATCGTCTCATTCCTCCACCGGTAATCGGACTGAAGGACATCCGATGCCTCCTGGCCGGATTCGGCGAGATACAGGTAACCGATGGTCAGCGGGAGCATGTATTCCCCTTTGGTTGCATCGGACGTGATCTTGGTCGCAATCATCACAGTCGTTGTCTGCTGGCTGGCCAGATTACCGATATTCTGCGGATCAGATTTTACCAGAACGGGGGCATTCCCCGGCGAGAGGCCGACAGTGACCATCTTCGCAGTCGTGGGAACATCCTCACGATCTATGGTTCCATGCATCACGAATTTGTTGACATTCAGGCCGCGGTTCTGCACAACAACGGAAATGACCGCATCCTGACCCGGAGTGAACTCGTTTGTGCCCGAAATTGCTGCCGACATCTGCGGCCCTTCGCTCAGGTAGGTGGTCACCCCCATCGACGGTATACTGCAGCACAGTACTAGGGTAAAAAGTATGATGGATATTCTGCGATATTTCATCCCTGATCACTTGTTGTTATTGATATAACAACATTTATTGCAGGATATAAAGTGATGTTCAAATGAAAATGCCGCCAGAGGAGACGGGCCGATTTGTTGAGTACCTTACATCCCTCGGAATGATACGAGTCGCTCGTTAACCTTGCACTCCCGCGGATACAGATCCGTGAATCAGGTTGTCTCCCGCGCGCATCAGTTTACCGGGTCTTCGGCCAGCTGCGGGACAAGGATCCTGGTATCCCAGTCGGTCCCCAGGTGGTCTGCAGCCATCCGTCCGGAAAATGCGATCACCCGGCTGCTGGGCAGGATCGAGGGCGACGCAGACGAAGCCCGCAAAGCCCTTGTCGTCATCCTGTCCGCATATTTCTCCCGATCACTGCGTTCTCATGGATGTGCAAAAAAGTGCGGGTGAGACCAACAAGATCAAAAGCTCCGGATCTCTTCCATCCGGGTGATATCCATAAGGCCTTTCATAGCCTGTGTCTGAACCCAGCGCCCGCTCTCGCGGATTGCTGCCATCGGGTTGGTGCCCCCGACTGCAGCGATCGCAACATATTGCGGGCTTACCGGGACACCGAGGAGGGGCAGGTTCGGCATCCCGACCTCGAGTATGCCGGAATAACTGCTGCTTTCCAGTTCGTCGAGCACGATGCCGACAAGCGCTTCAGCCTCCATGTGGAACTCGCGGATATTGGCAAGCATGTTCCCGCTGCCCTTGCGCATCACATCAGTCACCGAGGTGGTCTTCTGGGAGATGAGCACCTGCAGCGGGTCGATGGTTGTATGCTCGTAAAGGATGATATGGGTGAAACGGATCGGCGTGCGGTTCTCGATCTCCACAACCCCGCCGCCGATCGGGTTGACCGGGATCCCACGACGGATCAGGAGGCCATCGAAGGTGATACTGCACATTGTGCATATTCCGGTGCATCCCTTCGGGATGTGATACTCTGCGACGGCATCACCGGAAGAGAAGAATTTGACAAGCCCGCTGACACTGACACCTGTTTTATGGGCAGCCTTGAGAATGCTGATAGCAAACTCAAGGTCCTCGTTCTTTATAAGGGACAGGTTGTAAACAACGTTGCCTTGCCCCGCAACCGGATCGAAGGTGACCTGCATGGCATAATCTTCGATATTGTTGTTCACAAACTTGAGCGGGAGGGTCATTATCCTAAACTTCTGACAGCGCAATAGAAAAATTGTTCTATAAGCGTAAGGCAAATTATATATGATGGAACCTGAAATGCGGGAAAAGGCCAAGAATGCGATGCGTCTCATTCTTGAAGCGGCACGGTTCGACGTGGAGGAAGTAGATGAACCACTCGACCTTTCAGCAGTTCGTGAAGGGGTCTGTCTTCTTGTGCTTTGTTCAAACGAGAAGGCAATGATCAGCCAGTTCGACAAGACCAATTACAGCCTCATGATCGATGACCATGAGATGAACTGTAAAAAACTCCTTTTCTCGATCGATAAGGATATCTCAACTGAGAACTGCATCCAGTGGGGTGTCGAGGAGTTTGTCCGATATACCGGTGAAGCTGTCCTCGCGGATATCCTGAGCCGTGAACTTGCTCTCGATCTTAACCAGTCAAAAAGCAGGAGACCATCGGCCTCGCCTTCTGTCGCACCAGCCCTGGCCCCGCCGGAACCCTCCGGCATCTCAATCCCGCATTTCCCGGTAAAACTGACCGAGCAGGCAGCGATCCGTGCTGCCGGCGTACAGGGAGCGGCAAAGCTCCGGTTCATACCCTATTATCTGTTCCATTACACGAGCACGGGCGAGCAGGTATACAAGGACCGCCGTATCCCGTTCGATGCCGATGGCTGGAGCGCCCTGAACGCCATTAACGGAATCAAGATCGACCTGGACAATAAACAGGTCGAGGATACGGAAATCCCCGGTAGTGCCGAGGTCTGCAACCCGCATATCAAAAAAGAGGAAGCCGCCGAGCGAATGGTGAATGAGCTCATCGATCGCCTGACCCAGAAAGTCCGCATTAAGCAGGAGAAGGGCGACGCGATCTTCTATGAGGAGAAGATCCTCAAGCCAGACAAGAAAAACATCACCATTGATGCCAAACAGGTCTATATCCCGGTCTGGCAGATCCGTGGCAAAAAGATCGTCGAAGTGAATGCGTTCACGGGCGAGTTGCTCTCGGAGCCGATGGATGAGGGCGTTGAAGTCTTCTGATCCCCGCCCCTTCCCGCTCAATTCCTTCGGCACCGGACGGTGTCGTCCCGCAGTCTTTTATCATCCTCCTGCCTGTATCCTCCTAAATACCACGGCACCGCCTCTGCTGCGGTCAGGGATCCGGTCATGATCGTCATCCTTGGCGGGGGCCCGGCAGGAAGGCTCGCGTCCATCCGCCTTGCCGCAGCAGGCAGGCAGGTCATCCTCGTCGAACACGGGGGTATCGGGGGCCAGTGTCTTCACTCGGGCTGCATGCCGGTCTGTGCCCTGAACGATGTCGCCCGTCTCATCCATGCAGCCCGTGAACTGAATGACCTCGGGGTTATCGATACGGTCCCTGGCCCGGATTTTTCGGTCCTCTTAAGAAGGATGGGGGAGATCCAGCAGAAGATCGCCTCAATCCTCGACGATGAAACGCGATCTGCTGGTGTGGATATCATCTACGGCAGGACTGGCAGGCTTGCAGGGCGAATGGCCTGGGCCGGCGACGAGCAGCTGGAAGCCGAAGCGATCATCGCGGCCACCGGCTCCCGGCCCTTTGTTCCCGGAATCCCGGGTATTGATCTCCCCGGTGTCTTTACGTCCCGCACCCTGTCCGGCATGGACAGGCTCCCGGAAAAAATGGTCATTATCGGCGGCAGCGTGGTGGCTGCAGAGTTCGCCTACATTTTCAGTACTTTCGGGTGCGACGTGACAATCCTATCCCGCAGTACGTTCCTGAAAGAGAGCGACAGGCACATCAGGGCGCTCGCGATAAAGGAACTGGCGGGCGCAACGATCCGGGAGAATACACCAGTGAAGACAATTATGGGTAAAAACCGGGTTGACTCGGTCCTCACCCCGGACGGGGAACTGGAAGCAGACGCGGTCTTCATCGCTGCGGGACTTGTGCCGAACTCCGGGTCGCTCGAAGGACTGAAAAAAGGACCCCTAGGAGAGGTGGTTGTCGATAACCACATGCGGACGAGTGTTGCGGACGTCTATGCCTGCGGCGACGTGGTCGGCCCACCCTGCCTAACACCGGTTGCCCGCCACCAGGGAATTGTAGCCGCCGACAATATCCTCGGGATCCCCCGGACCATGGATTATCAGAATATCCCACGGTCAATCAATCTTACCCACGAGCTGGCCTTCTGCATCAACGGGACCGACGGGATGGGGTCGCTTGCTATTCCGGGCCCGGCCGGCCCGGGCTCGTTCTGGTCCGTTCCCACCGGGCAGACAGGTCTTGCCAAAGTGATCTTCGAGCCGGGGAGCGGGGAACTTGCCGGTATCTGTGCGGCAGGGCCTGGAGGAGGGCTGGTTGCCGGCTACATGGCGTTTCTCATGAAGAAACACTTCTCCGTCCATGACTTCGAGGAGTTCATCGAGGTCCACCCCTCAACAGACGGCGTGTACGGGCTGGCAAAGTATGCCTCCGCGGTCCTGAAAAAACGTAATCGCCCGTAAACGTACCCCCTTCTCCTGTTCCGACGCTGGCGCTGAAGGTATTATTACATCCGGAATCGCATTATTACGATACATACCATCCCATTCTTCGGGTGTTTTTAACGATGACCAGTCCCACTGAAAATACCACATTCGACCAGACACGGCTCGACAAGATCCGTGCACTGCAGGAAAAAGGCCACATCATCTTCCCAACCTCATTTGACCGGCAGCACACCGTTGCCGAGATCAAGACGAAGTATGCGGATATCGCCCACGACAAGAGCGCTGAGCCCGTGACCACGGCCGGCAGGATCTACATTGTCCGTAACCACGGCAAGACCCTCTTTGCCGACCTCGGGGATGAGACCGGCAAGATCCAGCTCTATATAAGGAAGAATGATATCGGGGAAGCCCAGTTCGATCTCTTCAACCAGTTCATCGAGCGGGGGGACATCATCGGGGTGACAGGGCACGTTTTCCGGACAAAACTCGGGGAGATCACCATCTGGGTGGACACCTTCACCCTTCTCTGCAAAGCCGTCTGTTCCCTGCCGGAGAAATTTCACGGGCTCACGGATGTCGAGAAGCGCTATCGCCAGCGGTACGTGGACCTGATCGTGAACGAGGAAAGCCGGCAGACCTTCCGGAGCCGGAGCCGGATTGTCTCCCTCATCCGCAGGTATCTTGACGACCATGGATTCCTCGAGTTCGAAACCCCCATCCTCCAGCCGATATACGGTGGGGCCAATGCCCGGCCGTTCACCTCCTACCACCACTTCCTTGACCAGAACCTCTTCCTCCGCATCGCCCCTGAGCTCTACCTCAAGCGTCTCGTAGTCGGCGGATTCGAGAAGGTTTTCGAGATCGCCCGCAACTTCCGGAACGAAGCGGTGGATGCCGATCACAACCCGGAGTTCTCAATGGTGGAGATCTACTGGGCATACCGGGACTTCAAGGACATGATGGCCCTGACCGAAGATATCGTCTCGTCCATCATCCTTGAGCTCCACGGCAAGTACGAGATACCGTTCGGCGAGATCACGCTCGACTTCAAGCCGCCCTGGAAGAAACTCTCAATGGCGGATGCGGTCTTTGAGATTGCCGGTATCGATATCTTCACCCATCCGGTTGAGGAACTCCGTGTCCTCGCCCGCCAGCACCAGCTCGAGGATCCGGACAAGCCGCAGAGCCAGCGGGAGTTCCTCATCGCCTTCTTCGAAGGACTTGTCGAGGAGAAACTCATCCAGCCGACCTTCATATACGATTACCCGGTCGAGAATTCACCGCTCGCCAAGCGCCACCGTTCAAAGGAGGGCTTCACCGAGCGGTTCGAGCTCTTCATCGCCGGTATGGAGGTCGGAAACGGCTTCTCGGAGCTGAACGACCCGGTCGACCAGAAGGAGCGGTTCGAAGCACAGGACGAGAAGCGTCGGCTCGGGGACGTGGAAGCCCAGATGATCGATTACGACTTCATCAACGCCATCGGGTACGGCATGCCCCCGACCGGCGGGGTCGGGATTGGCATCGACCGGCTTGTGATGCTCCTCACCAACAATGAATCCATCAAAGAGGTCATACTATTCCCTTCAATGAAAAAGCTCCAGGAAGGAGGCGGGGAAGAAACGGACGAGACGCCGAAAGCCGGGAACTGATACTTCGCGACCTGTTCTCCGGAAAACTTATTTTCTTGTGAGATTTCCTCCTTCTAACACCACCGGATCGAATAACCTGTCAGGTACTCGCTCGTCATACCTGCCCTTCTCATCGGGAACTCCGGTCTTCATTTCCAGAGGGGATGGTCCGCTTACGATTGATCTGCAGACCCCGGAACAATTTAAGAGGAACAGGGGAGTTGGGAGGTTCCCCGACCCCCTGCCGGAAAAGTGCGGCTACTGGCGGGTATAGTATGATCGAGGGGTTCATGCCGGTATGACGGATACCAGGCACAAATATCCGGAAAAATGATTCTGGTCTTGGGCACCAGGACGTTACAAAAGTAACCGATGAAGATGCGCCTCCATGAATAACTGGATTTGTTCTCCAAAGAAGGTCATGGGCTGGAATTACGGAAAGATGCAGAACGGTTATCCGAGCAGTCTACCTATCAATCTGCATGAGTTCCAGCGAAAAGTTACGTCATCACCACCACGTGGTTTTCTCGGCTGAAAAGGCCGGCCACCTCGACACCCGCTTCCGCCGCTTCCTCTACCGTCCTGACCGGCTCGCGGAACGGTTCGTGAAGCCAGGCTCAAATGTAATCGACTTCGGCTGCGGACCGGGATTCTTCACGCGGGAATTTGCGAAACGGGTCGGCGACAGCGGCCATGTCTTTTCCGTGGACCTGCAGGAGGAGATGCTCCGGATCGTGCGCGAGAAGATGGCAGCAGAGGACCTCCTGCCACGTATTACGACATACCGGTGCGAGCCGGATTCAATCAACCTCTCCCCGGATCTGATGGGAACCTTCGATGCCGCCTTCACCATCTTTGTGGTCCATGAGGTGCCTGATCCGGCAACGCTGTTCCGGGAGCTCGCCCTGCTCCTGAAGCCGGGGGGCACGCTCTTCTATACCGAGCCCCCGTTCATCGTTTCCGGAAAGGAGTTCCGGGAGAACCTCACACGCGCGGAGGAAGTGGGATTCCGGCAGGTGGACCGTTTTCTCTACTTTGTAAACCGGGCAGTTGTGCTGAGGAAGGGGTGAGGAGGATTGTCAGATGATTACGATTACTGATGAATACATGCAGCAGATAATAAAACGGACAAAAGAGTACTCCCTTGGTATCCTGAAGGCCGGCCCGGCCATTGGCATGGAGGGTGCCGGGAAGATTATCTGGGAGCATGGGCGGCGGAACTTCAGCCTCCGCGAAGAAGGCTTGCTCTCCATTGTCTGCCCGGGGGCGGACGGGAGCGGTGTGAGTGGTGTTGGCATCTTTAATGCCAGCCTTGATCGGGTGAAAGAGATCATGGATGGGGACCCGGCAGTCCGGGCCGGTATCTTCGTGTACGAGATCCACCCGTGCCGGTGCTTCCCGGGACCGGTTGCAGGAATAAAATTTCACGAGATCCTGGACACGGGCACGCACCAATTTTTCATTGTCCTTTGAACCACGTTCTGGGATCATGGAAGCGGACGGGTTCTAATAATTCTGTTAAGGGAGGGATCAACAGGCACTCCCCCAAGGGGCTGATGTACCCACGGGGACCTGCAACAGCACCAGGAATCACAAAAGGTTATTACTTTTCATTCCAAGTTATTCACGATGGAGACTCTCTTTACGTCACCCGAGTTCCAGATGAGCCTGCTCCTTTTCGTAGCGCTCGGCGGTTACCTTATTGCGTCGCGCATCAACCAGTCCGCGGTCATCGGGCTGATCCTTGTCGGGCTCCTCGTGGGCCCCAGCGTGCTCGGGTGGATCACGTACACGGACTTCGTCCGGAGCATTGCCCATCTCGGCGCGGTCATCCTCCTGTTCGTGATCGGGTTCGAGTTCAATATGAAAGATATCGTCCAGCCGCGGAACTTTGCTATCGCTTCGATCGGAGTAATTGTACCGTGGATCGGGGGATGGGGGCTTGCCGTCCTGTTCGGGTTCAACCAGGCAAGCGCAATCTTTATCGGGACCGCCTGCACGGCGACCAGTATCGCAATCACGGCCAATGTTTTAAAAGAACTGGGCAAACTCCAGACCGAAGCGGCAAAAGCGATCATCGGCGCTGCAGTCATCGATGACGTGCTTGCCCTGATCGTGCTCGCGGTCAGCTCCGATGTAGTTAGTGGTTCGTTTTCGTATCTTGGGATGGCGATCGTGACCGTCAAGGCAGTTGCGTTCATCGTGATTGCGGCAGCATTCGGCATTCTTGTCATCAGTAAATACCTCGCAAAGCTGGACATGACACCCTTCGTGCAGAAATACCCGGAGTTTATCTTTATCTTTGCCATGATGCTTGCCTTCCTGTACGCCTTAATTGCAGAGGCCGTCGGGCTCTCAGCGATTGTCGGTGCATTCATTGCCGGGGTCTCGTTCAAGGATGTCGAGCTTCACCAGAGCCGCAGTCTCAAGGAGGGCGCGGAGTACCTCCAGATCATCTTCGCAGCGATCTTCTTCGTCTCCCTAGGCATCATTGCAGACCTCCATTCGGTCACCTCTGAAATTTTACTATTCCTAGTTGCGCTGACCCTTGTCGCGATCCTGACCAAGGTGATTGGTTGCGGGTTACCGGCAAAACTGGGAGGACTCTGCACGAAGGACTCGCTGATTGTCGGTTTCGGTATGTCCCCGAGAGGTGAGGTAGCGATGATCGTTGCCCTCATCGGGCTTGAAGCTGGTATCATCGAGCAGGGCGTCTATGTCACCCTCGTGCTCATGAGCCTGCTCACAACCATTATCACCCCCATCGTGTACCGGAACTGGTTCTACAAGGGAGATTACGGCTTGTATAGTGAAAACGGTACCTGTATTTCGGATTCGTCGCAGGAGGGGGAGGGAGCATGAGCGGATGTGTCACCTGCAATGGGGGGAAAGGTGAAGGCCATGTTTGAGAGCGTTCTCGTACCTGTTGACTTTTCGGAAAATTCCCGCGCTGCGCTCAGTTCAGTGAAGGATATCCCCGGCGTCCGAAAGATCGTCCTGCTTCATGTTATCTATAACCGCTATCCTTCCCGCGATAAGTCCGTTGTCGATCCGGCTGTCAGGAAGGCGGGGGAGGCCCTTGATGAGATGAAAACTCTCATTGCATTACCCGGCGTCACGGTTACACCCGTTGTCAGGGAGATATCGGGGGGCGAGATTTCAGATACCATCAACCGGGTTGCCCGGGAACTGGATATCTCCGTTATTGTCATGAGTCGCAGGGGAGAAGGGATCATCGGGACACTGCTGCTTGGCAGCGTTGCCTCGGACCTGGTCCGCTATGGAGAACGTGATCTGCTCCTGCTCCCGCCTTCAGGGATCGCTGGAATGAACCGCGGCAACATTCAGGCTGCCGTACTCCCTGCCACAACTCCTTCGGGATTATTCGATCGGGTGATGGTCTGTACAGACTTCTCCGATCCTGAGATCGCGATGTTATGCCTCGGATTCCTGCCATGGATTGGCAGGGCTTCACTCTTCCATGCGGTAACGAGCGGTAGTTCTGCTGAAGAGATCAACGAGGGGGTCGTTCAGGCAACCGCACGGCTCGGGGAGCTCCAGGCTGCCTTTGTCCGCCACGGGATCATGGCCGATTCAAAGGTTGTTGTAGGGAGTGCTGCTGAGGAGATCCTTGCATTCTCAGAACAAGAAGACCTATCACTCATTCTCCTCAAATCCCTGGGGAAAAAAAGTCTTATTAACAGCCTTATTGGCAGCACATCCGCCCCCGTAGCCCGCAATGCCAGAAAGCCGGTCCTGATCCTGAAACCACCGTTCGGGTCAGCAAAAGACGAGCGGCGGTCCCGCAATGAGTAAGCAGTGCGGCCAGCCCGAGAAGATGCCAGGGTGCATCCCCTTAAATAACCGAAATACCATGTATCTTTCAGGAGCATGGAGATGTTTGAAAAAGTACTGCTGCCAACGGATTTTTCAGCTGACTCGCAGAGAGTCCTCGGGTACGTAGGGGATATACCCGGAGTCCGGGAGGTCATCATTCTCCACGTGTTTGATGCCACTCGCCCGTCGCGGCGGGGATGGGACCATAGCCCGCAGATCGAGAATGCAAAAATTCTTCTGGAAGAGAACCGGCTCGCGCTGGAGAAGGGCGGGATGAAAACAGAAGCCACAATCGAGACCATCGTCAACACGATCACGCAGGGGGATGTCCCGCTCACTATCCTTGAAAAAGCTGATACGGAGAACATCTCGCTGATTATGATGGGCGCCCGGGGGAAGAACACGATCCAGAACATCCTGCTGGGCAGCGTATCAGCGAACGTCATCCGCCATGCAAAGACCCCGGTACTTCTCATGCGGTTCCCACCAGGTTCCAACATGGGGGAGAAGCACCGGCATCTCTTCTCCCGAGTGCTGGTGCCGGTGGATTTCTCCGAACCGTCCCGATATGCACTCGCGCTCCTGAAGGATATCCCGACGACCGGGCATGTCATCCTCCTCCACGTTGTTGATATGGGGGAGTCCGAAGAGGAGATTCAGGCTGCGGTCCGGGAGGCCCGGGAAAGACTTGCGTTGATCCAGAAAGATCTCGCAACTGCCGGTATCGCTGCAGAGGTTTTGGTTCATGTCGGGTACCCTCCCGACGAGATCAACGCGACCGCCGATCGAAGCGACGTCACGCTTATTCTGATGAGCCCGCAGGGTAAAGGCTGGACCCGGGAGCTCAGGGCGCTCTTCATCGGCAGCACTACGAACGCAGTCATCCGGAGAGCACACCGGCCGGTCCTGATAGCCGCAGGACAGTCCCCCGGCATGAAACCAGAGAGGGACGCATAACGTTCATCCACCAGCTAACCTCCACGTTCCTATCCGGGAGAAGGGACCGTTGAAAAAACGGCCTGTATGCGGACACCCAAGCAAGCGGAGGAGAACAGACAATGAACTCATGGGAACTGCTCTTCGCTGTTATTCCTGGTATTATCCTCTTCCTGTACGGGATCGAGCAGTTCTCGCATGAGGTCCAGGTTGCCGGCGGGGAATATTTCCGGAACCTCATCCAGCGCCTGACCAAAACACCCATCAGGGGGACCGCTGCCGGCGCACTGGTGACCGCAGTTGTCCAGTCCAGCACGGCAACTACGGTTATCACCGTGGGACTCGTGAACGCAGGCGTTATCTCATTTATGGCATCGCTGGGAATCATCTTCGGTGCAAACCTCGGCAGCACGATGACCTCCCAGCTCGTGGCGCTGAACCTGACTGCTTTTGCACCCATTCTCATCCTTGCCGGGTTCCTCATCAGCATCATCGGTGGAAAATACCGGGTTTTCGGCAGGCCGATCTTCTATTTCGGCCTCGTCTTCTTCAGCCTCTCGCTGATCTCAACGGTCATGGTGCCCTACCGCACCGATCCGCAGCTGATCGAACTGATGGGCCTGATGGATACGGTCTTCCTCCAAATCGCATTCGGGTTCCTCATCACCAACATCTTTCAGTCCAGTTCCGTGACCACCGGGCTCGTTGTCGTGATGTCCCAAAACGACCTGATCACGCCAACGGTGGCCATCCCCATCCTGCTGGGAGCAAACCTTGGCACACCAACCACCGCCCTGCTGGTGGCAACCAGGATGAACACCTCGGCAAGGAGAGTGGCTGTGGCGCATTTCCTCTTCAACTTCTTAGGCGTGCTCCTCTTCCTGCCCATTCTCGGACTATTCACCGCGTTCGTCCTGTCACTTGGCGGTGATCCGGCGCAGCAGGTGGCAAACGCCCACCTGCTCTTCAACCTCACCTGCTGCATCGTTTTTCTCATCCTGGTACATCCATTCGGGAGACTGGTGCAGAGACTGGTGCCCGGCCGGGAAGACGATATCGTCTTTGTTCCCCGCATCCTGCATGATCCACCTCCGGCAGCAACTCCGGAAGCATTCCATATGATCGAGCAGGAGATTGTACATATCCTTGAGCTCTCGCGGGAACTCCTTGCTGAATCCCGCCTTATGCTGGATAGTCCCGACAGAAAAAATCCCCGCATCCAGCAGCTCCGTAACTATGCCGGCTTTCTTGACAAACAGGTAAACGAAACCGCTCTCGTGATATCACAGCGGGACCTCAATGAAGATGATGCTGAGTACGTTGCCGGTATCGTCAGGGTATCCACGCTTGCAGATGTGCTTGCATCCCAGACCCGCGGGCTCTGCACGATCCTTGAACAGCTGGATGAGAAAGGTATCAGCATCACGCCGGAATCTGCCGGGGCGATCCGCCACTCCCTTGTTCCCTACGAGAAGAACCTTGAAGCACTCATTGCCGCGTTCCCCGCGATACCCGATGACGTCAATGAGGCAATGCGGGCGCAGGACGAGCACCTGCGGGACGAGATGACCGGCCAGTACCTGCGATACCTTTCCCGACTCTCCTCCCACCAGAGTCCGGCAGGAAGTGATATTTCAAGGGCACTCTTCCAGGTGGAGGGCATGGCAGCGACCGTCCGGGAGATACGGAAATCGCTGCGGCGCCTGCAACGCGTGAATATGAGGCCCTGACAGAGGATCGCTGCCTGATCCGCTCGCCGTTCCGGGGTTCGCCGGTAACCGGCAATGATTTATACCCTGCCGTTCAGGATAAACTAGTGCCCTATGGATCTGCCAACAGCCCCCCATGCACTTCCTGTTGAGGACGTCCGCAGCCTGCTTGAAACCGGGCCGGACGGCCTTTCGGATACCGAAGTTCAGAGACGTCTCGCGCTGTTTGGAAAGAACACCATCAAAGAAGAGAGATCCAGCCGGCTTATCATATTCCTGCGGCAGTTCAACAGTATCCTTGTCTACATCCTCATCATAGCAGCGGTGATCGCGCTCCTTGTCTCCGATATCAAGGACTTTTTCATCATCATCTTCATCATCGCGGTCAACAGCATCATCGGATTCTGGCAGGAAGTGAAAGCTGAGGCATCGCTTGACGCCCTGAAAAAACTGACCGAGAGTAAAGTTACGGTCATCCGTGACCAGAATGAGCACATCATTTCCTCGGAAGAACTGGTGCCCGGCGATTGTGTTGTCCTGAACGAGGGGGATCTGGTCACGGCTGATATCCGGCTCTTTGCAACCTCATCGCTCACCATAGACGAGTCGTCCCTTACCGGGGAATCGCTGCCGGTGGTTAAAGACCATGCCGCACAGGTTGCACAGGACGCACCCCCCTATGACCTGAACAACAGCCTGCTCTCAGGGACCTCGGTCGTACGGGGATCCGGGTCGGGCTACGTGGTGGCAACGGGGAAAAAGACTTATTTTGCCGGGATTGCAGCGCTCGCGCAGGAGCGATCCCCAGACAGCCCGTTCACGAAAGCGATTGCCCATTTTTCAAAGCGGTATATCATCCTGCTTGTCGGAATTTTTGCATTGGTCGGAACAATCGCATTCCTGCAGGGCCGGCCGCTTACGGAGATCGCCTATCTCCTTGTCGCCCAGATGGTCTCCGCAGTGCCCGAGGGGCTGCCCATTGTCGTGACGATCATCATGGTTGTCGGGGCCATGGCCCTTTCGAGAAAAAAGACCCTTGTCCGGTACCTCCCGGCAGTCGAGACGCTGGGCAGCGCCACCGTCATTGCGTCCGACAAGACCGGCACCATAACGGAGGGTATCCTTACCGTTCACGACGTTTTTGCACTCGACCGCGAGGGGCTCGAACTGGCAGCGGCCCTCTGCAATGATGCACGGGGCAATACGGGGGATCCCATCGATGTTGCACTTTCGCGGTGGGTATCCGGATATGAAGATATCCGGAAGCACAATCCCCGCTACTGGGTGTACCCGTTCGATACCGTCAGGCGTCTCATGGCCACGGCAAACGTAGTGGGTAACGAGGAGCGGTTCTTTATCAAGGGTGCGTACGAGGAACTGAAAAAGCACGCGGAGAATGCTGATAACCTCGTGGACCTTGAGCTGCAGATCGAGACGATGGCCGGGCGCGGGCTCCGGGTGCTTGCATTCGGCGCGGGCCGGTGGCAGGGTGAGGATCCGGCTGCGTGGATATTCTCCATTGTCGGGATAGTTGGTTTCATCGACCCGCCCAAGGAGAGTGCTGCTGAAGCCGTCCGGATTGCGCAGAAGGCCGGCATCCGTGTAGTGATGATCACGGGAGATCACCCGCTCACAGCCCGGGAAGTTGCCCGGTCTGTCCATATCTGGAAAGAGGGTGACGGCCTTCTGGCCGGGCCGGAAATCGAGGCAATGAACGACGGGGAGCTTGCAACTGCATTGAAAACGACCACCGTGCTTGCCCGGATCCTCCCTGAGCACAAATACCGGATTGTAAAAGTGCTGCAGGAGCATGGGGAGATCGTTACCGTGACCGGAGACGGGGTGAACGACGTGCCAGCCCTCCGGGCCGCTGACCTCGGTATTGCCATGGGCTCCGGCTCCGAGGCTGCCAAGAGCGCGGCAAAGATGGTGATCGTGGACAACAACCTCTCGGTCATTGTCGATGCGATCCGGAACGCCAGGGTGATCGTAGACAACATCCGAAAGGTGATCTACTATCTGGTATCAACCTCAATAACCGAGATCGTCCTGATCAGCTCGACGGTCTTTGCCGGGCTGCCGCTCCCGCTCCTGCCGATCCAGATCCTCTGGATCAACCTGGTCACAGACGGGGTGCAGGACAAGACATTTCCATTCATCGGCGAGGAAGGAAATGTCATGAACCGGCCCCCGAAAAATCCCGCAAAGCAGTTCTTTGATGGCAGGCAGATCCGCCGCATCATGACATTCGGTTTCGTCATGGGGGGTCTTGGAACGGTCACGTTCTGGTACCTTCTCGGGAAATACCCGTACGAACTTGCGGTTTCGATCATGTTCACGTCCTTTGTCTGCTTCCAGTGGTTCAACGGACTCCAGGCGCAGCAGGAGCACGAGCCGTTCCTGCGGGACATACGAAAGAGCCTCACAATCAACCCGTATATCTTGTATGGTATCGGGGCGGGCATTGTCCTCCAGCTGATCGCTCTCTATGCTGTTCCGAAAATATTCGGGATCGTTCCCCTCGCTCCCGAACACTGGGGGTATGTTGCCCTGCTCTCGCTTGCCGCGTTCGCGATCGTTGAGGCGATCAAGTGGCTGGAGTACGGGGAGAGTCACCCGGCACCGTAAGAGGGAGGAGAGAAAAGAACCACAGTGAGATGGTCTGAGACTCTTGGATATGACCAAACACTTTTTTGACCAAAGCCAAGAATAGATAGGTCCGAGAGCCGACCGGGTCCGAAAAGACGAACCCGATACGGTTGTCAGGATCGTGCGGGCAGCGATCCCCTCGCGGGCATATTCATCAGTCTCCCCAGATTCCACGTGGATTATAGCGAACTCCTCCTGATCGGGGGACTACCGGTATCATCATCGGGTTTGCCAGCCAGCGGCTCGTCACCAATGTCGGGTCCGGAATCTTCCACGTGATCGTGCGCCCGGTCGGGATTGGCGATACAGTCAAGGCCGGCGAAACCGCAGGGACCATTGAGGATATCAGGATCCTTTCCAAAACTATAAAGACGTACGAGGGGATCTGTATCCGCATCCCGAACGAGACCGCGCCTTCAACTCCGAGATCACCAACTACATGACCAACGTGGCGCAGAGGTTCGAGTACCGGATTGCGATCCGGTACTCGGACGATGCCGACAAGGCGATCCCTATCATCAGCAAGCTCCTTGCAGCAGCACACTCGTTTGTCCTGCAGAACCCGCCGCCATCTGTCTGCGTCAACGAACTGGGCAACAGCGGGGTCATCATCATGGTGCGGATCTGGTCACCCTCCCGCGAGTGGGGGGATGTCCGGACCGAGATGCTCTTGAAGATCAGGCAGGCACTTGAACAGCAGGGCATCCGGATTCCATTCTCTCAGCGCGTGGTCTGGCTGCAGGATCCGAATTATTCTGTACCGGAGAGCCCGCCGGAACATTTGGCAGACAAAGGGCAGGCCAAGGAACCCTGACGCGATCCTTTTTTAGAGGGGGCCCTAAGCCGTATTTTTTCATTCGTCCGTAGATCGATAAACCGTTCTGCAAGAAGAAACTATTTCGATCTTCAGCAACAGGTATTATTATTCCAGCCATACCAGGGAGACAGACCCAATGCCCGATTTAAAACCTGAAAACACCTCGCAGCCAAACGCCGATCAGAAAATCCCGTGGAGATGTTCCGTTTGTGGCTTTGTTTTCACGGGGGCAAAGCCCCCAAAAGGTTGTCCTGTATGCCACAGCCCGTCCTATGAATTCGTACCGGAGAAAGACCGTCAGCAACTCACCTATGATGGCGAACCACTCGATGTGCTGCTGATCAACGGCAGTACCCACCGCTCAGGAAATACCGGCTATATGATCGACCTCGCCCAAGCGGTACTCCGGGAACAGGGTGTGAGTTTCCGCAGGTACGATTTGAGTGAGCATGCCATCGATTACTGCTGGTGCTGTTATGCAGTCAATGCAGATTCCTGCGCCTTCCCGTGCCGGAACAAGAACGATGACATGCCGGCATTTCACGCAATGCTTGCTGCATCAAAGGCGGTCATTGTTGCCTCCCCGATCAACTGGAACGGCATGTCGGCCCGGCTCAAGACCTTCCTTGACCGGACCACCTGCATGGAGAACCTGTACCACATCGGTAAACCCGGGCTGACCGAAGGGAAGGTTGTGGGGATCCTGGTCAACGGCCACGAAGACGGTGCCATCAAAACCGCTATGGACATCTGGCTGAATTTCCAGCAGCTGGGGTACGTACCCGCGCCGTTCGGTATCGCGTTCCGGACGCATGGATCGCAGTTCAACAGCAGCACGGACCGTGACTTCTTCCGGAACGATGAGCTGATCGTCCGCCATACCCGGGGCGTTGTGAACAATGTCATCGAGATGATGCAGCTCGGTATCGAGGAGAAGCTGAAAGGGAAGCTGGTGCCGGTCACGGAGTAAACTTCCGGGTGTCCAGTTGTTACCCGGGAAATAATTCAGCCCGATGTGGGGGGAGGCTCATACAGCAGCATTTTCCCCTCTCATCGCGGTCCTCATCACCCGGTATGGTTTTAAAGTATTATGTGAAGTAACCATTAGAATGAACGGGATAATCCGGAGTTTTATCAACCATGGAGCGCTGGTCATCGCATCTCGGATTTATTCTCGCGGCAATCGGTGCTGCGGTCGGGATCGGCAATATCTGGCGGTTTCCCGCCCTGGTCGGCCAGAACGGCGGTGGCGCCTTCCTCATACCGTATCTTATCGCGGTCTTCGTATTCGCATTGCCGCTCATGATCCTGGAGATAACGATGGGCCGCTTTTTCCGGGGTACGGTGGTAAGTTCTTTCCGGGCAGTGCGGGCGGAATTCCGCATTCTCGGGTGGCTGCTCTGTGCAATTCTCTTCCTGATCCTCAGCTACTATCTCGTTATCACCGGCTGGACCATTGCGTTCACGGTCTTTGCCGCTACCGGTGAAACAACGACATTTGCCGGTTTTACCGGGTCATACATGCCCATTCTCTTTGGTATTGTTGCTGTCGTTCTGACCGGTCTCGTTGTTGCTGCGGGGGTCCAGAAAGGGATCGAACGGATCTCGATCATGATGGTCCCGCTCGTTGTTATCGTTCTCTTTGTCATGGTGCTCTACTGCACGACCCTTTCGGGATTCGGGGACGGGATCCGGTTCCTTTTCACCCCGGATTTTACCGTCCTTACGCAGGCTGACCTCTGGGTCGCTGCATTCGGCCAGGCATTCTTTTCGCTTTCTGTCGGGGAGGGCATCCTTCTCACGTACGGTTCGTACATGGCAAAAGATCAGGATATTTCCCGTTCTGCACTGATAATCAGCATTGCGGATCTCTCTGTTGCGCTTCTCGCAGGCATGGTCATTTTTCCGGTGGTATTCTCTTTTGGGATCTCTCCAACCGCAGGGACCGAACTTGCCTTCACCACCCTTCCCCTGGCGTTCTCCCTCCTGCCGGCAGGCCGGCTCGTTGCTGTCTCCTTCTTTATCGTGCTGTTCTTTGCTGCGTTCACCTCCTCAGTCTCCATGCTGGAAGTCTGTGTGGCATCCGTTCAGGAAGCTGCAGGGTGGGACCGGAAGAATACAACGATTCTTCTTACCGGTATCCTGCTCATCGTGAGCCTGGTCCCGGCCCTCAGCTACAGCGCCGCACACCTCTCCCTTGGGGGAATTCCCGTACTTGATATTATGGATGAAACGATAGGGACCCTCGGTCTCCACCTGGCAGCAGCCATTCTCGCACTTTCCTTCACGTGGTTTCTGCCCCGGAAGGTACTTGAGGCAGAGACAGGCCGTGTTTCGGATCTTAACCAGCTGGTCTTCTTCCTCTGCAAATACGTGATTCCCGCCGTCTTGGTAATCACCATCGGTGTGCACCTCATCTCAGGGCTCGAGATGCCCGGTGCCACGTATATCGCCGGATCCCATTACTTAAACGCATGGCTTCAGACAGGAGGGCTGGCAACATTCATCATCGGAATTCTTGTTTTGATCCTCATTATCGGAAAAATCCGCAGGTGACGGCAGGGACCGTGATGATACTTATGAATGCCGTTCCAACAGGTATAAGATGACATTAGAGCGGAAGATCGCACAGATCTTCGCACTGGACAATGAGACATGGCTGCGCCACGCCAACCCGTGGAGCGTGATCCTGCGCAATACGGTGCTGCCTGTTCTCATTCTCGCGTTCTGGAGCCGGCTCTGGCTTGACTGGGGGGCGGTTGTACCGGCCACCCTCGCCGTGCTGTGGACATGGTTCAATCCCCGCATTTTTGCGGCACCGCCATCGCTCGATCACTGGGCGTCAAAGGCTGTGTTGGGAGAGCGCGTCTGGCTGAACCGCGACGCCGTTCCCGTTCCGGTATATCACCGGACCGCCCCGAACATCCTCTCCGCGGTCTCCGGCACCGGTATGCTCTTTGTCTTCTGGGGCGTTTTCACCTTCGACCTCTGGCCGACTGTCTTCGGTATGGCGCTTGTCTATTGCGGGAAACTCTGGTTCCTTGACCGGATGGTGTGGCTCTGGGAAGACATGAAGGATGCTGCACCGGAATACCTGACCTGGGGGATCCAGACGGAAACATAAGGGGCGGCGGAATTGTTTTAACCCGGGTGGATTTAATTCGGTTTTTGGGACGGAAATCTCAAAGCCGTGCAGAGATGTACCGGGGACTTGAAAATACCACCAGAATTGAACAAAGGCACAAGGGAAAATCCTTTTTAAAGGATAGTTTTTCACCCAATCTGAAGAGATCCGGAAAAATGGGTGTAGTCAGCAGGATACTCTTTGCAGCAACCGGGCTTTTTCCGCTGCAAATTTGCCTGCCGTATCGTGGCAGTCAGGCTGGGCTGATCAATTCCTACCTCCTTTTTTCAACCCGCCGGCATCACGGGTTCAGTTGATCCTGAGCCGCTGGCCGTTCCTCATCAGGTGAACATCCTTATCGGACGTATAACCAAGATCACCGGCAAACTCAGCGTAGCCTGCGGTCATTTTCATATCAGCGTGTGCCGGAATAATATGCTGGGGCTGCAGCATCTGGATAAACTCGTAATGATCTTCCCGGTATGCATGGCCGCTGACATGCAGGTCCTCGAAAATCCGTGCGCCGGCCTTCCTGAGATGCTGTTCTATGACGTACCGTTGTCCGAAATTCATCGGGTTCGGGATCACGTTCGCCGAGAAGAGCACCTTGTCGCCTTTGCTCAGCTGGTACGGGGTGTCTCCCAGCGCCAGGCGGGTAAGGATCGATCCGGGCTCGCCCTGGTGGCCGGTGACGATGGGCAGAAATTTCTCTTTTCCTTCTTTCATCATCCGGCGCATCACCCGGTCAACAGTCCTCCGGTTCCCAAAGACGCTCGACGTCTCGGGAAACGAGACAAATTTCATCTGCTCTGCGGTCACGGAATACTTTTCCATCGAGCGTCCGAGAAAGACCGGTTTCCTGCCGATCTCGTGGGCGCACTCCGCAATAGTCTTTACCCGGGAGATGTGCGATGAGAATGTCGATACAATTATCGCATTCTTGTCATCTTCGAAACTGGTGATGACATCCCGGACGAGATCACGGGCGATCCGCTCGCTCGGGCATCGTCCCGAACGATGGATGTAGGTGCTCTCGACAATCAGGGCGAGAACGCCTTCCTTGCCGAGCTGCCGGAACCGGGCAAAGTCCGGCGGCTGACCAATGACCGGTGTCCGGTCGAACTTGAAATCGCAGGCATAGACGATCGCACCGTGGGGGGTGTGAAGCACCGGTGTAACCGTATCAATGATCGAGTGCTGCGTGCGCACAAATTCAAGCACAAGGTTCTGCGAGAGTGTGTACCGCTGCCCTGCGCTGAGCGCAAAGAGCTTGTTATTCACACCGAATTTCTTCTCACCTGAAATCTGCTGGCGGATCAGTTCGGTTGCATAAGGAGTCGCGATGATGGGGGCCTTGTACCGGTGCGCAAGTTTCGGGATGGCCCCGATATGGTCCAGATGCCCGTGCGAACAGACGATGGCCTTCACGGTACCTTCGACCTTCTGCAGCACGGTGTCATCCGGAATGGCCTTGATCTTGATGAGATCAAGGGAATGCATCTCGTCAACCTCGGCATCCTCGTGGATCATCAGCTGGTCGAGGCGGAGCCCCATGTCAAAAATGACGATTTCCTTTCCGCAGCGGACGGCGGTCATGTTCCGCCCGACCTCGTCATATCCGCCTACGGCTATTATTTCTATTTCCATTGTTTCTCCTGTTTTTTAATATCGCTCTGTGAATTTTTTCCGGAAAAATTCCGGTTTTCTGATGTTTACGAGAGCTCTCATGACCCACCGTTCATCAGTTTCGTCCGCCAGCGAGGAACGGAAAACCGTTCTGGTGGCTGCTTGAGTTGGTTTATCCGGCCCAAGGTAGAATTTCTCTTTTTTCCGCCGGGCATTGGATCGTTCCGGAGTGTGAAGCACGGTTTTGCACGGACTCTTTCCCGTCCGGGATCAGCGGGACGATATCGATGTCTGTCCCTGCAGGATCTGGGCTTGCTGCATTTTCCTGTTCTTCCACCAATGACATCGGTCTATTTCGAGTTGCAGGAGGGGTACCAGGAGCAGTTTTACCGCTCCTTTATCCTCCTCCGCCACTCCCGGTACAACGGTGGCCAGCCATTCACGATGTTTCAGCACGGACTCCCGGTAATCCCGCACTACTGATTGGCGGGTATGATCCAAGGCCCTTCAACAGGCCATCACCACGAAACCGTGGATCATCCTGACCCTGCACAGGCATTCAGTATCTTCTCCTGGTGCCGTGTCCTGAGGATGGCAGTCCTGCCATCGTCCGCGTGATTCCTGCATTCTTTTTTTCTGCAGGCTGTTCCGGATTATTATGAAGATAGCCGGAATCGTGTCTATTATAAATGGCGATGTGAATACATCAATCTTTGTTTTCTGCAAATCAATGGGACATGGAAGATATCCATGTATTGTTTTAAACGGTCCCGTAGGTGTTCTTGCAATTTCTACCATGAAAACGGCCTTTGTTTTCCTTTTGAGGAAGAATCGTCAGTCCCTGTATCAGAGATCTCGTCATGAGTATGGCAGATTTCCACTACCCCGGAATGGCCGTTTCCTATGCGGAGACTCCTGGACCGTGTTATCCGGTCAGGTCAATTTTCTGCCCCCGTTTACCGTTTCCGTTCTGAAAAATGAAAAATTACAGAAAGGGTTTAAAGGATGAGCCAGATAAAAAAAGTTCACTGAGCGGTGCACTTAGGTACAATCAATTTCTGTTCATAACAATCCGGAAATTTCAGCACCGCTCGACCCCTGCTCTCTGACGGGCAGAGCCTGACCCCAGAAACGAGGTGACTTTAAATGAATCCCAAGTACATTACATCAATTTCCGAGCTTGACAACCTTGTCGGGCTTGCCCCGAAAGAGCGGGAGAAGATGGAGACGGTGACAGACCTGTTCCCGTTCCGCTCCAACGACTATTAT
>DAPW01000012.1 GCA_002502245.1 Methanoregula sp. UBA154
ACAGCACTTCGTGTACACTACCGATTCATCATTTGGTGCCACCAATCTCTGATATCAGATAGCTGGATTCAGTAGTCAGCAGATAATTTTTTGCTCTGAAGGAATCCTGTTTATAATCCCCCCTCTTGCGCCTCAAGTCCCCCGGGGTGACGGGGCGCATTGTGATTGGACGAGGTGGGTTACCGCTCATACATCGTCATCGCAATTTGGGGGATGCCGCAGTGGCGGGGGCGGAGGTGGAACCGAAGCCCCCAAGAACGTCTAACATCATCTCCCCTGGATATGACTTCCCAAAAAGCATCGAAAGAAAATCTGAATTGGTGGCTTTTGTTGAGGAATCACCTAGAATAAATGTCCATGGTAATTTTTACACCCGAAAAAACGTTACGATGATCGACGATAGTTCGGATTATACCAAATAACAGTGGACTTTTTAATCTTCGATGACGAAAAAAGGCATTAATTGATGATTGTGATGCCCTGCGCGCAAAACGCCTCGTCGGGTTTTGCGCTACTCACTTACCTGTACGAGACCCTGGACCGGCTCTGATCCGCCACGGGGGCGCCCCGCGGGGGTGGCGGCGTCTATCGTATTTTCTGCCTGATATTTTCTTGTTCACTCATCAGTGATTACACATTCCTTGGACCTTGGGGGAGGGGGGTGGGGGAGCTTCCCCCCCTCACACTCAATCGCCCCGAACCTGCTCTAGCGTCGAAGTCTCACAGAAAATTTAGATTCGAAAAATGATCCCGAAGGGGGGGGGTGACCCCCCTGAGACTTACGGAACGAAAGGGGGGTCACCCCCCTCCCTAAATCCAGACGATGGGGGGGCAGGGAGGCTACCCCCCCCTTCTCAAAATTGAGAACTAAACATTATTGCACGCGTCCCGGGCTGCTCAAATCAGGACTCTTCCGACGATCCCGTATTCCATGCAACCTACTCAAAACTGATCACGGGGGGTCGGATCCGGCCAAAGCGGGGGGATGGGGGTACCCCCTGACACCCCTCTTCGGGGGTGGGGGGTAGGCCCCCTCCTGAAAAAACAGGGGTGGGGGTAGGGGGAGTACCCCCCGTCCCGGATCCCTCATTCACGGAAACGGCAGCTCGATTTGCCTGCCATGCTGCATCGCAATCTTTGCAATGGCCAGGTCCTGGATGGCGAGGCCGGTGGAGTCAAAGATGGTGATCGCGTCCGGCCCTGAGCGCCGCTTCTTCCCGATCACGACCTCTCCCAGCGTGCCGGCTATCTCGTCTGCCCGGTACAGTCCCCTGCTGATTGGTACATTGACCTCCCCGGAATGGATTGCCTGAGCGGGATCATCCACAAAGACCTGCGCACGTCTCAGCAGGGTGGGGTCCAGTTCCTCCTTGCCGGGGGCATCCGCCCCGATTGCGTTGATATGGGTGCCATCGTGGATCCATTCGCTCCTGATGATCGGGGTCGTTGAAGGGGTCGTGGTCACCAGCAGATCGCAGTCGCAGGCCTTTTCAGCCGATACAGCCATGCACGGGTACTCCATAAAGCGGTCGGCAAATTTCCTGACATGGTCCGGATTCCTGCCCCAGACCCTGAGCTCCCGTATGTTCAGCTCGCGGGAGATGGCCGCCACCTGCGCCTCCGCCTGCCGGCCGGTCCCGATCACTCCCAGCACGATCTCCTTTTTCGGACTGAGGTGTTTTGCCGCAACCGCTCCTGCTGCCCCGGTCCTCATGTCCGTGAGGCGGGTTGCATTGATGATGGCCACAGGCTGGCCGGTGGCAAGGTCGAGAATGATGGTGAGCGCCATGACCGTCGGGAGTCCCCAGCGGGAATTTTTTGGATGCACATTCACGATCTTGACCCCGGCGATTGACAGGGAGGGGAGATAGGCGGGCATGGTCCGGAAATCACCATCGGGCAGGGTGATGTAAACCTTCGGGGGCATCTGGACGAGCCCCCTCCCGTGATCCGCAAATGCCGATTCCACGCTTCTGTTTACTTGGGCAAGGTCAAGACCCATATCGGTATCCGTGAAATACTGCATGAGCGAAGATCCTCGTTGATCCGTCTTTAACATATCCTCGCTGCCGCGAAAAAATCGAACTCAGCCTGAGGGTAATACCGTGCAGCAGGGAAAAATTACGAATAGTCCATTTCTTTTAAGGTCTTGTCGGCAAGCTCCTTCATGCGTGCCGAGATCCTGCTCGATGATGAATAGTCCACCTCTTTCATGGCATTCGCAATCTCGGTGCCAAGCACGAAGATCGCGTACTTGTGCTCCATCTTGCTCTTGTGCTGCTGGGACGGCGTGATCTTCAGTGCATTGTACTGGGTGAACTTGAGTTCAGGATTGATCTCTTCAAAATAGTCTTTTACGTCTGACAACATCTGGTGAAGGTTGATCAGTTCGTCTTTATGCATACAGTCCCTCCGGACAGTTACATGGTTTTGTGCAGCATAAATAAATTTGTGTAAGGGTATTTATGACCCCATTTTCATGAGCCGGATGGACATCGGTCGTTTGATAATCCCCCTGAAATCCCGGGCCGCAATATACGAAATGCCTTTCCAGACAAGGCGGTCAACCAGTTTCTGGTCAACGGAACGGTCGACCACGAGGCCGCTCGCCGGTGTATCCAGGGTCTCGATTGCTTTCTCCACTTCATCTGAACGGAGTTCCCGGATGACGGTCAGGTCCTCGGCAAGGAACCGTGCCAGGTTCTGCCCTTTCACGTCATCCATATGATCCTGCAGGGTCGTGGGCCCTTTCCGGAGATCCCGCGACCGCTTCGCCGCACCGCCCTGTTTTGGTTTTTTATCCTGCCCTGCAGACTCGTCAGATCCCTGCCGTGCAGCCCTCAGTTCAGGAGCAATTTCTGCTGAATCCTCAAAATACTGGTCACGCACGTACTCGACCGGCACTTTGTTCCGCAGGGTCTTTATCACTTCCTTCCGGGTCATGTCCTCGACACTTTTCCCCCGGGGGGAATAGGCGACGAAATCAATATCTGCAACCTGCAGGAGTTCCCGGAGGATCAGCTCGCCGCCGCGGTCACCGTCAAAGAATGCAGTCGCGGTCTTCTTTTCGCACAGGTCGATGACAATTTTCGGGATCTTGGTCCCCTCGACCGCCACGGCATTCTTGATACCGTACCGCAGCAGGTTCAGGACATCCGCCCGTCCTTCCACGATGATGATCGCATCCGATTCGAGAACATTGGGGCCGGCAGGTGCTTTTTCCTCGCCCACTGAACCGATCTTTTCAATCCGGAGGCTCTGGCGGACATCATCGAGCAGCTCGTCACTGTCGATTGTCCCGTCCTCGAAGCGGTCGATGAGGATCTCCTTTGCCCGCTCAACAATCTTCCTGCGCTTGCTGACACGGATATCCTCGATGGACGCAACAGCTACATGGGCGACACAGGGTCCGACACGGTCGATGGTCTCGAGCGATGCCGCAAGGATCGCGGTCTCTGCCCGATCAAGCGATGACGAGATCAGGATCTCTCCCGTGGTCTCGCCTTTCCTGCTGGTTATCTGGACATCGATCCGTCCGACACGCCCCGTCCTCTGGAGATCCCGGAGGTCGAGGTCTTCGCCGAGTAACCCTTCAGTCTGCCCGAATATGGCGCCGACTACGTCAGGTTTCTCGACCACCCCCTCTGCGGTGAGGCTGATGTGAATAAGGTACTTGGTAGTATCCGGTGAATACACGTAAACGCACCCCCATGTATCATGCGATGGATGGAATGCCTGATCATAGGTATAATATTTATATAACCTGTAAAATTACTTAAAGGATAGCCTCGGGACAATCTTCGAAAGAACCACCCGGAAAAGAGCTTACGGGATATCCCGTTCTGGATCCGGCTGGTACTGAACAAAATGGGGGTGAAGCGTTCGTTCAACGGCCGTACAGGGTCAACCGGACTATCCCCGTGCAGGAACGATATTCACCTGTTGAAGGAGCACGTGACGGCTCAGGGTACACGGCCCAGCCGGGCGAGCACCGCCTGCTTGCCAGTACCGGCAACGAGCACCCGTTTCTGGGAAGAGGCAGCGCCGGATAGAATACTGACGGAAGAGGCAGGGACCCCCAGTGTTCCGGCAATCAGATGAAGGACGGCTTTGTTTGCCCTCCCTTCCAGTGCAGGGGCAGGTACGCGGCAGCCGATCGTCCGCCGCCATTCATTGTATCCTGCGGGAAAAACCGCTTCTTTTGCACCGGCGGTTACTTCGATGGCAATGACAACTCCCTGCCGCTCTTCAGATAGGGCTCCTGAAACATCTGGCACCGGATCACCACTGAAAAGGAATGTTGCCCGGCAATAACGCACATGGATCACCAGTGGCGTGCTGCCGTTCTTCACCTGTGTTTAAACCCTTGCCGGGCGGATGCCTGTCGCGCAACCGGGTTGTCCCATGGATCATATCCAGACGCTTGTCAATCGATCACCCGGGGACCTATGGATGCGCATGTATCGGCACTCATCTCTTTGAGTCTTCCGATTATTTAGCACTTGGGGATGAGGATCATGCGGGGTGAGCTGCAGGCGGGAACCTTGAACGTGCAAAAACGGGAGTCACCGGGGAAAATATCCCTTCCCGCAAATCCATTGCGGATATGCGCGGAAGAACTCCCCGTCTTCATACACGACCGTGCCGTCCATGATCACCCGTGAGGGAAATACGCCCCGGTGACCTTCGAACGGTGTCCACCCGCACCTGCTGTGCAGGTTGTCAGGATCGATGGGGACTGCCTGTTTTGGGAAGATGGCAAAATCCCCCCGGCACCCGGGTGCAAATCCGGCCGGCGGGATACCGAGGATCGCGGCGGGATTGCTGCTCGTCTTTGCGATCAACTCCGGCAGGCTGATGGTTTTTTCAAGGACCGCGGCAAGAAGGAGCGGGAGCATGGTCTCCACCCCCGGTACACCGGAGGGAGCGTCGGGAAACGGCTGCTGCTTTTCCGAGCGCGTGTGGGGTGCATGGTCGGATGCGATGACATCGATCTCCTTCCACCGCGAGAAAAGCTCCTTTCTCTCCCGTCCGCTCCGCAGCGGCGGGTTTACCTTAAAGAAGGCATCGGTATTTTCAGCCATCTCATGCGACAGGAAGAGATGGTGGGGTGTTGCCTCGACGCTTCCCGTTGCGGTACCGACAGCCGGGCCGGTACTCATATGGCAGAAATGGAGCCGGCACCCCACGCTGTTGGCATGGAGGACTGCCCGGACTGCCCGCAGTTCTCCCGCAGCGGAGCGGACCTGTGCATGGGATGCGAGCGTGGTATCGGGACCCGGGGATACCTCCTCCGCATGGATCGTTGCAAGCCCGCCAAGAGAATGGATCCGGTCGAGCACTGCCCCGAGTTCCTGCGGGCTGACCGCCTCGCCATAGCTGGAGGGGGCAAAGAATGTTTCGCCAAATGCCAGAGCCCCGGCACTCCACATTGCCGGCAGGGGTGTATCCGGGGTCACACCGCTGTTGACCGCAAAGTGGCAGAACGATTTTTCCCGGGCTTCACAGACCCGAGCCCGGAACGATTCGGGCGAGATAACCGGCGGGACGGTGTTCGGCTGGTCCACGACCACGGTCACCCCGCCTGCAAGGGCACTTTTACTCCCGCTCTCCCAGTCCTCCTTTGCTGACTGGGGACCGCCCCGCATATGCACGTGCATATCGGTTGCCGCTGGCAGGACGAACAGGCCGGTACAGTCTATCACCCGCTCTGCAGGGATGCCGGCCCCGATATGGCGTACAGTCCCGTCCGTGATCGCGACATCGGCAACCCGCCCGTCGGGCAGGCTCACGTTCTGCAGGAGGAGAGAGGCACGCGGTTCCATAGTACTCACTTTTCTGTACATCCATAAAGAGACATGGGAATCCGGCGCGATCCAAAAGACCGGAAAACCAACAGCTATTCAATCCGGATGATGCAATACTCCTGCACATATTCACAGGTGTGCCGGCCGGCCTGTGCAGAACAGATACGGCCATGCCGGCACATACCCGGGGAAAGACAATGGACAAGATCGTTGGAATAACTCTCTGCCTGTTTATCATCATCCTGGTTCCATTCGCGGGCATTGGCTCGTATAACGGCTATGTGGAATCCGCTTACCGGAACACGATCACCGGGACGTATAACTACACCTGTATCATCACCACGGAAGCTCCTTTGTATAATGTAACACTTTTCATTCCCGTGCCCGCAGACAGGAGCGGCAATTCCCCGGTGGTCTCCGGTTTCAGCAGCGGGACGATGAACGGGATACCCGCGGACTGGGAGACAACCCTCTATGATACAGGAAAGGCCACGATGCTCAAGGTCACAACACCCGCAATTCAGCCACCGGAAGGGACAACCGCCTCCAGCCCGTACACGGTTCTCATCTCATCAGAGACCACAGGGCGTTTCCCAGTCGAGACCTGGGATCCCGTTGCGGCGGGCGTTCTGTTCCGGCCGCCACAGTCCCTGAGTGAAATGAGCTGCCCGCCGGAATATTCTGGTGCCGGTTCCCGCTGTTTCACCTATACCACGTCCCTGTTTGCGGATTACAACACGTCGGCGGATAATACCGTAACGATAACATCCTCGGTGGACGGGCGGAACGCGTGGAAGATATTTGAGCCACGTTCAAATGAGTACCATACGATAATCGGCGTCACCCTGCGGGGAGAGAACCATGGCTGGACGGCACCTGACGGCAGACTCTCTACCGGTATCGGCACCTACGATGCGCCGGGGGATTCCTGATCTTCTGATGATGACCAGTTTCATCCGGCACCCGGTGGTGCAGGAGACCGGGTAACTTTTCATGGCAAAAGAGAAGAGCGGGAAGGTCCGCGATGATGTCAGCATCGGTCTTTATGTGGATATCATTCAGAAAGCTGACCAGCAGAGCGGAAAACTGTGCCGGGGCCGGGTAAAGGAGATCCTGACCAACTCCGGCACGCACCCCCACGGTATCAAAGTCCGGCTCGAAGACGGGCGCGTGGGAAGGGTTGCAGGAATCGCTGATACGAAATAACGGGATCGGAAAACAAGTCCTGTACAGAAAAAAACAGCATCGTTACCGGACGCGGACTGATGCAGGGATGAGCGTTTTATAGATACCCGTGATCCGGTAAAAAGGATGCGAGGGATGCGATTCGAACGCATGAACCTCTGCAGGAACGGATCTTAAGTCCGTCGGAGTTGGCCGGGCTTTCCTACCCTCGCGCTTTAAACTATTATTCCTCTATTGCAAAAAAAGAATCCGATCCTCCGGTGCATTCCCAACCTGAACCGGTGCTTCTGATACGGTCCGGAGCGGATATAGCCGGGACGATACATTTTTTTTGGCATGCGGGGCACTGAGTGTGGACAACCTACTGATGCAGGGACTTGTGGAGAAACCAGTACTTATCGGATGGGCGGAACTTGACGGGCGCCGGCTGAGCGGAGCGGAGATCGGGGTTATCTGTGCCGAACGGCCGGAAGAGATCCTCCGCTTCGGGGGAGAATTTTTCCTCCGGTGCGGCAGGTGCCGGGCACGGGACCATTTCGGGATCCTGCAGGGCGACTGCCCGAAAGGGACCCTCATCTGCGGCAGTGAGCTCCGGGGGACCATTGAGCCGTCCGCGCCGGAGATGCCGCTTGAGGAGGCCATCATCGCGGCAGTCCGGCTCCGCAGCGACGAGGGCATCACCGCCCTCTCCGGGGGGGTGGACTCATCCCTTGTTGCAGCGCTGGCCCGGCGCGAGTGTGTGGCCGTGGGGCTCGAAGGCTCCCACGATCTCCGGCAGGCACGGCACGCAGCCGCCACGCTCGGCCTTACCTGTACCTCTGTCAGTATCACTCCGGACGAGATCGCAGATGCGCTCCCGTCCGTGATCAGGGCCATCCCGAAGAAGGATCCCCTGAACACGGGCATTGCACTGACCCTGTATTTTGTCACGCGTTTCGCCGGGGAGCAGGGGTACCGGCGGGTCATCACGGGACAGGGTGCTGACGAGATCTTCGGGGGCTATTCGCGTTACCTGGAGACCGCCACGCTCGGGCAGGATCTCGAACGGGATTTTGCCGGCCTCGAACTGCAGGCAGCACGCGACCAGGCAGTCGCTGCCCTGCACGGCACGTATCTCTCGATGCCCTACGTGGATTGCCGGGTTGTGCGCGCTGCGCGCGCGATCCCCCCGGAGGAGAAGGTTTGCGGGGGACACCGGAAAGTCCCGCTCCGGAAGGTGGCGGAACGCCATATCCCGGCGGAATTTGCCTGGTACGAGAAGAAAGCCATGCAGTACGGGAGCGGGGTCTGGAAGGAATTACAACGGCTTGCCCGAAAAAAAGGTTATAAAACGTCCGTACAAGATTACATAGACCACATAGACAGGGTGGACCATGGTCACTGAACACGATGTACAACATATCGCAGAACTTGCCGACGTCGGCATCAATACGGAAGAACTGGGGACTTTTACCCACCAGTTCAACGCGATCCTTGACTATTTTGACACGCTCGATACCGTAAAAGGGGACGGTGCCGCAAGGAGCGATCTCTTCAACGTGCTGCGCGAAGACGTTGTCGAGCCTTCGCTTTCGCAGGACGATGTCCTGAAGAACGCTCCCTGGAAGGAAGACGGGTTCATCAAAGCGCCGCGGGTGATGTAATGGCCCCCCGCACAATCACCTTCGAACCTTCCGATCCGTATAATGCCTTCCTCACGAGGTGCAGCAGGGCAGCGTATGGGGACGGCCCGCTTGCCGGGGTTGCCGTTGCCGTAAAAGACAATATCTCGACAAGCGGGATCGAGACCACCTGTGCCTCGAAGATCCTCAAGGGCTACATTCCACCCTATGATGCACATGTAGTCGGGCTCCTGAAAAGTGCAGGGGCAGCAATCGCCGGCAAGACCAACATGGACGAGTTCGGTATGGGCACCACCACCGAAAACTCCGCCTTCGGACCCACCCTCAACCCCTGCGACACCTCCCGCGTCCCCGGCGGGTCGAGCGGGGGGAGCGCCGCTGCTGTCGCTGCCGGCATGGTCCGGATGGCGCTCGGCTCCGATACCGGTGGCTCCATCCGGTGCCCTGCCGCGTTCTGCGGGATCGTTGGCCTGAAACCCAGTTACGGGAGGGTCTCCCGCTACGGGCTCATCGCGTACTCCAACTCGCTCGAACAGATCGGCCCGCTCGGGAAGACCGTTTCCGATGTCTCCACCCTCATGGGCGTGATCGCCGGCCATGACCGCCACGATTCCACCACGTACAACAGGCCCTACCATCACGCTCCCGACGCGGATATCAAAGGCCTGAAGGTCGGCATCCCGGAGGAGTATTTCGGGACAGGTGTTGACCTGGGTGTTGCCGGTGTTGTGAGAAAAGCAATCGGTCGCCTCGAAGAACTCGGGGCAGCCACGTTCCCCTGCAGCATCCCGTCGATGGAGTATGCCCTTGCCGCATACTATGTCACCTGCACGAGCGAGGCCAGCTCCAACCTTGCCCGGTTCGATGGCGTGAGATACGGTCCGGCAACGGACTGGAAGAAGTCGTGGCACGATGCCTACAAGGACGTGCGGGGGGCTGCGTTCGGCATGGAAGTCCGGCGCCGGATCATGCTCGGTACGTTCGCGCTCTCAAGCGGGTATTACGGTAAATACTATGCAAAAGCACAGGTTGCCCGGGAGAATGTCCGCGCCGATTTCAACCGGATCTTCCGGGACGTTGACGTGATTGCAGGGCCGACCATGCCCACCATCGCGTTCCGGCTGAAAGAAAAGAGCGACCCGCTCTCCATGTACCTTGCTGATATCCTCACGGTCCCGGCAAACCTTGCGGGGATCCCGTCGATATCGGTGCCCTGCGGGAATTCCGAAGGCATGCCGGTCGGCCTCCAGATCATGGGCAGGATGTTTGAGGACGAGCGTGTTGTGGATGTTGCGTATGCGTACGAGCAGGCGGTGAACTGATATGGCGGATGCTGAAGGCCAGGTCATTGTCGGTCTCGAAGTGCACTGCCAGCTGGACACGTTGAGCAAGCTCTTCTGCGGGTGCTCCACCGATTACCGGAGCGACGGCCCCAATACCCATGTCTGCCCTATCTGCCTCGGCCTCCCGGGCGCCATGCCGGCGCTCAACAAAAAGGCGATCGAGTACGCCATGAAGGTGGCAAAGGCGCTGAACTGCGAGATCATCGATGAAGCCGAGTTCTCGCGGAAGAATTATTTCTATCCCGACCTCGACAAGGCCTACCAGATCACCCAGTACGACAAACCGCTTGCGCTCGGCGGGTACCTGGAGATCGAGAGCGACGAAGGCGGGGAGAAGAAGGTCCGGCTCACCCGCATCCATGTCGAGGAGGACCCGGGCCGGCTCGTCCACATGGGCAATGCCGAGCGGGGCAAGTACTCGCTCGTGGACTACAACCGCGCCGGTATTCCCCTCATCGAGATCGTGAGCGAACCGGACATGCGTTCGCCCAAGGAGGCACGGAAGTTCCTCAACAAGCTGCGGGCCACGCTCGAGTACCTCAGTGTCTTCGATTCCGAGAAGGAGGGCTCGCTCCGGGTCGACGCCAACATCTCGATTAAGGGGAACGAGCGGGTGGAAGTCAAGAACATCACCTCCTACAAGGGTGTCGAGAAGGCGCTGACATTCGAGGTAACCCGGCAGAAGAACCTCATCCGCCGCAGCCAGAAGATCGACCGCGAGACCCGCCACTACCTTGAAGCCCGGGGTGTCACCCAGTCAGCCCGCAGCAAGGAGCAGGAGCACGATTACCGGTACTTCCCGGAGCCCGATCTCCGGCCGCTCCGCGTAAAGTCATGGATTGACGGGATTGTGCTCCCGGAACTTCCGGATGCCCGGCGCGAGCGGTTCATCGCCCAGTACGGGTGTTCGCTGAACCATGCCCGGACCCTGACCGGCGAACTGAAAATGGCGAACTTTTTCGAGCAGGTGGTCAGTAAGGATCCGAAAGGACTCTCAACGCTTGCTGCGACCTGGATCGCCGATACGCTGATCGGGGAGCTGAACTACCGGGACATGAGCCTTGACAAGGTTGAACCGGCTGCCATGACCGGTCTCGTCCGGCTCGTACAAGCAGGGACGATCACGGACAAGAGCGGGGTGGACGTGCTCCGTGTCATGCTGGACCAGCGCCTGAACGGGGAACCTTCCGAGACTGCGGATGCCATCGTGAAGCGGCTCAGCCTTGCCAGAACCACCGGGGATACCGGGGCAATTACCGCCGCGATCGAAGATGCGATCACCGAGAATCCCAAAGCGCTTGAGGATTACCGGGCCGGTAAAGCCGGGGCACTCAATTTCCTTGTTGGTCAGGTCATGAAGAAGACCCGCGGGAAAGCAGACCCTGCCGAACTGAACCGGATGCTTGCCGAAGCGCTGAAAAACCGGGGGGTGTAACTGCCGTGCACCTGATCGTTGCAGAAAAGAACATCTCGGCCCGGCGCATCGCGGAGATCCTGGGCGAGGGTAAGAAGATTACCGAACAGAAGGATGCCGGTGTATCCACGTACAGTTTCGGGGATGTGGTCACGGTCGGGCTCCGGGGCCACGTGGTGGAGATCGATTTCGAGCCGGGTTACCAGAACTGGCGGAGCGAGGAGTACACCCCGCGGAGCCTGATCGATGCAAAGACCATCAAGGTGCCGACCGAGAAGAAGATCGTCACCCTCCTCCAGAAACTGTCAAGGAAGGCTGACCGTGTCACGATCGCAACGGATTTTGATACCGAAGGGGAACTGATCGGGAAGGAGGCATTCGAGCTCATCCGTGCCGTGAACGGAAAGGTCCCCATTGACCGGGCGCGGTTCTCTGCCATCACCAGAGGCGAACTCCAGCATGCCTTTACCAACACCACCGAACTCGATTTTGCCCTTGCCGCTGCCGGTGAAGCCCGCCAGTCGATCGACCTGATGTGGGGGGCCTCGCTCACCCGCTTCATCTCGCTCGCTGCGCGGCGGGGCGGCCAGAATATTCTCTCGGTCGGAAGGGTCCAGAGCCCGACACTCTCCATGATCGTTGACCGCGAGAAGGAGATCGAGGCGTTCGTGCCGGAGAAATACTGGCAGCTTGCGGTTGATACCGAGAAGTCCGGAGAACAGATCGAGGCCCGCCACACCCACGGGCGGTTCCACGACAAGGCAGAGGCAGAGGGGGCACGCGACCGGACAAAGGAACCACTCGTTGTCACTGATGTGAGGGAGGGCACAAAGCAGGACCGGGCGCCGTCACCGTTCGATACCACGACCTATATTGTTGCAGCCGCACGTCTCGGGTTCTCGGCAGCAAACGCGATGCGGATCGCTGAAGACCTGTACATGAACGGTTTCATCTCCTACCCGAGGACCGACAACACTGTTTACCCGGCGTCGCTGGATATCGGGGGGATCTTAACGACCCTGAAAAATTCCCCCTTCAGAAAGGACATCGAATGGACGCTCGCGCACCGCCGCCCGGTCCCGACCCGGGGAAAAAAATCCACCACCGACCACCCGCCCATCCACCCGACCGGCGCTGCCACCCGCGAACAGCTGGGGGATGATGCGTTCAAAATCTACGAGCTCGTGCTCCGCCGCTTCCTTGCAACCCTCGCACCGGACGCGCTCTGGAAGACCCTGAAGATCCTCTTCCTTGCCGGCGGCGAGGAGTACACGACCACCGGTGGCCAGCTCCTCGAGCCCGGCTGGCATGCGGTATACCCGTTTTCCGAGGCAAAAGAAGTGCTCCTGCCCGCGTTCGTGACCGGGGAGAAACTGCCGATCAGGAAAGTAACCCTTGACGAGAAGGAGACGCAGCCCCCGGCCCGGTACACCCAGAGCAAGCTGATCCAGCGGATGGAGGAACTCGGCCTTGGTACAAAGAGTACCCGGCACGAGGTGATTGCAAAGCTGGTCTCCCGCAAGTATGTTGAAGGCAGCCCTCTCCGGCCGACCCTTGTCGGGAGAGTGGTCACCGAATCGCTCGAGCAGCATGCCGACGCCGTGACCCGGCCGGACATGACGCAGACCATCGAAGCGCACATGCAGCAGATCAAGGAGAGCAGGAGGACCCGGGAAGATGTGATCCGGGAATCCCGGGAGATGCTCCATGCGGCCTTCGACCAGCTCGAAAAGAACGAGCAGGTGATCGGCGATGATATCCGTAACCGCACTGCCGAGGAGATGAACCTCGGCAAATGCCCGGTCTGCGGGGGCATGCTGGCCATCAAACATATGCGCGGCAACACCCAGTTCATTGGCTGCTCCCGTTACCCGGACTGCAGCTTCAACATCGGCCTCCCGATGGCCCAGTGGGGCTTTGCAATTCGGACTGACGACATCTGCGACAGGCACCACCTCAATTTTGTCCGGCTCGTCCGGAAAGGGGCCCGCCCGTGGGATATCGGCTGCCCGCTCTGCCACCATATCAGTTCCAACCGGGAGTCCCTGTCAGAGATCCCTTCCATGACCCCCGCGCTGGCAGAGAGTATCCTCGCTCATCACATCTATACCGTGGCCGAACTGGCCCGCAGTGTGCCGGAGAATCTCGCAAAGCGGCTGGCGATCCCGGCCGGGGATGCCGGCCGGCTGGTGACTGAAGCGGGTGCCATGCTCGAGAAACTCCGCCGCAGGTCGGAGTGCCGGAAGTTCCTGCGCGACCGCCTCATCCCCCGCAAAGGCCGCAGTTATGCAAAGATCATGGACGTCCTGAAAGGACAGGGCATCATGGAGCTCGCCGGCCTTGCCCACGCTGACCCGGCTGCACTGAAAAACGCCGGTATCGGCGATGCCGAGGCCGGGCAGGTCATCGCCGATGCAAAGATCGTCTATTACGGGCAGGTGCTCCGGGATATGGGTATACCGGCGGTAAGCCTGAAAAAATACCTTGCTGCCGGTTTCACCACACCGGATACCTTCTGCGAGCTTGCACCGGAGACCTTAAGCGAGCGCACCGGTATGTCCCTTGCGACCGTCCAGAAACACGTTGCACAGGTATGCAGGGCATTAAACAGGCCTGCCCCGAAGAAAGTCTCGAAACTCCAGACGGAGAAGGGGAGAAAGGAACTGCTCACCATCAAGGGACTGGGAGAACAGGCAGCAGAAAAACTGATCCTCGCGGGTATCACGGACGGCCGGTCCCTCCTTGCAGCTGACCCGCCCACGGTTGCCAGGGATTCCGGTATTCCCGTACAGACTATCCGGGACTACCAGGCAATCTTCCGGAAAAAAATGGACATCATCCAGCTCTGATTTATTCCTGATTTTTTTGCTTTGTGGAAACGGGCATGAACCGGCTTCGTTCATACCGGAACAATGAAAATCAAAAAAAAAACATCATAATTTTTACGAGCGCTCCCCGTCTCAGGGCCCCCCCGGGGCACGGCGGGGCAGTTTGTGAGTTTTTTAGAAATATCGGTCATTGATCCGCCGCGGGGGCGTCCCTTTTTGGTGCGGCGGCAGCTATCATAATCGGGGGTATGGGGGTCTCAACCCCCAATATTTTGTCTGGAAAAATTCAATTTTCACAGGAAATCATTCAGATACCTGACGATCCCGGGGCTTCGCCCCGCCGCTGGGCGCCCCGGTTGCGATAGCGCTGTATTACCTGTTTTTACAAAAACCAGGACGTTTAAACAAACGTCATACAGGGGCATCGCATGCGCCCCCGCCGCAGTTCCCGTGGTGCTCATCTCCCTCCTGCATTGCTGCATCCTGCATGTACCGGTATGCCACCGGTTTATGAGAATGGAAGACACACGTACTGTGATTACGATGAGATGGAAAGACTGGGTGCACGTGACCAAACTCGATCCCGACAAGCAGCTGAAGCCCGGCGATATTGACGCGATTGCAGCGAGCGGTACGGATGCCCTGATGCTCTCGGGCACGCTGAACGTGACGCAGGAGAACCTTGCCATGCTCCAGAAACAGCTGAATGCCTATGACCTGCCGCTCGTGATGGAGCCCGCGGGCCCCGAAGCGGTGCTGGTGCAGGGGATCGATTACGTTTTTGTGCCCAGCGTGATGAACACCACCGATGTGGTCTGGATTGTGGGAAAACACCAGGCATGGGTCCGGCAGCAGCAGGGGAACATTCCCTGGGACTGTATCGTTCCCGAGGCTTATATCGTGCTCAACCCGGACTCTTCCGTTGGCAAAGTAACCAGGGCAGTGTGCGACCTGAACGCGGATGAGGTCGCCGCATACGTGACCGTTGCTGACCACTATTTCCATTTCCCGATCGTGTATATCGAGTACAGCGGCAGGTATGGCGATCCGGCAGTGGTGAAGGCCGCTTCCGATGCCATCAACGACTCGATCCTCTACTATGGCGGGGGTATCAACTCCGCGGAGAAAGCAGCCGAGATGAGCAGGTATGCCGACACGATCGTGGTCGGGAACGCGGTCTACGACCAGGGCGCAGATGTCCTGAAAGCAACGGTGGATGCTATCCAGTAATTTTTTTATGCCCGAGATCGACATCGTGCTGGTGGCCCCAATCTACGAGGGGAACGTGGGGTTCTGTGCCCGCGTGATGAAAAATTTCGGGTTCTCCCGCCTCGTGCTCATCGATCCCTGCCCGCTGGGGAACGAGGCAAAGGCCCGGGCTTCCCACGCGCAGGACATCCTCGCGGCTGCCGAGACCTGCACGATCGAGGATGTTTTTGCGCGGAGTAATATTGTCGTCGCCACTACCGGGACCGTGAGCAAATCGGTCTGCCACGCGATGCGGATGCCGTTCTATTCGCCAAAGGAACTCCGCGAACGGGTGAAGGACGCGGACGGGCGGATCTCCATCCTCTTCGGGCGGGAGAACTGGGGGCTCAACAACGAGGAGGTAAAACGGAGCGACATGATCTGCACGATCCCGACCGCGGACGAGTACCCGATCCTCAACCTCTCGCATGCAGTCGGTGTGGTCTGTTACGAACTTGCGGACATGCCCCTGCCGGTTTACCGGCTCGCGTCGCCGACCGACATGGGATACCTGTACCGCCACATCGACCGCTACCTCGACGAGATCCACCACCCGAAGTTCAAGCGGGAGAACACGATGATCCTCATCCGCCGCATCCTCGGCCGGGCAAACCTGACCACCCGCGAGGCGAGCACCCTCCACGGTCTCCTGCGCCGGAGCGAGTGGCATATCGATCCGGCGCTGCTCGACCGGGATAAAAGCGGGAGCCGGAACCTGATGGATGAGGACGACAACGGGCCGGATTCGCAGGATCAGTAAAAGGACGGGACGGTGAAATCACCGGGTGTTTGCGAGATTTTTTCACCAGTTCCGGAACCACCTTTGGAACGTATCAATGAAACCGATCCTACCCGGTTCTGCAGGAATTTTTTTACTGGCTCCGTAACACTATCAGATCTTCTGCCGGCACGCAACCCGGACTCCCGCATGCAAACCGCTTATGACCGATCCACGCACATGATAGTGCAATGATTCTCGTAGACTGGCAGCTCCTCGACCGCATCGAACGGGGCCATATCAGGATCGATCCCTGGGACAAAAACCTTGTACAGCCGAACTCCATCGACATCCGGCTCGGCAGCCATTTCGTCTGGTATCAACCCGGCACCAGCGTTATCGACCCGTACAACCGGGACAGTGTTGTTGCCGATGTTGAGGAGACGCACGCGGACGTTTTCATCCTGCATCCCGGGCAGTTCGTCCTTGCCGAGACCCTCGAGTGCATTGAGCTCCCCGACAACATTGTCGCGACCATAGAAGGAAAGTCAAGCATCGCCCGCCTTGGCGTCACGCTCCATCAGACAGGCGGGTGGATCGATGCCGGCTTCCGGGGGACCATCACGCTCGAGATGTGCAATGTCAATACCCGCCCGGTGAAGATCTATGCCGGCATGCCGATCGGCCAGCTCGTCTTCTACACCACGGAGCGGGCAGAGAACCCGTACTACAAGAAAGGCGATGCGAAATATCTCGACCAGCGCCAGGCAACGCTCTCGCGGTACCACGCAAACCGGAAACGTGAATGAACTGCATAACCTGAAAATTTTGAATATCACTTTTTTTTGATAATAATCAATTCCTGTTTTTATCCGGTTCTTTTCCAAATGATTCATTTTGAAAGATGGGGACTGATGCCCCCATATCCCCTGTGCGATGCCTGCCGCCGCCCCCGCGGGGGCGCTCCCGCGGCGGCCTCAATGATTTTTGATTATCACCTTCCTGCCCCGCCGTGCCTCGGAGAGGCCCTGAGGCGGGGAGCCATCCCATCCTTCTTTTTTACCGGTACTTCGCTTTCAGAGAACCGCATTTCTTATCCATTCCACGGCATTCCGGCTTCAGCACTATTTATACCATAAAAACCCATTTTATACGGATGATCCTACCGGACCGGAGATGAATTAATGCGACTTCTTCTCATTCATTCAGATTACATAGAATACGAAGCCAAGAAAAAGACGAAGATGGCAGAGGAGTGCTCCGTCCTCACGGACAGGGAAGAGGAGGCACTCACCGTCTTCTGCGCCGTGGAATCGATCGATGAGGAAGACCTTGAGGGCGTTGTCCTGCAGGGCATCGAGGAGATCAAAAAGACCGCCGGGCAGGTCAATGTGAACAAGGTCCTGATCTACCCCTACGCCCACCTCTCCAGCGACCTCTCATCGCCCGAGACCGCGATCACGGTACTCAATGCCCTCCGGGCGGGACTCGAGAGCGAGGGGTTTGCCGTCAAGCGTGCCCCGTTCGGCTGGTACAAGTCCTTCAAGCTCTCGTGCAAGGGCCACCCGCTCTCCGAACTTTCCAGGACCATTATTCCCGGTGAGACAACGGTCAAGCCGGCAAAGAAGGAAGTCACCCACGACTGGTTCGTGCTCACTCCGGACGGAAAAAAGCACGACTACAAGGAGTATCTCGATGATTCCCCGTTCGGCTGCCTCGTCAAGAAGGAGCTCGGCGTCGCGGTCCCGGTCGGCGGCGATCCGGCCCACGTTGACCTGATGCGCTCAAAGGAGCTTGTTGACTACGAGCCGGCCAGCGACGTCGGTTGCCTCCGCTGGATGCCGAAGGGTAAGCTCATCCGCGACCTGCTCGCGGACTACGTGCTCCACCTCGTGCTGGAATACGGCGGCACGCCTGTCGAGACCCCGGTCATGTACGACCTTGGCGACAAGGCGATCTGCGAACACGCGGCAAAGTTTGGCGAGCGCCAGTACCGCTTCAAGTCCAACAACCGTGACATGATGCTCCGGTTCGCGGCCTGCTTTGGCATGTTCTCGATCATGCGGGACATGCATATCTCGCCCAACAACCTGCCGATGAAGATGTACGAGCTCTCGACCTACTCGTTCCGGCACGAGCAGAAGGGTGAGGTCATCGGGTTAAAGCGCCTCCGTGCGTTCACCATGCCCGACATGCACTCCCTCTGCCTCGACATGCCGCAGGCCCTGAAGTGCTTCGAGGAACAGCTCGCCATGGGCTGGCAGACCGGCAAGGACTTCGAGACCGAGCTCGTTGCCGCGTTCCGGTGCACCACCGATTTCTACAAGGAGCACGAGGCATGGGTCAAGAAGATCGTGAAGGACTCAGACTGCCCGATGCTCATCGAGATCCTCTCCGACCGCGTCCACTACTGGGTGGCGAAAATCGACCTCGCCGCCATCGACGGCCAGCGACGCCCGATCGAGAACCCGACCGTCCAGATCGATGTCGAGAGCTCGACCCGGTTCAACATCAAGTACCACACGGAATCCGGCGCCGTTGTCCACCCGCCCATCCTCCACTGCTCCCCCACGGGCAGTGTTGAACGGGTCATGTGCGCCATCCTCGAGAACATTTCCACGCAGGCAGTCCCCGCCCTCCCGACCTGGCTATCGCCCGCACAGGTCCGGGTCATACCGGTAACCGAGAAGCACATCGCGTTTGCCGAGGAACTGGCAAAAGCGATCAATGCCGCCCAGATCCGGTGCGATGTTGACGACCGGAACGAGACCATGGGCAAGAAGGTCCGCGAGGCCGGCATGGACTGGGTCCCGTACGTGGTCGTTGTCGGCGACGAGGAAGTCGCCTCAAAGATGCTGACCGTGACCGTCCGGAAGAAGTCGCAGCCGAACAAACCGTTCAAGGAGCAGATGAGTGGAGAGGATCTGATCGCTGCTGTGCGGAAGGATGTTGAAGGGAAACCGTTCCGGCCGTTATACACTCCCCGCAGGCTTTCGATGAAGGCGCGGTATATCTGAACATTTTTTTTTTTAGTAATGTGCGATTTTTAGCACCTGCTTTTCTTTGCTCTGCAGAAACAGGCATGAACCGGTAAAGCTCACACCGGAACAATGAAAATCGGAAAAGACATCATAAATTTTTAGGAGGGCTCCTCCGGGGCACGGCGGGGCAGTTCGGTGTTTTTTTAAAGGGATCAGTCATTGATCCGCCGCGGGGGCGCCCCGTAGGGGGCGGCGGCACATATCATAATCAGGGGTATGGGGTCTCAACCCCCATTATTCTGTCTGAAAGAGTTCGATTTTCATGGGAAATCCTTCGTACAATTCCGACGCTCCTGGGGGCTTCGCCCCCGCCGCTGTGGCATCCCCATAGTGCGATAGATGTTTAAATTTTTGTTTCAATCATCGATAACGGTGAACAAAAACAAGTCACGTTTTTTTTGGCTCTGGAGAAAACATCTGAATAAGGCACTCAGTGGAATTTGCGAGGGTGACCCCCTCTCTCCCCCAGAGGGGGAAGCAGCCCAAGGGGGCATGCCCCCTTGACCCCCAGTTTTGTATCATTTTTCTCAAAGGATCCTGCACCCGGTCCTGCTCCACGGGGCGAGCCCCGACGAGGCGGCGAGCGCCCGTGGCTTCATCGTAATTCAGTCTTCAAATTTTTGACAGCTTTTCTAAAGAGCATTTTTTTTATCAATGTAAGTTTATTTTTTTAAATAATTTTTACATCTGACCGCAACCGTGCGAAATTCCCCATCGCAACCGCACAGAATAAAACCAGAACCGCAAGCCATTGTACATCCGGCATGCGTCCCTCCGGCACCATATCCGGAACACCATTCTTTACCCGAACAATCAGAAAATCCAGAAAAAATTTTCCGCCGGTTCGCTTTTAACGGCCATTGCCCGTTACTTCTTCCGGCCCGGGAACAATCCGGTACCTTCCCGGCGGCACCGTCATCTCGAAGCGGGCGCCCTTCCCCGGCTCCCCGGTCTCCCGGATCATGATCATGGTCAGCGAGAGGATCTCCTGCACGAGGAAAAGACCCATCGTCGTATCCTTCCCGACAACCCGGTTGAAGATGGCAGCCTTCCCCGTTCCGGGAATGCCGGCGCCGTCATCCTCACACGCAAGGACATATCCATCGGACGTGACGGACCCGGAGAAGCAGATGCGGCTCAGGTTTGATCCGCCGTGACGGAGCGCATTGTCGATCAGGTGGGTGATGACGCGGGAAAACATGGGATCGGCATAGACACTCGCCCCCGCCACCTCATCCACAAGCGTGATCCCGTGGAGGTCAAGGTGCGTGCGGGCGGATGCGATCAGGTTTGAGACCTCCTGCCATGCGGGCGGGCTGCTGCCGATGTTCTCGTATTCCTTGGTAAACTCGATCTGGTGCCGGATTCCCACCGCGGCGGTCTCAGACCGGGAGAGGTAGTCCAGCAGGGCCGGGTCACCGGTTGAACTCTTTGCAAGCTCGATATACCCGAGCACTCCCATGAGACGGTTGCGGATGTCGTGCCGGGTGATACCGGTTAGCCGGTGGAGTTTCCGGTTCGCCCGCGCAAGGGCGCTGATCGCCTGGTGCAGGTCCGTAATATCATGAGCGTAAATCCTGACCGCAAGGCCACCCGGCGAGAGGGTCAGGGATTCCGCAAACACCGCGTCCCCGACCGTGACCTCACGACAGAAGACGGGGGAGCGGGATGCCTGGAGGGATCGGATGATCTCATCGGTATCCGGAGGCAGGAATGCTGCGGGGTTATCGGGCATATGGAGTTCTTTTAACAGGGACAGGCACGCGGGGCTGGCATACAGGATCTCCCGGTGGAGGTTGATCTCGATGACCGGTTCCGGGTCCAGTTCCGGAAAGGAGGCAATCCGGCGGATCCGGTTCTCGAGCAGTAACCGCTCCGTAATATCCCGCCCCACACCAAGGATGCGGACCGGTCTCCCCTGATCATCACGGATGAGGGTAAAGGTATTCTCGCTCCAGAACGTGCTCCCGTCTTTCCTGCAGAACTCGAGCTCGATGGTCAGTGATTCCGGTGGATGCGTTTCTCCGGGAACCTTTGACCCCACAAGCCGGTCCCTCATGCCGAGAACGATTGTACAGGATTCCGGCGTCAGGCGGCGGTTCAGCGGGAGTTTCTGCAGCTCGGCAAGCGTATACCCGCGGAGCCGGACCATGGACGGGCTGACGTAGAGCGGTACGAGGTCAAGGTCCGAGAGCCAGACCATATCGGAGGCCGAATCAGTGATGAGGCGGAGGATCGCCTCGCTCTTCTGGATGGCATCTTCGGCATGTTTTTTCGCGGTCACGTCGCGGATGATCGCGATCAGGCGCCGGCCTTCCGGTAACGTTACGGGAGTCAGGGATACGTCGCTCTCGATCAGCGTTCCGTCGCCCTTCCGGTACTGCCAGGAGAAGAAGCGGGTTCTCCCCGCACCTTCGGCGAGGTTGTGGTCCCCCGCTGCTGCTTCTGATCCCGTACCATCGGCCCGGACCGGGAACGAGAACTCCGCAGGCTCATGCCCGATGATATCCGTACGGGTATATCCCAGAAGACGTTCTGCCGCAGGGTTGCAATCCAGGATCGTCCCGTCCATGAGAAGGATTGCATCCGTTGAATGCTCGAAAATCGTGCGGTACCGCGCCTCGCTTTCGGAGATCGCCAGTTCCGCATGCGTCAGGCCGGTAATATCCGTTGCGACAGCGATGACACGCTGGAGATTGCCGGCTTCGTCCGTCACCGGAGAGCAGGTGACAAGGAATGTTCCACCGGGTAATGAGACCTGCAGAGGGGATGATTCAGGCTTGCCGCTCCCTTCCATCGGTTCGCACGGGCAGCCTTCCGGCGGAGCGGTACTTCCAGCCCCGCAAAAGACCTGCCAGCATTTCATGGTCCGGAGTTCTTCATGGGTCGTGCCGGTCAGACGGACCACCGGATCGCTCGCCTCGAGAATGGTCCGGGCGGGGTCAAGGATCAGGACGGGGTTCGGGAGCGCAGAGAAGAGGCGTTCCCATTCCTTTCGTGCTATCCGGGATTCGGACAGGACCCGGGTTCGTTCCGTGATATCGGTGACAAACGATGAGAAATTGAGTACGTTCCCACTGCTGTCCGTGAAGCGGTGGGAACAGACCTCCACGGCGAGCCGGCGGTTGTCTTTTCTGATGAGTTCCATCCCGATGCACGGGGGAATCCCGGGACCGGCCGGTTCCAGGAGGGCCTGAAACCCGGTATCGTCAGATTCCTGCGGGGTCAGGTCGTTCCAGGAGAGGGTTTTCATCTCCGCTTCCGTGTACCCCAGTAGATCGCAGAAGGCCTTGTTTGTCATGCCGAACCTGCCATCCGGGTACCCGACAAAGAACGGCTGGGGTGACTGCCCGAGAATGGCGGCAAGGAACCGTGCACGCTCCTCAAAACCGGCAAGCGACTGCTCTGCGCGTGCCCTGCGGGCCTGTTCGTCGAGCACGCCAAGGGCAAAGGAGAGGTCCTCAGTGGTCTCCCTCAAAAGTCCGGCAACCGTATCTGAAAAGAAACCCGGCTCTGCTGCATACAGGTTGAGGACACCAACAACCTCGCCATGGAGCCTGAACGGGAATGCTGCCGCGGACCGGTATCCCCGCCGTAACGCTTCATCCCGCCCTGGATCCATGGAGGGATCGGTGGCAATATCGGTTATGATCGTCGGATCACCACTCCGGAACGCGCTGCCGGTCAGGCCGCTCCCCCCCGGGGCAGTATCAAGCGGGATATGGATCCCGTTGAGGTACCCGTCCTCCAGCCCGGCAGAGGCAACGGGGCGGATGATCGCCTGCTCCTTGTCCACAAGGCCGACCCATACCATCCGGAACTGCCCGGATTCCACGGCAATCCGGCAGATCGCGCGCAGGAGCGTTTCAAGGTCACGGACCCGCACGATGGCCTCGTTGATCCGGGCCTGCATGACATAGAGGCGCCGGGAGGCAAGGATCCGCTCCCCGGCATCCACCCGGCCCGTGATGTCGCGGATGCTTGAGATGCAGATCTTCCGCTTCCCCCACGGGGACGTACGCGCTGTCACTTCAACAGGGAAAACGGTACCGTCCTTTTTCCGGTGGTAGTTTTCCGCCCCGGGTTCGCCGGAGAGTGCCGACTGCTCATCTGATGGAGGATGCCCGGCGTCAAGGTCGGCATACTTCAGTGCGCGGAACTCGTCCCGTGTGTACTGGTACAGGGCCAGCGCTGTGCTGTTGGCATCGAGGATTTCCCCGCTCTCCCGGTCGGTGACCAGTATGGCATCGCCTGCCGATTCAAAGATGGTACGATACTGCTCCTCGCGTGCAGCAACCCGCGCCTCCGCTTCCCGGCTCCCGGTGACATCCGTGACAAAACCCACGAGCTCCCGCCGGCCGATGGGATTCTCGTACAGGCTGAACGTAACCAGAGCGGTGAACGCGCTGCCATCCTTTTTCCGCCACCGGGTCTCGATGCTCTGCCAGGCCCCGCACTCCGTGACCTGCCGGATCCAGTCCACCGCTTTTTCCGGTTCCACGGAGAGCATCGCAGTACCTCCCTGCCGGTTTATCGCTGCACTACTCTCTTCCGGGGAATCATAGCCGAAGATCCGTGCAAAGGCCGCGTTCACCTCAACCAGCTCCCCTTCCGGCGTTGCATGGAAGATCCCCATGGGTGCGTTGTCGACAATGCCCCGGTAGTGTCCCTCGCTCGCCTTCAGCGCGTCCTCCATCTCCTTCTCTATGGTGATGTCGGTCATGAGCACGAGGATCCCGGCAGCCTGCCCCTTCCCCGGGAGCGGGCTGCCGGAGCACCGGACCCTAATGCTGATCCCTTCCTTTGACCGGATCCGGAACATGCCGGGCTCCGGCCGGCCTTCCCGGATTGCTGCCAGCCACGTCCCGGTATCGGACCGGTCCTCCACTACGACAAGATCCATGAACGGTCTTCCCGTAACATCCCCGGGGTCAGAGCCAAAGCGGCTGACCACCGGGCTGATATACGTGATGATCCCTTCGGTATCGAGGATGCAGGGGACATCGGTGATGTTCTCGACAATTTCCCGGTATTTATCCGGGGATGCTGCCAGCGCCTTCTCCTCACCCCGCTTCCTGACGAGGTGCCGGACCGTGTTCTTCAGCACCGCGAACTGGTGTTCCGGTTCACCGCCTTTCGGGAGGTAAAAATCCGCACCGGCGTTCAGCGCCCCAATCGCCACGTCCTCCTGCCCTTTATTGGTGAAGAGGATGAACGGCAGGCGCGGGTACCTGGTGCGGATCACCTTTAAAAATTCCAGGCCGTCCATGCCCGGCAGCGGGTAACCGGCGATCACCGCTTCGTACGACGCGGTCTCCAGCCGGAGAAGGGCGTCCTCCGCGGAAAGGCAGATATCGACGGTGAATTCCCCTCCCTCTTCCATGAATAGTTTTGTGACCTCAGGCAGGGCCGATGCATCGTCCACACATAGGATCGGGATCATGGAGCAGTCATCTCGGAAGATCAGGAAGCGGTGCGTTCCCTCGTTAAACCATACTCGTTCAATACAGATAAATTATAAGGCGAATATACTTCGTGCTTTACGGTTTTCTGAGTATGCTGCCTGCGGCCAGGAGCCCGGAGGGCAGGTGTGGTTGAAAAGGACCAACGGGGGTCGCTGCTCCCGGCCGCCCTTTGTTGAACGGGCGTGATGGGGCGACGATGACAACGGGGATCTACGTAAGACCGGGCCTTCCATGGAATTTTCCCAAGCATTCCCGCACGCGACCGGTTCATCATGATTTCAGGCAGGATCCGGGCGGGCGGTTTATGCCTGGCTGGCTCCGGGGGATAATCCTGAGGAATCGCGGAAGCAGGACTTTTCCCTTCCGGGATCTGCGCTTCGCTTTCGGGTACCCGGATTCAGCGGACGCATGCGTGGCACCGCATGACAGCATTCACCATGACGGGAAATAGAAGGTGAATTTTTCAAATACAGCACGGGGAGAGTTTTTCGATCAGGCACTCCACCTGCCGCACAGCGGTGCCGGTGTACGCGTCCGGGTTCAGGAGCGCGGCGATCTCGGCCTTCGAGCAGAAGCGGACCACTTCCGGGTCGGTGGCAAGGACATCCGCGAGCGCTTTTCCCTCTGCGAGCGCCTGCATGCTCGCCATCCGCACCCGCTCGTGGGAGTCCTGGCGGTTCATGCCTTTTTTCGTCAGCTCGATCATGACCGACTCGGCCATATTAATGCCGTGGAGGAACGCGAGGTTGCGGCGGATCGCTGCCCGGTTGATCACGAGGCCTTCGATCACCCCGGCCATGAGGCGGAGGCAGTGGTCGGTGAGAATGGAGGACTCCGGAAAGATGACCCGCTCGCAGGAGGAATTGGTCAGGTCGCGCTCGTCCCAGAGGGTGTTGTTCTGGAGGGCGGGTTCCACCGCGGAGCGGATGATCCGGGCGAGACCGCAGACCTGTTCTGACTTGATCGGGTTGCGCTTGTGGGGCATGGTGGACGAGCCCACCTGCTTTGCCCCGAAGGCCTCCTCGACCTCGCCAATCTCGGTCCGCTGGAGCGAGCGGACTTCGATCCCGATCTTGTCGAGCGTTGTCGCAACGCCGGCGCAGAACATAAAGTACTCCGCGTACCGGTCGCGGGAGATCACCTGGTTTGAGACGTCCACGGACCCGATCCCGAGGTACTCCATCATCGCTGCCTGCACCTCCATCCCCGTTTTGCCCATCGCTGCCTGCGTCCCGACCGCGCCGGTCATCTGCCCGACCACGACCCGGGGGCGGAGCTGGGAAAGCCGCTCGAGGTGCCGGCTCACCTCGCTTGCCCAGATCGCAAAGCGGAGCCCGAAGGTTGTCGGCACCCCCTGCTGGCCGTGCGTGCGGCCGATGCAGACCAGCGTCTTTGTCTCGTCCGCCCGTTTCAGAAGCACCGAGAGCAGCAGACGGAGCTTTTTGTCGAGCAGGTCGAGGGACTGCGAAAGCTGGAGCCCGGTTGCCGTATCGAGGATATCGTTACTCGTTGCCCCGTAGTGCACCCAGCGCCCCGATTCCCCGCAGACCTCCGAGATCGCTTTCACGATCGCCATCATGTCGTGGCTGATCTCGGCCTCGATCTCTTTTGCCCGCCCGAGCAATGCGGCCGGTGCCTTCTCCTCTATCTCTAGGGCCGCGGTCGGGGGGATCATCCCGCACACGGCCTCGGCCTTTGCCAGCGCGACCTCGGCCCTGACAATGCAGGCGAACCGGTTCTGCTCGCTCCAGACGGCCCGCATCTCCGCGGTGCCGTAGCGCTCCTCGATGGGGTGGACTGCCATGGGTAGAAATGGGATGTTTTGGAATATAGGGATTGGGGGACGGCGGGAAGGTGCGGGTCCGGATGCCAGCTCTCGCATCCGGACGCAGTGTTCTTCTGCGGGCCGCCATGCCATTTCCTGCCCTCCTTTTTCCGGACAACCTGCAGCTTATGCGCCATCCGATCCTCTGTTGTAATAGTGCTGCAGCCCACCATTTCCGGGCCGGCAGACTGCCGATTCACATGAATCAGAGACTGAAACGGACGTTTCCTCATACAACAGGGTCATTTTTTCGCGAAACATTGTCATCCGGGCGGGAAAACCGTGGAACCGGAGGCTGAAATGGCCTCCGTTGATTGCATCCCCCGGGTCCTCCATGCATCCTGGCAGGCAGCCTACCGGTCCCGAAACAGTGGAGGGGGGCCTGCCGCCCGGGGCCCGGTTGGATAATCCGGTCATCGGAATCCGCGCCGGGCTCACCGGGCTCGGCAGTGAGAGTCCCGGCATTCCTCCTCACGGCAGCTACCCCGGATCCGTCGATCCACTGACGGGCTCCGTCGGAGAGAATGTCACTCAAGGGCATAACGGTGAAGAGGGGGAGTGACTTTGTACACAGGGCTCCTTTTGACAAAAGGGACAATTATAGGGCGATTTGAAAAAGACACACCACCATCGGTGCACCCGAAATCCGGGGAATTCAGAGAAAAAGGTACAATGAAGAGATTTTTCCGCGCGTATCGGGCCCGGATTTAAATTTCTTCGTCGTGAAACAAAATCCGGGCTAATACACGCAATTGGATGGCGAAAGTCCTCCTGAGTGCTCCTGGAGCACAGGAAATGAAAGAAAGGGCGGTTTCGGGATAGCGAATCCCGGAGGGACGAACTCCGGGAACATCCGCACGGATTTTGGGATTGCCGGAGATTGCGGTGTTTTTGGGTCACGGGACTGCCCGGCGGAAGCGGATGATGTGCTTCACCGGGGTTTTTCCGGCTGTGATATTCCCAGGAATCTTTTTTCTGCAGAGATGATCCTGACAATTCCCGTGAATTTTTCAAGGGCGGTAAGATAATTCCGGGGTTCTGTCAGCAGGGGAAGCAGCTGTGTCCGGACCGGGATGATGGAGGGACAGCCAACTCCTGTACCTGCGGGAAATACGAACGGTTGTATGGTGCGAGGACCGTGAGAACTTGTTCCTTTCGTAAACGGTAACGTAAAATTCTGCAATGTTGCAGGCATCAAAGATTGACCTGTATCTATCGTTCATGCCGGTGGTGGATATCGGGAGTGTGCGGGTGATCGTGGTCCAGGGGTTCATGCATATGGGGTTGCGAATGATCTCCCACAAACGCTCCGTCATGGGTATGCCGGTGGTGTTCCTCGGGGTGATGGTGGAGATGCTCGTGCGCGATCGGGAGATGGTGGTGCCAGTGCGTATGTCTCTCGGTCGCGAGCATCAGGGTCCCGGCAAGCATCAGTCCAAATGCAACCAGCATGTCCAGGTCCGGATATTCGCTGAACAGGAGAAACGAGAGTGCCGCACAGATGAATGGTGCGATACTGAAGTATGCGCCGGTCCGTGCAGCACCAAGATCCCGCAGTGCCCGGATAAACAGGACCATGCTGAGGCCATAACAGAGAAACCCGAGAAGCAGTGCGGCAAGGATCAGGGAGATTGCGGGAAGGGTGCTGAAACGCCACACTTCCCGCAAAAAATCCCTTCAGCGCAACAATGGCGAGCGGATCTTTTCCGGAGATTTTCCGGGTAGCGTTGTTATCGATACCCCAGAAAACGCAGGCAAGCACTATCCCGGCAGCACCGACTGATAACCCAAAAGCCGCCATGGGATTCCACGACAACAGGATACTTGCGAGCGTGATGATACCAAGAGCCGCCCAGATCCGGTTTCCTACCTGCTCGCGGAAAACGGTAAAAGCGATGAGCACCGTGGCGACTCCTTCAAAGTTCAGGAGGAGGGATGCCGTGGCAGCCGGCGTGATCTCAAGGCTCGACATCAACAGGATCGGTGCGATAACACCCCCGGCGAAAATTGCCACAACAAGCCAGGGCACATCACGAATCCCGATGCCTGCCTCTCCGGACCGGGAAGCATGCCCGGATTTTCCCCTGCTCCAGAGGATAACCATCCCGAATGACGTGCCAAGGTACAGGAAGGCGACGAGAAAGACCGGCGGGATGTCCCCGACAAGGATCTTCGAGAGTGGTGTGCTTATCCCAAACAATGTTGCAGCAAGAAGGGCAAATCCTGCCGGGGACCAGGAAATTTTTACCATGTCAGCGTCGCCGTTCCAGCCCTTTGAGATGCAACGTCCTCACTCGGGAGAATCCGAAGGAAGCCGCATGACCAGCACCTTGTCGATCCGGTTACCATCCATATCCACGACCTCATACCGCAGTCCGCCGGTTTCAAAGAAATCACCGGTTTGTGGGATCCTCCCCATGATGAACATGATCAGCCCGGCAATGGTCCGGTAATGTCCCTGTTCTTCTTCCGGAAAGGAATCTATAAACAGGACATCCTTAAGGTCCTCAACTGGTGTATCCCCGTTGATCAGCCACGAGCCATCCTCCCGTACCACAACCGGCGTATCCACCGGTTCTCCGAGAGTGCGGACATTGCCCACGATCGCTTCGAGGATATCGTGCAGGGAGATGATACCCCGGATGCTGCCGTACTCATTCGTGACCAGAGCACTGTGCAGCCCGGTCCCCTTGAATAATTCGAGGAGTTTTAAGACAGAGATGCTTTCAGGTACAAAGAGCGGTTTTGTAACAGAGGCCCGGATCTCGGGGGTGCCTCCATCCACCATCCTCGCCAGAACATCCTTTACCGACACCATGCCGACAACAGTATCCAGGTCCCCGTCATATGCCGGGAAATTCGACCGGCCGCTCCCGGTCATTTTCCGGAGGTTCTCTTCAGCAGGATCGTTCAGGTCGAGGGCTGTGATCTCGGCACGGTGTGTCATCAGGGAATCAACGTGACGGTCATCAAGGTCAAATACCCCTTCTACCATTTTCAGTTCGGCCTTCTCAAAGACACCGGCTGCCGTGCCTTCTTCAAGCATAATCTTGATCTCCTCTTCCGTTACCGGGGGCTGGGTGGTCTCCCGGACCCGCATGACCTGGAGAATGGCTTCGGTTGAGTACGTGAGGATGATCACCAGAGGCGCTGCTATGCGGGAAAGGAGGAGCATTGGTTTTGCGACAAGGGAAGCAATGGTATCGGCGTTATTGAGCGCAAGGCGTTTTGGGACAAGTTCCCCGATGATTAAGGTGAGATAGGTGATGACGAGAACCACAAGAACGATGCTGATAATCTCGCTGTGGGGTGCAAGTGCCGGGAATTCGTTGAAGTAGACCGCGAGTCCTTCTGCTACCGTGGCCCCGCCGAATGCGCCGGCCAGGATTCCCACAAGGGTAATTCCTATCTGTACTGTTGAGAGAAACGGCGTGGGTTCATTGGCGAGTTCCAGCGCAGCAGCTGCCCGCGAGTCTCCTTCGTCCGCCCGCTGCTGGAGACGGGTCTTCTTGGCCGAGACAACGGCAAATTCTGCCATGGCAAAGAGGCCATTTAGTACGATCAGAAGGAGAATGATGATGATCTCAACGAGATAGGACATTGTGCAGTGAGTATCTCACGAGTATTTATATTTATTTAACGGCATGAAGAGGATTTTTTCCTTTCGCAATTTCCGTCAGTGATCATGAGGGTCACCGGGAATATTCCGGATTACATCGCGGCAAGGATGTTATTTTCTGCAATGATCTTCGTGGGAGCAACCCTGCGGAAGGTCAATGGTGTGTCACCTTTCCCGAATCCTCAAGTTTCAATCCTTGTTCTCGTGGATGTTTCGCTTGGCAAAACACATCGCGAAAGAGACATGGATTGAAAACAAAAAACGCGGGTAACTGTATCCGGGTCATTCCGGTACGCCCCTCCCCCGGTCGGAGCTGCCCTGGCGCAAGAGAGAGCGTCGTATCCAGCGAGAAAAGTTTTCTGCGGAGTGAGAAATTATTTCTTTGAGACAATCCTGTGTGCTGCCGGGTCGACCCGGTACGACATGGGCCGGTCGAGCAGATCAAGCGAATTGATTTTCATGTCGATGAGTTCCTGGAAATTGTAAGACTCGAACTTGTTCATGCCATTCTCTTCATAGGAGATAAGAACGCCGTTCCCCATCTTCTTGCTGGCTTTAATATCATTCATACAGTGCGATAGGAATGAAGGGTAATGAATGTTGTGACGGTAATAAAACAAGGGATCCATCGGGCACAGGAATCCCCTATGGAATTCCGGTATCCCGTAACCCGCTTGCGTGCCCGGATGACCCAGAATTCCCTCAACACCAGGTTTTCAGAGATCATAATTCGGAAAAAGTGCGGAACCGGGCCGGGATAATGGGACATTCTCCGGCGGGAATATATGAGGTTGTATTTAGCGATGTTCCAGCGGCTGAATGGGCCCTGCAATGAGATATCCATTGGATGGGCATGGGCGCACTGGCCTGATCTCATCGCCCCTCATGGTCAGACTATTCCCCGGAGTATCTCTCCCCAGGGATTTCGGTTGCGGCTGCGGTTATTCCTGCGTGGGCCTGGTTGGCCGATGCTGCGTTGTGACGAATGATCCGCATCTCTCTGAAATTGAGGTGGACGTGAGCAAGTAGCCGGGAAATTTTTTCACCGATTTAAAAAAAAATGATGGTTATAATTCCCCCTCACATTCACCCCGCATCCACACCCATAAAACATCAGGCCGCCAATACACTCAGAAGAAATGGACACCATCGACACCTACTTCCCGTATGCCGAATACCGCCCGGGCCAGCGCACCATGCTCGAGATGGCTGCGGCCGTTGCTCGCGACGGCGGCATCGCGATGATCGATGCCCCGACCGGTTCCGGGAAGTCGAGTGTCGTTGCCTCACTCCTTGCCGAGCGGAAGAAACGGAAGATCGTGATCGCGGTCCGGACGATCAGCCAGCTCACCACGTTCATCCGCGAGCTCGAGCTTGTGAAAAAGAAGCAGCCGCAGGTCAAGACCGTGTACCTGGTCGGTAAGAAGAGCATGTGCCCGCTGGGGGGCGAAGGGGATGTGTACCGCCGGTGCGAGGGGGTGAAATCCTTCTCGAACTCGCTCATGCGGGACCGGGCGGAGAAGGGGGCGCTCAACCCGATCAAGGACCCGTTCATCGTCCAGCAGATCCGGCGGATGGACAAGGAACACCCGCTCCTCTGCCCGTATTACATCGCGAGCAAACAGTTCGTGCCGGCCGAGACCATGGGTGTGCGGATGGTCCCCTCGGCCGAGCTGCGCTCGCGTGCAGAGCGGGTGATCGCAGACCCGGTCCCGCCAAAGGAACTTTCAGAGGTCTGCGGTCAGTGCTGCCCGTACGAGCTGATGATGCAGGCCGCACGGACTACGGATGTCGTCATCCTCAACTACCACCACCTCTTCGACCGCGGGATCCGGGAGCAGCTGTACGCAAACCTCGGCGTCGAGCCGCAGGACGTGCTCCTCCTGATAGACGAGGCGCACAACTGCGGGGACACCATCACCGGCATCATGACCGTGACCATGGAGCAGCGGGACCTCGAACAGGCCTCCCGCGAGCTGGCCGGGATGGTGAGGAGCCGGCACAAGGGAGCAGAAGCGGTCCGGCACGTGCTGCCCCGGCTCACGGAATTCATGAAAGGTCTTGAGAACTCCCACGAGCCCGAGGACTGGTTCGACCCTGCCATCCTGGACCGGATGGTAGTCCGGGAATCACTCTACAAGTCCATGGACGAGATCGTGGACGACCTTATCGGGATTGCCGAATCGATCCGGGAGAAGAACCAGAAGGCCGGCGAGTTCCGGGAGACCGCCATCGAGGGGCTCACGCAGTTCCTGCTCCGGCTGTCGCAGTCTGCCACCGACCCGGCGTATCTCACCGTGTACCGCAGGGGGGACGCTGGGATCACGCTCGAGGTGCGGAACATTGACCCGGCCGCCGCGCTCACGGAGGTCTGCACTGCCCATGCCTGTGCGGTCCTGATCTCCGGCACGCTCTCGCCGGTCGAAAGTTTCAGGAAATTCTATTTCGGCGATACACCAGTCACCACGCTCTCCCTGCCCAATGCGTTCCCGAAGGAGAACCGGCTCATTGCCTGCGCAAATGACATCACCACCGCGTACTCGATGCGCCAGAACAAAGACAATACCGCTAAAGTGGTGGACTATATCCGGGCGTTCTCGGCGCTCAGGGGGAACCGGGCGATCTACTTCCCCAGTTACCAGATCCTTGAATCGTACGCTGATCTCGCATCCCCGCACCTCCGGGGAAGGAAGGTCTTTGTCGAGCCCCGGGATGCGGCCGATGCCGGTGCCGCACTCTTTACATTCCTCGCCCTGCCCCAGCGGGGGGAATCGGGTGTCATGTTCGCCGTCTCCGGCGGGAAGTGGAGCGAGGGGCTCGACTACCGGGGTGAGATGCTGAATGGCGCCATGGTCGTCGGCCTGCCGCTTGCCCCGTTCAACCGTGTCCGGCGCATGATGATCGAGTATTTCCGGCACAAGTTCGGGGCGGAGGGCGAGTTCCTCTGCTACACGCTGCCGGCGATCAACCGTTCGCTCCAGGCCCTCGGGAGAGTACTCCGCACTCCCGATGACAAAGGCGTGCTCGTGCTTGCCGAGAAGCGGTTCCTGGAAACGCGGGTGAGGGGCGCCCTTCCCGGCTGGATACAGGATGAGCTGATCCCCTGCGATGCGGCGGGATTCCGGGAGCTGGTCGCGGAATGGAAATGAGCAGCGGGTCCTGCCGGCTCGGGCTCTGGCACGTCCACGTGTATTGGAGCGGCAGCACGGTCTACCGCGTCCGTTTCGCGACGACCGTCATTCCGGGGAACGTGCCGGACGTGCTCCGGCAGTTCTGTGCCGGACGCCCGGTCGACCTCTCGGCCTTCGACACCCCAGCTCTGTACGGGGACGAAATATACCCGGCCATCTACCGGGCGGTCCGGAACATCCCGTACGGGAGCACCGGCACCTATGGGGAGATCGCACGCCGGGCAGGGACATCTCCCCGCGTGGTCGGGCAGGCGATGGCCCGCAATGCAACGCCGCTCATCATCCCCTGCCACCGGGTGGTGGCAGCGGACGGGATCGGGGGATTCTCGCCTTCCGTTGAGATCAAGGAGGAACTGCTGGCACGGGAAAAGAGAGGTTTGCGCAAACTACTAGTGGAGAGAAAAGCCAACCATGAATAACAGCAACCCGGTTTCACGCACATGAAGTCGCATTTCCGTACTCCTGTTCCCGGCGCCATCATATCCTGCTGCTGGTTATCCGGGCCATCCGCCTCCGGGGATCAGCGATGAGGTCCTCCATTATCCTTGTCGGCGGGGAAGCGCGCCGGGCCAACGGGAAGGAGAAATTTTTCTTCCTGTACCAGGGGAAGACTTTCATCGAGCGTCTCGTGGACTCTCTCCGGCCGGTCACTGATGAGATCATCCTGGTTGCAAAAAGCGGCGAGCAGTGCCGGCGCTTCGACGCGCTTGAAGGTGTCCGGTGCATTGCAGATATCCGGCAGGGCATCGGCCCCATCGGGGGGCTGCATGCCGGTGTCCTTGCAGCAAAGGGTAACCTCATTTTTGTCTCGGCCTGCGATATGCCCTGCCTGGAAACTGCCGTTGTTTCACACCTGTTCGATGCAATCGGTGATGCCGATGCAGCAATCCCCTGCTGGAACCCGGATATGCTTGAGCCGCTCCATGCGGTATACCGGCGGGATGCGCTGCTCCGGTACCTGGAAAGCCACGAGTCCTATTCCCTCCGTCCCATGATCCGCAGTCTCAATTCACGGTATGTACCCGTCGAAGAACTCCGGCGGTTTGATCCGTCGTTGCGCACGTTTACCAATATCAATAAGCTCGAAGAACTCGACCGGATCAATGCTTTGGCAGATAATAACAGTCCCTTGTGAAAAACAGGCATTCACAGCAGAAATTTGGTAGGTTTTGCGCAATAACTTACTATATGAATATATGTAATGAGATCAACCATACTATTGTACGTTGCAGCAGGCCATAGATACAGGGGGATATCCGCAGGTGCGACACCATCTGTTCAGCGAATTTGAGGAAGTCCTGCAACTCTTCATCATCGCTGCTGCCTGTATCGGCGCTATCCTCACCTCGGTCTTCTCCTTAACCCATGGAATCACTGAGGTCTTTCCGTTCCTGTACATCCTCCCCATTATCCTTGTCGTCTATTTCTACCCGAAACGGGCGTTGGTCTTTACCCTTTGTATCAGCCTGATGTACATCAGCCTTGTCTTCCTGCTGGCAGCCGGCAATACCGACCTCATGGTCATTGCTGCAGCCTGGTTTGCCATATTCATGACCATCGGGGCTGTTGCCTCCTTTTATGCGACCAGGCTGCTCGAGGAGAAGCGCCGTATCCGCAACATCATCAACAATTCACAGGACGGGATATTCTGTTTCAGCCTTGTGACTGGATCGCTCACCGAGGTCAATGCGAAGTTTGCGCACCTGCTGGGGTATGACTGCACGGACCTGGTCGGCCGGGATATCGCACAGATCTGGACCGATACGGATGAGCGCGGGCGGTTTTCTGCCCTGGTGAAAACAGAGAGAAAACCCATCGAGACGGAGATCGTGCTCCAGGCACGCGACGGGAACTTATTGCGGTTCACGATCTCACCGCTGGAGATCACCCGCGACCGGGTACTCTGCTCGGCCGTTGGTATCACCGGAAGCCGGATCACGGATGACGAGATACAGAAGACCCTCGACGCGCTGGAAGAACAGGTCAGGGCACGCACAGCGCATCTCGAACGGATCAACGAGGATCTCAAGGCCGAGATCCTGGAGTACCGCCGGTTTGAAAATGCATTCCTCGAGGAGAGAAAGACCAGGCCTGATACGTACGAGGGGCAGGAATGACACCCGCAATGACAACCCCACCGAAGTACCGGATATCCTGGGCTGTCATCATCCTTGCCACCATTGTACTGGCCGTCCTTTCCACCATTTATTCGCTGACACACGGTATCCGCGAAGTTTTCCCCTTCCTCTATCTTCTCCCGATCATCCTCTTTGTGTACCAGTACCCGAAACGGGGGGTTCTTTTCTCGCTGGGCATCAGCTCGATCTTTCTGCTGCTGGTGTATTATTACGGCAACCTGGATGCCACCCTCATTGCGGTATCCACCGCATGGTTCGTGATGTTTGTCACGATCGGGGTCGTGACCTCTTCCTTTGCAGAAGGGGTGATGGCAGAGGAACGGAAATACCGGGGGATCTTTGAAAATTCCCAAGCCGGGATATTCACCTTCGACATCCAGAGCCAGAACATCCGGGAGGTCAACGGAAAGTTTGCCAGTATGCTGAACTACGAGCGGGGAGACCTGCTGAACCGGAACCTGTCCTCGATCCTGTTCGACAGCGACGGAAGGGATGTATTCATCCGGACCATTGCCGAGACCTGCCGGACCGGCGATCTTGAGCTCTTCTTCCATACCTCGGACAATGCGGTCCGGCAGTTCCTCGTTTCCGCATCACTGATCCCGGACAACCTCGTGATCGGTTCGGCCATTGATATCACCGACCGGAAAATTGCCGAAGAGGTGATAACAAAGGCACGCGAGGATCTGGAACAGCGGGTGAAGGACCGGACCGAGGAACTGATCCAGGCCAACGAGGCACTGAAATCCGAGATCCAGGAACGGAAACGGTTCGAGGCCGCGATCCAGCTCGCCAACCGCAAGCTCAACACGCTCTCCACGATCACGCGGCATGACATCCTCAACCAGATCACCGCCATCGTGATGTACCTATCGCTCGTGGAGGAAACGATCAAGGAGCCGCTCGTGGTTGAACACCTCCACAAGATCGAGCAGATCACCGATCTCATCCAGAAGCAGATCCACTTTACCCAGGATTACCAGAATATCGGTGAGAACGCACCCCTGTGGCAGGACGTCGGGCGGACCATCGATGAAGCCATCGCCGGCCTCGACCGAAAGGGTGTGCGGGTACAAAAAGATCTTGACCGCCTCGAGATCTTCGCCGATTACCTGCTCGGGAAGGTCTTTTACAACCTCGTGGACAATGCAGTACGACACGGTGAAAAGGTCACCACCATCCGCTTCTCGTACCGGAAAGAGGGCGACGACCTCATTCTCCTGTGCGAGGATGACGGTGTCGGGATACCGGAAGCGGCAAAAGAGGGGATCTTCCGGCGGAAGTACTACCGGAACACCGGCTATGGCCTCTTCCTCACGGCCGAGATACTCGATATCACCGGCCTTTCTATCAGGGAGACCGGGGTGCCGGGGAACGGGGCACGGTTCGAGATCCGCGTGCCGAACGGCACTTACCGTCTGGCGTGACGGGCTGAGATACCCTGGCCGTGTACGCGGCGCGATGCCGGTGATTTTTACCGGGACAGGATTTCCTGGCTTTATAGAAAATCTGTTTTTGGAAAATATTCCCCCTTGCTCCAGTCCTGCCCCAGGATGGGCGGGGGCGCTTTTGCGATTAGACGAGTTATGTTTAACCAGGATACGTTCATATCGCAACCGGGGTGCCCCAGCGGCGGGTCAATAACCGGGAGCATTCTTAAAAAACACACAAACCCCCCCGCCGTG
>DAPW01000031.1 GCA_002502245.1 Methanoregula sp. UBA154
CGATTGAATGAAACGCGAGATCGCTGATTCCCAGCTCTTCCGGGTTTTTGGTACTGAGAAGTGCCCGGACAGACCCGGATTCTTTCTGGTCGAGCAGCAGTTCAAGAAAAATATTGGTATCAAGAAGATACAATCTCTAGCCCCGCCACTTCGATGCTTCATGCTGGAGCTCAACGGAGGTTGTACTTTTATTGATGTGGGAAAGGCTACCGGCCCAGCCCAGGCGGAACTTCTTCTTTTTGGGATTTTTCTTCCGCTTCGCAAGCTCCTCGATATAGTGGATCGCTTTGCTCCTGAGATCAGGAGGGAGATCTTCGATCATGCGATGGACGGTTTCTGCAGATGTCATGATGTTCATCCGGAATAGTTACCAGAGACGGGTATTCCCTGTGCAATAATATATAGTTCCTGTCGCATGAATCTTACGCTCACCGGGGCTTGCGCCGTCCAGGATTTTCTCACGGCAAATCTTCTTCACTGCCTCCGGCAGCTCCTGGCGCGTGGGCTGGGCCCTCATCGTTATCCTGATACAGAAACAAGCAAGTCCAAAGCCCGGATTTCTCTTCCCCATTCAGTTTCAAAACGATCACCACAATTCTGTCGCGGGTAGCTGATGTCGTTGATCAGGGGCAGGGCAGGGTTTCGCGGGATGAGCCTTCGGGAGGCATGAGCGGGTGCTGGCGGTGGTGGGGGGATGAAAGGCAGGAGACGATGGGAAAGCACCATTTTGACCCTCTCGCCAGTTTCCTGATCATCCTGTCCTTTTCTGCAGTGATGATCCGGTATCGGGACCTCTTCATTCAGACGGATGCGGCTGAGAAGGAAAGGCATAACGGTAAAAAAGACACCCTGGCGGCAGTGAATCCCTGTACGGTTGTTTTAAAAAAAACTGCAGTGAGCCGGAACACCGGAGCAGCCGGGCATCGCACGCGGAAGGGAACGTTCCCAATGTTTATCAGGACGGGCAGGGAATCTTCCCCCGGATGTGATACTGTTGGTACCTCTACCGGAAGAACTCATACAGCTGCTCACGGAATGGCATACGGTGCCGGTGGCAACATGCGGTCCGGACGGGAAGCCCAATGTTGCGGGCAAATCGGTCATGGTCATGGACCCGGAAACCATTGTCTGGGGCGAACTCTATTTCGGGCAGACGTATGAAAATCTCAAACGGGATCCCCGGGCATCCCTCTGTGTCTGGAAACGGACCTTCCCGACAACAGCGTACAAGGTAAACGGGAGGGTGGTTATTCATGAAAATGATCCAATTGCCGCCCGGCTGGACGAACGCGTGCGGGCAGGGCACCCGACTGCGATTAAAGCCCGCCGGGATAAACTTGCAGCGGTCTATTTTACTGTTGAGGAGATCTATGACCAGACGCCGGACCCCGGGGCAGCCGGGAAACGGATTGGCTGATGGGGTAAACGGGGGTTTGAGGAAGCGGTCTTTGTTCCCGTGGGCAGAATGCACGGGAGCTGCACGTTCCGGGAATGTCAGCCCTGCCGGTGCCGGCCGGGACCGCGAAGTCTGCCGCGAGGAGGGCTGCCATGCAGGTCCGACCGGGGCAGGACCAGGTGCGCTCCTCCGCAGGATCTTCATCGCCAACGCTCCCCGGTACCGGAATCCCTGGACAGAACCTCATGCATCCTTTTGTCCGGTCTGTTCCGTCTCATGGCGACGGTCCGCCTTTTTTTATCATCAGGAAAAAATACCGGATCAAACGATCCCGTATCAGAACTACCGCAGGAATCATTTCAAAAAACTTATTCAGTTACCCATGCACTGTTTTGTAGCTGACCAGAGGCTCAGCTGGGAACCGGGACCATGCCGTTCTGCCCCCGATGCGGAAAAGTTGCCGATCCAGGAGACGCGTATTGCAAATTCTGCGGTGCGCCGATAGCTGATGGCGGGCCGGTCCGCCCGCGTTCTCCCTCGTTCATACGGGCAGTCCCCCGGGAAGCATCTCACCCGCCGCCACCGGACCCGGGCGAACTGACACCGGCCCCGACAGGAGTGCCGGCGTTCACTCCCCGGAAGGTGCTTGGGATCATTGCAGTCATGCTCGTGATTGCCCTGGCGGTTTTTTTCGCATTTTCCGGTCACCTGCTGCCGGCAGGGACGCCGCCCGATGCCAGCAGGTCCCGGGATTTTGGCACCGGGCCGGCCGCGGGCCCGTGTCCCGCGGACAGGACCCTGTGCAGCGGAGCCTGTGTCGATCTCCAGACCGATAAAGAAAACTGCGGGGGATGCGGTTTTTCCGTTCCGTACGGCGAGACGTGTATCCGGGGAACGTTCAGCGGACCAAACGGCGGGAATGCGGGCGGGTCATCCACAGCGCCGAACGCAACATCCGCTCCGGCAACGGCCGGCACCACCGTGACGGTTTCTGCCGCGACAACGGCGACGGTTGCCGCCCTCCAGACCTCCTGCCAGTCAGGCCTGGCCCTCTGCAGCGGTACGTGCAGGGACCTTACCACAGATTCCCGGAACTGCGGATCCTGCGGGTACATCTGCCTGGCCGGAACCAGCTGCCAGGATTCCTGGTGCCTGGAGGGAGCCAAGGGCTCGAACACCAACGATTCCGCGGTAGTATATACCGATTCCACGTGTACCGGCCGCGAGACGCTCTGCGGCACTACCTGCGCGGATCTTTTTACCGATAAGAATCACTGCGGGGTCTGCAGCCGGGCGTGCGGGAGCCAGGAGATCTGCGTGAACGCCCGGTGCGGGCCGGCCTGCGCAGAGAGCGGGACAACCCTCTGCGGGGACGACTGCGTTGACCTGAGCACGAGTATGTCAGACTGCGGGTCATGCGGCAATGAATGCAGGACATTCCTCCCCAATGCCCTGGGATCGGCGTGCACGGACGGGATGTGCGTGGTCTCCGGATGCGATGCCGGCTATGGAGACTGTGACGGGAGCATCGGCAACGGATGCGAGGCGAACCTCCGCACTGATGAAAACAACTGCGGCTCCTGCGGCACCCGGTGCCCTTCCGACGAGCTCTGCTCCAACGCGCTCTGCAAGCTGCCCGTCACCACCGGGACCTGATGGCAGGGCACACGAGACCCCCTGTGTATGGATACCCTGCGCAGTCTTCCCGGCTTTATCCGGAGATCACGATTCCATTACGGTGAACTGAAACCTTCAGGATACGGCTGGAGAGCCTTCCCGGTCACGGGATCGATTCAGGAGAATGGATTTTTAATCTCAGGGAAAGACCCGGTAAATTTCTTCCCGGCTCTTTACCCGGTAGAAAATAATGGTGTTATCATCGGTGATCCTGATGCCGATGCGATACGGCCCGGTACGTATGCGCCAGAAGTGTGAGAATCCTTTCATTCTGTCGATATCAAAATCAGAGAAAATATTTTCTGATGCCGGGATTTCATCAAATACCAGCCGTTCTATCCGGGACCGGTGACGTTTGGGGATTGCAGCCAGGTCCTTTAAAAAAATGTTCTTGTACCCGCAGGCCGGCATTCTTAATCCTTTTTCAAAGAGTTGTAGTGCTTCTTTGCTTCCCGGACAGAGAGGATCTCGTCATCCTCTGCTTCTTCCATAAATTTTCCAAGCCCGTGATCTTCGATGATGGATTCCATGCGGTTGAAGGTCTCAATGTCCACAATAACCGCCTGCTTCTGGTTTTTGGCATCCGTGATATATTTCCGGGGGATTGCGGTCATACCAGTATCATTCCAGTGTTTATACGGGAGAGTATATAGGAACTTTGTGTGAAGGGTGAATCTGACGCGGCGCCCGGCAGCTGTCAAAAAAAA
>DAPW01000008.1 GCA_002502245.1 Methanoregula sp. UBA154
GGGATATTGATCGGGTCCCCGCAGAGACGCTGGATCAGTTTTTCCACGGACGCGGCATGGAAGGTGCTCATGACCGGGTGGCCGGTCTGCATGGCGCCGAACGCGACCGCCCCTTCCACCCCCCGGATCTCCCCCACGAGGATCTGGTTCGGGCGCTGGCGGAGCGCGGCTTTCAGCAGGTCGAACATGGAGACCTCACCGGTTGCACCGCCGCCCTCGCCTTTCCCCTTTGCGAGCGCAACCTCGCGGATCCAGTTGCGGTGCGGGACGTTCAGCTCGGGGGTGTCCTCGATGGTCACGATCTTGTTCTCCGGGGGAATGAAGGTGGTGAGGGCATTCAGGAGCGTGGTCTTCCCGCTTGCCGTCTCCCCGGACACGAACAGGGACATGCCGTGCTCCACGCAGATCCAGAGGTAGGCGGCGGCCAGGTAGTCGATACCATTGTTCCCGACAATGTCCAGGATGGAGAGGGGGACCTCGTTCACCTTCCGGATGGTGAAGTTGCTGCCGTGCCGGGAGATGGCCGTGCCGTATACGATATTGATACGCGAGCCGTCCGGGAGCGTTGCGTCCACCACCGGGTTCCGGTACGTGATCGGGCGCTTGATCCGTTCGGCGATCTTGACCACGAACTCGTCCAGTTCGCCCGAGACCTTGAACTCGATCACGGATTTCAGCCCCCGGAAGATCTTGTGCTCGATGAAGATCGGGCCGATCCCGTCACACGAGATATCCTCGATATACGGGTCCGAGAGAAAGGGCTTGAGCACCCCCATGCCGATCTTGTCCCGGATGAGGAGGTACTCGATCGCCCGGTACTCCTCGTCCGTGAGGATCAGTTTTCCCTCCGGCGTGAGGGGCACCTGGTGCTTCTTTTTGGTGTTCCGCATCTTCTTCCGGGCCGTAAAGTCGGTGTTGAGGAACGTCGTGATCCGCGCCCGGAGCTGCGTTGTTCCGGCATTCCCGGTCATCAGGGCAAGGTCCGTACCCCGGGGCCGGATCACGGCGATCGTGGAGAGCATCCGCCGGATCAGCTCCGCCCGCTCCTGGTCGTTCGCGGGATCGTCCTCGAGCCCCTGGATGAGATCGATCAGTCTCGTCTCGACCGCGGGGAGCATCAGGCTGACCGAGTGGAGGAACGACGGTTCGATCGGGATGTAGTAGTTCCGCACATCATCGGGATCCCGGAGGATGTGGACGAACGTGCTCTCGTTCACCGGGTAGATGAGGTTGGGGTTTTTGAGGGAGCGGAGGTCTCCGGACAGTTCCGGGACGAACAGGGGGAGGCCGTAGGTACTGACCGGGAACACGTGCAGGTATTCGAGCAGGTGGGGACTGGCTTTCACGTACTCCCGGGCAAGGGCCGGGAGCTGCCCGTACAGGGCGCCCGATTCGATATCCGTATACACGTCAATGGCCGGGTCCGGCGTCTCCGGCCGGAACGGCAGGTTTACGGTCATCGTGGGCGAGCCCATGTCAGACCCTCGCAAAGCTCATCGGGATGATCTTCATGCCAAAGCCCGGGCGGACTTCGAAACTGACCAGGTTTTCGGTGGTCTTCTTTGCCCCCCGGACCTTGAGGGTTTCCATGACCATCACGTACTTGTCGCCGACAAGCGCCTTCTTCATGTTCAGGTGGGTATCGCAGATCGATCGGATGCGCACGAGCGTGTCCTCCTCAAAGGCATACGTGTGCAGGGTGATGACGATCGTCCGTCCCTGGTCGGCAAGCGATTTGCAGCTGGTGAAGAGGGTGAGGATCGCCTCGGTCCCGGCATACTCGGTAAAGAGGGTGAGCGAATCGATCACAACGACCTGCGCCCGGCTCTTCCGGATATGGGCGATGAGCCGGGAGAGGATACCCGCCATCGCCTCCCTGGTCGCGTCGAATCCGGTGAGATGGAGCGGGAATACCCGCAGGTGACCCCAGGCAAAATAGTCCGAGATGTCCAGGTTCATTGCCTGCATCTGCAGGATAATGCTCCTGCTCGTGTTCTCCGTGGTGAACAGGTCCACCGAAAGCCCCTCTTTCAGTGCCCCCCGGATGATCAGCTGGGCGAGGACACTTTTCCCGGTATCGTTCTCCCCCTCGATGAGGGTGAGCGACGATCGGGGGAGACCGTCGGCAATCTTCCTGTCCAGTCCGCTGTTGCCCGTCGAGATGGTCTGCGGCTCTTTCCCGCCCGTCAGTTCGGAACTGTCTGCCATTGTCTTTTCCCCCGCTCCTTACAGGAATGCCGAAGCATAGACCCCGTTTGCCGTTGTTACCTGGAACCACTTCGGCTGGTCTCCATGGGACATGATGCGTATCTGGTAGCGCTCGCCGGCGTCGAGCGCATACGGGTGGATGAACTCGTCATACCGGCTGACAATATTCCAGGTGCCGGCGGTGCCGCCCGTCTCATCGTAGGTGCAGATCCCGTAGTCCCGCAGTTCCTGGTCGTACACGAGCACATCCATATGGTGCAGGTCACTGATGGTTTCCGCGCCGGTATTGGTGAGGGTTGCATAGATGATGGAGCTCTGTTCGGTCTCATTGAACTGGTCGGTGATGGAGAACGCCGTCCGCATGCGGGCCTCCTCCCGGAGGGTGAGATCTTTCTGGGCACCGGCCACCGTTTCAGCGGAGATGAGCGTGCTGCTGACCACCACGTACGCAACGATCACGAGGAGCATCACGCCCACCGCCGCCCCGATAATCTCAGCAACGGCCATGCCGATCAGCTCACCGTGAACTCGCCGGTCCGCCAGACACCGCTCGGGAGCGAGAACTGGAAGTACACCTGCTGCCCGAACGCCGGGATCAGGTCCGTCTCGGCCGTGATCTTCACCGTCTCGCCCGTGTCCCACTGCCGGTTGCCGTTCAGGTCATAGGCCGGGTCAAGGAAGTCCTCGCTCCACTCCCCGCTGGAGAGCGACGCCGGCCCGGCAGCGGAGTAGGAGAGGCGTTCGAAATCCCCCGCGGCGCCGCAGAAGACATCGGAGCGCTGGATCTCGGCATACGGGACCGCTTCCGAGCCGACATTCTTCATCCAGACCCGGGCGGTACTGCCGGACGCGACCGTGCTGATGACCTTGAAATCCGTCCGCATCCGCACGTCCGATGCGTGCGTGGTGGAGGAGAACGATCCGGCCATCGTGTAGACCACCGGGTATACCGCGCTGATCAGCACGCCGGCCGCAACCACGGCCGTGATCAGGAGCAGTGCCGTGGTGATGGTCTCAGAGGACATCAGGTCAGCCCCGGTCCGGCAGGTTCATCCACTCTTCATCCTTCCCGTCCTTCCGCACCGGGGACGCACGTTCCCGCAGGGACGATTGCGGGTATGCCGTCCGTTCCCCGGAATCCTTTACCATGAGTTCCTGCCCCCGCTGTTCCATCATCACCTCGATCATGTCCCGGTCAAGCGAGGTATCGCCCGGGGCGAGGATGCGGTTGAGCGCGTAGAGTTCCGCCACGAACTCGTCCGGCCCCACCTCGTGTTCCTCGCCCAGGTTTGCCGGCATGAGGCGTGCGATCTCCCGGATCTCGTCGCAGGACTCTTTCGTGACATAGCCCATGGCCCGGTAGGACTCGAGCATGATATCCAGCCGGTCGTGGCCGAATTTCCTGACCGACTGGTGCGTCCACTTGAAGAGCTTGTACACTTTCTGGAGCCGGAGTTTCTCGCTCTGCGGGGCGGCGGTGGTCCGCTGCGGGAGCGGGGAACGCGGGAGAAACTCCCCCCCGGGGGAATGCGGCTGGCTTTCGGCCGGAACCGGCCCGGGGACGGCTGCACCGGCATTCTTTTCCGCTTCAGGACCGGCAGTGGCGGTGTCGCGACGGGGCTCGCGGGCATCCGGCGTGCCCTTCCGGGTCTCCGTTTCGGACCGCCCGGCAGCCGGCGTGAGCGTGAACGGGTTGTCCAGCTCGTTCATCCGCTCCCGGATATCGATGAGCAGGCGCTTTATGGAGGTCTTGACGAGCGCTACTTCGGACTCAAGGTCCCGGAGCCGGGCATCCGGATCATCCCCGGATGGGACGGGAGGCAGGGGATCTTCCGGAGACTGGTGTACCGCCATAGAGTATCTAATCGTTATATTACATTCCTTACTAATAACCATTTGCATTGAAAAACACGGAATATTCAGGTTGTCCTGATAAATAACAAAGAGAATCAGGTTGAATGAAAATATCTGCCCCGCCGGTAACAGGCGTCAGGGTGCCCGGGCGTTCCAAAAAAAAAAGAGCCGGGCCTGCCTGCCCGTGCGGGGGGAGCCGGTGGCAGGACGGGCCGGGGTATCGGTGGACGGGGGGAAACCTGCGGGGAACCGGCCGGATGTATGGCGCCTGCGGTGAAGGGCAGACCCGGCAGCCTGTGACGGCGCGCCGGGATTGTGCCAGTGCCGGCATGACGGCCGGTTTTCTGCATCGGGTATCAGGTTCCGATATGAATTCCTGATAAAAAATCCCGGGTGTCTCTAAAACAAAAAAATTTTGGAAGAAGTAAAAATATTTTGGTGATTGCTTCATTAAGACCACGAACAACGATCCAAAGTTGCAGATCGCCTTAGATTGGATTGCGATGGAGCCACGGGTGCTCGCCGCCTATCGGGGCTCGCCCCGTGGAGCAGTGCAGGTGACTGGGATCTCCTGCAGTATTATCACAATAGGGCTTACAGGTAATACGGAGGAATCGCATGCGCCCCCGCCCCCAATGGGGGCAGGGCTGGCGCAAGGGGGGACTCGAAATAGAGCGAGAAGTCCGGGGCTGAGTTGCAACTTTACCAAACTTTCTTTCCTAAAATATACGTTCATTCATCGAAAAAGGTGACCTGTTTTTGGTTACGGTTATCGATGATCCAGACTGGAATTACCCGGCTGTGGCACCACGGGAGTCGCCACAATGATGGGAGCGTACCGAAGGGGGAGGCTCCCGGAGTCTGGATGAATTGACCCCCATGTTTATTCCTGGAAAAATCCGATGCCAGGTGACATGGCACGTTCCGCTCTCGCAAAAACGGTTCCGGAAAAAAAGGTATTCCGGTGTGCTGGTCTTCCCGGCCTGTCCCCGCCGGGAAGCGCCTTGTTGACGATGCCGGTCCGATGCAATGAACGGATGCCCGGGTGGCGGCGGGGGAACGTTGTACACACTCCGGAGTAGCGAAAACTGCATTCTCCCGAATAAAAAAGGGAGGATGGATCAGAGAACGTTGGTCTTGGTGATCGTTACCGGAGAGATCTTGGCAAACGGCAGGGCGGCACCCACGGCGGGCCGGAGCTCGATGTTCATCTTGGTGTTGGCCGGTACCGGCGCAACCATGAACCGGACCTCGACCTGCTGGCCCTGGGCCATCGTGTCTACCGCCTTCCCATCCAGTTCAGTGGAAAATTCCGTGAGTGACGGATTCCCTTCGGCTTTGTACGAGAGCGTCTGGAGGTCAGTTGCCGGCGTTGAGAAGATGATCTTCATCTTTGTCAGGTCGACAGAGGACGAACCGGGCGCAAGACCGATGGTGAACCAGATCTCGTCGATGCCGTTCTCCGGGTTCGATGCAATACCATACATGTTGCCGATCATCTGGATGTTGGTACTGGTTGTCTCAACACCCCGGTACACGGTCTCCGAGGCCCGCTCGGTTGCAAAGAACCCGGCGCCAAGGACCACATAGGAGAACACCGCCGCAACAACAACGAATGCGATAAGCACGATCGCTGCCTCAAGACCGGTGAACCCGTTCTCATCAGACTGGAGTTGTGTCATAATTTCACCTGAATCACGAGTATGGCTACTGGCGTAACCATTGCCTCTAACTGATTTCAGGATATGATAATATTTATAACTATGGTTTTCGAACGGGGCAGGTTCCGGAACATTTCCAGATTTTTAGGTTAAAAATCTGCAGTTATCAGGGAGATCTGCCCGGAACAGCACCCTGCCCGCCGCGTGCATTGCCACATCGCCTCCGTGAAGCGGGGAACGGTGACAGGGACCGCCCGTGCCGGCCGGCATTCCCGGCAGGGGCGCGGGGGGAAACCCGGCATGGTCCGGCCCCGCGCCCGGGGTATACGAGATTTTATCTGGTGAAACCGTTCAGGATCTACTGGAACGGTCATGGATAGAAACGACGTCCTGTACGGGGTTGCTGCCATTCTCCTCGTCCTCCTCCTGGCACTGGTCGTAAAACCCATGATCGCCGGTCAGCTCGCCCGTATTGGCACGCCGGTCCCGGAACCGGCAGCACCTGCGGGAAATGCTACACTAACTCCGGTCCTGACTCCGGTCCTGACAACCCCGGAACCTGCTCCGGTGCGCTCACCTGCCGTCACTGCCACGGTGCAGGCCATCGGGTTTGTCGATCCCTCGGTCTACGGGATCCGCCCTGCCGAACCGAGCCTGACCGCCACCCGCTTTGACAACCTGCCCCTGAACACGACCATGGTCTCCTTTGCCCGGATCAACGGCTCGTTCAGCGGTACAACCCGGATCGTGCAGATCCCGTTCCCGTACTGGGAGCTGGTGTACACGGTCGACCCGGTCCCGGAGACTATCCCTGCGGTTGTCACGCCCGTGAAAGGCTCGGAAGGCTCCTGGAGCGGTGTGCACGGGTCCTATTCCGGTGCAAGACCGGAGTTCACGATCCAGGTTGTGGAGACCGGCGACCCGGGCCGCATTGTCCGGAACATCAGCCCGCCGGGCGGGATTGACCTCGACCTCTGGACCGCTTCCGCGAGCCCGACGCCCCGGTCGGGCCGGGATGCCCCCGCCATCATGCTCTCAGCCGATCCCCGCCCGTGGACGGAACGGTTCTTTGAAGGCGAGCGGAGTTACTATTTCATCATCACGGCAAAACTCGTCAACTCGTACAGTATTGACATCCAGGTCCCGGCCCGGTATACTGAAACCGGGTAATCTTGGCCTGTTGTCCTGCGAAATCCTCCAGCGAGCGGATCCTGCTGCCCGGTTGCCGGTTTTTTTTGCTCTGGAGAAACGGGCATGAACCGGTGGAGTTCATGCCGGAACGATGAACATTGTTGAACGGTCACAATCATTCCGAGAGCTTCCCGCATAAGGGCTTCTTTCCGGAACGGGGGACCGGAAGGTTGTCTCCGTTTTTTCCGGGTCATGGATTCCTGATGGAAGTCGGAGAACCGGCAACCAGATGTACGATGGCTCCCCGCCTCAGGGTTCCTCGCGGGGCACGGCGGGGCAGGGAGGTTTCCGATTATTTTCCCGGGTTTTTAATTGAATTGAGGTTTTGTACAAGCGAACAGATTTACGAGTCCTCCCCGCCTCAGGGCCTCTCCGAGGCACGGCGGGGCAGTATAGTGTTTTCAAATATGCTTATCGTCCCTGATCCGCCGCGGGGGCGCCCCGTCGGGGGCGGCGGTGAATATCATAATCGGGGGTGTGGGGGTCTCAACCCCCATTATTCTGTCTGAAAAAATTCAATTTTTCACAGGACTCTGTTAAAAGATGAGATTAACTCTTTGCGCCAGCCCCCCCATCCTTCGCGGGGGTGCATGCGATGCCTTGGAATTATCTGTACTGTCCTCATTCAAGATTGATCAAGTAACCAGGTGTTATCACAATCCGGGGATGCCCCAGCGGCGGATGCGAAGCCCCCAAGAGTATCAGAATGGTACGAGGGATTCCTGCAGAGCGGTTTTTCTGATATTGTTCCGGCAGGTTATCCCGGCAGCATCCGCTCTTCGTCACAACACTGCAAAAGAGATGGGGGAGACGATATGGTGAAAAAATCAGTCGAATTTCTTCTTGCCCATGGACTCGATGTACATGTATTCCTTGCCCACCTCGATCGTCCCCTTCTTCTCCTCCGGAATGGGTATCTCGAAGTTGGTGAAGTCCTTCATGTCCATGAGCTGCGCCGTGTTCCCGGCAATGGAGAGGACCTGGCCGCTCTTGCGCTCGACGACCGGGACATAGGTCTTGGCAGATACCGGAAATACGATCGACCGTTTTACCCCGTCAAAGATCCCGATGGCATCGATACGTGCCTTGGCAGCCCCGTGCTTACCGGGTTTTGAGGTGGCGATACTGACGACCCGGCACGGCTCTTCCTCGATAACGATATAGCGTCCTTCCTTGATCTTTCCGATCTCAGTCTGTTCCTTCATGTTGATCCATCCAAAATGTCATAAGTTTATAAACGCGTTAGTAATTTATCTCTATTGTTGTACATAAATACAGCACAGATGAGCGGAACGGGTGATTTCCTGCATGGACTTTTTCTCGGCATGTGACCGGATCGGGGACCTGGTGGAGGAGGGCATCCGCGATCTCGTGGGGACCACGGAAGGGGGCGAGACGGTCCGTATGGGGGCGGACCTGACCCCGACAAAGAAGATCGACCAGGTGGCGGAGGACTGCGTGCTCGCGTACCTCTCCGAGCACCCGCTCTGCTCCCTCCTCATCAGCGAGGAGGCCGGGAAGGTCCCCCTTGCGGGCGATAAGGGGACGATGTTCCTGGACCCGGTGGACGGGACCTTCAATGCGGTTGCCGGCATCCCCTTCTATGCCCTGTCCATCGCCTATGCGGAAGGGGGGTATACGCAGAAGGCGTTCGTGCGGAACCTGGCGAGCGGCGAGACCTTCACGGCCGAGAAGGGGCAGTTTGCCCGGTGCAATGGCCGGCCCATCCGGGTCTCCGCCGTCAGTACCCTCGACGAATGCGCCATGAGCGTGTACGGCCGGAAATTCGATCCAACGCGGGTGATGCAGCTCGGCCAGAAGATCCGGCGCTGGCGGCTTTTAGGGGCCTCCGCGCTCGAGCTCTGCTACATCGGCGCCGGCCGGATTGACGGGTTCATCGACCTCCGGGGAACGCTCCGCGTCACGGACGCAGCGGCCGGGATGCTCGTCTGCGCCGAGGCCGGCGGGCGGGTCACGGACCTGAACGGGCACGTGATCCGCTTCCCCAATGAAGTGACGGTCGGGCGCTGCCTCGTGGCCACGAACGGGCTGCTGCACCACAAGGTGATCGAGTACCTGAGGTGAGAGGATGAAGATACTGCTCGTTTCCCGCATCGACAACCGCGACGCGCTCGCGTTCGTGCTCCGGATCCGCACCCTCCTCGCCGCGGAGGGATGTACGGTCTCGCTGGACGATGATACGGCATCGGCGCTCGGGGAGCACGGCGTCCCGCTCGCCGGGGCTGACGCCGACGCGGTCATCGTGGTCGGCGGGGACGGGACGATCCTCCGCACGGTCCAGCAGATGGCCCGGCCGGCGCCCGTTCTCGGGGTGAACTGGGGCGAGGTCGGGTTCCTTGCGGATCTCGAACCCGAGGAAGCCCCCGCGTTCATCCGGACCCTGCCCGGCGGTTTTGCGGTCGAGGAACGGATGCGGATCGCGCTCCGGAAGAACGGGGAGTATCTCGGCACGGCCTTAAACGAGGCGCTGATCGTCACGACCCGGCCGGCAAAGATGCTCCGCTTCTCGATCGTGGTCGACGGGGTCGTGGCCGAGCAGTTCCGGGCGGACGGGCTTTTGATCAGCACCCCCACCGGCTCCACCGCCTACGCGATGAGCGCCGGCGGCCCGATCGTCGACCCCCGGGTGGAGGGTTTCCTCCTCGTCCCGCTCGCCCCGTACCTGCTCTCCTCGCGCCCGCACCTGATCAGCAGCAACCGCGAGCTGGAGATCCGGCTCGAGAGCACGAAGCCCGCGAACCTGGTCATGGACGGCCAGCAGACGATCGAGCTCGGGACATCCAGCACGATCGCGGTCAGCCGCTCCGACAAGCCCGCGCTCTTCGTTGACGTGAAACGCAACTTCTTCGAGAAAGTGAACCGGAAGCTCCGGAAGATATGAGGTATTGAGGAGCCGGGAATCTTTTTTTTACTCTCGAGAGGACTCTATCAAGCCGAGAAAAGATATGAGTGCTCCCCGCCTCAGGGCCCCTCCGGGGCACGGCGGGGTAGTGCGGTTTTTTGCGTTATTCTCTCTGTTTTTTCTGTCCCCTATCCGCCGCGGGGGCGCCCCGCCGGGGGCGGCGGGGTTCATGATAAATGTCTGCAGAGTGGCAGTCCGGCGCATGATATCTCTTTTCCCCCTTTTTTTTGAAAGTCCCCCGCTTCGGGGCCCCTCGCGGGGCATAGCGGAGGCAGGACGTTTTTCTTTCATTTTTCCGGATTATATATGACTGAGTGAAATCGTCAGTCTTCTTTTGTTCGGTAATTTCTTTAAACAGGTGTGGTGTCTTTCCAGGATCCGGGAAGAATAACCGGGCCGGCTTCTGAGAATTCCGGATAAACCGGTACATTTCATCTGAAAAATCGGGTGGTTGCCACACCGGACCCGGAACGGCGCGCCCGGGTACCTGCCGGCATGACTGCCGAACGTTCGTCTCAGCCGGGGAAAAAGAAGCCGGGAGTACTCCCGCCCGTATCAGGTTGGATTGTATATCTCAAAATCCCCGATCCGTAAAGCCGGGGTTGTTGTCGGGAGTGGTGTGGGTGTGGGTGTTGCCGGTCTGAACGGGATTATCCGCAGGTCCGGGGAATCCGATCGTATCAGGGAATTTGTTGCAGGCTGGTATTCGAACAGGATCGTCTTCCTGCCCTCAACGGTAACATTGTACTGGTTCTGGCTCTCTTTTTCCCAGGTCCCCTGCTCGGAACTTGTGCTTATGGAATCCGACGTCTGATACCGTCCGTCAGCGGTGAAGGTGTAATATATTGTCTTTGATTTGTCGAACATGGTCCAGGACCAGGTTCCGATGACGGGATCCTGCGTTGAAATGACGGCGGGCGTCGGTGTCGGTGTCGGTGCGGTTGTCTTTTCTCCCCGTAATTCTGCGTTGGTACATCCGGAAAAAATTATCAGGACCCCAAGCAGCACAACGCAGAGGCAGCATGCTCTCGTTCTCATGATAAGACCTAACATTTTTTAAGGGGATTAATGTTTTCTTGTTAAAGGGATCCTTTATGGCAGTTCCGGTTGCCCTGGCGGAATTCCACGGTGAAAAGGGAGGCTCCGGACCACATCTGCGGTGCACGCGTCCGGGACAGGGGTTTTCCGGCTTTTTCCGGATTATAATCAGGCTGAACCGGGGTTTTATACAAGCGAACAGATTCACAAGTCCTCCCGCCGTCATGGCCCTGTTCGCCCTGGCAGGGGCTCCCTGAACGCAGCCGTCATCATTTCCGGATGGATAACAGGTCTTCGGCCGCGTCTTTCATGTACCGGTGCGCATCATACACGCCCTGGTTGTAAAATTCAGGGGCCAGCGCTTCCGTGATAAAGTCCAGCATCAGGCCGGCACCCAGGTTACCGATCTCTTCCTCCCGCTCTGTTGAAAAATAATGCTGTAGTGCCTGGACCATCTCGTCCCGTTTCTCTTTCGGCAGCGTTATTTTATCGCTATTTCTCATACACTACTCCCTTCTCTTTTAGTCACCTGATAACAATCTCGTGAGATTTCCCTCCGGGGAGAGTATCCTCTCTCTATTACTGCCCGGAGAACGCGGAGAGTGAGCCCGCAGCCATCCCATTTTTACCTGGCCGCAGTCACGGGCATATCCTCACGACGAGGATGAACCGATACCCCTGTTTATATACAAACGATGTATATACAACACTGATGACAACCCGACGTTCTATCGGTGTTCTTGTGCTGGTCTGTGCCTTCCTCGTATGCAGTGGTTGCACACGGCCGGATAACACCATGGTGCTGGTCCCGGTGGATACTGGCTGGACCGGAACACCGGTTCCCGTTTTTATCCCCTCCGCTCCTGTGCTCAGCGTGCAGACCGGTGTCATTCCCGCCCCGTCCACCCTGCCTGCCACAACCGGCCCGGCCCTGCCGTCACCTTCCCCCCCGCGTCCGGCAGGGATCCTGTTGTCCAATGGTTTTATGCGGTATACCGGTGCAGAGTATTCCCTTGATTACCCGGCGGAGTGGAGTACCAGCAGTACCACCCTTCCCCTCACGGAGTATCGTCATTCACTGAACGACTGCTCGGTCACGCTTGCCTATGATCTGGATCAGGAACTCCGCAGGTACCTTTCCCCCGATCGCCGTACCCTTTTTTACTCGGCTGTCGTGAAGAGCGACCGGGACATCTGGCCCCGTGCGGTGGACGGCCGGGTTGCGTACGAAGATATCTTCAACGCGGTTCTCGGCGACCCGGAGCATTGTGCGAATGAGCCGGACCATGATGCGTTCACCATTGCCGGCATCGCCCAGGTCCCCGTAGCCGGGGTTTCCTACCCGGGAGTTCGGGTGGATTTTGCCAGGATTGAAAATGCTACCGGGTATACCCAGGGTACCGGAACCGCGTATATCGTGACCGGTAAGAACCATAGCGGGGTATTCACGCTCTACCGTACCACGACGGACACCGACGACGATACGCAGGATAATCTTTCGATATACATGTTCAGCAGCCTGCGCCTGGATCCCGGATTCTGAACATCCTTATCCAGTGTTGTCAGAAAATCCGAATACAATCCTGAATGAGTCACGCTCCGCCGGTCTGCATCCGGGAAAAAATATGAGGGCTCCCTGTTGCAGGGTTCTCCAAGGCACTGCGAGGGAGTGAAGTATTTTGTCATTTTTCCCTGATGTGAATGGTTGAATCAAGGTATTGACAAAATGAACAGAATCAGGAGTCCTCCCCGCCAGTGGCCTCTCCGGAGAATGAGAGGCAGTGCAACATTTTTTCTCTGTCATGAATCGTTGAATTGAGCTCTATTCACGAGCGGACAGGTGAATGAGTCCTCCCCGCATCAGGGCCTTTGCGAGGCACGGCGGGGCAGTGCGGTGTTTTCAACCATGAATCTTGTCCCTGATCCGTCTCAGGGCGTCCCGCCGGGGGGCGTCGTCGTTCCTCGCAACGGATGCTGGTACCGGACAACCTTAAAGAAAAAAGTTCTGCTCTGGAGCTTGCCATCTCAAATCCAATTACCAGCAGTGTTTGACTATTTTTGTTCAAATCAAACCCTGTTGTAATTAAATTCTTTAAAAATAATGAATGTTATTAGAGTACAAAAAATGCCAGCGTACCTGCATATCCTGTTTTCGGATTGATATTATACCAGCTTCCGTCATATCCGGTAAACCCGGATGAAACAGAGAATGATCGTTTATCGGTAATTCCCATCTGGACTGCAGGTAATGTTGACATTCTATCGGCAGCGGAAGGCCACCAGCCAATAGATTTGCCAGAAACACATTTGGATACGTCAATCGTATCGCCAATGGAAACAAATCCACAGAAATTCTTTGGTTCCATGACCTGGAATGCCACACTGGTCGGTTTGTAATCTACATCCAGATTATACCAGGCTCCGGAAGAACCGAGGAAATTATTCGGAGCTACATCGAATGATTGTTCATTTGTTATCCCGACTGTCTTTGATGGTAAAGTTGTATATATATCGGCAGCAGAAGCCCACCAGCCAACATTCTCACCAGTAACACATTTTGATACGTCAACTATATCACCAATATAAATAGTCCCACAGGATTGAGGTTCAAGGATCGTGAATGCTACACTCGTAGGGTCTGATGAGAAATCTGATTCCAAATTATACCAATTTCCGGTATAACCGGATAAACGAGGGTCAGCATAGAATGATTGTTTATCTACTATCTGGATCCCAAAAGATGGAATTGTTGTATATCTGTCAGCAGTGGAAGCCCACCAGCCCACATACTCTCCAGATACACATTTAGTTACATCAACCGTTTCTCCAATGTAAATCGCCCCGCATGTGTGAAAACCTGTCGGGGCAGCACTTATTACTCCGATACAGGAAGTAATAAGAAGGACTAAAAGTCCCATTCGTAACAATCCATGTGATGTCATCTTACACCCTCATTTCCAAGATAAGATTTTCTTCAAGATTTGTTTATATAATTACCGCAATGCGCCGGTGCCTTGCCATAAGATTACATCCAGCAGTGATTGAGCACCAACCCCGGCCGCGTATGCATCTCACAGTACGATCAGACGAAATTCGGTGATATTTCTGAAATTTTCCATTTCCCCGTTAATTCCTGAGTATCTCAGGAACACAATTCATAGGAAAATATTACATGATTACCGAGCATATTCAGTCTCTGTAGAAATAGTCACAGGTGTTTGAA
>DAPW01000022.1 GCA_002502245.1 Methanoregula sp. UBA154
GTCTTGCCCCGCCGTGCCTCGGAGAGGCCCTGAGGGGGGGAACCCTCGTAATCTCCACATTCTTTTGCCGATTTTCACGGTTTGAGTGTGAACTCCCGTTCATGTGCGTTTCTACAGAGCACAAAAAGTGACTTTGTTTGAGTTTTCAGGAAAGATCTGCTCCCTTTTCGTGAGCATCGTATTTGTGCCCAATCCCCCTTTGGGGGAACTGGTGGCATACGTGGGGGGGCTGATGCGGGTGCCTGAAAAAATTAATGAGAAAAACAGAAAAGAAGCGATCTTATCTCTTCTTTCCCTTCTTTTTCTTTGGTTCGTCCTTGGACATTGACATGAGATCGATGATGTAGGAGCCTTCCTTGCCCACGCTGACGATCCGCTCGTCGCTCTCGGCCATCTTCTCGAGGTTCAGCTCATAGGAGCCGGGTGCAACGATCCGGATGGTCTCCACCCGGTCGTACATCTCAACCTCTTTCTTCTTTTTCGGCTCGATAACCTCGAGGACCTCTTCTTTTGACTCCCCCGCGATCTCCTCGATGGACTTCTCTTCGAGCACGTCCTTGTTCAGCTGGTCTTCTGTTACATAGAGGAACCTCTTGTTGCCGCAGCTTGCGCACCCTTTCAGGATCTCGGTGGATCCGTCCCTGTATTCCCGCCCGCATTTTGTACACTTGTGCGGCATTGCGCTCACCCAAAGTATTCAAGCATGGTCTCGTAGAGGTCTTCCACGTTGCGGCCCTCAAGACCGGAGATGGCGACAACCGGGTGCTGGGGGAACGCGCTGCGGATCCTGGCCGGGGCAGCATCGGGGAGATCGATCTTGTTGGCCACGATGATCACGGGAAGGCCGCGGGCCTCGATGATCCCGATCATCATGATATTGACCTGCATAAAGGGATCCAGGGTCGAGTCGAGCATGTAGATGACACCGTTGATATCCTCACGGAGCCAGTGCATTGCCTCTGCAACGCCTTCGGTTGCTTCCCGGGCACGGATGATCGCTTCGTCTTTTTCCATCCCGAATTCGAGGAACTCGTGGTAATCAACCTTGGTGGTGACACCCGGCGTATCCACGATATCCATGGTCACCGTGCTGCCGTTTGCCCCGGAGATGATGATGTTCTCCTTCTTCCGTGCTCTCCTGGTCTCATGCGGGATCTCGCTGACCGGGCCGACAGCATCGCCGGTCCAGTCACGGGCGATACGGTTTGCAAGGGTGGTTTTCCCGGCATTCGGCGGGCCGTAAATGCCGATGCGGGTCCGTTTCTTCTTGAAAAAGCGGGCAACGAAACTGGAAAATTTCTTTTTGATTTTGCCCATGGTCTGATAAAATATCTTCAAACTCCACCTCATTGGCTGCGCAGGTATACAACGGTACGTGCAGTCACTTTTGTTCGTTATTAGTGTATAGAATACGCTCTTTATTATGTTTCTTGTAACGGTCGCGGTCCAACCGCCGGTAGAAAAAAATCATGGGCGGGCATTTTCCGGTTGCGTAGTATTACTGTGGTGCATGGGCTGTTGCCATTGCCAAATTGTATTTATACAAGGGAAAGGGAGTATGCTAATTGTAAACATCAGATACAGCACTTCAAGGAGGTGACTCATGAAAAAGACTTCAAACGCGATCCGGTTTGAGACCCGTGTTCCCCTGCGTGAGGTGATGAATCGCAAGCTGACGACAATCGGCATCGAGGCAACAGTCGCAAAAGCGGCTAAAGCCATGTGCCATGATGAAGTCGGCAGCGTTATCATCCTCGATCACAACAAGCCCATCGGCATCGTAACCGAGGAGGACATTGCATGCAAGGTGGTGGCAAAGGACCTCAAGCCAAGTACAGTGCACGTAAACGATATCATGAGTACGCCACTCATTACGGTGAGTGCGGACAAGACTGTCGGTGATGCCGCAAGGATGATGGTGAAGCATAAGGTACGGAGACTCCCGATTATCGATGAGCACCAGAAAGTCATCGGTATTGTAACCGTGCGGGATCTTCTTGCCGTGTCCAATGAGCAGAACGATCTCCTCATGGACCTCATCGAGATCAACCGCGAAGAAACGGTTGAGCCGGGTATGTGCGGCCGCTGCAGCCAGATGTCTGATGATCTCAAGCGGGTAGACAGTGTCATGCTCTGTCCGCGCTGCCGTGAGGAGGATAATATCACATGAAGACAGCACAGGATTTCATCCTTGAGATCCCTGTGCTGAAACCCAATGACCAGATAACCAAGGCACGGCAGATCCTGAGAGATGACCGTTTCCGTGAGGTCTATGTTGTCGACGCGAAAAAAAACCTGCTCGGCTATATCGACATCACAGACGGTCTGCGGGTGACCGCAACGAAATCGAATGTAACCATTGAAGGATTCATCAAGGAAGCGCCGATGGTACATCCCGCGGATTCCATTGAAACAGCGGCACGGGCTATGAAGAGCTACCGTACCGACAGTGCTGCGGTGGTGGACCCGGAACCCCGCGTAAGCGGCGGGATCCTCCTCTCGGACATATTCCCGGTGATCATCTCGCGGAACGAGCTGCACGGGACCGTCGGAGCGCGGATGAGCAGTACCGTAGTGGCCGTGGCACCGGATGATGAGATCCAGAAGGTCCTCTCTCTGATCGTTGAGAGTGGCTTCTCTGCGTTCCCGGTCCTTAAGAAGAAGCGGCTCGTCGGGATCATCTCCCGGCGCGACCTGATCAGTTCCCGGCGGGCGCGTGCGGTCATTGCTGAACACGCCCGTACGTCGGTTGAAGGTGTAATGACAACAGATGTCGTCACTATCGGACCGGGGGAGCCGGTCAGCGCTGCCGCAGAACTGCTCGTGAAACATGACGTGAGCCGGCTGCCCGTCCTTGACGGAGACCGGCTTGTCGGGATCATTGACCGGCATGACGTCCTTGTCGCACTTGCATGAGCGGAATAAGAGCAGAACAGAAACGAGAGAATATGTCAGGAACCTCTGGCCGGTCCCGGGCGGGGCGTGTCACAGGTCCCATACCCAGTCGGAGGGTGATCAATGCACCAGAATGACCGGATCGTGAAAGGTGACGATCGGCTCCTGAAAATGCAGGGCAAACTCGATCGTGGCCCGGTGGAGTTCAAATCCCATATCGCAGAGCAGGAGGGCGAAGTGATGGCGATCGCAACGCACGACGTCATTTCAGTACCCCCGAGCCAGAGCATTATTGGCGCCGTCGAACAGATGACCCGGTGCGGATTCCGCCGCCTTCCGGTAACCGATGCCGGCACAAAAAAACTGCGGGGGATTATAACTTCGGGAGATATCATCAACTTCATGGGAGGGGGTGACAAGTACCGCCTCGTGGAGGTCCGGCACAACGGCAATCTGATCGCTGCCGTGAATGAGAATGTCCGGACGATCATGACCCAGCAACCGGTGACGCTCAGGCACGATGCCTGCATCCGTGACGCGGTCGAGGTTATCACGGTAAAGAAGATCGGGGGTCTTCCTATCATCGGGGATGACGGGACGCTTGTCGGGATCGTTACTGAACGCGATGTACTCCGGGTGCTTGGTGCCGAGCGGAGCGCGCTTAATGTCGAAGACGTGATGACCACATCCCTCCGCGTCACCGCACCGGACTGCCCGATCGCGAAGGTCACGCGGGACATGACCAGTTACCGCTTCCGGCGGTTGCCGGTCGTGAGCGATGACGTACTCTACGGGATCATCACCGCGACCGATATCATGCGGTACCTCGGGAGCAGGGAGGTTTTTGCCCGCCTCACCACCGGCAATGTTGCAGAGATAACCGCGCTGCCGGTCCGCACCCTGGTTGCCGGCGGGCTTATCACCACGACGCCCGACCGGAGCATCAACGAGGCAGCCCGCGAGATGCTCAAACGGAACATCGGGGCGCTTCCTGTAATAGAGGATTCCCGGCTGATCGGGCTCGTGACCGAATTCGACCTTGTCAAAGCATTCGCGAAGGAGTGAAACGCTATGTTCGCACGTGACATTATGACTGCACCGGTTCATGTCGTGTCCCCGGACGCAACCGTTGCCCATGCCCGCAACCTGATGGTCCGCCACAAGATCTCTCGCCTCCCGGTTATGGAGAACGGGGTCCTTGTGGGGATCCTCACGAAAAAAGATATTGCGTACCGCATGCGGCAGGGAGAACCGGCCTGGCGCCGGCGCCCGCTCGACCGGATCCCGGTGGGAGTCCTCATGACAGAACACCCTGTCGTGGTCCAACCCGATACCGGGGTCAAAGCCATCGCACGGATATTTACCAAACAGAACTTCAGCAGTGTGCCGGTAGTGGATGGTGGTGTTGTGGCCGGCATAATTACCAAGACGGATCTGATGAAATCCGCCCTCGTCCGGCAGATCACCTACCCGGTCGGGGACGTGATGGAGGATGTGCCGGCCGTGAGCCGCAACCACTCGCTCAACCACGTGATCACCGTGATGCGCGAACGCAATGACAAGGTACTCGTGACCGAGGATGACGGCACCCCTGCCGGCATTATTACCGAGACCAACCTTGCATTCTATGAAGACGAGCCGAAAGTATCGGGCGTGATAGGAAAAGATGTGACCATACTACGACGCGAGACCCAGGACGGATTGCGGGGACCTGCCCTTATGGCCGTGGCTTCCGTGACCGCCGGCGATGTCATGACGAGTCCTGTTATCACGGCATCGCCTGCAACACCAGTCCCCGACGCCCTTGCACTGATGGAGAAACACCATGTCAACAGCCTTGTTGTCATGGAGAACGGCACAGTTACCGGGATTATAAAACGCGATGATATCATAAAGGAAGTGGCGAAATGACAAAAGAGATTTTTATCAAGGACGTAATGGTAAAGCCAACAACAATCGCAAAATCTGCAAAGATCACCGAAGCGCTCGATAAGATGCTCGACGAAGGCATCGACCCGCTCATTGCAGTCAATAACAACTCTGTTGTCGGGACGGTATCCCGGAAAGCGATAGCGGAGAAGCTGGGCAGTAAACAGAACTCTTCGATTGTACCCACAGCTATCCATGTTGCGAGTGTTGTGGAGGAAGACTTTACCAGTGTCTATCCCGATGAGAATGTCAATATCCTCGTCCCGCTGCTCCAGCACTACAAGCTGGTCGTGGTATACGACAGCGATCACAAGCTGATCGGGCAGGTTAGTGCAGGCGACCTGCTGAAGAAATTCCAGCCTGATGGCGCGATTGACGGTGCCCTGGAGAAGGCAATTACCATTGAAGCCGAGGAACGCGTGGTCCACCTCCGGCGCCGTATGCTTGATGACAATATCAACCGCTTCATCGTATCCGAGCATGAAAAGTATACCGGGATTGTTACGGAAACGGATGTGGCCATCGCAATGCGCAGGTTCCGCGAGGCAGTTGAAAACAACCACCAGGACCGCCGTATCCGGAACCTGCTTGTCAAGGATATCATGAGTTCCCCGCTCGTCTCGATCGAGCGGACGGCAACGGTGTCCGATGTGGTCACCCTGATGCTGAAGAAGAACATCAGCTCGGTGCCGGTCATGGACAAGGGCAAGCTCGCGGGAATTGTCACCCGCTCCTCGCTCGTGAACGCACTCTGAACTCTCCCCTTTTTCCTCGGCTTTCCCGTGGCGGAGGATGCCGGCAGTCCCGGTTGTTGTTACCGTATGGCACGGAAGCGCGTGCCAGGGCGCCCCCGGAGGATCAGGGACTTTCATCCAAATTGCTTGAAATACTATTGCAGCCGTACGCAGATATGAAGAAAAGCGAGCACTTCTCGCAAGCACAATCAACAGGGTGCAGGTACGGACATAACCACCCGCTGTTATTCTGAATGGTAACGTATCCTGCCAACCGTGTCCCGGCATGGTAAACCTGCGTAACACTTATTAACCAACCCCAACCATATTATAAAGCACCATTCATGGAGCAGCGACTATCCGCTGCGAGTGTCTGTAAAGATGCGAGATTCCTCTGTTGAGGTAGCCAAGCCAGGTATGGCGCAGGTTTGCTAAACCTGTGTCCCCTTGGGACTCGAGGGTTCAAATCCCTCCCTCAGCGCTCAAAAGAGAAAATCTCACACAACGAGGGGATTGGATGGCTCAGGAAGAAGACATAAAATACTTTGTAAGGGTTGGAACCACCGATCTTGACGGTACAAAATCCGTCAGGGTTGCCCTGACCGGCATCAAGGGCGTTGGCCGGCATACCTCTACGGTTATTTCCCGTATGGCGAATGTCGACGAATACGCCACCCTTGGCCGCATGGACGAGGCATCGGTCAACCGGCTCCGTGTCGCTGTTGAACAATACTCAGGCAAGATCCCGTCGTGGATGGCAAATCGTCCCAAGGATGTCTACACCGGCGAGGTCAGGCACCTCATTGGCCCGGATGTAGCGCTCCAGAAGGATGAAGATGTCAACCTCATGAGAAAGATCCGCTGTTACAAGGGGATCCGCCACGAGACCGGCCAGAAGGTCCGCGGCCAGCGCACCAAGTCAACCGGCAGGACCGGAACGACCGTCGGTGTCAAGAGGAAATCCGCGGGAGGCTCGTAACCATGGGATACCCAGGCAAGAATCACAAGTCCTATCAGACCCCCAAGCGCCCGTGGGAGAAGTCCCGTATTGAAGCCGAGACCCGTCTCGTCATCGAGTACGGTCTCCGGAACAAGCGCGAGGTCTGGAAAGCCCAGGAGCACCTGCGCAAGTACCGCAAGGGCGCCCGCAACCTGCTGGCCCTCGGGTCCAGTGGTGCGCACAAGGACCTGTACGCGGCCAAGAAAGAGGAGCTCATCGGCCACCTCCAGCGTGCAGGTCTGCTCGGTCCCGACGCGGACATCGATGCAGTCCTCTCGCTCAAGGTCCAGACCCAGCTCGAACGCCGTCTCCAGACGGTGGTCTACCGCAGGGGTCTTGCGAGGTCGCCGAAACAGGCCCGCCAGCTGATCACGCACGGCCATATCGCCATTGCCGGCAGACGTGTCAACATCCCCGGTTACCTTGTAACCCGCACGGACGAGTCACAGATCGCCTATTCCGGCACATCCCCGCTCGTGAGCGACGCCCATGCCGAGAAGGTACGGATAGCGAAACCCGCATCCAACCCCAAGCCGGCTCCAGGCGGATTTGGTGGATACCCCGCACGGGGAGGAAGGAGATAACATGGCGGCAAATGACAAGGAAAAATGGGGCATCGCCCATATCTTTGCGTCCTTCAACAACACCATCATCACCATCACTGACCTTTCCGGTGCCGAAACCGTGACCAAGTCAAGCGGTGGTATGGTCGTCAAGCAGGACCGGAACGAGAGCTCGCCCTATGCAGCAATGCAGATGGCAGGTAATGTTGCCCAGACCGCCCGTGAAAAGGGGATTGTTGGTGTCCATGTCAGGGTACGCGCACCCGGCCAGGGCAAACAGAGAAGTCCCGGCCCCGGTGCCCAGGCAGCCATCCGTGCCCTTGCCCGTGCAGGGATGCGCATCGGCCGTATCGAAGATGTGACGCCGATTCCCCATGACTCGTGCCGGCCCAAGGGTGGCAGGAGAGGAAGGAGAGTCTGATGGAGATCGAATTCGCCAGTCTGGACGACTCCCTCGCACGATTCACGCTCTCGGGAGCGAGCACGGCCTTTGCCAATGCATTCCGCCGGGCAATGATCGGTGAAGTACCGACCCTTGCCATCGAGGATGTGCGCATCTATGATAACACGAGCGCACTCTTCGACGAGATGCTGGCACACCGCGTCGGGCTCATTCCCCTCAAAACCGACCTTTCAACCTATTCGACTCAGGACAAATGTGCGTGCGGAGGGGCGGGATGCCCGGGCTGCACGGCAACGTATACCCTCAGCGTTGAGGGCCCGAAGACGGTCATGTCAAGCGACCTGATCCCGCAGGACCCCCAGGCAGCACCGGTATACGACAACATCCCCATCGTGAAACTCACGAAAGGGCAGAAACTCGTCATCGAAGTCCGTGCCATCCTCAATACCGGGCGGGCACACTCCAAGTGGCAGCCGACACTCGTCTGCGGGTACAAGAACCATCCGGTCGTATCCATCAGCGACGCCTGCGACGCCTGCGGTCTCTGCGTTGACGAGTGTCCCCGTGGGATCCTTGTGATCAAGGGTAAGAAAGTCCAGGTTGTAACCGGAAAGCTTCCCGACTGCTCGATGTGCAGGCTCTGTGAACGGGCATGCATCTCAAGCGGTATCGGGGACGAGCCGGCAATCACGGTATCCGCCGAAAGCGACCGTTTTATTTACATGGTCGAGAGCGACGGATCCCTGCCGGTAAAAGAGATCATGAACCGTGCGCTGCTGTATTTGAAGGAGCAGGCAGACGAGCTGGAAAAACAGCTTGGCGAATTATCAGGGGATGACAGGAAATGACAAGAATTGTAGAGAAGACGAACCCCCGTCTTACCACCCTCATCTCGCTCTTGAAGAACAAGTCGCGTGAGAATGAGGCCAAGATCTGGCGCGAGATTGCAAGCAGGCTGGAGACCCCGAACCGTAACTATGCAGAGGTCAACCTGTCCAAGATCAACCGCTATGCCCAGAACGGTGAGACCATCATCGTTCCCGGAAAAGTCCTGGGCAGCGGCGTGCTGGAGCAGTCTGTGAAGATTGCAGCGCTGAACTTCTCAGCATCAGCCACGAGCAAGATCAGGGAAGCAAAGGGACAGTGCATGACGATCGAACAACTTATCAGCGACAACCCGAAAGGCAGCGGTGTCCGGATCCTGAGGTGAACTAGACATGGTAACCATAATCAACGGTGACGGACTGCTCCTCGGGCGCCTTGCAAGCATTACCGCCCAGCGGGCGCTTGCCGGTGAAGAGATAGCGATTGTCAATGCAGAAAAGGCGATCATCTCCGGCAGCCGTGCACGGGTGCTTGCCAACTACCGGCACAAGAGGGAACGCGGAGCTTCCGGCGACCGCTGGGGCCCGTTCGTCCCGCGCCGGCCCGACCACCTCATGAAGCGGACCATCCGCGGGATGCTCCCGTACAAGCGCCCCCGCGGCGTCGACGCGATGAAGCGCATCAAGTGCTATGTCGGCATCCCGGTAGACTTTGTCGGCAAAGAGATGGAAGTGCCCGAAGAGGTACACATGAACCGTCTGAACAACCCGAACCACGTCACGCTCGCTGCAGTGTGCACGTTCCTCGGAGCAAAGTTCTAAGGAGGCTATTGCATGGTAAAGATCATCAACACAAGCGGAAAACGCAAGACGGCGATCGCCCGGGCAACCCTCAAGGCCGGGAAAGGTGTGGTCCGGGTCAACTCGGTACCGCTCGAAGCCTACGGCTCCGACACCACCCGGATGAAGATTGCCGAACCGATCCTCCTCGTCCCCAATGCGATTCACGGCATTGATGTTATCATCAATGTTGCCGGTGGCGGTGTCATGGGACAGGCAGAGGCAGTCCGGACCGCGCTCGCCCGCGGTATTGTCAAGTGGCACAATGACCCCCAGATGAAGGACATTTTCCTCGCGTATGACAGGACACTCCTTGTGAACGATTCGCGGCAGAAAGAAGCCAAGAAACCGCACGGTTCCGGAGCCCGGGCAAAGTTCCAAAAGTCTTATCGTTAAACCAGAAGATATGATGAGAGGTTAAAAAAGTGATACCCGTTCGATGTTTCACCTGTGGAAAACCCATCTCCACTGCGTGGGATGAATTCAAGGCACGGCGGGAGAAAGGCGAGGATCCCAAGAAGATCCTCGACGATCTTAATATTTCCCGGTACTGCTGCAGGCGCATGCTCCTGACGCACAAAGAGATCATTGACGAGCTCAATCCGTACCAGTAAGTGATGCATGATGACCGCGGGGTCGTAGGGTAGCCTGGACCATCCTATTGCGTTCGGGACGCAGTGACCTGAGTTCGAATCTCAGCGACCCCATTAAAAAAAGACAATCATTTTGAGGACGAACAATGCAGACGCAAGTGTACACCCGGTACGAACGGGCAAGGATCATTGGAGCAAGGGCTCTGCAGATATCAATGGGTGCTCCGTTACTAATCACCACGACACGGATCGATCCGCTTGAGATAGCGATCGAGGAATTCAACAACAATACCATCCCCATTACCGTAAAGAGGAAGTAGGCAGCCTATGACGACCATCGAGGTTATTGAACTTCGGACAATTCTGGACAGCCGGGGCAACCCGACCGTTGAAGCCGATATCTATACAGCCAGCGGTTTCGGCAGGTCAGCAGCCCCGAGCGGCGCCAGTACCGGCTCCCTGGAGGCCAAAGTCAGGCCGCCCGTCGAGGCCGTTGATAACGCGATCCAGAACCTCATCCCTGCCCTTATCGGCATGGATGCCGGTGACCAGGAAGGGTTCGACGAGCAGCTCCGGGATATAGACGGCACTGCCGACTTTTCGGGTATCGGTGCAAATGTTGCCGTTGCGCTCTCGCTCGCCAATGCGAAGGCCGCGGCCTCGTCCCTGAGCCTCCCGCTCTTCCGCTATCTTGGCGGGGCCTTTGCAAAGGAGCTGCCGCTCCCGCTCGGGAACGTCATCGGCGGCGGGGCGCATGCGGAGAACGCTACCGAGATCCAGGAGTTCCTTGTGGTGCCGGGTGGTGCAGCGGATACCGAGGAAGCGGTCTTCGCAAATGCAGCCGTCCACCGGCACGTGAAGGAGCTCTTAAAGAAGAAAGGAAAAGCCTGCGGCAAGGGTGATGAGGGTGCGTGGGCACCGCAGATTGACGATGCCCTCGCATTTGAGCTCATTGCCGAGGCGACCGGACTTGTTGCCGATGAAATGAACGTAGAGGTTGACATGGGGCTTGACATTGCTGCCAGCCAGATGTGGGACGGGAACGCCTACAAGTACCGCAAGACCGTGCGGTCCACCGAGGACCAGATCGCCTATGTTGCGGAACTTGTCGATAAGTACAACCTTGTCTACGTCGAGGATCCCCTCCATGAAGACGATTTCGATGCCTTCTCTGAACTCAACAGCCAGGTCGGCGACCGCTGCCTGGTCTGCGGTGACGATATCTTCGTCACGCAGGTTGACCGCATCCAGCAGGGTATCGAGAAGGACGCAGCCAACTGCGTGCTGATAAAACCCAACCAGGTGGGAACGCTCACGGACACCTTTGACGCGGTGCGCCTTGCCCATACCCATGGCATGGACACGGTTATGAGCCACCGTTCCGGTGAGACCACGGATACAACCATCGCGCACCTTGCCACTGCATTCTCCTGCGTTTTCTTAAAATGCGGTGTAGTAGGCGGAGAACGCATTGCCAAATTAAACGAACTGATACGCATTGAGGAACAGCTATGACCACTGTAAATGAAATGGAAATTGAATTAAAAGAGCCGCTCATCCCCGTCGAGGAGTACCTTGCAGCCGGTGTCCACATCGGTACCCAGCAGAAGAGCGAGGATATGAAGAAGTTCATCTACCGCGTTCGCGGTGACGGGCTGTATATTCTCGATATCCGCGAGACGGATGCACGGATCAAGACCGCTGCCAAATTCTTAAACCAGTACGAGGCCCCGAATATCCTCGTCGTCACCTCCCGGCAGTACGGCCAGTACCCGGCCAAGAAGTTTGCCGACACCATCGGTGCCATGTCCGCGACCGGCCGGTTCATCCCGGGCCTCCTTACGAACCCGGTCCTGGATGCCTATATCGAGCCGCAGGTCATTGTTGTCACCGACCCGATCGGCGATGCGCAGGTGATCAACGAGGCAGTCCAGTGCGGCATTCCCGTTGTTGCACTCTGCGATACCAACAACATGACCAAGTTCGTGGATCTCGTCATCCCGACCAACAACAAGGGCAGAAAGGCGCTCTCGATGATCTATTTCCTCTTAACCCGCGAGATGCTCCGTCTCCGCGGCATCTCCACGGCCCTCACCTCCGAGGACTTTGAAACTGATTTCTGAATCGGTTCTCTCCTTTTTGATGACCGATATCTGGATATATTAGAAGGACCAGAGGGTTGATCCGATGAAGATGCGTACATGCGCAGTAGCCGGCATGTTTTACCCGCGGGAGCCTTCTCATCTGGAACAGCTGCTGGAGAAGTTCTTCGCAGGCACTCAACCAGAAGGGAACCCTCTGGGTATTGTCTCCCCTCATGCAGGGTATATCTATTCGGGGCAGGTTGCTGCCAGTGCGTTCGGCGCGATCCCCCCGGGTTTTTCCGGCACCTTCGTGGTGATCGGTCCCTCGCACCGGGGATATATCAACTGTGTATCGGAAATGCCCTGGGAGACACCGCTCGGGGTGGTTGATACGGATGCCGAGTTTGTCCGCTCACTCGACATCGAGACCGATGAACTCTCCCACCGCGACGAACACTCGCTCGAGGTGCAGATGCCGTTTATCAAGTACCGTTTCCCCCGGGCGCGGATTGCCCCGGTGATGATGGGCCAGCAGGACTATGCAAGCGCGATGCGCCTGGCAGAAAAGATCGGTCACGCGATCCAGCAGACGAAACGGGATGTCCGGATCGTTGCGTCCAGTGACTTTTCACATTATGTTCCACAGGAGAAGGCAAAATCGGACGATCTCTGGGCAATCGAGCCGCTGGCAACACTTGATACCAAGGAGTTCTACCGCCGGATCGCGGAGCGGCGGGTAACCGCCTGCGGGTATGGCCCGATCACGGCGATGGTGCGTGCCTGCTCAGCGCTCGGGGCGAAAACAGGAAAACTGATCCGCTACGCGACAAGCGGCGACGTTACGGGAGACAAGAAAGAAGTCGTGGGGTACGCGAGTATTGCGGTGATCTAGGTTGGCAACATGGAGTGCGCCGGGCAAGGTATTTTTGTTCGGCGAACATGCAGTAGTATACGGAAAGCCCGGCATAGCCATGGCCATCAAGCCGCGGGTTTTTGTCACGGTGCGGGACACGAAACGGCCCCAGCGGGCAAAGTCCCCGTATATCGATGGCTGTTTCGAGGCAATGGACGTGATGGGCAGCGTCTATATCAACTCCCAGATCCCGAGCTCGTCCGGCCTCGGGTCGTCCGCTGCGGTAACGGTTGCCACGCTCTCGGCGATCAACGATGAGTTCAGCCTCCACAAAACCCGCGAGGATATCGCGAACATGGCATTCGAGATAGAGAAGAAGGTGCAGAAGGGGCGGGCGAGCCCCACGGATACCACGGTCTCCACGTATGGGGGGATCGTGCTAATCAGCGGCGGATCCCGGCGGCGGCTGCCCCCGCAGAACATGCACCTCGTCATCGGGGATTCTCTGGTCTCGCACAGCACGGCAAGGATGGTGGAGCAGGTCGCGGAACTCAAAATGAACCATCCCGGCATCGTGAACCCGGTCCTCGACGCTATCGAAGGGGTCAGCATGACCGCGATCCACCACCTCAGCAACCCCCGGGAACTGGGGCCGTACATGAACATGAACCATGCCCTTCTCGAAGTGCTCGGTGTCGTTCACCCGCAGCTGGCAAAGATGGTCCTTGCCGCCAGGACTGCCGGGGCGTTTGGTGCGAAGATCACGGGTGCCGGTGGTGGCGGGTGCATGGTTGCACTCTGCCCTAAGCAGATAAAACACCGGGTCGCGGGTGCCATCGAGGCCTGTGAAGCGCGGGCGATCGTGACCGGCATCGATACGGAAGGCATGCGAAAGGAGAAGAATGTCTGAACGGCTGATCCTGAAAATCGGCGGGAGCGTCATCACCGACAAGAGCGCTGACTGCGCGGTCAACCATGACCGGCTCGCATCGATCGCCGGTGCTCTTGCAGGAGCCCGTGCGGGGGAGATTATCGTAATCCACGGTGCCGGTTCCTGCGGGCATCCCGAGGCGAAGCGCTACCATCTTGATGAAGGTGCGTCTGCCGGAAACACGGACGGGATCTTTGTAACGCACCGGGCGGTCAGCAACCTCAACGATGCAGTTGTTCTCGCGCTCCGTGACCGGGGTGTGGCGGCAGTCGGGATACACCCGCTCCATACCGGAATTGCGGATAATGGCCGGCTGGTGGGGTTTGAATGCCGCCACATAGAAACAATGCTCGCGCTCGGCATGGTCCCGGTGATCCATGGAGATGTGGTGATGGACCGTTCGAAAGGGGCCTGCATTGTATCGGGCGACCAGCTCGTACGTTACCTCGCGGTTGCGCTCCGGATCAGCCGGGTCGGTCTCGCCACCGATGTACCGGGAGTGCTGGATCGAGGTGAGGTTGTACCGAGGATTACCCGGAAAACGGTGCCGGATCTCCGGATCGGCACCTCGAGTCACACCGATGTCACCGGTGGAATGAAAGGGAAAATTGATGAACTGCTCGGTCTTGCGGATGCAGGGATCGGGTCAGACATCTTTCACGTCTCGCGGGTTCCGGACTTCCTCAAAGGGTCCGGCCACGGCGGGACGATGGTGAGGGGAGACCAGATCGTATGAGCGACAAGAAACGGTTTACGTCATCGAGAAAGCTCGATCACCTGCGCATCTGTGCGGAAGAAGTGGTTGAAAGCGGCGATGCCGGGTTTCAGGATATCCGGTTCGTGCACAACGCCCTGCCGGAATGTGACATGGGTGCAATAGACGTACGCAGCCGGTTTCTGGGCCACACGTTCTCCTCGCCCCTCTTCATTTCGGCGATGACCGGGGGTCATCCCGGTACAAAAGAAACAAACGCCCGGCTTGCACGGGCTGCGGAACGGTACGGGATCGGGATGGGGGTCGGCTCACAGCGGGCCGCCCTCGAAAACCCGATCCTTGCCGATACGTTCTCGGTTGTCCGTGATGAGGCGCCCCATGCGTTCCTGGTGGCAAACCTTGGTGTTGTCCAGCTCCGCGACCACGGGATCGAATGGGCAGAGCGGGCTGTTGAGATGATCGGGGCGGATGCGATCGCGATCCACCTCAATTTCCTGCAGGAAGCGATCCAGCCGGAGGGGGACCAGAACGCGATCGGCTGTTTTGCGGCCATCGAAACCCTTGCCAGGGATTTCAAGAAGCCGGTTATTGTCAAGGAGACCGGTTGCGGGATCTCCGCTGCAACGGCACGCCGGTGCTGGGGTGCGGGTGTCCGTGCCATCGACACCGGTGGCTGGGGCGGGACATCCTGGGCAGCAGTCGAGAGCGTGCGGGCAGAGGAGAGCGGTACCAGGGGGGCCCGGAAACTTGGCTCCATCGGGCAGGGTTTTGCCGCATGGGGTATCCCCACGCTTGTCAGCCTTGCCGAGGTGCTCGCAACCGGCAGCCCGGTGATCGCATCGGGCGGTGTGCGGAGCGGCCTTGACATTGCCAAGGGACTTGCCTTCGGTGCAGACCTGTGCGGAATGGCACTCCCGCTCCTAAAACCAGCCATGAAGGACGATACCGATCTCGCGGATGCGATCGATACGATCCACCGGGAGCTCACGATTGCGATGTTCCTGACCGGATCAGCATGCGTTGCCGATCTCAGGAAGGCATCCCTGCATGTCACGGGGAAGACCCGGCAGATGATTGAAAAAGACAATCCGGCACGGATAAAGCGATAAGTCTTAAAACCGGGTAATTTTTCAGGAAGAATAACCAAACTCAGCAGAAGGAGATACAGAATGGATATCGAGATTATTGCAGTTGGCGGATACGACGAGGTCGGGCGAAATATGACCGCCGTCCGCTGCGGAAAGGAAATTGTCATTTTTGACATGGGACTCCGCCTGGACCAGGTGATGATCCACGAGGACGCGGAGATCGAGAATATGCATACCCTTGACCTGATCAAGATCAAGGCAATACCGGACGATACACGCCTGAACGAGGTCGAGGGAACGGTCAAAGCCATTGTCTGCTCCCATGGGCACCTCGACCATATCGGAGCGATCCCGAAACTGGCACATCGGTACAATGCCCCGATCATTGCCACGCCCTATACCACAGAGCTCATACGGCAGCAGATCTCGGGCGAGCAGAAAATCGGCGTGAATAACAAGCTCTTCGCCCTCCGTCCCGGGCAGCGGTACACGCTGTCCCAGAACCTTATCCTCGAGTTTGTCAGAACGCAGCACTCGATCATCGATACCGTGACACCGGTGCTCCACACCCCCCACGGCGCGATTGTATATGCCTGCGATTTCAAGCTCGACAGGACACCGGTCATCGGCGAACCCCCGGACTTTGCCCGGTTCCTCCAGATAGGCAAAGAAGGCGTTCTTGCGCTGATCGCCGAGAGCACCTATATCGAACGCCCGGGCCGGTGTCCCAGCGAGCGGATCGCCCGTGATCTTGTCCGCGACACCATCACCAGTTACGAGGATGATAAAAGTGCGATCATCGTTTCCACGTTCTCGTCCCACATCTCCCGTATCAAAACGATTGCAGAATGTGCCCATGAGATCGGCAGGAAACCCGTTCTGCTTGGCCGCTCGATGGAGAAGTACTCCGTAACTGCGGAGCAGATGAAACTCGTCTCGTTCCCGGAGACCACGAGTGTCTTTGGCAACCGCCGGACGGTCGACCGGACCATGCGGCGGATGATGAAGGCCGGCAAGGACAAGTTCCTGCCTATTGTGACCGGGCACCAGGGAGAACCGGGGTCTATCTTAACACGGCTTGCTCTCGGGGACACTCCCTACCAGCTTGAAAAAGGCGACAAGGTCGTCTTCTCGGCCAACGTGATCCCGAACCCGCTGAATTTCGGGCAGCGGTACATGGTCGAGCAACACCTCAGGCTTGCCGGCGCCCGCATATTCGAGGACCTCCATGTCAGCGGGCATGCGTACCGCGAGGACCATTACGAGTTCGTCAAGCTCCTGCAGCCACAGCATATCATCCCGGCTCACGGGAACCTGAAGATGACGGCAAGCTATACGGATTTTGCCACGGAACTCGGGTATGTTGCCGGGTCCACGGTGCATATGATGAGGAACGGGCAGCGGCTCAGGATCAATTAACCGGAGAAAGTACATGTCGGAACTATCAGCCTACCTGGCATCGGTCGCGCAGACGATCGATCACATGATCGACAGGTATTTCGTCGATAAGACTGGCGAACTGAACAAGGCTTCAGCCCACCTTCTTGCAGCCGGAGGCAAACGCCTCCGTCCTGCAGTGGTGATGCTTGCAGCAGATGCGGTGAAGCCCGGCAGTTCGGACGAGCTCCTGCACGCGGCTCTTGCGCTCGAAGTGACCCACACGTTCACGCTCATCCATGATGACATCATGGACGACGACAACCTGCGCCGTGGCGTGCCGACTGTGCATACGAAATGGGATATGCCCACGGGGATCCTTGCCGGGGACGTCCTGTACTCCCGTGCGTTTGAGCACATCTGCATGACGAATGGAAGGGACGATGCAAAAGTCCGGGCAGTAACCATGCTTGCCAGAGCCTGCGCCGATATCTGCGAAGGCCAGCACATGGACATGTCGTTTGAGCACCGCAACGATGTTGATGAGGGCGAGTACCTGGAAATGGTCCGGAAGAAGACCGGCGTCCTCTACGCGGCAGCGGCCGGTATCGGCGGGATCCTTGCCGGCGGGAATGCCGTACAGGTAAAAGCGCTCTACACCTTCGGGCTGAATACCGGTGTTGCGTTCCAGATCCAGGACGACTTAATCGACCTGCTGACGCCGGCAGAGAAGAGCGGGAAGGACCAGGCGTCAGACCTGCGGGAGGGAAAGCAGACCCTGCTCATGATCCGGGCACGGGAGAAAGGTCTTGACCTGTCGAAATACCGGCGGGACCTCTCGCCTGCTGACATCAGCGCAGCCATCCGGGAACTGACCGATGCCGGCGTGATTGATGACGTGAAAAAGGTGGCATCCGATCTCGTGAGTACCAGCAACAAGCACCTCTCCGTTCTTTCTCCTTCCAAAGAGCGGCAGCTCCTGATGGATATTGGTGAATTTTTTGTAACCCGGAGCTTTTAGGATGGCAGGGGACGATCCGCAGGATCTGCTCTTTTTATGCGCACTGCAGAACGCCGTGAAGCATGGCGGGGTGCCGCAGGCAGGAGCCGTGATCGGCATGGTGATGGGTGCCCACCCGGAACTGCGGGGCCGGGCAAAGGAGGTATCAGCCCTTGCAAAGCAGGCAATCGCCGACGTAGCTGTACTCACACCGGAAGAGCGGGTTGCGACCCTCCGGACCCGTGCACCGGATATGTACGCCTCGCTCTCAGAAAAGCACGAGCACCGGAAAGTGCTCCCGGACCTGGAAAAGTCCGGAAACGGGGTTGTCATGCGGTTTGCCCCCAACCCGTCCGGCCCCCTCCACATCGGGCACGCCCGGGCTGCTGTATTAAATGATGCCTACGTGAAGCAGTATGGCGGGCGGTACATCCTCCGTATCGAGGACACCGATCCCAAGCGGGTCGATCCGGAGGCATACGGGATGGTGGTCGAGGATCTCCGGTGGCTTGGTCTCGGTATCACGGAGACCGTGACGCAGAGCGACCGGCTCCCCGTCTACTACGATCTCTGCAGACAGTTGATCGAGCGGGGTGGGGCATATGTCTGCACCTGTGACAACGAGCACTTCAGGGATCTCAAACAGGAAAAGACCGCCTGCCCCTGCCGTGCCCAGCCGGTGGAGAAAAGCCTGGAACTCTGGCAGAAGATGCTCGACCATGAGTTCAGGGAAGGGGGAGCCACGGTGAGGATCAGGACCGATCTTTCCAACCCCGATCCGGCCATGCGGGACTTTCCGGCGTTCCGTATCCTTGACCAGCCCCCCCACCCGAAGGTGAAGGCGCATGTCTATCCGCTGATGAACTTCTCAGTCGTCGCCGATGATCACCTGCTCGGCGTGACCCACGTAATCCGGGGCAAGGACCACATCGCCAATACCCGCCGGCAGCAGTATATTTACGACCACTTCGGCTGGCAGGTGCCGGTGTACCGCCACTACGGCCGGATGGGGATTGAAGGGGTTGTCCTCTCCACATCCCAGATGCGCCTCGGAATTAAAGCGGGGACCTACACCGGATGGGACGACATCCGTCTCGGTACCATGCGTGCCCTTGCCCGGCGCGGGATCTCCCCCGACGCGGTCAGGAACGCCATGCTTGCCATCGGTATAGGCGACACCGACATCTCGTTCTCGTGGGACAACCTCTATGCAGAGAACCGGAAGATCGTTGACCCTGTTGCGAACCGGTACTTCTTTGTCCCTGATCCCATCCCGGTAACAATCGGAAGTGCGGCACGGCATACCGCCCGCGCCCTGCTCCATCCCGGCGATACCGCCCGCGGAACCCGGACACTGGAGTTTGAAGGGAGCGTGCTGCTCCCGAAGAGCGAGATCGTGCCCGGGACTGCCATGGTCCGGCTCAAGGATCTCTTCAACGTGAAGATCGCGTGGGACGGGGAAACCCCCTCGTTCTCGTATGGCGGCGACTCGCTCGCTGATGCCAGATCGGCAAAAGCCCGCATCATCCAGTGGCTGCCGGCGCAGGCAACGCTACCTTGTACACTCCTCACGCAGGAAGGGGAGATGAAGGGGGTATGCGAGCCGCAGGTCAGGACCGAACTGAAGAACGTTGTCCAGTTCGAGCGGGTAGGGTTTGCCCGGATCGACGCTGCGGATGCGTTTGGGGTGCGGGCATATTTTACCCATAAATAACCGGGCCCCCTGCGCTGCCGATATCCCGTTCTCTGACTGTAACGGGTGAACGAACCGCTCCTGCCCGTTCTTTCGGGAAGGATGCGAAAAATGATGACCCCATGAACACGTAGTCTCCCTCTCCCCATTTTTACCCGGATTTTCTGTTCCCCACGGGCCGGCTGCATGAAAATGCCGAATAATAAAACATAAGATATCCGGCAGCTCCATATGAATATTGAAACCACGTGTCTGACTATTACAAGTATTCCGATGAGATCCCGGATATGCAGCTGATTGAGCGCCTCTTAGCCGGCCATCCGGACGCCGAACAGTTGATTGCGATCATCTCGCGCTCGTATGACTATATCCAGAATCTGCCCCTCAAAGGACTCAGCGAGAATTATCCAAAAGATAATTGCGACCTGTTTGAAACCGATCCGTAACGGGAAATCCTCTTTTTTCCCCCGCCGTCTTCCTCTCGGTTGCCCTGCATCCGCTTCCCTGAAACCTGCATGCCCGTAAAAAGACGGGCAGATCTGTGGTGCTCACTGGCGATCCTTTCCATAAAACGATCAAATTTATATATATGGCGTTCTCAATGTTAGTAAGTACCTTGCTATGCAAGATACTGTGTAAAGCACTGAACATGGACCTGCCCGGCTGCTACCCTCCCCGGCATCTATGGGGACCCGGTACAGCTGCACACCCTGTACCGGCGCCAGGCAGTCCTTGTACCGGGAGAAGCCATGAACATACAGTTTAAAAAAGGCATACTTGAGATCTGCGTTCTCGCTGTTCTGGCGCAAAAGGACTGTTACGGGTACGAACTGGTGAGCGAGATCTCAAAACGGATCGATATATCGGAAGGTACGATCTATCCGCTGCTCCACCGCTTGAAAGATGTGGGGCATGTCACCACATACCTGCAGGAATCCGCCGGCGGGCCGCCACGGAAATATTACCGGCTGACCGAAAGCGGAAGGAAAGAAGAACATGAACAGAAGGAAGAATGGATGCGGTTTGCGGCATCGGTAAATGCGCTCCTCGAGGGAAAGAACGATGCTGCAGAATGAACAGGAATTTATCCGGATCATCAGAAGCCGGCTTGAGGGAACGCTCCCGAAAGACGAGCTTGATGATATCATATCCGATTATTCCGAGCATTTCATGATTGGAAAAGCGAACGGGAGGACGGACGAGGAGCTCTGGAGCTCCCTGGGATCGCCCGAGGATGTTGCCCGTGAGATCCGGGTGATGCACCTGGTGAAGAAAGCTGAGGATGTACGGTCGTGCAGGAATATCTTCCACGCGGTCGTCGCAACGCTCGGCCTTGGGCTCTTCAACCTTGTCTTTGTACTGGTGCCGTTCATCCTCCTCGTCATGATGCTCCTCTTTGTCTTTATCATGGGGGTACTCTTTACTGTCCTCGGGCCTGTTACATTCGTGTACTCGGTTCTCCAGCTTCTGGGAATACCGTCGTTTGCCATCTGGCTCTCGCCTCTTGCAGGGCTCTTTATCTCCATTGGTATGACCACCTTCGGGCTGCTCATGATTATCGGGGATTACTACCTTGCCCGGTTCTTCTATCACGCAGGGATCCAGTATCTTAAGTGGAACATCAGCGTTATCACCGGCACGGAGCGTTCCGCATGAACTCACAGAAACCTGACAACGACCGGCTGGCATACCATGTCGGCAGGATAAACCTGTCCGGCCTTACGATGACCAAGGTCATCCTCTGGCTGGTTGCCCTCACGATCGTCTCCTTTGTGATCGGATTTGGTCTTCTGGCATTCTCCGGAGAACTGCCATCGTCACCAGAGAATACGGCTTCCCCCTTCAGCCAGACCGCCCGGCTCACCCCGAACACCACCACCGTCCCCCTCGATGGTGCCACCAGTGGCAGCATCACGATCAGGATGGGGGCCGGGGAAGTTACCCTGCGTGGCAATGCACCATCCACCGCCCTGATTGAAGCAACAGTCTTCTCCAAAGAACCGGAATGGCAGCCGGCGATACTTGCCTCACGCAACGGAACTGAAAAGATCGTGACCATGACCGAAAAAGGTCATAATGGCAAGGAATGGTTTGCGGTCGACTCCCCGAACAGCTGGGATGTCCGGATCACTGAGATCATACCGCTCAACCTTTCTGTGGAAGTCGGGGCCGGAGAAACCTCGCTGGAGCTTGGCTCCCTGAACCTTGCCTCGCTCGCCGTAAATAACGGTGCCGGTGATACGAAGATTGATCTCAGTCATTACCGCGGCGGACCGCTGCAGGCACAGATCAATAATGGCATCGGTGACATGAAGATCGATTTCGGCGATTATCGTGGAGGGCAGCTGCAGGCACAGATCCATAACGGTATCGGAGACCTCACGGTAAGGATTGATAAAACCAGCAATACCCGCATAACCGTTCACGGCGGTGTCGGTGACGTATCAGCCGAGGGCATCGCAAAGAACAATGAGATCTATACCACCGCAGGATTCAATCCCGCACTTCCTGTAAGTGAGATAGCTATCAGCCAGGGCGTCGGTTCAATCCATCTGGAGGCGGTATGAACCAGAATAATCAGAACAACACGGTATTCAGGGAGATCGGTACCATCGCAGCATTCCTTGTGCTGTTCGGACTTATGGTCATATTTGTGCCCCCGGTCCAGGCCGATACCCCGACTGTTACGATCACCGACTACACGGTAACTCCGTCAGTAATGATGCCTGACAGTCTCGGGACTATCACGGTCACCATCAAGAACACGGCATCAACTGCCTCGATCAGCGAGAAGACCGGGCCGCTCTCCTCCGATACGGCCGGGACCACGAAGGTCACCGATATCAACGTCTATATCGAGAACGTCCATCTCGAGGGGAATGGCATTCAGGTCCTGACCGAGGATTTCGATCGCATCGGGGATCTTGGGCCCGGGCAGTCGACCACTATCACGTTCTCCATCCGTGCGCCTGAAAATAGCGGTATGTACTTCCCCGAGGTGTGGATCGACACGTCGGGCGGACGAAGTACCCGTTACCCCGTTCCCGTAAATGTCAATACGGCATCCGGCATCCAGAAGCAGGCCATCCTGATTCTGGAGAGTTCCCTTCCCGCGAGCGTGAACCCGGGCGATGAGATCCCGGTGACCCTGAATCTGAAAAATGCCGGCCAGCTCATGGCGGATGACGTGACCCTGAAGCTCACCAATGTCAGCGGCAGTGTCGCGCCGAAGTCAACTGATCTGTACCACTTCGGGACGATCAGTCCCGGCGGGCAGAAGAACGTGAACCTTGTTCTGCTGTCCGACAAGGACGCTTCCAGCGGCCTGATCCGGGTACCGGTGGCGATCCGTTACAATGCCCTTGACGGGACACCCGTCACGGAGCAGACCGGGATCGATATCATGATGAAAGGCAAGGCCGAGCTCGGTTTTGTCACGGTTGATACGAGCCCCTCCCGGCTGACCGAGGGCATGCCGTTCGACCTGACGATCCGGATCGAGAACACCGGCACCGGGGAGGCAAAACAGGTCTCGGCCATGGTCGACCTGCCCGTTGAAGGAAAGAAGGAAGCCTTCATCGGGAAGATCAAGCCCGGCAACGATGCCCCGGTCATCTTCCTCCTCGAGGGAGCAAACGCCGGGAACCACCCGTACACGCTCACGATCCAGTATACCGATGATATGGGCGAACACACGATGACCCGGCAGATGAACCTGCGGGTCCCGCCAACGGACCATACCATGGACTACGTCCTTGTCCTGGTCGTCCTCGCGATCCTCGGTATCATCGGGTACCGCTACTGGTACCTGCCCAAGACGAACGGCGATGGTAAATTCCCATGGGAAAGAAAGAGTTAAAGGTCGCGTTCCTGCTTGCCCTGCGGTCGCTCCAGCGGGGCAGCAGGTCGAGCGTGGTCCTCACCGTCTTAATCATTGCGATGTGTTTTACCAATATGGTTTTCCTGCCCGGCCTCTTCAACGGGATCGGGGAGGGGATCATCACGCAGATCGTGGACTATGAAGTCGGCAACGTGATGGTCGGCGCCAAGACGGGCGAGCAGTATGTCACCGACCTTGATGCAACACTCGACCTCATCAACAGCATGCCCGGCGTGGAGCGGGCAACACCCCACATTTCCAAGGGAGCAACCCTCAAGTACCGCCAGCGCATACTCGGCGTTTCCGTGAAGGCTATCAAGCCCGGTGACGAGAAGTATGTCTCGCCCCTGTACTCGAAGATGGTTGCCGGCAGTTACCTTGGCGAGGACGATACCGGGGAAGTCATCATCGGGAAGCCGGTTGCTGGAGACGCCACGATCAAGCAGGAGGACGAGTTCCAGCCCTCGCTGGGCGGTGTCCGGGTCGGCGACTCGATCACCATCGAGTACGGCAACGGCTATACCAAAGACTACCGGGTGAAGGGGATCTACTTTACCGGCTGGACCTCTACGGACAACAACGTCTTTATTACATGGTCAGATATGGAGCAGGTGGAAGGAAAGACCCTCGATTACGCGGAATATATCACGGTCAAGGCCAAGCCCGGCTATGATGAGAAGTTCATTAAAAACGAACTCCAGCAGTACGGCGTCACCGGGTATGTGCAGACGACGGGCGATCTCCTCAAGAAGGCAATGGGGAGTGTCATGCAGAGCTTTGCCATCATCAACATGGTCTCATTGGTTGTCGGCGTTATCATCACAACGGTTGTACTCTTCATCGTCATCACCATCAAGACCATCAACAGCCGCCGGCAGATCGGGATCCTGAAAGCGATCGGTGTGGACAAGGAAGTCATCATGCACACCTATGGTCTGCAGGTCGTCATCATGGCGCTCCTCGGCATATGCTTCGGGATAATCCTCACCGCGATCCTGGCAGTGTACCTGGCTGCCAATCCCATCGTGACTCCCGAATGGAAGGCATACCTGTTGCTGACACCCGGGGACTATATAACAAACTCCCTGATCCTCTTCCTTGCCGCGGTGGTTGCCGGCTATGTGCCGGCATGGCAGGTCTCACGCGAGGATATCCAGAGCGCCATGAGGGCCTGATATGATCGAGATCACTGATTTACGGCGGATCTACCACATGGGGAATGTGGAAGTGAAGGCCCTTGACGGCGTGACGCTTACTATCGGGAAAGGGGAGTTCCTCGGCATCATGGGAGCAAGCGGGAGCGGCAAGACCACGCTCCTTCACATGGTGGGGCTCCTCGACCAGCCCACTTCCGGCCGGATTATGATTGACGGGCTGGACATCCTTGGCCTGACGGATTACGAGAAGACCATGTTCCGGCTCTACAAGCTCGGGTATGTCTTCCAGGACTATGCACTGGTTCCCGACCTCACCGTGATGGAGAACGTCTCCCTGCCCGCGATGCTCCGCAAGGACCGGACCGAAGCGCAGGTGAAAAAGGACAGTTATTCCATCCTGGAGAAGATCGGCCTGTGCGACCGGCGGGACCACCTCCCCCGGGAACTCTCCGGTGGCCAGCAGCAGCGCGTATCGATCGCCCGTGCCATGGTGAACAAACCGGATATCCTTTTTGCCGATGAACCGTGCGCCAACCTCGACTCCGAAAACTCCCGGATGGTGCTCGACCTCTTCCACGAGATCAACGAGGAGATGCAGCAGACCATTATCATGGTCTCCCACGAGGACTGGCACAAGGAGTATTTCCACCGCATTGTCCGGCTCCGGGACGGAAAAATTTTCAGCGACGGGACGAACGGGGCTCATCACCACTGATCGCGGTTGCAGCATCCTCCATCTTTTTTCCTTTTTAAGTGAACAGTACTGCCATACTGCCCGCCATGGACGATATCCGCATTGAAAAAATCGTACGCTCCCGCCGCCGTACAATCGCCCTTGTCATTACGCCGGATGCCCGCCTCATCGTCCGTGCCCCTGCCCGGGCATCATCCGCCCTGATCGACGAGGTGATCCGGGAGAAGAGCGGCTGGATCCGGAAGAAGATCGGGGAGATGAAGGGGCGGCCGCAGGCGGTTGTCCATGCCTACGAAGAGGGCGAGATCTTCTGGTTCCTCGGGCGCTCCTACCCGCTGCATATCGTTGACGAAGCGGGGGCAGGAATCCAGCGAACTGACAAACTTTGTGTCTCCCGGACGAGCACGCAGGAAATCCGCACCAGGATACAACGCTGGTACTGGGCAGAAGCGGCAACGGAGATCCATTCGCGATGCATGTGGTTCTCGATGATGACCGGCTACTCCCCCGCTTCCGTCCGTATAACGGATGCCCGCCAGCGCTGGGGCTCCTGTACCTCCAGGGGCGGGCTCAACTTCAGCTGGCGGCTCATCCAGGCACCGCTCTCAATCGTGGACTATGTAATTGTCCACGAGCTCGTCCATCTCCGGCAGCCCGACCATTCGCCGAAGTTCTGGGGAAAGGTGGAGGCGCTGATGCCGGATTACAAGCGGCGGCGGGAATGGCTCCGGGATAACGAGCGGCTGCTGAGGATATGATTATTTTTGCTCTGTAGAAAAGGGTATGAACCGGTGGAGTTCACACCAAAACGATGAAAATCGGAAAAGACATCATAATTTTCACGAGGGCTCCCCGCCTCAGGGCCCCTCCAAGGCACGGCGGGGCAGTTTGTGTGTTTTTTTAGAAATATCAGTCGTTGATCCGCCGCGGGGGCGCCCGGTCGGCGGCGGCATATATCATAATCGGGGGTGTGGGGGTCTCAACCCCCATTATTCTGTCTGAAAGAATTCTATTTTCAGAGCAAACCTCTTTTAAAAGATGAGATCACTCCTGCGGAAGCCTGCCACCTTCGGGAGCGGGGGCGCATGCATGTACGGGCAACCCTCTCCTGAAATACCTGCGCCCGGGTCTCTGTTCCTATGCCATGATTTAAATGATTCCCGGGTATAGGGGAAATGAGGTGCCAATCATGGTGAACAAAGGACAGCAGCTCCGGATGAAACGGAACGTTGAACGATTGTTTACAGCGAGCTGCAGCATGCCGGTTACCGGCTTTGAAAAGGAACTTGGAACCCTGGGATTCACCCAGACCGGTGGCGATCCGCTTGCCCTGCAGTTCGAGAACAAGACGTTTGACCTCTTCCTTGAGATACTGCTTGACGAAAAACGATGCGTGCACAGTTACCAGATCCTCACGATCCCGGAACAGAAAGAGCGGCAGCGGAAGTACCGGTGGTAACCTGTTTCGTTTCAGATTTTGAAACATGGCCCATCGTAACTTTAAAAACGTATCAATCGTACCAACCATAGTGCAGACCCTGTTTCAGGCAGGAGTCCTTTCCCCGCTTATCCGCAACAACGTGGCGGGAAGACGAGCTCACCCAATCGTGTCCTTATTATCAGCCGGAGTACACGCGCTGGTCTTGAAGCATGCGGGACTGCGCTGGAACGGAGCGGGTATCAGTCTGGCTGGATTACGGACAGGGATCTTGTGAACGGGGAGATGCGGGGAGGAGGCGATGACCGGGAATCCCAGCCCGGACGGCTCCCGATGCTTGATCGGGTAAAAACCGCCGGTCTTCTTACCATACCGGTTTTTATCATTCTTATTACTGGTCTGGTCCTGTTCCGGAGCACAGCGGTCTTTGAACCGCCGTTCCTCCTTGCGGTTCTGAACACAGTTTTTCTCGGCGTCATTCCGTTCTTTATCGCTTATATCGCGTACAAAACCTACCGGATCAACGGATCATCCGGCGTCCTGCTGCTGGGAGCCGGCATGCTGGTTTTCGGGTTCGGATCCATCGCCGCAGGGTGGCTCAACAGCATCCCCGGCGAGCTGAATATCACGCTGACCGTTCACAACACCTCCGCCTGTATCGGTGCCGGTCTCTCCCTTGCCGCCGTCCTGCTGGCACTCGCCGGCGCCGGTTATGGGGCCCGCAAACCGGGCCCGACCCTGCCGGTGCTGGTATATGGGGGGCTTGTGGCCTTCGTCGCTATTCTTGCTGCCGCCGCAGCCCAGGGGCTCATTCCCCCGTTCTCCCTTCCGGGTACTGGAGTAACCGGCCTGCGCCAGGCGGTCCTGAACAACGCGGCCGGTATGTATACCCTTGCGGGAGTCCTCTTCTTCTTCCTCTACTGGAGAAAGCGGGACGATTTTTACTTCTGGCTCTCGCTTGGCCTTGGCCTGGTGGGAATCGGGCTGTTCGCCGTGCTCATCCAGCCGTCAGTGGGAAGTTTCATTGGCTGGGCCGGGAGGAGCGCCCAGTACCTGGGTGCGTGCTTTGCGCTGGTTGCGATCCTTGGTGTCCGGCAGAATGCCCGGCAGGCGGGGATATCGTTACCCGACCTGTTCGGCACCTTCTTTGGCAGCGAGGCAGCCACCAACGCGATCCTTGCGGCGGCGCAGGAGTCGGTCTGGCTCTTTGGGACCGACGGCACCATCCTGATGGCTAACCCGACGGCGCTTCACCGCCTGGGAGGCAGGAGCAACACAGAGGTGATCGGCCACCCGTACTCTGAGTTCATGAGCCCGGCGCTGGCTCAGGCCCGCCGGGCACAGCTGGACAAGGTTATCCGCACGAAGGCGCCGGTCCGTTTCGAGGACGTCCGGGACGGGATCAGCTTCGACCACAGCTTCTACCCGGTCTTTGACGAGGGGGGCCGCGTGGTGAGCATAGCGGCGTTCAGCAGGGATGTCACGGACCTGAGGCGGGTGGATGCGGCGCTGAAGGAGAACGAGGCAGTCCTGCGCAGCTTCTTTGATTCGCCCGGCGTCATGCGGGGGATCGTGGAAGTGATTGCCGATGATGACGTGCGCCATATCACGGACAATTTGGCGACTGCTTCATTCCTGTGCCTGAAACCGGAGGATATGTGGAACAAGAAGGCTTCGGAACTGGGGGAGCCACCGGAGCTCATCAGGACCATGGTCAGACACTATCGCGAATGCCAGCACCTGAATACCCCGGTGCGGTTCGAATACACTGAGAAGCGGGGTGAGAGGAAGGTATGGCTGCAGGCAACCGTCAGTTACCTGGGAACCCTGCCGGGCGGCTACCCGCGGTTCACCTATGTGATCCTTGATATCAGCCGTGAGAAGGAAGCCGAGGCCGCGCTGGCCCGGGCGAACGAGCAGATAGCGATTGACCGGAACCGCCTGGAAGCCATTGTCGGGGCCACACCCTCTGCCGTCGTGCTGGTGGAAGCATCCACCGGAACATTCTTGTACCTGAACCCGCGGGCCAGGACACTGTACGGGACCGATTATACCGGGTCTGACCTGAAAGCCCATATGGCAAAGGTGCATGCGCTCAGGCCAGACGGCACGCCCTATCCGCTTGAAGAGATGCCCGTGAGCCAGTCCCTGAAGTCCGGCAAAGAGATCCATAACATGGAGATGGTTATCGAGCGGCCTGACGGCGTGCGTTTGCCGGTGCTGGTCAGCTCGGCACCAATATTCGATGCCCGGGGCACTATCACAACAGCGGTTGTCAGTTTCAATGATATCACCGGGCAAAAGCGCATGGAGGAGGCCCTCCGCGAGAGCGAGGAGCGGATGCGTTTTGCACTCGAGACCAGCAATACCGGCGCATGGGATCTCGACCTCACCGACCATACCGCTTACCGGTCGCAGGATCATGACCGGATCTTCGGTTATGACACCCTCCTCCCCGCGTGGACGTACGAGATATTCCTCGATCACGTGCTGCCGGAAGATCGTCCCGGTGTGGATGCAGCGTTCCACCATGCCACGGATACGGGAGGCGACTTGAACTTCGAGTGCCGGATCCGGCGAGCCGACGGGGAAATCCGCTGGATCCAGGCTGCCGGACGACACCGTCCCGGCGCAGCGGGCCGGATGAGCCGCATGGCGGGTATTGTACAGGATATCACCGGACGAAAGCAGGCAGAGATAGCCCTGCTGAAAGCCCGCGACGAGCTGGAGATCCGTGTCCAGGAACGCACCGCGGAGCTGAATGACGCGATAGACGCCCTTGATACCGAGCGGCACCGGCTCTACGATGTACTGGAGACCCTGCCCGTCTATGTCTGCCTGCTCGACAAGGACTACCGGATGCCGTTTGCCAACCGGTACTTCCGGGAGGCCTTTGGCGATCCCGGGAAACAACGCTGTCACAAAGCCCTCTTCAACCGCACGGAGCCATGCGAGATCTGCGAGTCGTATACGGTGATGAAAACGCGTGCCCCGCATCACTGGTTCTGGACCGGCCCCAATGGCAGGGACTACGACATCCACGACTACCCCTTTACCGATGCGGACGGATCGTTCATGATCCTCGAGATGGGGATCGATATCACGGATCGGAAGAAGGCCGAGGAAGAACGGTCGGTCCTCGCATCGATCGTCGAGAATTCCGATGATGCGATCATCGGCAAATCGCTGGATGGTGTCATCGTGAGCTGGAACACCGGTGCGGAGAAGATGTACGGGTATTCTGCACTGGAGGCAACCGGCAGCAATATCTCGGGGCTCCTTCCTCCCGGCAGGGAAGATGATCTCAGGGATATTCTGGAACTGATCCAGAAGGGAACACCGGTGCACAGCTACGAGACCGTCCGGATGCGAAAGGACGGGAAATCGATCCAGGTCTCCCTGACAATCTCGCCGATCAGGGACCGGAACGGAACCCTGATGGGGGCATCGACAATCGCACGGGACATCTCTGAATGGAAGAACGCCGAAGAGGCGGTCAAGAAGGCGAACGCGTATAACCGGAGCCTGATCGAGGCGAGCCTCGACCCGCTGGTTACCATCAGCCCGGGCGGGACCATCAGCGATGTGAACGAAGCAACGATCCGGGTTACCGGGTTCTCCCGGGAGGAACTCGTCGGGACCGACTTCTCGGACTATTTTACCGAACCGGAAAAGGCAAAGGCAGGGTACGAGACGGTATTCCGTGACGGCGTGGTGACCGACTACGCGCTGGAGATCCGGCACAGGAACGGGCAGGTGATCCCGGTGCTGTACAATGCAACCGTGTATCACGATGAAGCAGGAAACGTCACCGGGGTCTTTGCCGCAGCCCGGGATATCACCGAACGGAGGAAGGCGGAGGAGGCGCTCCGGAGCTCGTTCTCTCTCCTCGAGAAACGGGTGAGGGACCGGACCGCAGACCTGGCTGAAGCAAACGCGCTGCTCCGTACAAGGATCGTGGAACGCATACAGGCGGAAGAAGCGCTCCGCGAAACCTCCGAGTATCTCGAGAAGCTCATCACCCACGCAAATGCCCCCATCATCGTCTGGGACCGGGAATTCCGGATCACCCGCTTCAACCATGCCGCCGAGATCCTGACAGGGAGAACGGCGGAGGATGTGATTGACCAGCGGATCGAGGTCATCTTCCCCGCAAAGTTTGTGCATGCAGTGATGGACCTTATCCGGCGCACGATGACCGGCGAACAGCTGAACGTTGTGGAGATCCCCGTCCTCCACCGGAGCGGGGAGGTGCGGGTTGTTCTCTGGAACTCCGCGAACCTGTACGGGCCTGACGGAAAGACCATCGAATCGACGATTGCGCAGGGGCAGGACATCACCGTGCGCAAACGGGCAGAGGCTGAACTCCTGCGGAAGAACGAGGAGCTCATTGCCCTCAACCAGGAACTCATCGCTACCCAGGGAGAACTGCAGCGGAACGTCGACGAACTGCACCGGAGCGAAGAAGCCCTGCGGAAGAACGAGTCGGACCTCCGGGAAGCACTGACCGAGAAAGAGGTGCTCCTTGCCGAGATCCATCACCGGGTCAAGAACAACCTGACCGCGTTTATCTCCCTGCTCAGCCTCGAAGGGTCGTATGACGAGTCGCCGGCTGGCCGGGCTCTTAAAAAGGATCTGCAGAACCGGGCGCGGAGCATGGCGCTCATCCACGAGACCCTGTACCGGACCGGGCGCTATTCCAGCGTCGACATGGGCATGTACCTCTCAACCCTGATCGAACAGATCGCGGTGAGCTATGATCCGGAACGCGTTGTCCAGGTCGTTGTCAGCGGCGATGGCGTATCGATCGACCTTGGTCGGGCAACCCCCTGCGGTCTCATCGTGAACGAGCTGGTCACCAACTCCTTCAAGTACGCCTTCCCGGGTGACTTCGATTGCGGCAAGGCCCGGAGCGCCACCTGCACGATAACGGCCGGCATCCGGGAAGAGAGAGATACGTACCTGATGACCATCCGGGACAATGGGATCGGACTGCCCGCAGGATTCGATGCCCGGACCGCACGGTCTCTTGGCCTGAAGCTGGTGAATTTTCTGGCAAAACACCAGCTCCGGGCGACCGTGAGTGTCCGATCTGAACAGGGTACGGAATTTGAACTCCGGTTTCCGGTCAGCCAGCAGCAGAGGAAAGAGCCATGAATGCACGGATACTGATTGTTGAAGACGAGGGGCTCATCGCGCTCCATATCGAAGAGATGCTCACCCATGCGGGATTTGAAGTTCCCGAGCTCTTTCCCTCCGGTGAGGATGCAATTGCCTACCTTGCCGCTGCACCGCCACCGGACATCATCCTGATGGATATCGGGCTTGCCGGCCCCATGAACGGGATCCAGGCAGCGCGACACATACGGGAGAAGGCCGATATCCCAATCATTTTCCTCACCGCCTACACTGACCGGCACCACCTCTGCGAAGCTGCAGAAGTCTCGCCATACGGGTATCTGACCAAGCCTTTCACGGCAAAGGATCTCGTAGCCGCGCTGGAAGCCGCGCTCTTACGGACCGGGTCACCGCAGGGCCGGGGGAAATAACCATCCCCTCTGTTTCTCTGCTCCTCCGGTGCTATCCGGATGGTTACAGGAATGCGCTGAGTGTTATCCCGCCGGCATACAGCACCATCGCCACGTGGAAGAGGGGCAGCACCCTGAGGGCAGCATCGGCAGTCCTGCGTCTGAGTATGACGATATTCGCAAGAACGAGCAGTGCCAGACCTGCACAAATGCCGGCCTGTGCCACCGGCCCCAGCCGGGTCATGAAGAGAACGGCCATCATGGCGTGGATGACCGTGAACCCGGCGATCCAGAAGCTGGTCCGTTCCGCATCATAGAGTGTCGGGATTGTGCGTAACCCGCGGGCCCGGTCGTTCGTCTCGTCAATCAGGTCGTTCACACCGAGATGTGCTATGGCAAACGGGTAGAAGAAGATGAAGTACAGGAACGCCGTTGAGTCCGGGCTCCCGGCGCAGATATACCCGGCAACGGGGAAGAGGGCAAAGTCCGTCCGGCCGATGAGCTGGGGGAACGGGAACACCTGCGGGATCCGCTTCTCGTACTGGTAGAAAGCCTCGATCACGTAGCAGTAGACCATGATGAGCAGCACGAAGAGCGAATGCGGGTACGGCAGGGTAAGGATGAGAGCAGCAGTAATGCCCGCAAGCAGGATGAACAGCACGAGGGCATGGGGGGGGGGGATGAGTCCGGCCGGGAGGGGGCGGGTGCCGGAGAGCCGCCAGTATCCCGTAAGCCGGCCCTCAACGTCTTTTTTGTCGATGTCCCGGTCGATATAATCATTCAGCACCAGACCCGCCTCGAACCCGAAGAACCCGATCAGGGCAACTTTTGCAAGCATAAACCACGCAAACCCCCCATAGGTCATGGTCGCCAGCAGGTAACCGGAACTGAACAGGAGCGGCCAGGCAAAGAAAAACTGCAGCCGAAGGAGGTCGATATATGCCCGCAGGGTCGGATTCATCATTATACCGTTCGCGGTGCCCCCTATTTCACCTTTTCACAAACCGGTTATGAAAAACCCCTTTATCACCTCAGCCATCCAAAAGAGAGGGATGGAATCATTTTTTATCCGGCCGGAACGTCCCGAAGATATCGACGCAATTTTTGAGGTCAATCTCCAGGCATTCGGTCAGGATGGCGAGGCACGGCTCGTAAATGCCCTTCGTGATGACGGGGACTACAACCGCGAGCTCTCGCTCGTTGCCGTGTTTGGTGAAAGGATCATCGGGCATATCCTGTTCCCCCCGATCGTTATCGTCTCGGATACCACTGAGACCTCCGCACTCGCTCTTGCCCCCCTCGCCGTCCACCAGGACTTCCAGTGCCTCGGGATCGGTGCAGCATTGATCGAGGAGGGGCTGAAGGAATGCCAGCGCCTCGGTCACCGGATCGTTGTCGTTGTCGGCCACCCGACGTATTACCCGAAGTTTGGATTCACCATTGCACGTGACTTCGGGATCCAAGCCCCGTTCCCCTGCCCGGATGAAGCATTCATGGCGCTGTCGCTCGCAAGCGGCGCACTGGACGGTATCCACGGTACTGTCCGGTACCCCATAGCGTTCGATACGGTCGGGGCACACACATCGTAGAAACGGGCATGAACCGGCGTTCGCACCCTCCACGATGAAAATCGTTAAAAGAATGGGTACTGTCGAAATCCTGGTTATCAAAAGAAAAATATACGAAGACGGAGGGGACCGTGCCTGTCCCCCCGGCGCCCCCTGGGCCTTGCGACCGCGCAGTAGTACCTTTTGCCGTAACTGTCATAACTGCGCCCTGTCTCCCCCATGGGGAACTGTTGGCGCAAATGGGGGGATTATCGTTTGAGACCTGGTATTTCAACGGAACCATCCGTTCATCGTATGGATAATTCAGTTTTCAGGGAAAATCAACCGTCACGAATCCCTTTTTTACCCACGGTGGCGAGGTAGATCAGGAACTGGTCAGTCCCGTTCATACCGAGGAGTCCGTTCATCAGGTCGTCATCAAATGCAGCAATGGCGCATACCCCGCAACCCACCGCCTCTGCGGCGAGATACAGGTTCTGGCACACATGTCCTGCGTCAAGGTGGAGATCACGGTAGCCCCGTTCCCCGTACCGCCATGTCATCCGGTACGGGACCGCAGTCCAGAGAAAAACCGCCCCGCTCCGGAGGATGAACTGCTGGTCGAAGCAGGCCTTGGTGATCCGCTGGGGGATGGCGGGATCCGTATCCACCTGCTGGAGCCGGTGCGTGAGAGCAAGATAGCGGTACAGGCCCGGCGCGAGTCCCGTGACGTTATTGAGCAGCAGGAACGTCTCGAACGCATGCCGGGCGCCGGCCGAGGGGACCGTGCGCAGGGTCCAGTGGGTGCCGTTCACCAGTTATACCCTCTGCGTGCACCAGAGGAGGAAGGAGAGCTCTTCACCCGTGATCGGTTCCCGGATGTACGAGCGGACACTGCGCCGGCGGCTGATTGCGGTCCGGAGATTGAGCGGCGGGATATTCAGGGTTTCCGGCCGGGGCAGGTCGAGGACTGGCAGATCCGGGTCCGGCGGGAGTTCCAGCGGGGGTTGTGGCAGGCCTTTCTGCTGGTCGCTCTTCTGGATATATGCATATTTGGTCTTTTCCAGAAATACGCTGCCCACCCCGGCTGAACGGGAAGTATTCTTTGAGGAGGCGGTCGTCATTGCATACTCACAATGCATCCTTGGCATGCTGCTCATGTCAGGCTGTCGATGGGGGCAACCGGCGCACGAGCGGAACACCATTATAGCTGTACCCGCAAACGTACCTGAACGAGTATGACACCCCTGCCCGCATCCGTTGACACTGATTTTGTCCCTGCTCCCGGAAGCGGGCAGGGCAACGGGCAACCCGTACCCGTATCAGAGGAGATCCGGGTGGGGGGTGTCACGGTCAGGAAGCTCACCGGTGAATTCTGGACATCCCGCCAGCGGCAGGCCTCCTCTCTCCACGAGATCTCCTATCGTGCCTGTTTCAAACCCCAACTCCCGCGGTTCTTCATCAACCTCCTGACAAGGAAAGGCGACATCGTGTACGACCCGTTCAGCGGCCGGGGGACAACCGTCATTGAGGCAGCGCTTCTGGGCCGCGAAATCATTGCCAATGATGTCAACCCGCTCTCGCGGATCATGACAGAGCCCCGTTTTTCCCCCCCTTCGATCCCGGCAGTTGAGAAACGTCTCGCATCGGTCCCTGCCGGTCGTGACGGGGCAGATATCGACCTGTCCATGTTTTATCATAGGGATACGGAGAGCGAACTCGTATCCCTGCGGACCTACCTGCAGAACCGGAAAAAAAGCTGCCGGGATGACATGATCGACCGCTGGATCGAGATGGTGGCTACGAACCGCCTGACCGGCCATTCGAAAGGTTTCTTCTCGGTCTACACGCTCCCTCCCAACCAGGCCGTGTCACAGAAGAGCCAGCAGCGTATCAACGCAAAACGCAGGCAGGAACCTGAATACCGTGCTACGCACCGGATCATCCTGAACAAGACAAAGAGCCTGCTGCGCACGGTATCCAATGCGGATATCAAAAACCTGGTGCAGGCCGGTAAAAAAGCCGTCCTGCTGACCGGCGACGCCCGGAAAACCCCGCTCATCCGGGATGAATCGGTCCAGCTCACCGTCACATCGCCGCCGTTTCTTGATATCGTGCAGTACCGCCAGGACAACTGGCTCCGCTGCTGGTTCAACGGGCTCGAAGCGGATACGGTTGGCAGGGAGATAACCATGGCACGCACGGTCGATGAATGGACGCTGGTTATGGGTGCCGTCTTCACCGAGCTCTACCGCATCACCCGACCCGGGGGCTTTGTGGCGTTCGAAGTCGGTGAAGTGCGGAAGAAGACGATCCGGCTCGAGGAGCATGTCGTGCCCCTCGGCCTTGCTGCAGGATTTGCCTGCCCCTCCGTGATCATCAACCAGCAGCACTTCACCAAGACCTCGAACATCTGGGGCGTAGGCAACATGGCGTCCGGGACCAATACCAACCGCATCGTTGTCTTTAAAAAGCCCTGATTCCCGTCCGGACCGTGTTTTTCCTGAACCCGTAGGAAGTACGCCTTAAGTATCACGACAACCTACCCTTACGCATGGTCTCCCGTCTCCGTCGGTATGCGCAGATCATCGACGTGCTGGGCCAGTATGGTTTCCGCATCGGGCTTGAGCGGATGTTCCCCGGAAGGGCACGGTTCCGGCTCCCGGCCCGGAAAAAGACAGACAAGGCATCGGAATCTACCGTCTACGAGAGAATACGGCTTGCACTTGAGGATCTCGGCCCGACGTTTGTAAAATTCGGGCAGATCCTGAGCACGAGAACGGAACTGCTGCCGCCGGAGCTGATCGACGAGCTCAAGAAACTGCAGGACCGGGTAAAACCCATTCCCTTCTCTGAAGTCCGGACAATTCTTGAGGAGAACTGCCCCGATATCGACCTCTGGTTCTGCACCATCGAGGAGACTCCGGTCGCATCGGCGTCGATCGCCCAGGTCCACCGGGCTTTTCTTACCGATGGTACCCCGGTGGCGATCAAGGTCCAGCGCCCCGGTATCGGCGAGATCATCGATACCGATATCAGCATTCTCAGGTCCATGGCAGAACGCCTCGAGGTTGTCATCCCCGAGAGCCGCCTGTACAATCCGACCGGCCTGGTGGACGATTTTGCCCACCAGATCGTAAAAGAACTCGATTTCACGAGGGATGCCCGCAACGCAGACCGGATGGCACGCAACTTCCGGTCTGTGCCGGGCATACGCTTCCCGAAGATCTACTGGGAGTTCACGTCGCCCCGGGTCATGGTCATGGAATTTGTCGAAGGGGTCCGGATCGACGAACCCGAAGCCATCCTGCAGCTGGGTCTTGACCCGCACGATATTGGCGTGCGGGGGTTCCATGCCTACCTCAAGATGATCTTCGAGGACGGGTTCTTCCACGGCGATCCTCACCCGGGCAACCTGCTCGTCACAAAAGAGGGGGAGATCATCTTCCTGGACTTCGGGATTGTCGGCATCCTGCGGCCGGAGAAACGGCAGCATTTTATTAACCTCCTGTTCGGGCTCGTGAACGATGACATCGACCTGCTGCTGCGGTCCCTTGAGGGCTTCGGTATCGTGATTGCAGAAGAGAACCGCGAGCCGCTCCGGGATGACCTGTACATCATGATGCATGACCTCGGCAGCGGTGACGACGATGTCGGCCAGCTCAACTTCCCCCTCGTCGTCACCGAACTGACCGAATCCATGAGGCGCTACCAGCTCAGGGTGCCGATGAACCTGGTGCTGCTCTTAAAAGTCTTCATGATGGTGCTCGACATCGGCATCAGGCTCGATCCGAAGTTCAATTTCGGCAGGGAGGTCACCCCGTACCTCACCAAGCTTGCTGACACCAACACCCTCTCCTCCGGTTACCTCAAGCGGGCATCCACAACGCTTCTTGATTCGGCCGATGCGATCCTCGACATGCCCCGCAACCTCAACCTGATGCTGCGGCGGTTATCGACCGGGACCTTCAAGCTCGAGATCGTGGACACCGATATCCAGAAACTGCAGATGGCGCTCGACAAGGCGAGCGACAAGCTCATGATCGGGATGGTCGTTGCTTCGCTCGTGGTGGGGTCTTCGCTTGTGCTGCAGGCAAGCCCCTTCGAGCTGCCGCGGGAGATCGGCTGGATCGCCATTCTCGGATATACTGCAGCAGTGCTCTGCGGGTTCTACGCGATCTACCACGTGATCTTCCTGAAGTTTCGCATGGGACGATAAGGTTTTTTTCTTTTTATTGCTCTGTAGAAACATGCATGAACCGGCGGTGTTCACAACGGAACAATCAAAATCAAGAAAAGAGATCATAATTTTTACGAGGCCTCCCCGCTTCAGGGCCCCTCGCGGGGCACGGCGGGGCAGTCCGGTTTTTTTTAGAGACAGCAGTCATTGATCCGCCGCGGGGGCGCCCCGCCGGGGGCGGCGGCAACTATCATAATCGGGGGTATGGGGGTCTCAACCCCCATTATTTTGTCTCTAAAGAATTCGATTTTCATAGGAAAACCACTTTCAAAATATGAGATAATCCCCCTTGCGCCAGTCCTGCCCTCGTCAGGGGCAGGGGCGCATGCCCCGGTATGACGTTTATTGAAACGTCCTGTTTTTTGTATAACAGGTTATATAGCACTATCGCAACCGGGTCGCCCCAGCGGCGGGGTGAAGTCCCCGGAGCGTCAGGAATCTAAATGATTTCCCATGAAAATTGCATGAAACAATGTGATTTTAGGATTTTATACTCTCTCAATTATTTGCGATGAACGCCGCCGCACCTAAAAGGGACGCCCCCGCGGCGGGTCAATAACCGGGAACGTTCAATCACGGGTGCAGGCGTCCCTCACAACCTGCCATTTCCTCACTTTCTCCGCAAACGTCACCGCAGCATTTGCCGGGCTCGTGGAAGGAAGGGTAACCGATGGAATGCCCGCACCATCCGCAAAGCGGTGGAAGAGGCGGCCGGCGGTGCTCCCGTTCAGGGCAATGAGCCGGACCGACGGATGTCCCCGGACAAAGCCCCGAATATCATTGGGCACAGGATTCCGGATCGTGCTGTCGGCGCTGCCTGTCCGGGAACAGGAACCGACAACATCCCAGAGGGCGACTCCCTCTTTTTGGAGACGCATGGAACGCTCAGCATAGGGCAGTGTTGCCGGGATACCGAAGATGGCCTCCATGACAGCCCAGAAACGGTTCCTCGGGTTCCCGTAATATTCGCTGTGGGCGAGGGAGAGGCCACTGGGGAAACTCCCGAGGACGAGGACGCAGGGCGCGTTTGCATACAGTGGCCGGAGGCCTCCTCCCGGCGCGGAGGTGCTGCTCATAACAATTCTTTGAAAAAAAGGTTGCAGTGGCAGTTTCCCCGGTCTGCTATCTCGTCCTTGTGATAGACGCAGGGACACTCGATTGCCTTGTCTTTCTCCTCGTCCCCGCTCCGGAGCCGGCAGGGACAGTAGGGCCGCCCGAACTTTGTCTTGTTCCGGACCAGCCCCCGGATTATGGTGCCGAGCTGCCTGGGGTCCTCGTTGAGGGACCAGCCCTGCTTCCGGGCATATCCCCTGACCCACTTGAGCATCTCTTCTTCCTCAGAAGGTTCTTCTGCCATGGTTGACGTATCCCGTTCCGTACTATATCCTATCCAGGACATTAGTCTTTGTGGATGAAACCTCTGATCAGGGCTCCTCATCCCCCGCTTCTGTTCAGGAACGGGTGATCCGGCGGGCAACGCAGTTGTAGGTGGCCATGACATCGCCCTTGTTGAAACGGTACACATCCTTGTCAAGCGACTCCTTCGTCTTCTTGTCCCAGAGGCGCATCGAGTCCATGCTGATCTCATCGCCGAGGCGGATCGTTTTTTTCTGCCGGCCAAACTCGATCTTGAAGTCCACGAGGAGGATTCCCTCTTTTGCAAGCAGGGAAGAGAGGAGGCGGTTGATCTCAAGCGAGATCTTCTTGATCCTTTTGAGTTCGGACGGGGTGGTGAGTTTCAGGGAAAGGATCAGGTCGTCGTTGAGCATCGGGTCGTGGCGCGAGTCGTCCTTGAAATCGATCACGATGACCGGGGGGTCGAGCTCTGTCCCTTCCCTGAACGGATAGTTCCTGACAATGGAACCGGCTGCAACATTCCTGACAATCACTTCGAGCGGGATCATGGAAAGGGACCGGACTGCCATGCGGCGGTCGTCCAGCATCTGCAGGTAGTGGGTTTTCACGCCGTGCTCTTCGAGATAGTTGAAGAAAAAGGCAGAGACCCCGGCATTGTAACTTCCCTTGTTTTTCAGCGTGTCCTTTTTTCCGCCATCGAACGCGGTGATGTCATCCCGGAACTCGACGATAAGCGTATCTTTGGCATCGGTACGGTACACTGACTTGGCTTTGCCTGCATAGAGAAGTTCTCCCTGTTTCATGGTCCGCTCCTTCCATACACTGTTTGTGCGAGCCGGTTTATTAGGGGTTCTAATCCGGGGTCGTACCACCTCTTCTCAATATACTGCGGGTAGATGCAGAGCCGCTCGCGAAGCGCCCGTGCGCCGGCCAGTTTTCTGAGTTCCTCGACTGCCGGCCACGGGTGTTCCGGATTGACATAGTCGATGGTGAGCGGCGAGACCCCGCCGAGGTCATCGACACCGCACCCGATAAGCGAGGATGCATCGACGAGATTTGGCGGGATCTGGATGGCGATACCCGCCGGAAGGATATCACGCGCCATCCGGATTGTCACGCAGATCTCCTCAGTCCCCGGCACCGGGAAGGCTGCCATCGGAGTACCGGGCTTGGGGCAGAAGTTCTGGATAATGATCTCCTGGATATGCCCGTAGCGCCGGTGAATATCCCGTATCGCAAGGAGGGAGTCCTCCCGGTCTGCCATGGTCTCCCCGATGCCGAGTAACAGCCCGGTGGTAAACGGGATCTTCAGTTTTCCGGCATCCTCGATCATCGCAAGCCGGACTTCCGGTTCCTTCCCTTTTGAGCCGCGGTGTGCCGGTACCCGGGCGGTGGTTTCGAGCATCAGCCCCATGCTTGCATTCACCGTACGCAGGCGTTCCATCTCCTCAAAAGACAGGATGCCGGCGTTCGTGTGGGGGAGGATCCCGTATCCAATGCTTTTCTGACACATAGCCTCGCAGTAATCGAGGATTGTCGGGTACCCGGCCGCCCGGATCAGCGCTGAAAATCCCGGCTCCTCTTCCGGCCGCTCGCCAAACGTAAAGAGGGCCTCGGTACATCCCAGTGCCGCACCATTCGCGAGCGTCCGTTCAACCTCCGCCGGGGCCATCAGGCAGCCTGCCTGAACCGGGGTCCGGAAACAACAGTACCCGCACCGGTTCCGGCAGACCGTGGTGAGCGGGAGAAACACGTTCTTTGAGAAGGTAATGGCCCGGTCCTGCATGAGAAGAGATGATCGTCTTTTCTCTTGAATGTTGACTTTGGATCTCACCGGCACCACCGTACGTTCAAACGGTAACTCTAATGTAGCAGGCAGGAGAAAGTTCTGGCTACCGGGAGCGGACAACATGCGTGCGGAGGGAGAATGTCGCAAGAGGAACGCGGACAGGACGTAAAAACAGGTGAGCCCTGCAGTGCGGGCGGGCAGGGGGCGGATGATAAAAAGACCATTGCCGAGCTGACGGAAAAGGTCGCGTTTCTGCAGAAGAAGCTGCAGATCGTCGGCAGTGCCACCCGCCATGATGTCCTGAACCAGATGACCGCCATTGTCGGGTATAACGAGCTGCTCAGGATGATGGTGGAGGATCCAAAATTCAGGGATTTTCTCGAGAAGGAGAGGATCTCCCTCAACAAGATACGGCGCCAGTTGCAGTTCGCAAAGGACTATCAGAATATCGCGCTCAATCCCCCCCGCTGGCAGAACCTCAGGAGCCTTGCGAACCGAGTCAGCGAGAACTTCGATGTAAAAAAGGTCAGGATTATACCGGATACCGGGATGGCGTCCGTGCTCGCAGATCCGCTCTTCGAACGGGTCTTTTACCACCTGTTCGACAATGCCCTGCGCTACGGGGAGACGGTGACCGAGACACGGATATCCCTGCAGACGAGCGGTTCTTTTGGGCTTCTTCTCGTGGAAAATAACGGGGTACATATTCCTCCCACCGAGAAGAACAAGATCTTTGAACGCGGTTATGGCAAAGGAACCGGCTCGGGGCTCTTCCTTGCCCGGGAGATCCTCGCGGTTACGGGTATGACCATCACCGAGACCGGGGGAGTGGGAACGGGGGTACGGTTCGAGATTACCCTGCCCCCCGGATCCTTCCGCATGGACGGTGGGGATCTGCCGGTCCCGTGATGTATTCCCCGCTCATGTTGGGAATACCTCTTTTCAGGAAGGTCCTGACCCGAAGGATTTTGGATAATTATAGGTGAATATTATCCAGGATATTCTCATGCGGACACGATACACCCTGCGACCGGGGTTGGCTGCTGTTGTCATTATTCTCTTCCTTGTAGCAACAGCCGGATGTGTTGGCCCGAAGACCAACGAACCTGCTGCATCACCGGTGCCGGCACCAGAGCCCGTTCCAGTGACTCCCCCCCACCACTCGATCCCGCTTTATTCCTTCTCCCTGTATGCAATGCAGAAAAACCTTGCAGGGGGGATTAACCTCTCACTGCCCACGTACCTGCCGGACGGTTTTTTCTTCTTTACCGGATCACTCGTCGATTCGTTCTCGGATAGTCCGGCAGATAACCGGCACTATTCGTTTACCTACCACCGCGGCCAGGACGAGTGGGTGACCCTGAGCGAGCAGTCCCGGAATTCCACGACCTGCCCGGACGGGCCGGAATACCGGCTGGCAGAGCTGGGAAAGACACTGATGCAGAGGCCCGGGAGCAGCGAGCTGAGCTGGGGACGCGACGGATGGTGCTTTACCCTCTCGAGCATGCTGTCCCGGGAGGAGATGGAAAAAATTGCCGCATCGGTTGAGCCGGCACCTTACCGTGAAGGTGTTATGCCGCCCTATGAATACCAGCCGCCGGCACACCCGCTGGTCCGGCAGTATCATGTTAACCGCAGTATCGTGGCGAGTGAGACAACTATCACTTTTGAGTCCCTCCAGTGCACACCGGATGGCTGTACCGCGATATTCGGCCTCAGCGGAGCTTCATTGCCTCCCGATTCTCTATCCCCGGTCGTTAGCCCGATGCCGACCCTGCCCCCGGCCAATCCCGATCTCCATGCAGAATGGCGGGTCGATGGTGGGCGGCCTCTCCTGACAATGCCGGGCGGGTCCATCACCTTCAATACCACCTTCGTCAGTTGGAAGATTGAACCCCTGCCGGAAGATTCCCGCGAACTCTCGGTGAATATTTCACGGGTACGGGGTATCTCCGGGCCCTGGGTGATCGTCATCCCCCTCGAACCGGCAGCGACCCGGACAGATCCGGCCACGTCGGGCCAGGGAGTCTCGTCATGAGGGAGATTGTCCGTCAGGGAATCCATCTCTGTTTCGGCACTGGTATCGCGATGATGGTCCTTTTTCTGGACCATGCCGCGGCTGTCGCAGTCCTTGCGCTCGGGCTCCTGATCGGGGTAGTCCTCGTTGACCTCATCCTTCGCGGGTATACGATCCCGGGCCTGTCCCCGCTGGTGCAGTACGGTGACCGCTGCGATCCCCTGCCGGGGAAAGGGGCGTTCTTCTTCGGCGTGAGCGCCCTTGCCTGCACCATCCTGTTTCCGGTATCCCTGATCGTGCCGGCGCTTGTCGCTCTCGCGGTCCTCGACAGCGTTACTACGCTTGCCGGTATACGCTTTGGCAGGCACCGCATTTACAACGGGAAGTCCTGGGAAGGAACACTCTCCGGCATAGCTGTAACCATACTGTCCCTCCTCCCGTTCCTCACCCTTCCCGGTGCACTGGCGGTATCTGTTATTGCAGGGATCATCGAACTCATCTCGCCCGTTGATGACAACCTCGTGATACCCGTTGGCGTCTGCCTGCTCCTCACGCTGGTGCCGGCACTGGTGTGAAGAGTACCGGTTACGGTGGAAAGGAACATTGTGGTTCGAGAACCCCGGAACAGCGCTGCCGCTCCCGGGGGCTTCGGTATTTTCGCCCCTTCGCCCCCGCCGCCGGGTATCCCCCGAACGGCAGCCCCTCAGAAGATACGCGGGAAAACGCCAGAATAACGGTTTTTAACGGGCGAACCTATAAAAAAATGAACGGGGATAAAGGAAGCACCCGTGGCTGCCCCCCCTCTTTTGGGGAGCTGGGGGGCACCCCCCGGAAATTATTGAGAGTCTGAACGGTTCACCGGCAAGGACAATTACTGCATCTGCGTCATCCGGTCCGGGTCGATTGCTACGCAGACATCGACCTCCTTCCGCTTCGGGTTCGTGAACCGCTGGTCGTACACCTCGAAATCGAACGTATAGGTCCGGGGAAGGTCGGATAACCAGATGGTGCTCCAGACGGCGAGAACCTCGTCCGGCATCCGGCCTTTTGCGGTGAAGACCGCACAGGTCCCGGCCGGGATCTGCCGGACCTCCATGCCTTCGGGAACCATCGCAGCCCGGGTCACCCCGCACCCGATCAGGTACGAATATTCCCCCCTCCAGTCGCTCTCGTAATCCGAGTAAATGGCGTACATGGCCGGCGGGAGAGCGCGGTTCCTGATCTTCGCGGCTGCGTTCTGCTGCAGGAAATCCGACCATGTCGCCGGAATATCCTTCATGCTCCCGGCATTCGAGGTGCGCCGGGAAATACCGATGACGGTCCTGGCAGGGATCTTTTTTATCGTAAACGGGATATCCGGCATTCCCGGATTGTCAGCAGCTGAGATGTTAAACCGTACGATTGTTGCCCGGGACCGGATCAGCACATTTTTTTCATCACCCGGCGTACCCCGGTATACCATGTGTCCCCCGGCGCTCATCCCGTACAAGCCCAGAAACCCGAAGACCCGGCTCTCCTCCGTGCTCACCCGGGAAGAGCGGGAACAGTTTGCCGCTGCCATGCTTGAGGATGTGAAAGATGCGGTTAAGGACGCGATGTGCAACCCGGTCCTTGTCTGCTCCGAGCTCTTCGATTCCGATGATGTCCAGGTAACCATTACCGACACGGACCTGAGCGGGTCTCTGAATGCCATCCTCCCGCAGAGTGTCGGTCCCACCCTGATCATCATGGCGGACCTCCCGCTCGCGGATACTGCGTCGGTGAGGAGGGTGATCTCCACGGACAAGGACGTGGCTATCGTGCCCGGGCGCGGGGGCGGGACGAACGCGATCTTCATGAAAGAGCCCCGGAAGTTCCATGTCGATTATTACGGGGCGAGTTTTTTAAAACACCTGAAGATTGCAGAGGAAGCCGGCCTGTCGGTCGATGTCATTGACTCGTTCCGGCTGCATACCGATATCGATGAACCGGAGGACCTCGTGGAGCTGCTCATCCACGGGACGGGGAAGAGCAGGGCATATCTGGAAGCACTCGGATTTGTGTTATCCGTGAATAAAGGGCGGGTTGGTGTGGATCGAAAGGGAAAACAAAAAGTTGAATAAATGAACAATCTGAAAAATTGTTTAAAGGAGCACATTCCTGACTCTGACAGAGGATTCAATCAAACGGTTCGAACGTTTATACAACTTTTCAATTCCGGGACTTCTGATCGCTGTCTTCAACCAGACTCGTGGAACATCTCAACGGAAGAGTGGCAACGGTATGAATTTCTTGGCGATCGCGTCCTAAAATCTTGTTACTGCAGATTATCTGTACCATCATATGCCCCTGAAACGTGAAGGGGAGATGACAAAACTGATGGGTGTTGTTTCCAATGAGTCGCTTACGGGCATTCTTGAGCGTAAGGATTTCAGTATTGCCCTGCTGATCCCAAAATCCATCGGCCAACAGCAGACCTATGGCGAAACAGTAAAAGGTGGTGCGCTTGAAGCGTTTATCGGGGCACTCTATGAAATTGCGGGATTTGAAGGTACACACAGGTTTCTCTTCACACTTCTGGCAGAGGAGATGGACCGGTATGATCCTGGTACCAATTATATCGGGCGTCTCCAGGAATGGCATAAGCAGCATGGTTTGCAGGTACCCGTATATACTGAGGTGAAGGAGAAACGGGATGGTACGGCACACAGCCCCCGGTTTACGTACCGTGTATATGCAGCGAACGGGGCGGTCCTTGGCGAGGGTACCGGCGGGAACGTGACGGCAGCAAAGCAGGCTGCTGCAAAGATTGCGCTGGATCGCGACGGGTCGAAAGGTTAGAGGCGCGTCAGAAACCGGATGTACGGCCTGAACCTCTTTTGGAACGGGAACGTTGCCTGCGGCAATGCGGCAGGTATTTTCCCGGCGATCGCCCGCGGTGGTGTGATGGTCATCCTGGCCAGCTTCCGTTCGGGCATCTGACTATCCTGCACCGGTACAGTGTTGAACCCACGTTGTTCCGGGCTTGGGTGTACTTATCCTGCCGACGACCGGGTTTGCGATTCAGGGACGGGCAACTCCCGACAGTCCCCTGCAGACAGCGAACAGGGGCATGGGTGCTTGAGGATCCGTCACATCCATGAACTGGTTCTCCCCGCATTCCCGATTGAACCCGAACGGTTAAAAAAAAGGAACCCCGCTGCGCTAAAAAGAACCTGTGGTCAGGATACCATATCCCGGCTACCGGCTCTTCGCAAAAACACCCATGAAAAGACATTCATCAGCAGCAATGGACTCCACACCGATGCTGTCATCACTGACGGGAAGCCCGATCCCCCGGATCACCGCGGCGGGCGTGCACTCGTCCGCCTCGCCCATGACAAGCTCGGCTGCGGATGCAATATTATCCGCAACCGCCCTCTTTGTCACTTCGAGCTTCCGGCCGTACAGGTCGCTCCTGCCCCGGTCATCGATCACGGACGGGATGCCGGCACAGCCGATGGCAACGCCGCTGCACCCGAGGCGCATTGCGTGCGTGCGGCTGTCAGCGATAATCACCCCAATCCGTGCCCCGGTTGCCTGTTCCACGGCCTGCCTGATCCTGCGGGCACTGGCATCGGGATCCACCGGGAGCGGGGTTACGCAGCCGGGCGGGGCATTGGACGCATCCACGCCGGCATTGGGGAGAAGTGTCCCGCCTTTCATGCAGAGCAGGAAGCCGGGGATACCCCCGACGATCGAGTCGCTCTCCCGCAGCACGACCTCAGCTGTTGCGGGATCGATCTGGTATTTTTCAGCCAGTCTCCGTGCGTGTGCCGAAGGCGTAATCTCAGCCAGCTGGATCACATTGCCTTCCGATGTGGCAACCGCTGTCTCGGCAAGGACGAGGATATCCCCGTCACGAAACCCGCCGAAGCACTTCGCTGCTGTGGCTATGACCCGTTCAGCAATGGGTTCGCCGATCCGGATGATACCGGTTGCGAGCCCGTGGACCTCGTATGTATTATTCATCGCCGTTCCGCCAGGCGCCCGAAGACGCGGACGGTATCAACCGTCTCCTTTACGTCATGGGTCCGGACCAGGGAGGCGCCTTTCTGGAGCAGGGTCATCGTGACCGCAAGGCTGCCGGCAAGTCGCTCCGGTGGTTCCCTGTTCAGCAGGTGGCCGATGAAACTCTTCCGGGAGACGGCGGCAAGGAGCGGGCGGTCGTACCGGACGAACTCGTCGAACCGGCGACAGAGATCCCAGTCATCGTCGACTGACCTGAACGGTGTCCAGAGACCGATACCGGGATCGAGGACATAGTTGTCGATGCCTGCCGCAGCGCAGCGCTGCATCACCGTGGCAAGCGCCTTGTGGGTTGCTTCAACGCCCACGGCATCGCCCGGCTGGTAACCCGTTGCCATCACGATTGCCGGCAGGCCGGCATCTGCCACCCGTTTGACATAGGCCGGGGAGCAGAACCCGGCGATATCATTGACTGCATGGATCTCGTGCTTCATGCAGACATCCAGTACCCCCGGGTTCATGGTATCGACCGAGATGGTAAAACCGGTCCCGTCCAGGTGCCGGAGCGCCTCATCGATACGTTCCGCTTCCTGTGAGCCGCTGATCGCCTGTGCATGGGGGGCGGTGCTCCGGGCACCGATATCGAGGATATCAGCGCCCGCCTCCACCATCTCCACGGCTTTTGCATGGATCTCTTTTGTCGGGATGAACGAGTCAGCGTAAAAAGATTCGGGTGAACAGTTGATGACGCCCATTACGCGGACCGGGGCATCCCCGCCAATCGTGATCCTGTTTATCGTGCACTGCCGCATGCCCTCACCTTCGCGGCCCGGAACGTGTTCTCCATTAACGTGGCAATCGTCATAGGACCCACCCCGCCGGGGACGGGGGTTATCGCACCGGCAATGTCCCTGACGCCGGCAAAGTCCACGTCGCCAACCAGTTTCCCGTCCAGCTGGTTGATTCCCACGTCGATGACAACGGCGCCGGGCTTCACCATCTCCGGCCGGATGAAATGCGCTCTGCCGATGGCGGAGACGAGGATGTCCGCCCGTTTCAGTTCCCCGGAAATGTCCTTTGTCTTGCTGTGGCAGATGGTAACCGTGGCATCCGCGTTGGTCAGGAGCGCAGCCATCGGCCTCCCGACATCGATGCTGCGGCCGGCAACGACCGCACGGGCGCCGGCAACGGGTATCCGGTATTCGGCAAGCAGGGTCATGATCCCGGCCGGGGTGCAGGGGGTGAACCGGGGCCTGCCCGAGAAGAGGAGACCGAGGTTCTCCGGATGGAACCCGTCCGCGTCCTTTACCGGGCTCACGGCGGCAATCACCCGCTCGGTGTCCACCTGTTCCGGGAGGGGGAGCTGGACGAGGATCCCGTCGATCTCCGGGTCTGCATTCAGCTGCCGGACCTTCTCCAGCACGTTCTCTGTTGTCGTATCCTCCGGAAGTTCGATCCCGAGGGAGCCGATCCCCACCCGTTCGCAGGCCCGGTGTTTCATCCGCACATACATCTGCGAAGCCGGGTCGCTTCCGACGATGACCGTCGCGAGGTGGGGGTGGAGGCCGGACTCGTCGATCTGCTCTTTTACGAGATCAAGGCGCATCTCCGAGCATTTTTTACCATCGAGAATCGTGGCCATAACCGTACCTGGAAATTATTCGGGATAGAGCGTGAACTTCGAGGAAAGTGCCTCGACTTTACCGTGCACGTCCCTGATATTCTTCTCGTTCTTTATATCCTTGATCACGCTTGCGATCCACGACCCGATGAGGCGCATCTCGGCCTCTTTCATGCCCCGGGAGGTAATGGCGGGTGTACCGATGCGCAGCCCGCTGGTCACGAACGGGCTCTTGGTCTCGTTCGGGATGGTGTTCTTGTTGACCGTGATTGCGGCTTTGCCCAGTGCGGTCTCGGCTTCAAGACCGGTGATACCCTGGTCCGTGAGGTCGAGCAGCATCAGGTGGTTGTCGGTACCGCCCGAGACGAGCCGGAGGCCATTGTTCATCAGGGTCTCGGCAAGGACTTTTGCGTTCTTGACAATCTGCCTGTTGTATTCCTTGAATGAAGGCCTGAGCGCCTCCTCGAAACAGACCGCCTTTGCCGTTATGGTGTGCATCAGGGGGCCGCCCTGCATGCCGGGGAAGACCGCCTTGTCAATCGCGACACCAAGATCAGCGTTGCACATGATAGCGCCGCCCCGGGGCCCGCGAAGGGTTTTGTGGGTGGTGGTGGTCGTATAGTTGACCACGCCGACTGAGGTCGGGTGCTGGCCGGTAGCACAGAGGCCGGCAATATGGGCAATGTCTGCCATGCAGATCGCACCAACATCATCGGCGATCTCCTGGAATGCCTTAAAGTCAATGGTACGGGGGTAGGCCGAGGCACCACAGACGATGATCTGCGGCTTCTCCTTCTTTGCCATCTCACCGACCGCACCATAGTCGAGCATCTCGGTCTTTTCATCGACACCATACTGGGCTACCTGGTAGAACTTCCCGGTGAAGCTGACCGGTGAGCCGTGGGAAAGGTGACCGCCCTGGTTCAGCTTCATGGAGAGGATCTTGTCCCCCAGCTTGATGGTGGCAAAATAGACCGCCATGTTTGCCTGGGTACCCGAGTGGGGCTGGACGTTTGCATGCTCTGCCCCGAAGAGCTTCTTAAGCCGGTCGCGGGCCAGGTTCTCGGCCATATCGTGGAACTCGCACCCGCCATAGTACCGCTTGCCGGGGTAGCCCTCGGCATATTTATTGGTCATGATCGATCCCATGGCTTCGAGTACCGCATGGGAAACAACGTTCTCTGAAGCGATCAGCTCAAGGCCGTTGACCTGCCGGAGCCGCTCCTTCTCGATAATATCTGCAATTGCTGGATCCGTTTTTGACAGATACGACATATGGAGAAGGGTTCGCTCTTAAGAGGTAATACCTTTTCTTAAAGGAGGTAATGAAGGAGTGCGGATCCCACACTGAACGTCCCCTCACGAAGAAAACTGTGATCCGGCCACCGCTTCATTGCAGAATATCCACCTCTCCAGGTGCTGACGAAGCGGTCAAAACCCGAAGACCCGCTGCGATTTTCTCGTTTCCGGGGGCCTGAACGGCGGTTCAGAGCACAAACCTTTTTTCCTAATCAGGCGATCACTGTTATTATTAGTACGGAGGGCGCCGTACCATGAACCGGAAAGGATCGGGTACGGCGTAGTCAGGTGCAAAGATCAATATCTGGAACACGAACGTGATCAACAGGAGAAACTGAATTACCATGATGGAAACTTCATTGTCCGCTGCAACGGAAGACCGGATTGCAGCACTGGAAAAGAAGGTCAGGGAGATGGAGGCACTCGTCAAAGGCCTGACGCAGGAGCTGCTCGACCTTAAGTCTGTTGCCATGAAGATGACCAAGCAGAGCGAGGAACGCAGCCGGCAGGAGCAGAAGCGGGGCCCCATAATCCAGGGTACACCATCACCGCAGGCAGCAGCCCCCTCCGCGGCGCCCTCCGCCAGCGGGAGCACCGTCATCCGCCCCAAGGGAGCCCGGCAGCAGGCCGAAGCCGCCCCTCCAGCTCCCGTGGAACCGGCAATGGACATGATCATGCAGCCGGACGGGACCATGAAACTCGAACCACGGCGCGGAGACAAGAGTTACATTGTTGCATCCGCCGGGTACGGGAAGAAGAAAGGAGCTGCCGGCAAGGGCAGGCAGAGCGACCTGATCTACGCCACCGAAGAGAGCAAATCGGATCCTGCAAAGAAGTAAGGAGCCGGATCTTTGCATATCACAGAACTTGAAATCGATAATTTCAAGTCTTTTTCAAAAAAGACAAAAATTCCCTTTTTAGAGGGTTTCAGTGTTATCTCCGGGCCCAACGGCTCCGGCAAGAGCAATATCATCGACTCTATCCTTTTTGTGCTGGCGCTCTCGAGCTCCCGCAACCTGCGGGCGGAGAAGCTGACCGACCTGATCAACCTCAACTCCGGCAGGAACACCGCCGAGGTCTCGCTCGAGTTCTCCGATGGTACCAGAATCCGGCGCCGGATCAAGCGCACCGGCAATGGGTATTACAGCTACAACTACCTCAACGAACGGCTCTGCAAGCAGAGCGATATCGTCGAGCACCTGGCAAAGCACGGGATCAAGCCGCACGGCTACAATGTCGTGATGCAGGGGGATGTCACCCGCATCATGGAGATGAGCGATTTCGAGCGCCGGAAGATCATCGATGAGATCGCGGGGGTCTCGGAATTCGATACCAAGAAGCAGCAGTCCCTTGCCGAACTCGACATCGTGCGGGAACGGATCGAGCGCGAGGAACTCCTCTTAATCGAACTCACCAAGCGGGCAAACGAGCTCAGACGCGAGCGGGAGCATGCGCTCGAATACCAGAAGTGGCAGAAAGACCTTGCCTATTTCCAGAACTGCCGGGCAGCAGCACAGCTCCATGACCGTATCCGCGAGCTGAACACCCTCCTGAAGTCGACCGAGGAGCACCAGCTCCAGCTGACAAGGATCTCCGCGGACCGGGGCCTCGAAGAGAACGAGCTATCCTATATCAGGGCCGATTTAAAGGATATCGACGACCTGATAAACAAGAAGAGCGGGTCGGACTACCTCAAACTCATCGCCGAGCTCGAGGAGGCGAAGGGCGGGATCAGGTTTGCCGAACAGACGATCGCCCGGCTGAAAAAGGAGAAGGAGAGCAACCTCGAGAACATCAACCGCGTGTACGTGGACACGAAACGGGCCGAGACCCGGGTTGCCGAGTGCACGGACCAGATCCGCACCCTGACCATTGACCGGACAAATATCGCCATGGAGATTGCCACGTCCCGTGCCCAGCTCGAAAAGATCGAGACTGAAATAAAAGAGCACAGCGAAGATACGGAAGGGGCCCGCGACCAGCTCTTCGCCCTCCTGCAGGAAGGGGAAGAGAAGAAAGGCCAGCGCTCGGGCATTCTCCACCAGCAGGACATGATGATCGAGAAGAGCCGGATGCGGACCACCGAGCTCGAACGCCTGACGGGGCTCCTCCGCCAGCTCGACGAGGAATATACGGCAAAAGAGGCGCAACTTTCTGACAGCGGGACGAGCCTTGCCTCCCTTGCCGAAGAGAAGCAGCAGCTTGACCGCAACCTCTCGGAGCTGGAAGGGGGGATGTTTGCCCAGCGGTCCGCCCTCGAGCGCATCCGTGCCGAGATCCGGGAGTATGAGCAGGACGCCATCCGCCTCGAGGCTGCCCAGCAGGCGCGGGGCGAATCGGGAGGAAAAGCCCTTGAAGCGGTCCTTGCCATGGAAGGGGTCCACGGCACCATATCGGATCTCGGGAAAGCGCCGGCGCAGTATGCCACGGCCCTCAACATTGCCGCGGGAAACAAGCTCCAGTTCGTTGTCTGCGACGACGACCAGATCGCGGCAGACGGGATCCGGTACTTAAAGGAAGAGCGGCTGGGCCGGGTCACCTTCCTCCCGCTCAGCAAGCTCAGGCCCCCGGTGCTCCCGCCGCTCCGTGAGCCGGGGGTTGTTGATTACGCGGTCAACCTTCTCGAGTATGACCCGAAGTTCGACCGGGCATTCGGTGTAGCGCTCGGGGGAACGGTCGTGGTCGACACGCTGGAACGGGCCCGGAAGCTCATCGGCAGGTACCGCATGGTCACCCTGGATGGCGAGCTGCTTGAGAAGAGCGGGGCGATCACCGGCGGCGCAACAAAAAAACAGTCGGTCCGCGGATTCGGTGCTGCCGTGGACGACGAGATACTCCGTATACGGTCGCACCTCGGTGAGCTGCAGGGCGAGGCAGCGACTCTTGAGGCCGGCGTGAAACGGCTCACCGGAGAGGTCGATGCGAAGCGTGCCCTGCGGAACGAGATCGACCAGAACATGGCCCGCTTCGGCATGTTCAGTGAGGAATTCTCCCGACGGTTTGAAGCGATCGCGGTCGAGAAGCAGACGATCGAGGCGGCAGTCGCCCGCCAGTCAGAAGAGACAAAAAACGGGGCTGCGGAACTTGCGGCACTGGAAGCGGACCTTGACCGGATAAACGGCGAGATCAACGCGACCGCAGCGAAGATCGACGCGATCAAGAAACGTCTGGACGACACGAATATTCCGGCACTCACCGAGCAGATGGAGAAGAAGCGGCGGGAGATCGAGGAAGCCGAGCGCCGCCTCCGCAACAAAGACGGGGATATCAACGATGCCCAGCGCGAACGCCAGCACTTTACCCAGCGGCTTTCCGAGCTTGCCGGGGAGCGCAGCGGGCAGGATGAACGCAACCGCCAGGTTGATGCCGATATTGCAGGTGCAAACAACCAGATCGTTATCCACAGAACACAGATCGAAGTCCTCGAGGAGCGCCAGAAGGAGTTCAGTGGTGAACTCGAGGAACTGCGGGGGAAGCGGGCTGAGGTGTCCAGGCATATCCAGGAGTCCGAGCTCCGGATCATGAAGTTCGATGCCGACGCTGAGCGGATCACGGTCCAGCTGGGTGCCATCAACGAGCGGGCACAGACCCTCGGGATCGAGGTGGATATGCTCAAAGAGCAGGTCGGGGAGATGGATACCACCCTCTCCCTTTCCGAGATCGAGGGCAAGATTGCGGAAGCCGACGGGGCACTGCGGAAGATCGGGGCCGTGAACATGCTCGCGATCGAGGAGTACGAGAAGGTCCGGCGGCAGGTGGACGAGCGGACCGAGCGGAAAGAAACCCTGTCAACAGAGCGTACGACCCTCATCGAGCGTATCGAACAGTTCGAGAAGATGAAGTACGAGGCATTCGCAACCGCGTTCAGGGCGATCGACACCAATTTCCGCGAGATCTTTGCCCGGCTCACGAGCGGGAGCGGCCACCTCGTATTAGAGAACGAGGATGACCCGTTTGCCGGCGGTATGACCTTTGCCGTCCAGCCGCGGGACAAGAAGGTACACCTGCTCTCGTCCCTGTCCGGGGGCGAGAAGTCCCTGACCACGCTTGCCTTCATCTTCTCGATCCAGCATTATATTCCCGCCCCGTTCTACGCGTTTGACGAGGTGGACATGTCTCTTGACGGTTCGAACGTGGAACGGATAGCGTCCATGATCACGGAACTGTCCCCCAGCTCCCAGTTTGTTATCGTATCCCTGCGAAAACCGATGATCGATGCCGCGCAGCGGATCGTGGGCGTGACGCTGCGGCCGGACAAGAGCACGCTTGTCACCGGGGTAAAGGCGAATGGCTGACCCTGCGGGCGGGGAAGCGGACAAGGCGCCTGAGCATGTGCAGGCACCCGTCCCGGCGCTGCCGGGACAGGAGGGTAAGCAGCCCGGAGTCACCCCCGGGCGGGAGATCGGTCAGGGTGCACCGGCCGGGGAAGCATCCCCGCCCGGGTCCCCGGCCCCGGAAGTGGTTGAGGACCCGGTCGAGATCCTTGTCGGGCTGGCGGAACGGGGGGAGATCGATCCATGGAACATCAATATCATCGAAGTGACCGACCGCTTCCTCTCGGAACTCGAGCGGCACCGGCAGCTCAATCTCCAGGTCTCCGGCCGTACCCTGTTTTACGCAGCAACACTCCTCCGGATGAAGGCGGAGCTGCTGCAGGTTGTTGAAAGTTCCGAGGATGAGGGTGAAGGGGACGACCTGTTCGGGGAAGACTTCAGCGGCATACCCGGCGATGAGATCGACTACAGCGGCAGGCTTGGCCCGATCGAGCGGCTCGAGCACGAGATCCAGCGGCGGCTCGACCGGAAGAATATGCGCAGGAGCCCCATCACGCTCTTCGAGCTGATCACCGAGCTCAAGAACATCGAGAAGGAGGAGCGACGGCGCCGGCGGATGGCTGACGGCCATAACGACCTGCTCGATTCCCTCATCGATGCGGACGACGTGGTCAGTATCGCCCATGAGGAAGGGTTCCAGGAATCCTCCCTGACCCGGCTTGCCGAGTACCTCGAAGGGCTGGAGATTGACGAGGAGATGACGCTTGCGGAGCTGTGCGAGAAGATGGGGTGGGGGATTCCCGAGGTTTACATTCCCTTGTTATTCCTTGCTCTTGATGGGCGGTGCAACCTGCGGCAGGAGGAGTTCTTCGGGGATATTTTCGTCCGGATCTGCCGGGCGGATATTGAGGGAATTTCTCCGGAGTCTGCCTCGGACTAAGGAGCTCTCTCCGGAAAGCTGCGAAACAACGTTCGGATCTCCCTGATTGGTATGTCATTTATGTTCCGCTGAATGGTATCCCTGTTTTCATACAGGCAGGATATCTTTTATGAAGAGTAATATCTCTGAGGAGACCAGCAGCAGGACTAAAAGACCGCCCAGTGCAAAAAAAATTGCTGTATATGCATCCCTGTTAAGGACATTCTGCCCCTCGGTGAGTCCGCACTTGATATGGTAGGCACCCCACAGGAACGCTAAAAATCCAAAGAGGGGAATCCACCCGATTACCCCGAGAGGCGTACTTGAATAAAAAAAAGTGCGGAGGGTTTGGGAGAAATAAATCCGGACCCCCTGGATACTGACCATGATGTGGGTAATCAGGCCGATATAGATCCAGCCAAGGATCATAAACACGTATGCCTCGATTATATAGCCGACGAAATACCCCGGTGGATACCTGGATGCAGAAGGAATCGTTGCGACGATCAGCATGACGAGAAGCAAAACAAGCATTGCAAGAAAATATCCGGATGCGGAAATGAGGGATTTTTCCGGTAATTTTGTCATCATCTGCTTTGGATGCCTGAGAAGCCCGGTAAATATCGTAAATACCGTCAGATGATCCGGAAGAACTACGGGTATCGGGACTTCGGTTATCGTATACTCAGGGGGGATTACCGGAACAGTCATGGCCATTGCTTTCCTGTTCTTCTCCCTGATATCCATTATGAAAATAAAATAACGGGTTAAAACGACCATGGTGATAACCGCGACAATCATCGAGAGGATCATGAGAGGCAGTATGCCTTCTTCAGATCCGGAATTCCACTTTTGCAGAGTGATCATCGCTAAGCCGGACTCAATGACTGCGAGAATGAGTACGCCCGTCAGGTAGAGACGGTGTTGCTTTTTTATTTCCGGAGATAACGGAGGGACAGATGGTTTGGGAACCCGGTAATGCACAAGAAGGCCAAAGACCAGGACCCACACTCCGCAGAACGCCAGTGTTCCATACGGGATTACCTGCGGGGTGGCGGTGTCTCTTGACGACGGAAAGAAGTACTCAAAGAGGGTCATCCCGAACACCAGCAATCCGATGACATACCCGATACGGACGAGGAAGTGTTTTGGGAATACCTCCGGGGGCTGATCGAAAGGGGATACCATTGACCGGAGTGTAAAATAAAAAGTATATGAATATTATGAAATCATCCCGGAGGTCCGGATGCCCCCTGTTCCCGGCACTGGACGGCCGTTGCAACCTGCGGCAGGAGGATTTTTCCGGGGATATTTTTATGGAGATCTGCGGGGTGGCTTAAGGGGGGAACCCGAAAGCCGGACAGCTAAAACCCTCATCCTGTTTTCACCCGGAAGAACCATAAGAATAATCCGGCAGACTGACCCGTTGCAGAATATCGGGTGCGGCTCTATGCCTGCGCCGGCACCGATTCGATCCAGTCTTCAACCCTCTTGCGGATCGTATCGCTGGCATAGGAAGCGAGGGTGATCCGTCCCCTTGCAAGGCTCAGAAAATACAATTCGCCTTCCGGGTCGTGGCACTTGAGAAGCGCGGAAAAGTGGTCAGCCGTCGGAAGATGCCTGACCTTTCCGCGGTGGGACGCGATGTTTGCCATATTCGAGATGACGGCGGCAATGCCGGTCTGGTAGCCCTCAACGGAGTCATACACCTCAGAGGTGCGGCCGGTGCGCTTTCCCCCTGCATCGAGATAGACAAATTTCGCGGTATACATTTCCCGGACCGTCTCAACCGGCGGGCGGTGTTTTTTTGCAGTGTGGTATGATGTACACCCGAGGGGGTTTTTCAGGACGAGTGATCGTATCATTTCATCGAATGCAGTGATATCCAAAAACGGCGTTTTCAGCCGGTATACTGCACTCTTTGTACCTTTTCTCTGGCGGAATTGCGTCATGAAGTATCATCTCTGGAAAGCCGGTCCCGTGCCGGATTTGAAAAAGGGAGAACGAGCGGGACAGATAAATCCTTGGTGGTCGGCTTACAGGTCTGGATCGGGGGGTCGTATGGGTACATTTGATTTTCAGACCGATGAACCCGGTCCGATTGTTCTGATCTGCGGGTGTCCGGTTCTCTGACCTTGAAAAGAGATGTATGCTGGGGCAGCGAAATCTCCTTGGCCATGCGGCAGGTCGCCCGTATTTCATATGTACCCGTGCGACCCCCTCCCACCCTTTTAATTTTCTCGAGGGTTCAGTCTGAAAAGCGGTTGAATTTTACGAAGATGAATTCATGAAGGGTTCCTGTTTTTCCGGGCCGGTTACCTTGAGGGGGTCACATGGGTACATTTCGCATTGTCGCAGGAGAGGGCATGTACTTTATGCACTCGATTCCAAATATGGTGAAAAAAATTCTGCCAGCGCACATGGCACGGGATCGGGCCCGGTGCCGCACCTCTTCCCGTTTTCTGTTCACCGTGCGTGGAAAATATGCGCGATTGCGCGGGCTGATGAGCTGTAATCGCGTACAAAAGGATACGATCATGGTCGAGGCATGTCGGATTGCCCGGTTTTCCGGCAGAGAGTCGGGTGCGGCGCATGCCCGGCCCTGGAACAGCCGGGGCCCCGTGTCTCACGTCGGAAGCGGGACTTTTCCCGTACCGCGCTCCTGCCTTTTTTCCGGCCAATCACCATATCCGGGATATTTACATGCAGAACGGAGCCCGGCCCGGGAAAGTTGCCGGAATATCCCAAAATCATATCAGAACAAAAGTTCGGAAACCATATCAGCACTATCCGGGCCTGATATAATTCCGGTCTGAATAGAGGTGCACGAGCCACCCGGGTTCACGGGGGAGATAATGTTTAAATGGTTGACTGTGCTATATGTAGATCCACAAAATCTGATGACAAACCGACGAAAACCGCCCCGCAAGGGGCCGGTGTCGGTTTCGAGGCAGGAACAATGCAGGCACGAAGGTATAAATACCGCCATGACCTATGTTGTAAGCCCGTGAACGCGTGAAAAAGCACGACGAAGTTCACAGCATCAGGCACCCTCAATGAAGGCCCAGGCAACCGGTCCGCCGGTCTGGTCCCGATGGGAAAGACTGCATGCAACAAGGTATAAATATCCCTGAAACATACAGTAATAGCCCGTGTTCAATCAGGCAACACGACGAATAACAACACAAATTCTCTTTGATGGAGATCCAACGAGACCCGGCATGACCGGAGTTGGTTCTGACGTTGATACTGGCAATGCGGAAATTTGTTTAGTAACCGCTAATTCCTCGAAAGAAGTTCAGATAACGTGTGCGTACTAAAGAAGAGTACAATTAATTCTGGTTGATCCTGCCAGAGGCCACTGCTATCAGAGTTCGATTAAGCCATGCGAGTCGAGAGGTGCAAGACCTCGGCATACTGCTCAGTAACACGTGGACAACCTAACCTATGGAAGGGGATAACCCCGGGAAACTGGGGATAATACCCTATAGACTATGGAAGCTGGAATGCTCTGTAGCCGAAAGGTCCGCCGCCATAGGATGGGTCTGCGGCCGATTAGGTTGTTGTTGGGGTAACGGCCCAACAAGCCTGTAATCGGTACGGGTTGTGGGAGCAAGAGCCCGGAGATGGATTCTGAGACACGAATCCAGGCCCTACGGGGCGCAGCAGGCGCGAAAACTTTACAATGCGGGAAACCGTGATAAGGGAACTCTGAGTGCCCGTAAAATCGGGCTGTCCATCAGTTTAAAAAACTGGTGAAGAAAGGGCCGGGCAAGACCGGTGCCAGCCGCCGCGGTAATACCGGCGGCTCGAGTGGTGGCCACTATTACTGGGCTTAAAGCGTTCGTAGCTGGTTTGTTAAGTCTCTGGGGAAATCTTCCGGCTTAACCGGAAGGCGTCTCAGGGATACTGGCAGACTAGGGACCGGGAGAGGTGAGAGGTACTCCAGGGGTAGGAGTGAAATCCTGTAATCCTTGGGGGACCACCTGTGGCGAAGGCGTCTCACCAGAACGGCTCCGACAGTGAGGGACGAAAGCTGGGGGAGCAAACCGGATTAGATACCCGGGTAGTCCCAGCTGTAAACGATGCGCGTTAGGTGTATCGGTGACCACGAGTCACCGAGGTGCCGAAGAGAAATCGTGAAACGTGCCGCCTGGGAAGTACGGTCGCAAGGCTGAAACTTAAAGGAATTGGCGGGGGAGCACCACAACAGGTGGAGCCTGCGGTTTAATCGGACTCAACGCCGGGAAACTCACCAGATAAGACAGCTGAATGATAGTCGGGCTGAAGACTCTACTTGACTAGCTGAGAGGAGGTGCATGGCCGTCGTCAGTTCGTACTGTGAAGCATCCTGTTAAGTCAGGCAACGAGCGAGACCCACGCCAACAGTTGCCAGCTCGTCCTCCGGGATGGTGGGGACACTGTTGGGACCGCCTCTGCTAAAGAGGAGGAAGGAATGGGCAACGGTAGGTCAGCATGCCCCGAATTATCTGGGCTACACGCGGGCTACAATGGGTGGGACAATGGGTATCGACACCGAAAGGTGAAGGCAATCTCCTAAACCCATCCGTAGTTCGGATTGTGGGCTGCAACTCGCCCACATGAAGCTGGAATCTGTAGTAATCGTGTCTCAAAATGGCACGGTGAATATGTCCCTGCTCCTTGCACACACCGCCCGTCAAACCACCCGAGTGAGGTCTTGATGAGGCCGTCGTATACGCGGCGGTCGAATCTAGGTTTTGCAAGGGGGGTTAAGTCGTAACAAGGTAGCCGTAGGGGAATCTGCGGCTGGATCACCTCCTAACGAATTATTTCGGGAAAGCGGTTGCTAAACAAACTGTAAAATTGCCGGTGTCGACAAGAAAGGTTCATTCGCCGGAATGGCGGCGAAGCAATCGGGTTCGAATCCCGGTGAGCCGGTTTAGATGCACCTCGAGATGTGAATCACGAGGGAAGGGCTGAGAGTCAAACCAATGACTCTTCGAGGCCGTGTAAAGGTTTGCACTCAGGACGTTAAATGGGTTTAATGGAGCATTAGTATAATCCTACCATTGGATGGCTCGGTTCAAGTGCCGATGAAGGGCGTGCCAAGCTGCGATAAGCTCCGGGTAGACGCAAGGAATCTATGATCCGGAGATACCCTAATGGGACATCCCAACGCTTCGGCGTTTATCCGTAAGGATAGGGAACGCCCCGAATTGAAACATCTCAGTAGGGGCAGGAAGAGAAATCAATCGAGATGTCGTTAGTAACGGCGAGCGAACACGACACAGCTCAAACCGAATCCCGCAAGGGAAATGTGGTGTCATAGCCCACCGTACGAACCTGGATGTGAAGCGGAAGTTGCCTGGAACGGCATACTACAGAGGGTGATAGTCCCGTACGCAGAAGCAGACAGGTTCAGGTGGTGTCTCGAGTAACGCGGGTTGGAATTCTCGCGTGAATTAGGGGGTCATCAACCTCCAAAGCTAAATACAACTTGAAACCGATAGCGTAGTAGTAGCGTGAGCGAAAGCTGAAAAGTAACCCTGAAAAGGTGGTTAAAAGCGCCTGAAATTGGTAGGAGATCGCGAGTTGCGGCATGAAAGGATCTTGCATGCGAAGGAACCCGTCGCGAGGCGGTAGTACGGGTATGCCTGCCAGTGTCGCAACGTACGTTTTGAAGAACGGGCCAGAGAGTTTATTCTATTGGCGAAGGTTAACCCAAAAGGGAAGCCACAGGGAAACCAACAAGTCCGTAGCAGCAATGCATGGGACGGCGTATTAAAAGTGCGCGGAGTCAGTAGGATAAGACCCGAAGCCGGGCGATCTATGCGTGGGCAGGTTGAAGTGTGACGAAAGTTGCATGGAGGACCGCAAGCCGTATTGATATGCAAATCATTGGTGTGACCTGCGTATAGGAGTGAAAGATTAATCGAGCCCGGCATCAGCTGGTTCCTCCCTAAACATGTCGCAGCATGACCTAACCGGAGGTCGTTGGTGAGGTAGAGCACTGATTGGGGGAGCTGGGCGGGAAACTGCTCACCCCCCTGTCAAACTCCAAACTCCCCAACACCCTAGATGGTTGGAAGTCCGCAATGCGGGGTAAGCTTGTATTGCGTAAGGGAAACAACCCAGACCGTGGTTAATGTCCCTCAATGTAGGTTAAGTGTAAACACTGAAATTGGTCCTAGGTCAAAGACAACTGGAAGGTGAGCTCAGAAGCAGCTATCCTTTAAAAAGTGCGTAACAGCTTACCAGTCAAGATTTAGGGCGGTGAAAATGGACGGGGCTAAAACCTACTACAGAGACCACGGAGCACCGAAAGGTGATCTGGTAGGGAGGCGCTCTGCGTGGGTAGAAGCTGGGGCGTAAGTTCCAGTGGACCGCGTAGTGATGAGAATTCTGGCACTAGTAGAAGCATAGATGGGTGAGAATCCCATCCGCCGCAGGGGCTAGGTTTCCTCGGCAATGATCGTCAGCCGAGGGTTAGTCGGTCCTAAGCTGCACCGTAACTCGAGTGTAGCGACAGGGAAACAGGTTAATATTCCTGTACCATATGGTTTTTAGTCGCAAGACCCTGACGCTTTGGGGTATGCCCGGCGGGACCGTCGTCCCGTCCAAGCGTATAATTCCGTGGAGTACCGTAATGGTGAGAAAGGGAAGAAAGCGTGATGGGGAAACCAGGCAAATTCCCGGAGCCCATGAAAAGGGAATCATATGTCCGTACCGAGAACCGACACAGGTGCCCCTCGCTGAAGAGGTGAAGGCGTGTCGGATTTAATTGTAGTTAAGGGAACTCGGCAAATTGGCCCCGTAACTTTGGGATAAGGGGTGCCTGCCTGGAGATCAGGCAGGTCGCAGTGACCGGGTCGCACTAACTGTCTAATAACAACATAGGTGACTGCAACTCCGAAAGGACTAGTATAGTCACTGATTCCTGCCCAGTGCGAGTATCTGAATACCGGGTACAACCGGACGAAGGACTCGTAAACGGCGGGGGTAACTATGACCCTCTTAAGGTAGCGTAGTACCTTGTCGCTTAATTGGCGACTTGCATGAATGGATTAATGAGTGCGATACTGTCCCTAACACAAGTCCGTTGAACTTTTTGTCCTAGTGCAGAGACTAGGGACTCCTGATGGGAAGTGAAGACCCCGTGGAGCTTTACTGCAGCCTGTCGCTGGATTACGATAATTCTTGCGCAGGGTAGATGGGAGGCGTTATATCCGTTTCTTTCGGGGAACGGGGAGCCAACGATGAGACACCATCCTAGTTTTGTTGTAGTCCTCACTCTTACGAGGACAACGGTAGGTAGGCAGTTTGGGTGGGGCGCCACACCCTCGAAAAAATATCAAGGGTGCCCCAAGGTCAACTCATGTGAGTCAGAAACTCACAGAAGAGTGTCAAGAGCATAAGTTGGCCTGACGCGATCATGCAAAGCAAATGATCGCGAGAGGAAACTCGGGTCTAACGAACCAATACAGCCTTTTGGTGAGGCTTATTGACTACAGAAAAGCTACCCCGGGGATAACAGAGTCGTCGCCGGCAAGAGCACATATCGACCCGGCGGCTTGCTACCTCGATGTCGGTTCTTTCCATCCTGGCTGTGCAGCAGCAGCCAAGGGTGAGGTTGTTCGCCTATTAAAGGGGATCGTGAGCTGGGTTTAGACCGTCGTGAGACAGGTCGGTTACTATCTATCAGGAGTGTTTGGAGTCTGAGGGTAAGAATGAAATAGTACGAGAGGAACTTTCATTCGGCGCCTCTAGTCGATCGGTTGTCTGACAAGGCAGTGCCGAGCAGCCACGCGCCAAGGGATAAAAGCTGAAAGCATCTAAGCTTGAAACCCGGCCTAAAAAGAGACTCCGCTGAGGACACGGGTAAAAGACCCGTTTGATAGGCTCGGGATGTACGCACGAAGGCAACGACGTGTTCAGTCCGCGAGTACTAACGTCCAAACACTAGTGCTCACCACATTAAACCCAGACGAAATTCTGAGTGCAAACCAAACCTTATATCTTATCCTGACATACAGGATAAGGTATCATCCTACACGGTCGCCAAGGTGGCGGAGCGGCCACGCGGTTGACTGCAGATCAACTACACTCCGGTTCAAATCCGGACCTTGGCTTTCGGTGAAGTGCGTCAGCACCTCGTTCAGGGAGAACGATGTGTCCGCCTCCCGAGACAAAGCATCTAAAAGCAAACACGTGGTGATAGCGGCCATAGCTTTCGGGACACACCTGGTCTCATTCCGAACCCAGAAGTTAAGCCGGAACACGTAGTATGCTGTACTGAGGTACGCGAGTCCCCGGGAACCATACCAAGCTGCTATCACCTTCCTTCTTACACGACGTTTCTTGTAATGTTTCACTAAAGAGCGAACGCTCTCGTTCTGTCATTGTACCGTTTCATACGGATACCGTCAGGTTGACGACCTGCGACACCGATCCGGTTTTCACCCGTCCTCTCTTGTTCCTGAAGTATTCCGGTCTTCCGGAATATGTCGTATTGTAGGGAAATTGAACGAGGGGTCTCCAAAGAAAAAACGTTATTACAATTCAAGGAGAATTGCCCGGTCCCGGTAATACCGGAACAGCCGCTCCGCCCACTCCCGGGCTTTCGGATCACTGCTGAACATATCCGCAGAGCTGTCATACACCGCATTGACTTTCTTATTGAGTCCAAAGGAGAGATGCTTGTCAGTGACCGTGATGCCAAGGTGGAGGGATTCGTCAACAACCCAGATCCTGAATTGCTTGTACGGCTTCAGCGTCTGCATGCCGCTGACAAATGGCTCCTGCATCAGGCCTTCTGCAATACTGCGGTTCACGACAAGTTCCACCGGAACGCCGGCAACCACCTTCTGGGCGAGAACTTCTGCCACAGCGACACTCATGACCGAAGATATCGTGTGGATGTAATCTGCCTGCTGCAGGATTGAGATAAAATGACTATAGACATGAAACATATTGTCTGTTGTATCAAATTCTACCTCTGAATCGTAAAGATCACCAATCTCATCGAGGAATGGTGCGGGAATTCCTTCGATATCGTGAGTTGCCCAGAATTCCTGGTGCTTCGTCATCTCCCCCAGTGTCACGACAAAGTCTCCGATTTTTGCAGCAAGGATCCTTCCGACGGGCGTGATACTATACCCGCGATCACAGGATTCGAGAAGAAAGAGGTGTTCGAGGCTACGGATTTTGGGAATGATTGCCTGGGATGTACTTCCGGTAACCTCCCGGAGTTCAGATAATGATTTTGGTTGATCAGCAACCGAAAGTAATATCTGAATCTTCAGCCGCGAAGAATAGATAGACTGGATGAGTTTGTAGGAATTGTTATAGATTTCCAGCGGTTGCATTACATTAACGATTTCAGTGAACAGTATAAATAATTTGGGCTTCCGCTCCGACGGTTATCTATTAAAAGTGGAAGTATAATTCCATCTGAAAATATCGATGCTAAAACAATGAATATATCTGCGTAACAAGTATCATTGCAAGAACCAGCACAATATACTGTCCGTCTGAAAGGGCGTCGGCCACAAAATTTCTGAGGTGGACCTTTCCGAAAAGGTATACACAGCAATGGGAATAGGCATTCGCTGCGAAGAGCAGTATGGTCGTAAATACCGGCAGAAAGAAGAAACTGAAGAGCATGGCAGGTACCCCGAACACGAGAAGGATACCGGTGATGATCATCTTCGTCTTTCCTTCTCCATATATCACCGGGATCGTTCTGACCCCCGCGCGGGCATCACCTTCCATGTCCCTGATATCCGGAATCATTGATGCCATGAAACCCCAGAGAAAGAACAGGAAAAACGCAATCATCGTAGTGGAATCCGGCCGGCTCTGATTGAGCAGGACCGGCAGGAACGCGAGCGGAATGCCCCAGGCAAGCCCGACAACGATATTTTTTACCGCGGGAATTTCCTTGAGACGCTGATACCCAAGCGATCGGGGGAGCAGGCGGAAACTGTACAGGAAGCCGAGAACAAATGGGGCTGAGGTAGCGAGCAGCGGCAGGATCCCAAAGGATGCAGAGAGGAGCAGGCAGATCGCCATGGAGAGGACGGCCCCGTAATACAGGGGACGCTCAAGGCGTTTTGTAAATGCAAAGCGATCCTTGTGGTTGATCGCATCCTCATCCTCATCAGTTTTCCTGTTGAAATTATATATTGCGAATGCAGCCAGGAACGGGATCACCACAATCGTCATGTTCCATTGCATATCCTGGATCAGGCATGACACATATGCCATCGCAATGCATTCAAAGGATAACAGCAGCGAGCTGAACACAATATTGTTATACAGATCTACGATTCCGCGCCAGATCCTTTCTGTGAACCAGAAGGTTTCGGATCCCATGGACATAGTCCAATACGTTCCCTGAGACATATGGTAAAATTTGAAAATAGAATTAACATTCATTGTGTTGTTGAAAGTTCATCGCAGCGATGAATCTGAAAATCCGTGATAAATATGTTACACGGACGCGAAATGTCTGTAACGAGAGGAAGTTTCATTGCACGGCGACGGGATTTCAACCGGCACGGTTCCGGCATTCCCGGAACGACCGGAGGGATCAGCTTCGGCTGATTCCTGATGAACGAGCCGGCTAAATGGCTTCCCGTGGATCGATGAACCATGAATGTGGAAAATGAGGGACGGGACAGGACAGACGTGTTTATGCGGCTCCTCCTCATCGGGAATGTTTTTGCTCCTCCCGGACAGGATAATGACCAGCCGAATCTCCATGAGCTATTTGAGAAACACGGGTTTACTCCTGCGCGTTCAGAATGCACGATCCTTGAAAAAACCAGGATCGGGGATTCCACCGTGACCATCGCACGATATTCTCTTGAATACCGGGAGACCGGGAATGCAAAGGGAAAAACGTTTTATTTTGAGGGAGACCTTGCCATGCAGGTAGACCGGCGCGGTCACCTGAATATCAGCATCTCCGCAAAACCCGGCTTTTCCCCGCCGGGGATCGAATCGTTCCATCCCAATGGATCGCCGATCAGCAACAATATCACATCCCCCTCTTTCATCTCGCCACCTCCGGTCTGAATCTGCGGATGCTATGAACCGGTATGAAGCCCCGGATAAGGCGAAATTTCTCGTTCGTGATCCCCCATTCACGGGCGAGCCCTCCCCGGCACCGCAGGCACGGACGTGTTTTTGCCACCTGCAGATAGTCACCGATCGCCGTGCGGGCGCCGGCCCGGGGCTTGTTAAAGAGGGTCCCAATCTTTCCTGCAGAGGTTCGGATTTTTCGGGCCTGGCTGCTTAAACCGGAAAAGAGAGGCAAGGGTGTGTATGGGACCTCATCCTCTGCAGGCCGGGCCCGTGCTCGGGAACAATATCCTAGAGTTCCCTTTGGAAGAACGAGATCATCCCGTTGTAGGCATCGTCCGCAAAGGCCTCCCGGACCAGGCTCCCGTTTGCGATCATGAAGCCGTGGGGTTTTCCCTGGTAGACGTTCAGTTCGAAGTACTTGTCAGCGGCATCGATCTGCATCGAGTAATTGTAGATGCTCGCAACCGGGCTCGCCTGGTCCCGGGAACCATGGATCATGAGCAGGGGCGCATCGAGTTCGCTGATATGGGATGCGGGTGCCGTGTTGTTCGTATAGCCGATGCTGTTCGGGAACCCGTACCAGGCAACGCCGGCTCCGAACTCCTTCACCTGCGGGAGGAAGAGCATCGTGAACCGCCCGCCGGCGCAGAATCCGGTGAGACCGATCCTGCTGCTGTCGACATCGGTGCGTGAGCGGAGGGCAGCGACCGACGAACGTATGACCGCTTCAACCTCAGGGTCACCCGCGCGCTGGCCGAATGTCTGCCATTCGGGCGCAATAACCACAAACCCGTCGCCGGCAATCCGGTTGCACATGTCCCTGTATCCCGGTTCAAGGCCATTGAAGGAATGCATAAGCACGATCCCGGGATATGTTCCCGGCGCAACCGGCGCTGTAAGGTATGCCGGGTACGTCTTACCGCCGGCCATGATCGTGGTCATGCTGCCGGGCACCGGGCCGGACACCGGCACGGGAGTGGTCGCGGTGGCCGGGCTGCCCTGCGGTGTATTCACGCACCCTGCCAGGAATACCGTGAAAACAAGGGTGCAGGCACAAAAGACGAGAATGAATGATCTGGTCATCTGGTTTCACCGGCTGCCTGCTCTTCCGGGCAACAAAAAATACCTTTTGATGATGACAAAGCCGGTGAATACCCCATTTTTTATGGTGGGGGACCGGTCTCCGGTTCCGGGAGAAGCCGTCATGGGGTGTCCGCTGTCATGCAACCGGTGCGGACTTTATAGCCCTGCCGCGCACCTCCACCCTGCCCGGCATCCCTTTTTAATCCTGAAACAGTACCCTTATTCCGGAACCCGCTATGCTACCAAGAGTTATCCTCCACACTGCGACGAGCCTTGACGGCCGTATCACCGGTTTTCCGGCAGACCTTGACGTTTATTATTCACTTGCAGCACAATGGAATCCCGATGCCATCCTGTTCGGGAGCGAGACGGTCCTTGCAGCGGTCCGTGACAACCCGTCACTGGAAATCCCCCCGGAGCACGAGGAGATGTTCACCCCGCCGGAGGATGCTGAAAAAGATCCGCGCCCGCTGCTGGTCATTGCCGACAGCCGGGGACGGGTGCGCTGCTGGGACGCGATACGGAAGTGGCCCTACATGCGGGACGTCCTCGCCCTGTGCTCTTCTTCAACCCCGGAGGAGTACCTCGCATGGCTGGACGGCCGCCGGATCGGCACCATTGTTGCCGGGAGTGACCGCATCGATATGCGTGCCGCTCTGGAGATGCTCCATACCCGGTATGGGGTGAACGTCGTCCGCGTGGACAGCGGCGGGACCCTCAACAGCGTCCTCCTGAACGCGGGGCTGGTCGATGAAATAAGTGTTCTCATCCATCCCTTCATTGCCGGCGGGAAAGCCGATCCAACCCTGTGCGACCCGTTAAAGGCCGGTATTCCTGAGCTGCAGATTCCCCTCCGGCTGCAGAGCACCGAGGTTGTCGGGGACGGGATCGTCTGGGCCCGGTACATGGTGAAGGGGAGAACCGAAACATAATTTTTTTGATTCGGCACCCCCGGCGCTGCACGGTCATGCGGGAACCTGGCAGAACCACGGTGGTTTTTTTATTATCGTTGTCAATAGTACCCATAGACGACAGCATCCCGGACGGCAGGATAACGGGGAAGAGGTGGGCTGGCAATGGACGAAGAGACCCGGATAAAGGAGGTGCTCAGGGAACAGCCTCTTGGCATGAATATCAAGGAGATCGCAGGAGTGATTCACATGAGCCGGAACTCAACAGCCAAGTACCTCGATGTGCTCACCGCAACCGGTCAGCTGGATGTCCGTCAGATAGGGAATGCCAAACTCTATTATCTCTCCCACCGGGTCGCGATCCAGAATATCCTCCAGCTCACCCACGAGATGATCGTGATGCTGGACCGTCATATGCGGATCACCCAGGCGAGTGAGTCGTTCGCCACGTTCATCGGGTGTGCACCGGACCGGGTGCTGGGGATCCGGCTGAGCCGGCTGCCGGTCCCGCTCCTTTCGGATACAGAGGAGACCGACCTGTCCGCTCTCCTGAATGGCGGGCCTCCCTGGACCAAGGAGATACGGCTGGTAAAAAACGGGAGCCCGGTCTATCTTGCCGGCCGCTTTACCTCTGTCATCTTTGACGGGGGGGATTTCGGTATCGCGGTCATGTTCGAGAATATCACCGAGCAGCGGCGGGCGGAGATCGCCCTGAGGGAAAACGAACGGTTCCTGAACAATATCCTGCAGGTCTCCCCGACCCCGCAGTTCTTCATTGACCGGAACCACAAAATTCTCTTCTGGAACCGGGCACTGGAGATCCTGACCAGACTCCGGACGGAAGATATGATTGGCACAAACCTCCACTGGAAGGCATTTTATCCTGAACCCCGACCCTGTCTGGCAGATATCCTTCTTGACCGGGATGCAGCCCGGTCCGGGCAGCAGCAGGGAAAAGAAGGCACCATGCCCCCGAATCCTGATACCGGTGAATCTACCGAGTTCTTCCCGGCCTTCGGTCCCGGTGGAAAATGGCTGCGCTGCACCGCAACGGTGATGAGGGACACCAGCGGGGCCGTCACCGGCGTCATGGAAACGCTCGAGGATGTGACCGGCCAGAAACAACGAGAGTTCCAGGTCAGATCCGGCAGCTGACTGGTATTTTTTGCTTTGTAGAAATCATTTCGATACCTCGCGCTCCCGGCGCTTCACCCCGCCGCTGGGGCGCCCCGGTTGCGATAGTGCTGTAATACCTGTTTTTCAAAAAACACGTTTCAGTAAACGTCAGAGCGGGGCATCGCATGCGCCCCTGCCCCCGGCAGGGGGCAGGGCTGCGCAAGGGGGTGATATCATGTTTTTAAAAAGAGGTTTTCTACCGAGCAGTTTTTTTTATCCTCCCCCTCAAAGGCTGCCCCGGGTGGCGATCCGCAGTTTTCCGCGACAGGTACTCAGGGCTCCTGAATGTCCGCATCACGAATCAGGAAGGGACAACCATCCGGCGGACGAGACCGTCGCCCCTGACGGGCAAACCGGATTATGGTACTTAATCCAGGAATCCGCCTGCAGGAATAATCAGGAGTGCCGGCAGATTCAAGGGCGGCTCGGAGCAGACAGGTCTCATGAAGCGCATGTGATATGGCAGAGCCTCTCTTCTGCCGCTCCACCGGTGTTGTTATCCCCTTTTATGTCTCCGGCCGGTTCCCCGGAACCGGATAAAACCGATTGCTCACGATCCCGCCACATCGTTGCGGGCAGCGGGCCGCTGACCGTTTTGTCACTGCTCATAACCCATAAAAAGGGTGGAACTTTTCCTCGTGTCATGCCCTGACGGCACGACCTGCCCGTGGTGCGGCGGGCCTCCTTACGCCGGGGATTCCAGCCGTGTCCTTTCTGTACGCATGCCGACCGAATCACCGGTTATTTTCAGAAGACGGGTGGTTACCCGGACAAAAAAGGGACGGGGTTATCCCCAGCCATTCAGCTCGGTCATTGCCTTGCCGTCATCCGTGGTGACTTCGTACTTGACGAAGGTCGGGACTCCCGGGGCAGTCCAGTAATAGATCGTGTTCCCGTCAGAGGTGACGCTGTATTTGCTGGCGGTGAGGTAGGTTCCGGCCGGGACGCTGACCGGCTCGATGCCGACAAAAATGAACCTGACATCGGACCTGACCTCGGCCGGGTTCTCCTGTGCCTGCCCGGTTACCTGTCCGGTAGATGAACAGTCAATGGTCATCGAACCGCCCGGCAAATCCGCGCTCTCCATCCGCATCGTGCATTTTCCTGATTTTTCGAATTTCATGAATGCGGTCATGCCCTCCATGGTCATCTTGTACTCGATCCAGTTATAGGACGCACCGGCACCGAAGATACTCTCCCCGGTAACAACGGATCCTGCCACCGGTGTGGTGGAAGCGCCGGACGGCGAGCCCCCGGCGGTTGTTGCCGTTGGTGTGCCACCGGCAGCGGGCGCCGATGGCCCGGTACTTGAACATCCCGCAATCGCAACGGCACCAACAAGAAACATGGCCGCCAGTACACAGATAGGTGAAAATTTCATTGTGTCTTCTCTCCAGTAAATGGATTTTTCCCGGACAGTTCATGCTGCGTTGTGGATGCAGCGTGGATCCCGGTACAGGCTGACTATATCTTTTTAGTCACTATTAAAAAATACCGAAAAGCCGGGAGATTGTCCGTTTTCTTCTCTTCTGATTGTGGATAGTCGGGGGTCTTCCCGCAAAACCAGGGTCAGCCATACCGGAACGGGGGGCGGGGATGCAGTGCACCCTCACCTTTTATTATCATCTCCCACCCAAACCAAACATAATGATCCACGAATCTCCGGAAGACTTCGTTACCCTCATCAGGTCCCATGCGCCTGACCCGAAAAAACTCCTGGCATCCGTTCGGCAGGACATGTCCGCGTTCTATGCCGCCATGCAGGAGGAGACGGTTATGAGATCAGATCACGATCTCGAACGGGTCTCCATCCGGGACGGGCTGAAGGGTATCTGGATCACCCTGCCGGGCATCTTCTCGGATCGTGTGGTCCTGTTCTTCCATGGCGGCGATTTTACGCTGGGATCAGCAGACAGCCACCTCGGGCTCTGCATACGGCTTGCCCGGGCGTCCCGTGCCCGCGTCTTCTCCGTGGAATACCGGCTGGCTCCCGAACACTTCTTTCCGGCAGCAGTGGAAGATGCGGTGGCTGCGTATCGGTACCTGCTCGCCAAAGGGTATGCCCCGCACCACATCCTGCCCGCGGGCATATCAGCGGGCGGAACCCTTGTCATCGATCTCCTCCTGTCCGCACGGGATCAGGGCATCCCCCTCCCTGTTGCCGGAGTATGCATGTCACCGATAACCGACATGGACTTTGCCGGTGAATCCGTTCTCAAGAACCGGGAACGGGACTGGATCACCCCGGAAAGTCTCCACGCGATCCGGATGGTCTACCTTGCCGGCCACGATCCCACCGACCCGCTCGCATCTCCGGTTCATGCCCGGCTGGCCGGGCTTCCCCGCCTCTACGTGCAGGCCGGGACCCATGAGCTGCTGGTCTCTGATATCGGTGTCTTTGTGGACAAGGCCCGCTGGGCCGGCGTCCTGGTACAGGCAGAGATCTGGGAGGGGATGTTCCACTCCTGGCAGGTGTTTGCCGAGCAGCTCCCCGAAGGGCAGGAAGCTATCGAACAGGCCGGGGCGTTCATCGAAGACGTGATGAGCCGCTGATCCGATGCGGCTGTTCTCCTCTCCAAACCCGTCGTTTCTCCCCTGCCGCCACCGATCGGGCACTTCAGTCTGCAGCAGGCCTGACCGGTTTGGGCCGTCCTGTTCTCTTCGAAGGTTTTACGCTCTTTAATACTTTCCAGAGGGAATTATCACAATTCTGTGGTTTCCTCAAACCATAGGTTTACACGAGACTGCCACCCATCTTTTTGTATGAAGAAGAGGAAGGCATGGTCGGCACTTCCCGGGTCAACACCCGCAGAAAAACTGCAGGTGCTCGGCGTGAAGGAACAGGCCCGGGTGGACATCCGCCGGCTCGACGAGATCTCCCGCAGGTACGGTATCACGATCTATCTGTTTTTCGAAGAAGACCTTGCCCGCAACCGTCCTCTCATGACCATTCTTCAGGAATTTGAGCATATCCCGGTCTTTGAACGACCATATATCAGCGTGCCGGATTTCCTCCGGTTCACGCGGGAGAATGACCCGTCCTTTGAACAGACCCTGCAGGAGTTCCCGCTGAACATCGAGATCGTTTCTGCGTGCACCCTCCCGGCAGGAACCGACGGTGACGATCTGCCGGTGGTCACCGGGCTGATGCCGTTCCTGGACGAGCTGGACGTGGACGCCCCGCCGCCGGAACCGGACACTGGCGCTGTCTGATATACTGCCGAGGAGATAAATACATTTATTATACCTGTTGCAGATTGGCTTCTATCCGGAATCATCCCGGGCGTGGTGTACTATGCCAGGAAAACACTTGTGTGGATACTGCCGGTCGATGGTACTGGCAGTACTGTTCCTTTTTTTCTTCTGCAGTGCCGTTGCGGTTGCAGCAGACTGCACGTCAGGCTGCAGCTGCATGCTGCCGGCGGACGCAAAAGCAAAGGGATATGATCCCTGCGGCGGACAACTCTCCGTCTGCGGGTATGACCGGTACCAGAATCCCCTGTATTGTTACAAAACCGGACTGAGCATGACCCTCCGGACACTGGCGCCGCTCTCGGTGGTTACTGCTTCTGCAACTCCGACACCCGCAGGCACCTGTCCTGCGGGTTGTTCGTGCATGATGGAAGCTGATGCAAAGGCGAAGTTCGGGATCTATTCCCGGTGCTCAGAGACACCCTGTTATACCGTGGTGACCGGTTCGGCAACGGTAAATGCCTACTGTTTCCGGCAGGGAACAACCACGACGACGCAGGTTCCGTCCTGCCCCGGGGGATGCAGCTGCATCAGTGAGGCGACTGCGAAGGCCCGCGGCGGCAGCTGGTCACGGTGCTCATCAGACATATGCGGCTATGAACAGAGCACGGCGACGCTTTCTGCGGTCGTAAACGTGCCGAAATACTGCATGAAGCAGGAGAGCACGATATCACCGCCCTGTCCGCAGGGATGCACCTGTTTAAGCGATATGGATGCGAAGGCACGGTATGGGGATTATACCCGGTGCTCAGCCGGTGTCTGCGGTTACGAGCTGAGCGCAGCAACGAATGCCCTTGCGGCAACCCAGGTGCCAAAATACTGTGTTAAACAGGCAACGACAACGCCGGTCTGTCCTGAAGGGTGTACCTGCCTGACCGATGCGAATGCGAAGGAGCGGTATGGGACCTTTACCCGGTGCCAGGCGGATCCATGCGGCTATGAGACGAGCACGCTCACCACCGCGGCATCCCAGGTACCGAAATACTGCTCAAAACAGGGATCGGGTCCGGTCTGCCCGGACGGCTGTGCCTGTATCTCCGATGATGATGCAAAGCTCAAAGGCCTCACGGATCGGTGCGACAACAGCCAGACGCCCTGTGGATACCGGAGCGTAGCTGCGACTGCAACTACCGCGGCTGTGCGGATACCCCTCTTCTGCTACAAGACGAGCATCACGACCGTAACCACGGCCGCGGTCTGCCCGCAGGGATGCTACTGCCTCCAGGAAGCGGAGGCCACGCTGAAATTCGGCTCCAATAACTATACCCGGTGCTCCGCTGACATCTGCGGCTCTGATCCGTCTGCCACCACGGCAAACGGCATCCCGAGGTATTGTTTCAAGCCTGTGGGGGCTGTCGCTGCAACCGTCCCCGTCTGCCCGCAGGGATGTGCCTGTACCACGAACGGGACGGCAGTAGAGAAGGACCTGACGTTCTGTGGAGGGAAATTGACCTCCTGTGGCTCTGATAACAACAAACAGCCCCTGTACTGTTTCGAAGAGGTTCCCGCCCCGGCCTGTGTCTATGATTACCAGAAGAACGTCTGTTCCGGCACCTGCGGCCAGGGATACACCTGCGGGCTGTCAGCCTCCAGGACGGATGCCAGCGGCACGGTTGTCTATGCGGCTTGCGGCTGCACGGGACAGCCTGCGACACCCTGCACCTACGATGCGCAGAAGAACGCATGCACCGGCACCTGCAGGACCGGTGCTGCATGTTCCGTTATCGGCAAGAACGTTGATGAAAAGACGGGGGCAACAACGCTCGTGTGCGGCTGCCCGCAGCAGACCACCTGCTCCTATGATTACGACAAGGATGCCTGTGTCGGGACCTGCACGGTAACCGGAGAGAACTGCCAGCTCAACACGATCTATCGCGACCCGGAGAGCGGCAAGGTTACCTACGGCGAGTGCCACTGCAAGGGAGGCGACGTCACCCGGACCTGCACCTGCGATGCGAACACCGGCTCCTGCACGGGGACCTGTGGTGACAATACAGCCTGCACCATGACAGAAAAGGTAACAGATAATGCCGGGAAGATCGTCTGTTCCACCTGCGAGTGCCGGGACACCTGCGTCCTGACCGCGGACAACGAATGCACCGGGACATGCCTGATCGGGGCGCCCTGTGCACGGTTCGTGACAAAGGACGACAGCGGGCAGGAGAAGGTGAGCTGCGGCTGCGGTGGTTCACCGACGGTGACACCTGCCGTTGCAGTGACCCGCCAGCCGGGAATTCTCGAGGTGATCGGGAGTTTCTTCAGCCGACTCTTCGGCGGGAAGTGATCCCACCCCGTCGCGGTGCGTGCTAAATAACCGCAATCTCTTTTTCATTTAGTCCCCCGATCTTATCCGGAGATCACGATCTGCCCGCCGTATCATGGGGACGGGCAGACTGCTGTCATGACAAAACGCAGAAGGACCTATATCTGGCAGTTTACCATCGGGTTTGGCTTCCTGTCAGGACTCTGGACCGCGATCGGCATCGATCCCGAAGAGGTGATCCTCAACCTCCTCGGCACGGTGACCGGGCAGATCTGGCCGGATCCCGCGGTCGGGCAGTTCTTCATCCTCCTGCCCGCCATCATTCTCATCATCTCGGTCCGGGATGCGTACAAAAAGGGCCATATCCCTGGTCTGGCCTCTGTACTTATTGCGTACATTGCCGGTCTGGCCATCCTTGTTGCGCTCTGGACCTCCCTTATCCTCCTTCTCGCGGCAATTGTGACCGGCTATCTTGCAACCGGCCGTCGGTGGTAAGATGGAGGCCGGACCCGCTTTCACGCCAGAGGCCGGTCCCACTGGAACACCGGTGGAAACGGGGCGTAACACTATAAATTTCAGAACCGCGTAATAGCTAGGACATGAGTCTGTTTCCGAAGAAGAATCTGATCTGGGTCTTTGACTCGGTGGTCCCGAGCAGATACGTTCACAAATGCCGCAGGTTCTTTTTCTTTGATCCCTTTTATGGCAATGATCTCGCGACACGGGGCAGGCTCTCCCACTACGGGAGCGACGAGCGCAAGGCATTTGCAAAGGATTTAAAAAAGATCCGCTCCGAGACCGAGCTCCTGATCGAGGACATCGAGGCCTACCACATCTACATGGCAGTCAAGAGGACGCAGAAGGTGCCGGGGGATATTGCTGAAGTCGGGGTCTACAAGGGTGGTTCGGCCAAGATCATCTGCTCGGTCAAAGGGGACAAGCACCTCCACCTTTTCGATACGTTCGAGGGCCTCCCGCAGGTGGACGAGATCGACATGGTCTGGCCTTTTTATGAGGGGAAGTTTGCAGCATCCTATGATCACGTCCGGGATTACCTGAAACATGACCGGAATGTCAGTTTCTACAAGGGAGTCTTTCCGGATACCTCCGGGCCGGTGCAGGACACGACCTTCTCCCTCGTCAACCTTGACGTGGACTGCTATGAGAGCACGAAGCAGTGCCTCGACTTCTTCTACTCCCGCATGAGTCCCGGGGGGATCATCCTCTCCCACGACTACATGACAGCACCGGGCGTCAAGAAGGCGTTCGATGACTTCTTCGAGTGCAGGGCAGAACCGGTGCTGGAGACGGCAGGATCCCAGTGCCTTGTCGTGAAGGTCTGATCCAGGCATCTTCCGGAAAATGATTCTTTTTAATTATCTTATCGGATACTTCCGCTGAATGGGATTTTATCCTCCCCGGGTGCATCTGCAGACACGCATGCCAGCTGATTCCGGATATGCCTCCAGGTACGGGGGATCAAACCCGCGAGGGCGGAGAACCGGATATGGCAGGAGCGCCAACAGGGATCGCAGTGCCTTATCGTGAAAGTAATAACCAGGATACCCAAAAAATATCTTTTGGTAATTATCAAAGATCAGCCCCTAAAATGATATGAATCAGGTCGACAAATAACACTTTTTCTCTGTTGTTGTATCTCCACTCCATTTCTTTGATGTAATAGAGGAACTTTTCTTTAGAGATACCATGATGTTTCATCAGACGTTCTTTGGCGAAGGCCCAGAATCCTTCAATACCGTTAATGTAGACTTTACCCTGTTTGAACTTGTATTGGTGATCGATATTGAGGTGGCGATAACCGCAGAACATGAGAGAATCATAACCGCACCATTTGTCAGTATAGACAATTGATCCTCTTCTGACTTTCTTGACAGTTTCATTCATCAGGGATTCTGCTTTTACATTCGTAAGAATGCTGACTGAAACCTTTCCCCCTCGTTCCAGGATCCCAAATACAATTGTCTTGTGACCGGCCCCCCGGCCTCGTTTTCCTTTTCGTCTTCCTCCGAAATATGATTCATCTGCTTCAATTTCCCCTTTGAGAAGAATATCATTCTTTGCGAGATGGCAGGCAATGGATCTTCGGAATAAATCGAATGCTTTGAGTGTTGTTGGGTAACTGAGGTCCAGTTGAGTACTTGCTTTTCTGGCACTGATTTCCAGCTCGAACAATTTTACGAGAAGAAGAAAAGAAATAACAGATATCTTCAGACCTGATATCGGTGTTCCAGAAAAGGGATGATAATCTCTTCGACAGTTTTTACACCGAAGCCGCTTCTCGTTCATCAGGTAATAATCAGAGCAATCGCACGCCGGGCAATGTACCCCTCTTTTTTCCTGTATCTCGTTGAAGAGATACTCAAATGCTCGTCGTTCCGTCTTGCACGTTTTTATTAGTTCCGGAAGATCCATCTGCCCCACCTTTTATTTGTGGGGGCTGATATTTTACAATCACCTATCTTTTTTTAATCCCCGAAAATCAGGGCACTGAAGATTACGAGCAGAATGCCGATGAAAAGGATCGCAATGCCGGCCAGTCCTTTGACGGCGAGGATGACCTCAGGAAGGAATATCCAGATCGCGTACCCGCCAAGGGCACAGCAAATGAGCCCGATGATCAGGAGAACAAGTCCTGTCTTATCCATAAAAGTACCTCCGCTCTGTTTTATGATCTGCTCATATAAGCGTATTGCGCAGCAGCCCTGCGTGGTTTTACCTGTCCAGATGCCGGTGCAGGGATTTCCACGGGTAGGGAAGGAGGGCCATCAGAATGACGGCGGCGGCGAGCGGGAGGGGAATGGTGCCGATAGCAGCAGCGAGCGAATAGTGGTCCGCGATCATGCCGTTCACCGCTACGCCAAGACCCCCGAAACCGATGGCAAACCCGAGCATGATGCCGGAGGCGAGCCCCACGTTCCGGGGCAGGAGCTCATGCCCCATTGCCACGGCAACCGAGAACGTTGCCCAGAGACAGAACCCGAAGCAGAGCAGGCTGGCGATGGCGAGAATGCCCGATGTGACGATGAAGAGGCAGAAGAACGGGATAGCGCCCGCAAGGGTGAAGACCATGAACTCTTTCCTGCCGAACCGGTCAGAGATGCGCCCGCCGGCAACCTGCCCGGCAACACCGGTAAGGAGCATCAGCGTCATGATCATGCTGGCAGTCATGAGATCATATCCCTGCGTCACGAGATACATCGGCAGGTAGGTGATTGCAGCAAAGACCGCCCATGCCCGGAGGATGGAGGCGACCATCAGGATAACGAACGGCCATCTGGACGGTACATCACCAGTAATCGCTTCCGGGACTGCGTGAGCTTCTTTTGCTGCCGCGATCCCGCCCGGCAGGAGAATTTTAAGGACAAAGACCATGATTATCGCCGGTATGATGAGAAAGAGGAGCCCCGGGAGTCCGAGCCACCAGACCAGTGCGCCGGCCAGGAGCGGCCCGATCGCATACCCGATGTTACCGCCAACCACGAAGTACGAGGTGATCTGTCCCCGGTTCGCGCTCGTGCAGACCCGGCTGACGAGGCTGAGTGCCGTCGGGTGGAAGCATGCATGGCCGAGGGCGGCAAGGATGGCAAAGGCCATGATCATGGAATAGTCCCGGGCAATCCCCATGAGGGCGACGAAGATGGCGCTGATGAAGAGGCTGACGCTCACACTGATGGTGAGCCCCCTCGTGTCCGAGAGCCAGCCGATAACCGGCTGGGTAAACGACGAAGTGATGTTATACGCGGTCACGAGAAGTCCCGCGGCAAGATAGGAGTACCCGTTCTGGGCTATCAGAAGCGGCAGGATGGCAGGGAGCACCGGCATGTAGATGTCGGTGATCATGTGGGCAGCGGCAAGACCGGTGATGGTCTTTTTCACGCTGGGGATTTCGGTGACAGCGTTCGTTTCAGTCGTAGTATTTCGACCTCGATAACCTGCACGTCCCGGGTATGGAAGGCAAAGGTCCGCTTGATCGGGAATGCCCCGCCGATCTTTTCGGTTATCTCGGCCCTCTGTGCCGTGTAGGCTTCTACAAATGGGATGGATCCCGCATTAAAGATGCTGTAGGTAACCGGGGCAAGGGCGAGGGCGCAGTCAAGAAAGGGGCGGTCAGCATGGAGTTTCTGCGCCCCGAACGGCGGGTTCATGACCACGGTGTCAGATGCCCCGATCCGTTCCCGGCACCCGCATTCCTGCACGTCCGCGGCAAGAAACCTGACCTCTGTACCGAGGAGATTTGCATTCTCACGGGCAACGACCAGCGCACCCTCGTCACTATCCACACCGGTGACCGATTCAGCCCCAATCAGGGCCGCCCCGATAGCGAGCACGCCGGTCCCGCACCCGAGATCGCAGACCCGCTTTCCTTCGATGTCCCCCTTCATCAGGGCGTGGTAGAGGAGCCGGGCGGCAAGCGGGGCCGGCGTCTGGTACTGTTCGAGCGCTGCCTGCGGGCGGGAGAAGCCGCGAAGGCGCTGGAGGGTCATCTCGAGCTGCTTCAGCTTCATGGGATCTCGTCGATCGCGTACTGGTCCCAGCTCCGGGTCCCGCAGAGGATCTCGAACTCCTGCGGGGAGAGAACGGGCACAGGGAACCGCACCTGGTCGTCATAGGCAAGGCGGGGGCAGGCAGTGTTCACATAACAGCCAAACCCGAGGTTGAGGAGCTCGTCCGGGCTCACGTCCTTCATCGTCACGATCACGGCAAGGGGCGAGAGGACGGCGAGCCGGCGGGCAAGGTTCATCCGGTGCTGGCCGCTCTTGGTGCTGACGATGATGCCGATGCTCTTTGCCCCCCTGGCTTTTTCGATGACAGCAAAGCGCCGGCGCAGGAGTGCGTCCCCGCTCACTTCCTGTACGGTCCCGGTCAGGGGATCAAGCGCCACCACCCGGGCACCGGTCGAGAGGGCAATCCCAATCGGGTGGAAGAGCCCGGTGCCGACAAAGAGGACCTGGCCTGCTCCGCTCTCTTTTGCTGTGGTAAAGCAACAACCAAGCACCTGTCCCCGGAGGGGCGTACGCCCGCTCCCGTCAGCGACCCGGGCATCGATGCCCCTCTCCTTCAGGAACGCTTCCATTGCCGGGATAAGGTGGACATGCTGGACGGTGGTGACAAGAGCGGTCGGTTCCCCTTTGAGGAGCGGGATGGCGTTCTCCAGCACGGCAACATCGAAGCTGACTTTCCACGGCAGGAAGATGACCCGCTCCTGCTCATCGACCGGCGCGTGTCCGAAATGGACGAGCACGTCGGCAGATGCCAGGGTGTCGAGCGCAAGGTCACAGGCACCGTAACAGGCATCCCCGCTGATGACCACGTCGAACCCCGAGTCCCTGAGGAGGCTGGCACACAAGGCTGCCCGGCGTTTCAGCCCGGCAGGGAACTGGAGGGCGACTTTCTGTGCCCCGCGCTCCCGCAGCTGCCGGATAAGATCAGAGGTATCGTCTGACAACATGCACCCTGTCGTCCACCTCGATCTGCACGAGGGACTTGTACGGCCGGCCGATCTCGGGGCTGCCCCGCTGGATCGCGATACAGACATCCACCACTTCAGCGCCTGCGATATCGAGTGCTTTCAAAAGCGCTCTCATCGTCCCGCCCGTGCTCACGACATCGTCGATGATAATGACGCGGTCGCCTTTGTACACGCCGTTTAAGTAGAGCTCGCCTTTCGAGTAGCCGGTTGTCTGGTGGACGGCAACCTCATGGGGGAGGTTGTATACCCGTTTGCGCATGACCGTCATCGGGATGTCGGTCATGGTCGAGAGCACGGCACCGATATGGAGGCCCATTGCCTCAACCACGACGATCTTGTCCACGTTGTTTAAGTCAAGCATCTTTACCATGCCGGCGCAGACATCGCGGAGCAGCGCGGGTTCGACCATCGGTACCCCGTCGGTGATCGGGTGGATGAAGTAGTTGTACTCGCCGCGTTTCACCATCGGGCAGGTTTCCAGGGATTTTACCAGTACGTCAAGCATGGGATTCACCAATGTCTTTTAAGAATGCCTCGATACGGTCCCGGTGCACGTGGGGCATGCAGACGATCCGGAGGTGCTTCCTGCACGTCCACGAGACCTTCCACGGAGGTTTGATCCGCCCGCTGTCGCAGACAAAGCTCGCGACATTCACATCAGGGGTTGCCGCCCGCGGGATACCGAACGTTTCCATACCGGCGATCAGCCGCCGGGTGTTCTTCATGCACCCCCTCACGACCGCTCTCATGCCATCCATCCCGAGATAATCCATCACTGCGAGGGCACCTGCTACCGGTGCACCCGGGCGGGTGCCGGCAAGCGTATACTCCTGTTTTACGGTGAGATAGGGGGTATCGATATTGAGGCTCCTGAGCAGGTCCGGCTCGCGGGTGAGGAGGCAGCCGCACGGGATCGTGCTCATACCCATCTTGTGCGGGTCGACGGCGATTGAGGTGACCCCCGGGACAGCGAAATCGAACGGGACCGGGTTGTCAAGGAACGGGATCACCATCCCGCCAAATGCGGCGTCGACGTGGAAGAAGAGGTCGTGCTGGCAGGCGATCTTTCCGAGGGCGGTTATCGGGTCCGCCATGCCGTACTCCGTTGTGCCGGCAACCCCGACAAGGGCAATGGTGTTCGTATCCACCTGCCCGGCGGCCAGGTCTGCATCCATCCTGAAGTCTTTTGTCAGGGGGATCCGTCGCATCTCAAGGCCGAGAATATCGCAGGCTTTCTTGAACGAGAAGTGGGCAGAATCGGGCACGATGATATTCGGCGATATACTATCGCTCCGGTGCACCTTCGCGAGCCGGAGGGCCTGGATATTGGACTCCGTACCCCCGCTGGTGGCATACCCCCCTGCCCCCGGGCAGTGGAAGAGCGTTCCGAACCGGCTGATGAGGAGCTGTTCGAGGGACATGGTGCCGGGAAACAGCCCCGGGTCGCCAAGGTTGGTCTCCATGAACATGCAGTGCGCCCGCACCGCTATCGGGTGGGGGGCGGTGCACATGGAGCTTAAAATAACGTCGTAATCAAGGTCCTCGCTCTTCCTGGAGGCTAAAAATGTGAAGAGTTCTTCTTCGGAAAGACCCTTATTCAGCATCGCGGCTTCTCGCAGCTTCTAAGATGATCCGCTTCTCCGTGCGGGCAACGGCTTCGCGGATTTTTGCAATGGCATCGATGTTGGCCGAGATGCTGGTGATCCCGTGCTCCACCAGCCAGACCGCCATCTTCGGGTCCGAGCCGGCCTGCCCGCAGATCGAGCACTCGACATTATAGGCCCTGCACGTCTGGATCGCGTTGTGGATGAGGGAGAGTACGGCAGGGTGCTGGGGATTGTACATATCTGCAACGTTCTCGTTGTTGCGGTCGATGGCAAGGGTGTACTGGATGAGGTCATTGGTACCAAAGGAGGCGAACTTAATGCCGCACTTGATGAAGTCCTCGATCATGATCGCGCTCGAGGGGATCTCGATCATGATGCCGAGCGTGACCCGTTCCACGTCCACACCGCAGGCCGCCATCATCGCCTTTGCCGCAAGGAACTGGTCGGGATGGGAGACCATCGGGAACATGATGCCGAGGTTCTCGTAGCCTTCTTTCCAGAGCTGTTTGAACGCTTCCACCTGCAGCCGGAACTGGTCCGGGCTCTGGAGATCGCGGCGGATGCCCCGCCAGCCGAGCATCGGGTTGTGCTCGTGCGGCTCGTTCTCGCCGCCCTTCATGTTGCGGAACTCGTCGGTCGGGGCATCGAGCGTCCGCACCCAGACGGTCTTGCCGGGGAAGGCGTCGAGCACGATCTTGATGCCGTCGTGGAGTTCCCGGATAAACTCATCCTCCCGGTTATTCAGGATGAACCAGCCGGGTGTCTTGTTGAGCCCGAGGATCAGGTGCTCGATCCGGAGGAGCCCGACACCGTCTGCACCGGTTGCCGCAGCCCGGGCTGCCGCTTCGGGGATGGAGACATTCACTTTGACGCTCGTCGCGGTGATGATCGGCGCATGACCGACAGCGACCTGCTGCACGGCAGTCACCTTTGCATCAGGAGCGGGTTGTGCAACCGCGCCATCGTAAATATGTCCCTTCTCACCATCAACGGTGACGAGCTGCCCGTTCTTCAGCACGTTTGTTGCGGTCTTCGTGCCGACCACCGCCGGGGTGCCCAGTTCCCGGCTCACGATCGCCGCGTGACAGGTCATTCCGCCCTCGTCTGTGACAATAGCTGCGACCTTGCGCATGGCCGGCACCATGTCCGGGTTCGTCATGCGGGTGACGAGGATGTCGCCCTCCTTAACCGAGCCGGTGTCCTTGACATCCCGGATAATGACGACCCTGCCGGACGCGATGCCGGGCGCTGCTCCCTGCCCCCGCACGAGTATCGTTGCATTCTGCGACTGGCCTGACCTGCCCTTTGCCTCTTTTTTATTTCCGATGGTTGTTATCGGACGGGACTGGAGGATGTAGAATGTCCCTCCAACGATGCCCCATTCCACATCCTGGGGTATCCCGTAATGGTCCTCTGCAATCCTGCCGTACATGGCAAGCTTTGCCACTTCCTCGTTACTGAGAACCTGTGCATCCTGCCGGGCGGGGGATACATCCACCAGTTTCGTGCCGTGCTCCCCGTCGGCTATTATCTCGACTTTCTTGTTCGAGACAAGGGTGTCGACCACTTTCTCCGACCGCTGGTCAAAGACGTACTTGTCGGGGGAGACCGAGCCCGATACCACCGCTTCGCCAAGGCCCCATGACCCCTCAATGATGGTCAGGGGCTCACCCGTTATCGGGTGGGAGGTGAACATGACCCCTGCTTTTTCCGAGTGGACGAGCTGCTGGATTACCACGGCGATGTTGACCGTGTGGTCGTCGAATCCCTGTTTTGCCCGGTAATAAATGGCCCGTGCCCCGTACAGGGACGCCCAGCACTTCTGGACGGCCTCGATGAGTGCTGCCTCCCCTCTGATGTTGAGATAGGTCTCCTGCTGGCCGGCAAAGCTCGCGTCCGGCAGGTCTTCGGCGGTGGCGCTTGACCTGACGGCAACGATCAGGCTGCCCCCGTTCATCTTCTTATATGCCGCCCGGATCTCATCCTTTATCTTTGGGGGCATCCTTGCCTTGAGCACCATGGCCTTTGCCGTATCGGCAGCCTTTTCGAGTGCCTCGTTATCCTCGACATCGAGCGTGTCATATGCTGCAAAGAGCTTCTTTTCAAGGCTGGTCTCTACGAGAAACCGGCGGAATGCCTGGGCGGTGACCACGAATGCTTTGGGCACCGGCAGGCCGATGGACGCCATCTCCCCCAGGGATGCCCCCTTGCCGCCGACAGAACTGATATCCTCCTTCCGGATCTCCTCGAGCCATAGAATATTGGGCACTTCTTTCATGCTCGCACCACTTATGATCTTGCCGCCACCCTGTTTAATCATTATCATCGGATGTCGCGTTCAACGGCTGAATTCCGGCAGGAAAAACCGGTCTTTACGGTGCTGAAAACGTGCTGCTCCCGTTTTAAAAGAATAACCCTCTTTAAGTCCGGCGCAGATAATATATGGGTTTTTATGGCAAATGCAAGAGTGCTCGTCAGCGATCCGCTGGCGGAAGAGGGCCTCGCGATCCTCCGGGCGGCTGTTGACGTGGATGTCAGAACCGGCCTTTCGGAAGACGAGCTCTGCAAGATCCTCGGGGACTACGATGCCCTGCTGGTGCGCAGCGGTACCGATGTCAACGCAACGGTGATCGAGGCTGCAAAGAAACTGAAGTTCATCGGACGTGCCGGTGTGGGCGTGGACAATATCGACGTGGATGCAGCCACCCGCAGAGGGATCATCGTTGCCAATGCACCGGAAGGCAACACCCTTGCGGCAACCGAGCACACGATGGCGATGATGCTCTCGCTCGCCCGCAACATCCCGCAGGCAACCGCGAGCCTGAAGAAGAAGGAGTGGAAACGCTCGAAGTTCATGGGCGTTGAGCTGAACGAGAAGATCCTCGGCATCGTCGGTTTTGGCCGGATCGGTCGGGAACTTGCCAAGCGTGCGATCGCCATGGACATGAAGGTCGTTGCATACGACCCGTTCATAACAAAGGAACGGGCTGCCCAGCTCGGCGTCGAGATGATGTCCATGGCCGACCTGTTCAAGGTCGCCGATGTCATCACGGTCCACACACCCCTGATTGCCGAGACAAAACATATCGTGAATGACAGGAGCATTGCGACGATGAAAGACGGTGTCCGGATCATCAACTGCGCCCGCGGCGGCATCATCGACGAGAAGGCGCTCTACGATGCAGTGAAGAGCGGTAAGGTTGCCGGTGCAGCACTCGACGTGTTCGAGACCGAGCCCCCGACCGATTCCCCGCTTCTCGGCCTCGACAATATCATCGTTACCCCGCACCTCGGCGCCAGCACGGTCGAGGCGCAGCTGAACGTGGCAGTCTCCGTGGCAAAGCAGTGCATCGAGGTCCTCAAAGGCGGTTCCGCGAAGTACGTGGTGAACGCGCCCATGGTCCCGCCGGACCTGGCGGAAACCCTCCAGCCGTACGCCCAGCTCGCGGAGAAGATGGGGCGCTTTGCGATCCAGACTGCCGGTGGCAGGCTCGCGTCCGTGGAGTGCATCTATGGCGGGGAGCTCTCTGCCTATGCCGGCAGCATGAAGTTCGTCACCCGGCTTGCGCTCAAGGGGCTCCTTGACCCGATCCTCCAGCAGCCGGTCAATATCGTCAACGCGGAGTTCATTGCAAAGGAACGCGGTATCGCTATAAGCGAGACCGTGACGCAGGAAGCCAGCGGGTTCAGGAATCTGATCACGATCAAGATCAAGACCGACAAGGGCGAAGAGTCCGTCAGCGGTACCGTCTTCTTCAAAGGCCGGAGCCGGATCGTTGCGGTGGGCGGGTACACCATGGACATGATCCCCGAGGGATACGTCATTGTCTCCCGGCACCTCGACAAGCCGGGTGTCATCGGGCGGGCGTCCACGATCCTCGGGAAGAAGAACATCAATATCGCGGGCATGCAGGTCGGCCGGATCAATCCCGGCGATCAGGCGATCATGGTCCTGAACGTGGACAGCGAAGTGCCCGCAGAAGTGATGGAGGAGATCCGCGCCATGCCCGGTATCTTCACCGCAACATTTGCCAAGATTTCGTCTGAGAAGATCTAAGAATCCTTTTTTTTCATCGTTTTTTAGAGAGTAAAATTGCGTATTGTTCCTTTTCCTCAGGAATGAATATGAGAACACTCTTGATGATTTGCGATTTCCCCGCCGCCCCCCGCGGGGCGCGCCCGGCGGCGTTCAATTACCGTATCATCTTTGGCGAATAGTGATTTGCCAAAGCGGAGCCCCGGCAGACGGCCGGGCGACCCCCGAAGGGGGTGGGGTGGCTAAAAAACTGTATGGGATTGTATTGCCCGTCTGATTTCAGTTCGATCTTCGATTTTAGCTTTTCAATCGCGATCACGATCGCGATCGAAAAACGGTCCGGAAAAATCGCTGATCAAATTTCAGATCAAAAGCGATCCCCGATTTCCGGATCACAATCGGATCCCGGTTTTCATTTTGAAATCGATCCGCGATTGAAACGCAGGCATGAACAAGATTCCACAGATGGAGCACAAAATCGCGATCCGATTTCTGTACGAAAATCGAATCCCGATTTTCAGATCAAAATCTATCCGCGATTTCATTTTACAAACCGGATCCTGATGTTAGTATTTTAATCGCGATTATGATCCCGATTGAAAACCGTTCCGGAAAAACCGATCCGCGATTTTCAGAATGAAATCGGATCGTGATTAAATAAAAGTGGTACATATTCAAATCGCCTTTGACACCCACTTAGACGGCGGATTCCTATCACAAGTCTCAGGATAGGTTACCGGCAGTTTTCACGAGGGGGTGGGGGCTAACGGTATGGGGACAATCCGGGAAACGGGGACCGGGCCGGAGGTACCTTGCGATTTTTGACTCTCCCCGTTATTGCACTTTTTCCAGCGGTATGTAGGGGAGCAGTGAGAGCACCCCGGATTTCAGCGTATCCATACCTATCCGCTCCATGAACCGGGCAGTCCGTTCGTGCCGCGTTGCATGGTCGCGGTAATACCAGGCAAGACTCTGTGCACAGTCCACCGCTTCTCGGGCAGTGAGATCCCGTGCAACGGGATCCCCGAACCGCGGGCGGGTGCCGGCGTTCCCCCCAAACAAGACGGTCCACCCGTTCGGTGTACCAACCATTCCGAGGTCCCTTGTGTGACTCTCGCTGCAGCAGCGGGGGCAGCCGGAGACCCCGATCTTGATCTTTGCCGGGAATGCCTGGTCCCGGAACGTCTCCTCAAGCGTGCGGGCAAGCCCGATCGAGTCCTGCCTGCCATACCGGCACATATCGGTGCCAAGGCAGGCCTGGACAAACTTGACGCAGGGCCCGGACTCGGGTTTTGCGAGCGGGCCAAGATCCACAATGACCCGGGGCACATCCTCCGGCTGAAGACCGGCAATCAGAATCCGCTGGCCCGAGGTGCTCTTCAGGACCGGCACCTGATACTTCCGCCCAGCTGCTGCAATGGTTTCCAGTTGTTCCGGGGTGATGATCCCGGCTGGTATCCTGGTAGTAACCGCATACGTCTTTCCGTCCCGCTGGAGGATTGCACCCGTTGGATCTGTCATGTATCCACGCTCCTGTACGGAGTGCTGTTATGTGTTCATCATTATCTTTATTGTGCCCGGGTGACGCTGCACAGATTTACGGGAGGAGAACGATGCCACCGCATTGCGATACAAGGGGTGAACCTCTTGTAAGCGGCAAAAAACCCTTGACACCGGGAATCTCAAATATACAGGGTAACGTGTTATTTTAATCCCTGAGTTCAAGAATGATTTACGAGGGAAACTCAAGAAAAACTGCCTGCCCGGAATGGAAGGCGAAAAAGTGCACCTGCCGATGATTTAAAAAACGCCGACGCTCCCGGGGCTTCGCCCCCGCCGCTGTTGAAGCCACGGTTGCGATAGTGCTGTATTACCTGAACCGTGGATTTTTGGGTAATACAGAGGAATCTCTATGCGCCATGAGCCCCCAATGGGGGCAGGGCTGGCGCAAGGGGGGACTACTGTTTGAGCGAGAAGTCAGGGGTTACGTTGATACTTTACCCATATCTATTGATCCGGGTTCCGCAGGAATCCGAAAAAGAACGTTAGTACCATCTTTTTTTTTAAAGCCCTGGGTTCGAGAGAAGCCGGGTGGGACGCACGGGACGTTGCTGACAACTGGGTCTCCGAGAACACCATACGGCTCCTTCCGTGCCGGAGAAGGGTAGCCTGTACCGGCATGAAACCTACGGGTCCACCATACCATGAGAAGGCTGCCCGGGGGCGGGGAGGCTGGGCGCAGGGCAGGATCTCCGCATGACCCTTCACCCGTAGTGGAAAAAAGGACCCGGCCGGGTCCTGCCGTCAGCGGGGATCTGTCTGCATCTCCTCGTACATCTTCACGGCAACCGGCAGGATCTCCGGCCGCGTGTCGGTCATGATGTACGTGTATGGCATGACGTGGATAAGATACTCCAGATAGCCTCTGGCGATATCCGAGAGGGTCTCGTTCCGATACCCGAGGATCAGGATATGGAACCACTGGATAAAGAGGCAGATCCCCGCGATGATCCCGTAGACCCACAAGACGATGCCGATGAGGATCCAGTACAGGATACGGACCAGGAGCTCGAGCCTGCCCGCATTGTGTTCGTAGACAAAGAGTTGTTGGGGAGCAGATATTTCTTCCGGTATACCAATCACCACTTATCAGGGTCGTCTGCCGGTGCGATAAAATGTATCCCCGTGTGAAGTAATCCTTTTTCGCGATCTTCCGGCAGACCAGCAGGATCACGTGCACTAATTTTTAATAATACAAGGACAGATGTTATAGAGCATCAGACTTACGAGGGCTCGTGGTCTAGTTGGCTATGACGTCGCCTTGACATGGCGGAGGTCCTGAGTTCGAATCTCAGCGGGCCCATCATTTTTCTTTCCTGTGCAGGTGCTCCGGACGTGGTCTGGTATTTTCTGCGGTCTGAATGTTCGGGATGACGGGGTCCTCCTGTCAATACGGCCGGCAGGGAATTTTCTGGATGAATGGCAAAAAGGGCCGGATATGAGTGGTTTTAAAAGAACTTCCGCCGCCACATGAACAGGCCGAGGAGAACGGAAATCAAGACGGAGAACGCGAAGATTGTTTCGAAGGCGAGCGGCGTCTGCGAAAGGGGGAGGTCCAGCACGTTCATACCGAAGAAACTCGCGATCATCGTCGGGATGGCGATAATGATCGTGATGGAGGCTAAAAACTTCATCACGATACTGAGGTTGTTGGATATGATTGTGGCAAATGCATTCGTCATGCCGTTTAAGATGTGCAGATAGATCTGCGACATCTCCATGGCCTGCCGGTTCTCGATGATGACGTCCTCGAGGAACTCGGCATCGTCATCGTACATCTTCAGCGGCTTGGTGCGCAGGATCCGTTCCAGCACACCCTCGTTTGATTTGAGCGATGTCGAGAAGTAGATAAGGCTCTTTTCCATCTCCATCATCCGGAAGAGTTCCTCGTTCTTCATCGAGCGGTGCAGTTCCATCTCGACCCGGGAGATCGATTTCTCGATCTGGCGCAGGTGGTGGAGGTAGGAGGACGCGTTGCGGTAGAAGATCTGGAAGAGGAAGCGGGTCTTCTTGGCCGTATGGAAATGCCGGACCTTTCCTGCACTGAAATCATCGAGGATCTGTGTCTGGCGGTTACAGACCGTGACAATGAGTTTGTCTGCGATGATGATACCGAGCGGGAGGGTGGTTAAGGTTCTGATACCATCGAAATCGGTGACCATCGGGACATCGAGCACGATAAGGACAACGCCGTCCTCTGCATCGATGCGCGGACGCTCCTCCTCATCGAGGGCAGCTTTTAAGAACTCCAGCGGGAGGCAGTGGCTCTCCGCCACCTGCACCAGTTCCGCCTCGGGGGGGTAGGACAACCGTATCCAGCACCCGTCTTCTGCAGCCTCCACGCTTTCGGTGACTGCCGGTTCGGTATCCTTCTTTGTCCTGTAGATCTGCATCATGGTGCCCGCGCTCCGGAAGGTTTCAACCCTCAAATTCTGCTCAGCTAATGGTATACGGATATGCCTTAAAACCTTATATCATACGTGATGCCGGACACGACCGGCACCTTCTCCGGCCGGCTGCGGGGGGCCTCCCTGTACCCCGGGATGCCGGCTGCTCTCCTGGCGGGTATCTGGTATCCTGCAGGGAATAGTGAAGGAATGAAACGGGAAAAACGGTGTTTGGAAAAATCTGCTCTGTAGATCCGGGCATGATCTTTGTCAGTTCACACCGGAACCATGAAAATTGCAGATATGAGGGCTCCCCGCCTCAGGGCCCTTCGCGGGGCACGGCGGGGCAGTTTGTGTATTTTCCAACATGCTCCCGGTTATTGATCCGCCGCGGGGGCGCCCCGCCGGGGGCGACGGCGTTCATCGCAAATAATTGAGAGAGTAAAAAATCCTATAATCACATTTGTTTCATGCAATTTTCATGGGAAATCATTTAGTCTGACGCTCCCGGGGCTCCGCCCTGCCACTGGGGCGCCCCGGTTGCGATAGTGCTGTATAACCTGTTTTACAAAAACAGGACGTTTTCAGTAAACGTCATACCGGCGCATCGCATGGGCCCCCCGAAGGGGGCAGGGCTGGCGCAAGGGGAGTGATCTCATCCTTTAAGGGAGGTTTTTACCGAGCAAAAAAATCGTCCCTCTTTCATCCAAACGAGCGGTGTTTTCAAATCCCGTTCCAATAGCCCGGGGCTAAACCGCATCGGGATGCCGGAAATGAACAGGATAAGCACGGGGAGCTTCCGGCAGGGGTATCAGATCCCGCAGGCAGCGTGACCCCCGTGTTTTTCGAGATACTGCTGGTGATACTCTTCTGCCCGCCAGAACTCCGTTGCCGGCTGGATTGCCGTGACGATCTTCCCGAACCCGAACCGGCCGGAGACCTGCAGTGCTTCCCTGGATTGCCGGGCCAGACGTGCCTGTTCCGCGTCGTGATAGAAGATGACCGAACGGTAATTCGATCCAATGTCCGGTCCCTGCCGGTTCAGCTGGGTCGGGTTGTGTACCGACCAGAAGAGGGATAAGAGGTCGTCATAGGTCACCCGTGCCGGGTCGTACGTGACCTGGACGACCTCTGCATGCCCGGTCTCGCCGGTGCAGACCTGTTCGTACGTGGGATTTTTCAGGGACCCCCCCATGTACCCGACCGCAGTTGCGGTAACACCCGCCCGCTTGCGGAATGCCGCTTCAACGCCCCAGAAACACCCGGCGCCGAATGTTGCTCTTTTTTCCCCGTTCCCGTGCTCTGTCATACAGCCTGCCTGTACTCACCTTGTGCCCCCGGTATGAAAAACCTCCCGGAACGGGCAAGGAACGGGCCGTTTTTTCAGGGTGTCGCTCCCGGGGCAGGAGCGGGTGCGGGAAGTGGCCGGAATCCTCGAGCCGGATGGGGTGTCCTGCCGGCAGGACGGTCCCGCTTCTGCTGGCAGTTTTTAAAAGAGCGCGAATTCTTTATTCTCAAAATACCATTTTGTGTACATGAAACGGTTATACCGCTCCAGAAAAGATCGAATGCTTGGCGGGATCTTCGGTGGACTGGGCGAGCATATAGATGTAGATCCGAACGTCCTCCGGCTGGTCTGGGTGGTTGCATCCCTCATTTCTGTCGGATTCGGCATCATCGTCTATATTTTTGCCTGGATCATTATCCCGGAATCACCTGATGAATCCCTGCTGCAGACCACAACGAGCGGATAAGGGCCCGGGCATACGGATCACCGCGGAAGAGTACAGATACACGATACCGGCAGAATCTCCATGAAACTCCTTTTTGTTGTCTGCGGGGAAGGGCTCGGGCATGCCTCGCGGTCCCTCCATCTCGGGCACTACCTGCAGCAGCACGGGCACGAAGTCCACTTTGCCGGGTATGAAAAGTCCTATGATTTCATGAACCAGCACGGGTGCGCACATATCCATGCTACCCCCCGGGAGGTCTGTCTCGAAGGAGAGGACGGGTTTTTCAGCCTGAAAAAGACTCTCTGGTACTCGAAATGGCTCCCGTTTGACATGGTGCGGTCCGCGCTGAACATCCACCGGCTGATAAAAAAACACCGCTTTGATTGTATTATCTGCGATACCATGTACGGGGGCGTGCTCGCCGGTCGTTTGAACCGGGTCCCGGTCGTGTTCGTGACCAACCAGAACCATTTCAACGGCCTGAACGGGACGACCAACCCGGTCTGGCGTGTCCTCAACTTCCTGATCCGCCGGTATATCCGGCTTGCCGATCTTATTCTCGTGCCGGATTATCCCCCGCCCGATACCGTCAGCGAGTACAACCTCGTTGTGCCGAAGGGGGACGAGGCGAAATATGCGTTTTGCGGGCCTTTTTATGTCTTTGACCCGACACGGTACGTGTACGGGTGTAAAACCATTTTCACCAGTTTCGGGGGAGAGCCCTACAAGCTCCCGATGTACCAGACCCTCAGGAAGATTGCTGACAGAAGAACGGACCTCTGTTTCGATGTCTTCTATACCGGTGCGGAACTCCCGGCATCATCCGGCAATTTCGTATCCCATGGGTATGTCCCGAACCTCTACGAGCACCTTGCCCTGGCACGGGTCGCGATTGTCCACGGGGGTCTCACAACCCTGCACGAGGCACTGCTCTTTGGGAAGCCGGTGCTGATCATCATGGACCCGGGCCATCCCGAGCAGCAGAACAATGCAAAAAAGATCGTGGACATGGGAGCCGGCATTGCTGTTGACGGGAGGACGGTGACGCAGGACGTGCTGGAGATGAGGATCGATGAGGCGATGGCCCTGAGCCCCCGCCCGTTCCGGCAGTTCCACCAGAAAATCAACGGCAGGCAGAACGCGATGGATCTCATCATCGCAGTGGTCATGCGCAGGAAACGCTGATATCCGAATGATATCCAATGGCATTATCAGGAGCACCCTGCCATGCCGGATCTGAAAGAAATTATCAGCCTGTCTGTCGAGAACGAGTTCCATACCTGTCCGGAATGCGGGTATGAACGCGGTTTCCATACCTCGTTCATCAACACCGCTCAGGGCCGGGACAACGCCGTCAGGTCAACACGGGAGGTCTTCCGTGTCATCCTCATCTGCCCGGAGTGCGGCGCACGCTACGATGTAGGCTGGCGGGTCTCGGTCAATGAATACGGGAGCCGGTTCGTGAACGCCCCGGTTGATCCATCACCGTGTGTGCCACACGGCAGCCCGGCAGCCTGCCTGCCCGTACCTCCCCGCCAGGACAAGCACCCCCCATGAATGATACCCGGCACCCGGCCGTGATGGTGATCCACGGCCCGGAAGTCTTTGACCACGGTGATGCAGCCTGGCTGCTGGAACGCATCTCCCCGAACCGTACAATCGTTGCCGGTGTGATGGCACGGACCGCGGCCGAGGAGTCGGGGTTGCCGGTGGAGTATGATGGCCGTCCGCCAAGCCGGGTTATCCGCGATCTCAACGGAGCGGTATTCCTTGCCAACCGCGGCAAGACCCCGTACTCGGGACGGGTGTTTGGCGAGATCGTTGCGTCCCGGCTCGGCATCCGCGGGCTCGTGCAGGTGGAGTGTTCCGATGTACGGGTCTGCTGCTGGAACAGCGGTGACCTGCTGCTTGCTGCGACTCTCGCCGGCCTGACCGGGTATACCCTGCAGGAAATGACCACTGGGGAAGAACCTTCCCGCCATACCCGGCAGATACGGGGCTGCATCCCGGGCGAACCGGTCTATGTCAACGGGATCGTCATCGGGCGGGCAACCGCGGAGGTGGTCGTGCTCGGGAGTGATGGAGAACGCATCGTGCCGGTCAGCGGTCTTGAGCCCAAACCGCACGGGATGGAGAAGCTCCTGCAGAGCGGCCGTATCGATATCAGCACCGCATGGTGCAAGAGCGGCGCCGTGCGGTCAGCGGCGGCCTGCCATGGCGGGCGTGCGGGACGGCACGGCCGGGTGGTTGTCATCGACCACTGCGGCCACGAGATCTATACACGCCTTGCCGGGGACTGCTGCGGCGTGCTGGCCATTGGCGACGACACCACGGCGGTCTGCGGGCATATCTGCGTGCACCGCGGTATTCCGGTCCTCGGCATCACTGACCGGGATGCTGATACGATCATACCCGCTGCCTTTGCACCGGGATCGGTTGTCCTCGACACCCGTCCCGCACGGGACGATGATATCGGCATGGAGATGAAACGCACGGTTCCGGAGGGGCAGGTTGTCTGGGACGACTGGGTGAAGGAGATCCTCGACCGGTATGCCGGCCGCGTAACGGTTGCCCTTGACCTCCGGGAGCCATAACCGTGATGCAGTGCGCAGAATGCAAGGGAAAGGGGATGTGCGGGCTGCCCCGCTGCCCGATCATCAGCCGGTTCCACGCGCAGGCTGCAGTAAAACCCGCGATCTCGTACCAGGGGAGTTCGCCCTCGGTCTTTATCGGGAGTTACGGGTACCCGGACGTGAGGGGCGGGCCGCTCCTCATCAATGATTCTGACAATCCCCCGGACTGGATCCGGAACAACCTCGGGATGGAGGAGATCGTGAACCTCCGCGCCCGCACGATCCGGGGCAGCGCCGGGCTGCACAGGATCGGGGGAGACCTGCAGGAGATTGCGCTTTCCTCATATCCCCTCGACGTTGATGTGTATTTCGAGAAAGCGGTTGCTTTCTCCCTGAACTTCGATGGCACCGTTGCCCCCGTGGGATTCTCCGGCACCGTGAAAACGATGGACCTCATCGGGAGCGCAACGGTTGGCCGGGTCGTTGACCGGATCACCTCGGATACCGACATCGTGGCAACCGATGCCGCAATTGCCCTGAACCGCGACGGGGTTGATGTGTACCAGATCACAAAACTCATGACTGCCGGTCTGCTCGGGAAACGGCGGAAGTTCGTGCCCACCCGCTGGGCGATCACGGCCGTGGATGACACCATATCAAACGGGCTGAAGCAGGAGATCGCCCGCTTTGCACCCCTCGGGGAGATACAGGTCTTTTCCGGTGAATTATACGGTAACCGCATGGTCACGATCCTCCTGCCGGGCGACTGGAAGTACGAGATGATCGAGATCTGGGGTAAACAGACACTCTGGGCCGGGGATGACGAGGTGATCGTGCAGGACCGGGAGGGGATGAAAAAGCACGGGTACTCCCCGATCTCCGGTGCCTATTACTCCGCCCGGCTCGCGGTCTGCGAATACCTGAAAAGCATCCGGCGCTCGGCCCGCGCAGTTGTCGTCCGGACCGTATCCAGTGACTACTGGGCACCGCTCGGTACCTGGGTGATCCGCGAGGCCGCGAGGAAGGCGATGAGTTCGCCGCCGATCTCCTGCGAATCGCTTGACATGGCGGTTGCCCGGGCAGTTGCCCTCACCGGCTCCGGCACCTGGGTGCCGCACAGCACGCTCATCCCCGAGCTGCGGACCCAGCGGACGATCTTTTCATTCTGACAGACCGGCGCAATCATTCCTTTGCATATACGATGTCCCTTCCGGCTGTTGATGCCGACGAGTATTCTGTTCCCGATTGAAAAGATTTGCCATCCTGAAGGGTAATATTCTCGTTGCCGTGGGTGTCCGGTTCCTTTGAGATACTTGAGATCAGCTGGTATGTGTTATTCCCAAGATATGTCCAGCTGCCCTGGTTCTGCATAGTATCGCGGTTCCCCATCATGTCGTAGTTGAACGTGAACGTCCCGTCCGGTTTGAACTCATACCAGATTTTTGCCCCGTTTCCCCGTCCGGTCTGGTACCAGCGACCGACTATCGCGTTATAGTGCTCACTCCATTCCGTCCCTGTCTCGTTCGATACCTGTTGCAGGTGACTGGCACCCATCCAGCCGTTCAAGGTCCGTCCGTCATCGGTCAGGATCGTGACACGGTTCCATTCCCCGGCCTCCTGCTGGAATCCCCATATCGTGACTGACAGGTTCTCGCATGCAGGCAAAATAGCGACAATCTCACGATTACCTATGCTACTCCGGTTATCCGGGGAATCCCACAGGACATCCCCCGTTATCTGATAGAAATCAGCCTGTGCAGGATTGGAGATGCATAGGTTCAGATGACCCTTCCCGATTGGTTTTTCTGTTTGGTCTATATGGTTAGTACATCCCGTAACAGAGATTATTGATACCACCAGTAAAAAGAATAATATTTCTCGCATTATTTTATTGATACACAGGATAAAAGAATAAATCATGCGATTATATGTTTCCTGACCGGGAAGGATCGCTCGCTTCAGTTCTGATACGCCTGTGCAGAGGTTGCCTGCCGCCTGTAGCGTTCCTTTATGCCCTCGAGCGTCTCGATATCGAAAATACCCTTGTCGTCCCGGATGCGGATGAAGCGGGGAAAGCGGAGGGCAAAACCGCCCTCGTAGTTGGTGCTTGCCTGCAGTTCGGAGTAACCGACCTCGAAGACGAGCGAGGGCTCAAACAGCACTTCCTTGCCGGCCTTTTTTATCACCGTGTCTTTTACGAGATCGTAGACCTCGGCGAGCTGCTCGTCCGAGAACCCGGTTGCCACGCGGCTTAAGGGCACCAGTTTCCCCGCGTCCTGGCAGGCAAGAAGGAACGAGCCGAAGACATGCGCCCGTTTCCCTTCTCCCCACTCGGCGCCGATGACCGCAAGGTCGAGGGTGTCCACCTCCGGCTTGATCTTGATCCAGTTCTTCCCCCGCTGGCCCGGGGTGTAGGGAGAGGACGGGACCTTGATCATGATCCCTTCGTGGCCGGCGGCAAGCGCATCATCATAGGTCTTGGTGATGATCGCCGGATCATCGCTCGTCACCTGCGGAGCGAGATGGAGCCGTACGACAGACTCGAGCCGCCTGCGCCGTTCCTCAAGCGGGAGACCGATGAGGGTTTCGCCGTCGAGGTACAGGATATCGAAGACATTGGGTACCATCTCGATCGCCTCCTGCGCATCCGCGATATCGTGACGGCGGCGGAAACGGCGGAGCACGGACTGGAAGGGCATGGGTTTTCCGTCTTTGATAGCGATCACTTCACCGTCAAGGATCACATCATGGTCCGTGGCCAGGAGGAGCTGCTGGATCACGTCCGGCAGTGCCCCGGTCACGTCCTCAAGCCGGCGGGAGTAGAGCCGGGCCCAGTTGCCTTTCTTGTGGAACTGGAACCGCGACCCGTCGTACTTGAACTCTGCGGCGATCTGCCCGTGCTCTTTGATCATATCCGGAATAGTCCCCTGCTGGGCAAGCATCATCCGGACCGGGTGGAACAGGGTGATGCGGACATCACCAAGCGCGTCCGGGCCGATCTTCGCGAGCCGTGCCACCTCGCCCATGTCATTGAGGGCCTGCATCGCGTGCTCCACGAGAGCAGAATCCACGCTGAACGCCTTTGCAATCGCTTCGCGGACGCTCCCCTCCCCGACACCGATGCGGAGCTCTTCGAGCATGATCCGGGCAAGGTAGCGCCCTTCAAGCGGGTGGGCGTTTCCCAGAAGCCGGCGGACGGCAAGCAGCTTCTCCCGCTGCGACTTTTTGCCCTCCTGTTCCGCGATGCTGATGAGGGAATTGTAGACATGGACGAGGTCGAGATCCTCGTGGAAGAAGGTCATCTGGGACTTGACGGAAAGGAGTTCCTCGACTGCCCTCCCCACATCGCCGGTCCTGTTGATCTTCTCGACAACCTGCTCTTTTGGCACCCCCGCAACAGCACCGGTTGCCTCGTACAGGAGGTTGGGACCGATCCCGAGTTTCCGCGAACTCCAGTCAGGGAAGATCCGGCCCATGATAAACCGGACAAAGACCGGCAGTTCCTCTTCCGTGAGGCCCGGCAGCTCATTGCTGATGATATCGATCATATCGAGCCGGCCGGCGGTTCCCTCCAGTCTCTCGCAGGTCCGGGAAAAGTCCATAAAAAGCATGGCAGTTCTCGCGTGAGATCTTACATGGGAGGGTGGATTAACATTGTGTTTTACCGGAATACACCGGCTCTAGAGCCGGAAGCACTGCGGGCAGCCGGCGCGGGTCCCGCACTGGGTGGCAATGGTGACCCTCTCGGTCTCGTAAAAGAGCCCGAGTCCCTCGCGGGCGCTCCCCAGTGCCTTCTCGGGGGTATTGTTCATCTCGCTTAAGTGGGCGAGGATTACCTGCGGCACGTCCTTCCCGAAGTCCCGCAGGCAGGCAGCTGCATCGGGGTTCGAGAGGTGGCCCCGTTTCGAGAGGATCCTGCGCTTGAGCGATTCGGGGTACGGCCCGTTCCGGAGCATATCGGGACAGTGATTACTCTCCAGCACGATCCCGTCACAGTCCCGGAGCAGGCCGTGCATGTGCGGGGTGATGATGCCGGTATCGGTACAGTATCCCACGCGGAGGTCTCCCCCGGTCACGATGAATCCGCAGGGTTCGGCCGCATCATGGGAGGTGCAGAAAGGTTCTACCATAAAGTCACCGACCGCGAACCGCTCGTGATAGCGGCAGGTGTGGTGGACGAGGGGTTTTGCCGATGTGCGGCGGAAATGTAAAAAATCGGCAAGCGTCCCCTCCGTAGCATACACCGGGATTTCCAGTTTCCGGGCCAGCACATCGACACCGCGGACATGGTCCCCGTGTTCGTGGGTGACGAGGAGCGCCCCGATGCTGCCGGGATCGATACCGGCCCGCTCCATCCGCAGGAGGCACTCCTTTGCGCTCAGGCCCGCATCGATGAGAAGCGAACCGCTCCCTCCCTCAATGACAACACAGTTGCCTTTGCTCCCGCTGGCAAGCATGGTACAGCGCATTGCCTGTACTATGTGCCGTCCTTATATTAGAGCATTTGACCGGGGACCGGAACCGGGGAGGCCGGCTCTCCATAATGCTGTGGTAATAAAATATTGGTTTTAGTTCTGTTCCTATGATTTTTACGGCAATCAACCGGTTTGTTTAAATAGTATAGTCAACGTAATTTACTTTCCATCTATCTAAAATATATACCAGGTGGTTTATTTGAAAAAAGTCTGTCACACGATTTCAGTGGCCCTGATTGTTATTCTGTTCTTTGGTTCCGTTGCGATAACAAGTGTTGCCGCGAAAGAGCAGGGGCCTGTTGGTGAGATCAAGCTGGTTTCCGGTGATCCTGTTGCCAATGCACAGTTCGGCCGGTCAGTAGCTATGGCCGGGGACCTTGTGGCTGTAGGCGAAGGTGGGGATGGGTCTATCGGAGCGGTATACCTGTACACGCGCCAGGGCCAGGACTTTATCCCTGAAGCAACACTGGATTTCCCGGACGAACTCCCTGACACCTGTCCCGAAACGGATGTCGGGAATTGCCCGGAATTCGGGAGAAGTGTTGCCATCCAGGGCAACACGGTGTTCGTCGGTGCCCGCTTTGCGCCGGTCGGCGAACTGAAAGCCGGTGCAGTCTATGTGTTCCGGAAGCATGACAATTCATGGCAGTTTGTGGAAAAGATCATCTCATCCACACCGCAAGCAGGGGATAATTTTGGCCGGGCCATTGCCATCCAGGGGGACACTCTCGTTGTTACTGCCCGGAAAGAAAACCTTGGTGCAAATGATGTCGGGGCTGCATACGTTTATTCTTATATCGACGGATGGTATCAGTTCCAGACCAAGATTACTGCAGGCGATCCGGCACCGTCAGCGTATTTTGGCCAGGCGGTTGCTCTGCAGGATGATCTGGTTGTGGTTACTGCCCGCAACGCTGATCCCAATGGAGCAGGAGCATTTTACCTCTTCCGCAGATCCACAGAGGGGTGGAATGAGCTGGCAAAGGTTACCCCCGCAGATGGAGAAATTGACGATCAATACGGGTTTAGCGTTGCAATGGCCGGCAACACGATAGCCATTGGTGCCCGGAGAGCAAATCCCGATACCCTTGAAGACGCGGGTGCCGTCTATCTATACTCCGTGAATGGAGACGTGGTTGAACCCGTCACCAGGCTTACCCCGGGGGACGCAAGTGCAAAGGATGAGTTCGGCCAGTCGGTAACCATTGCAGGTGATACCATTGCAGTTGGTGCCTGGAAGGATGACAAGAAACTGGGGGCAGTCTACCTTTTCCGCCTGACAGACCGCCAATGGGCCGAGAGTGGTAAACTATCCGCATCAGACGGCGTGGAAGGCGACGAATTCGGGTATTCGCTCGCTGCCTTCGGGAACAGGATGGTGACCGGGGCTCACTTTGCTGATGCCAGGGCAGGAGCGGCGTACGTGCTCCCACTCAGGCAGCTGCCCTGAAGAACGGGGATCCTGACGTGGGGAGAGTTCCCCGCGTTTCTTTTCTTTTGTCTTTTCTGGTGGGGGTCGACCGTTTACCCGATACGTTCTGTCAGACAACCTTACTGATGGAATGGGAGGTCATCATCCTCCGGCAGCACATGGATCGCGGTTGCCTTCACGCCCGCAACAACGTCCGTCCCGATATTCAGCGTGAGTTCGGAACAGGATCTGCGGGTGATGATGGTAGTCAGGATAAATCCGCAGTCAACACTGATCCGGACAAACGGGCCGTAGGGAAGTATCTTTGTGATCCTGCCATTGAGCTGGTTGCGTACGCTTGACTTTGCCGGTAATCCATTAGCCGGTGTCAGGGTCACTTCCTCCGGCCGGATATACAAGGCTGCCCGCTTTCCTTTCTGGATATCCGTCAGTGCCTCAAAGCAGTTGTTACCAACCCGGATTACCGCGTGGCCGCCGGTATTATCAACAACGATGCCACCGGTGATAGCATCAATCCCCACGAAGCGGGCGATAGACCTCCCTTTTGGCTGGTAGAAGATCTCGTCCGCCGTCCCCGTCTGCACCAGCCTCCCGTCCATGATCACACCGATCCGGTCCGCGAGCCGTTGCCCCTGGATCATGTCGTGGGTTGCCATGATCATTGTTGTACCAAACTTTTTATTGATGCCGATGATCAGTTTCTCAATCAGGTCGGCTGAAACCGGGTCAAGGTTTGCGGTCGGCTCATCGAGCAGGAGGACTTCCGGTTCGGTTACCATGGCGCGGGCGAGGGCAACGCGCTGCATCTCGCCCCCGGAAAGGGTGACCGCTTTCCGGTCGGTAAAGTCCGGGAGGCCTACCAGCTCGAGGGCGCCCCGCACCTTTTTCTGTGCTTCTGCCTCCGGAATCCCGCGGAACTTCAGCCCGAACGCAACATTCTTGGCCACCGTGGTATTCAGCACGGCTGGTTTCTGGAAAACCATGCCCATGCGCCTGCGGATTGCGAGACGCACCTGCTCTGAACTCCCGGTGTCAATCCCGTCAAAAAAAATTTTGCCCGTTGTTGGCCATTCGAGGAGATCGATGAGCCGTATCAGGGTAGTCTTACCACTGCCGCTTGGCCCGATGAAGGTGAATATCTCGCCGGCCCGGATCTCGAGATCGGTCTCTTTGACCGGTTCGGTGCTGCCGAATTTTTTGGTGAGTTTCTCGATCCGGATCATCCCTGGGGACCTCCGATGATCTGCTGCGACTCAGAGGACAATCCTGAAGTGATGAGGTTCAGGATCACGACAACGATCAGAGCGAGGCCAAGGAGGATGATGCCGAGCGCTATGGAAAGACCAAATTCTCCCATTGCTGTTTCAAGGGTGATTGCCGTGGTAAGGACCCGGGTGAATTCCCGGATGTTTCCGCCTATCATCATCGCAACCCCCACTTCTGCGATCGCCCGCCCGAAACCGAGAACCACAGCACTCAGGATCGCAAACCGGGCTTCGATTACGATCTGGAGGATCTTCTGGAAACCGGTGGCCCCGAGAGCAACCAGCGTATCACTGATGCTTTTGTCGACCCCGCTGAGGGCGGATATGACAAGCCCCACCATGATGGGCAGGATAAGGATGGTCTGGCCGAGGATCATCCCTTCCGGTGTGAACAGAAGGCTGAGAAATCCCAGGGGCCCGCTTTTTGAGATCAGAAGATAGAGTATGAGGCCGACAACCACGGTCGGGACGGAGTAGAGGGTCTGGATGAGAATGATCAACGCCCGCTTGCCGGGAAATTCCCTGAAGTGAATAATTCCCCCGAGGGGTATGCCGATGAGGGCAGCGATGCATGTTGCTGAAAGGGAGATGTACAGGGAGAGTGCTGCAATCTGCATAACGTCGGGATCGAGCGTGACGATAAGGTGAATCGCCTCGGTCACGCCCTGGGTAATGTCATCCAATCCTGATCACTCCTGCACGTTCAGGTACTGTAATTTTGGGCCGGGTACCTGTTGAAAAGATTAATCACTTTGATCATCTTTATTTTGTTGTTAATTATTGTTAGCGAAACAGATCTGCTCCCGCTGCGATACTCCGGCAGGTTCTCGCCCGCTGTGTGCTTCAGGTCCCTGATACCCGTGTCCCGGAACAACATCCCCCCCTTACGGTACAACCTCTCTGAGCTTGCCGGATCGCTGGGGGATTTTGGAACGATAATCCCTCTGGTCCTTGCCGTAGCCCTCACAACCGACGTGAATGCCCGGTACGTCCTCCTTTTCTTCGGGATCTGGTTCATCCTTACCGGCCTGTATTACCGCCTCCCCATCCCTCTTGAACCGATGAAAGCAGTGGCGGTGATCGTCATCGCGGGATCGATCGGGAGCGGCGAGATTGCCGCTGCCGGCCTTATCCTTGGGATCATCTTTCTTGTGCTTGGCTACGGCCGGTTCTTCGGTTTCATCGAGCAGTGGGTGCCGCAGAGTGTTGTCCGGGGTATCCAGCTGGGGCTGGCCCTCCTGCTCTTCCGTTCATCGCTGGGATTCGTGATCAAGGATCCCACGTTCTTCCTGCTGGGTATTGCGATCATAGCCTGCTTTTACCTCCTGTGCCGGTTCCGGTCGATCCCGGATCTTTCCGCGATCGTTGTCATTGGTGTGGGCCTCATCGCCGGTATTTCTCTCTACGGTGTTCCCCCTGTCAGCATTATCCCGGCCCCGGAACTCGTGGTACCTGTCCCTTCGGACTTCTCCTCCGCCTTTGCAACGCTCGTGCTCCCGCAGGTTGTGCTGACCATCACAAACGCGATCCTTGCTACATCGCTTCTGACAAAAGACCTCTTTTGTCAGGATGTACCGCCCAAAAAATTTTCCACCACCATCGGCCTCATGAACCTTGTGTCCGTACCGTTCGGGGGGTTCCCGATGTGTCACGGTGCGGGGGGGCTTGCCGGGCAGTACCGCTACGGGGCACGGACCGGGGGAGCGAACGTCTATGCCGGCCTGATCTTTATTACTCTTGCCCTCTTCTTTACCTCGCCGCAGGTTCTCTCCATCATCGCGGTGGGTGCACTGGGTGCACTTCTGGTCTTTGTCGGCATTGAGATGGCGCGCCACAGTTTCAGGACCGATTCGCTTGTGATTACCTGTGTTATCGGGATCCTGGCACTGGTCAGCTCGATGACGGTTGCTTTTATCATCGGGATGGTGCTTGCATATGGTACCGCCCGGATGAAGCAGAGGGTGACCGGATAATAATATGGTTCCGGTGAAAATTTTTTTTTTAGGCTTTGTAGAAATCATTCAAAATTTTATTGACGCTCTCGGGGCTTCGCCCCGCCGCTGAGGCACCCCCTATTACGATATTGACGTATTACCGGTGAACTAAAATCGTCCAATCGCAATGCGCCCCCGCCCCATTAAGGCAGGGCTGGCGCAAGGGGGAGAATAATTTCCAGAAAACGGTTTTCTACAAAGCCTTTTTTTTTAAATGAGTGGATACCACACCTGCGTCGCCGGTATCCCCGGGGATACAGGCGCAACAGATCTGATCTCAAAGGAACGGTCGCATTTCTTCAAATGTGGAAAAAGAGCGGCCCTTCCGCTTATGGAAACGGTGAGGAAAAAAAGAGAAATAATTGTTACTTTGCAGCAGCGTCGGGTGCGATCGCAGTTGCCGGGGTGCTGTGGTCGGCTACCCAGCCATCGGCAGCGGTGGGAACCACAACGGTCATGGGGATGAAGAGGGCCTTTCCATACTTGTCAACGCCAAAGTTGCCGATATCCGCTTGGGTTGCCGGGTCGATGAGGAAGTTGACGAAGTTGTTGGCCATCCTGATCTTCTCGACGGGCTGCCTGGTATTGTAGACCGTCATCACGCTGTAGATGTTCAGCAGGCTTGCACCCTGCGTGACAACCGGCACCAGCTTGAGGTCGTTCTTGTAGGCAAGGTAGGTTCCTTCATCGGTCAGGGTGTAGGCATTCATCTCACTCGCCATCTGGAGCGTCTCTCCCATAGTCTTGCCCGCCTCTACATACCATACGCCGGATTTCTGGACCTGTGCGGTATAGTTGTACTTGGCATTTTTCCAGATATTCTTCTCGACGGTATGTGTCCCGGAGGCATCACCGCGGGAGACGAAGGCAATGCCGGCCGTGTTGCCGGTGCCTTTCTCGAAGAGGATCTTGAAAGCGGCCTCCGGTTCCATATCCTTTATCCCGGCGGGATCTGCTGCCGGACCGACGATGATGAACGAGTTGGAAGCAAACGAGCGCCGGTTCAGGCCATACCCGTCTTTCATGAATGTCAGTTCCGCGGCCGGCGAGTGGACGAGCAGGATATCTGCATCACCATTCTTGGCAAGTTCAATAGCCTTGCCGGATCCCTGCGAGGTGATCTTCAGCTTGACATCGTACTTCGACTCGAACTTGGGCTGGAGGTAGTCGAGGAGCTTGGTGTCGTACAGGCTTGATGTTGTTGCGATGACGAGGGTCATCGGTTCTGCAGCCGGGGTGGCGGCAAGGGTTGGTACAGCCGTTGGGGTGGCAACCGGTGCCTGGCTCGTGCACCCTGCAAAGCAGGCTGCAAGGAACAGCATCACGAATACTGTGGAAATCAATCCAACATGCACATCTCTTCTCATAATTATACCGTCATAATGGTGGGTAAGAATACTCTTCAATGTTTCTTTTTGCACTTTGTCAATAAAAAGAATTTAACCAGTTGATAAACAACTGGTATGTCAACAGGTGCCGACGATCAGCTGGTAATACAAAAAAAGAAGCGGTTCTTTTGCGCTGCCGGATTTATACTTTCTTTAGTATCCCGTCAAAAATGACCGGGCCAAGAATTTCATCCGCCTCTTTCCGGTATTTCTCCCGCATCAGGTCTATCATCTTCCGGCTGCCTTTTGCCGTGGTGAGGATCCCCACCCGCTCTGCGCGTGTGACCAGTTCCTCCTGCTCCATCATGGCAAAGTACGGCAGCACATAATAGTGCGGGACATCGAGGAACTCTGCAAGCCTCCGCGTTGTCGGGAACTTCATCCGGATGGTATTATCGGCGAACGCGATGGTGATCGACCGCTCCAGCAGCTGGATACGGACAGCGGCATCAAAGAGGACATCAATGGACAGGGCGGCCATGATAGATACGCATGTATGAATAGTACTAGCAAGCTAATAGACATTTTTCATCGCAATGCTTCTTCTTCTCTCACAGTGCGGGCCCGGGATTTCTGCATAAAGAAGTACGGAATGGGGGGCAGCTGTATCAGTTCATGAGATCCGGGGTGTGTGAAAACCTTTGGTTTCCGGGAATCATGGATGATGACCGGATGCAAGAAGTCTGTCCCCCTAAACAGCCCCCGCATCTTGCGATAACGCCGTATTTCCGTCCGGGAACCATCGTAACCGTGCCTTTCCTCCCTGCGGGGTACAGGTGGCGCGATATGGGGATATATGTCAGTGAAAAAACGCGAACATTTTTTCCGGAGCAGAAATCCAATAAAGATTTGTACGATCCTTATCGGGTCATAGTATACAGTTCTTCAAAGATTTCCGGCCCGAGAATCCCTTCAGCTTCCTTCCGGTATTTCTCCTCCATCAGGGTTATCATCTTGCGGCTGCCTTTTCCGGTGGTGCTGATCCCCTCCCGTTCTGCTTTTATCACAAGACCGGCATTCTCCATGACGGCAACATGACGAAGAATGAGATAATGCGGGATACCGAGGAATTCCGCGAGCCGGCGTGTGATCGGGAATGTTATCCTGATGCTCTGGTCGGGGGCAAACGAGACGGTGATCGACCGTTCCAGGAGCTGGATACGGACAGCGGCGTCAAAGAGGGTATCAACAGAAAGGTCTGCCATAGGATATTTTTCCGGTCCCGCCGCACACGCTCCACATTGATTCACTCAACCCGGCATGATTCTGTCGTACGGCGTCAGCCGGTGCGCTCATGACAGATAAAAAAAATTACTTTTTCTTCTTGTGATCATCGGCAACGGGCTTCATGAATATGACTTCCGCACCGACATCCTTTGCGATCTGCTCGATCTCGAATTTCCTGAAATGGGTCGCCTCAATCTGGAGCTCTCCGCCGGTTACAGCAACAACGCGGTACTTGGGTGACTCAACACCCTCGCCGACTTTCTGGCGCTCACGCACATAGATCTTCATGGTTTTGACCTCCCTGCCGCAATGAAACCCGCAGCGTCTGATCCTGCAGAGGGTTTTGCGGCTCTGATATACCAATTGGTTTACATGCACTTATACCTTTTGATAGCGATAGGCTATTAGGTTGTTATTATGGCAAAACGGTTAGAGCTGAAGAGCGGCCTGCAGGGTGAGACCCTCGTCCGGAAGGGAATGATGAAAGGGAGGCGGAAACCTGCCCCGCAGATCCGGATCGCCCCGGATATCAATATCCTCAAGATTGGCGGCCACGGGGTAATCGATTACGGGCGTGAGGTGATGCACCCGCTCTGCGAGGAGATCGGGGCACTGTCAAAGAAGCACCAGCTCCTTGTCGCCACCGGAGGAGGCGGACGGGTCCGCCACATCATGGACATAGGGATCGACCTCGGCATGCCCACCGGCGTGCTTGCCGAACTGGCCGGGAAGATCTCCGAGCAGAACGCGATCATGGTCTCGATCCTGTTGTCCAGATATGGCGGGACGCGGATCCATACCGGCGACCTTCTCGAACTCCCGATGCTCTTAAAACTCGGTATACTGCCGGTTACCCATGGTACGCCTCCGTACGGGTTGTATGAACACCCGTCGCGGAGCGAGATGATTCCTCCGCACCGTACTGACACTGGTGCGTTCCTGATCGCTGAAGTGCTCGGGGCAAAGAGCTGCATCATAGGAAAGAACGTGGATGGACTGTATACTGAAGACCCGTTTAAAAATCCCGATGCAGAGCTGATCCGGGACATTACTGCAAAAGAACTGATCCGGATGAACCTGAAGGATATGGTACTTGAACCGATGGTTGTCGGGCTCTTACAGGAGGCAGTCAATATCCGGGAAGTTCGGATCATCAACTGCCACAAGCGGGGCAATATCGAAAAGGCGATCAATGGCAAGAATGTAGGGACCATTATCCGGGCAGAATAATCCCTTAAAAAATACTTTTTCCATCCACGGTTTCCGCTGCTGATCGTTCAGACAATCCGCGGCTCTTCCGAAAATTCAGGTGAGCAGAATCGCAGTGAAAAATTGCGGACGGGCCGGATAATGAAGAATTCCAGGTTTTTATATCCTCCCTCCTGCCATCAGTCCCGCTTGACTGCAGTCAGGATGCCGCCCCGATCCTCGACAAAGAGAACCGTCCTGCCATTGACCGGGCAGGCCTTGGGTGATTTTTGTTCCTCGACCATCACTGTTCCCGAGGTGATGGTCCGTCCGTCCAGCGTGCAGACCTCGTCAATTCCCGCTGCAAGGAGCTGCTGCACGGAACTGGGGCCGAGCACTTCCCGGATCCTCCCCCGCTGCAGGAACCTGCCATCGTTCAGGTTCACGGCAAGAGCAAGGCCGGCCATTGCTCCGATGACCCCGTCCTCTGTACCGCCGAGTCCTCTGAGCCGGATATTCAGGTTTTTTGCCAGTGTGCGGGCTTTCTCCTGTGTCAGGATCGTACATTTCGCATCTTTCCCGAATGCTATCAGCGGCGGCGAAACCTGGTCCGCCGATGCAACGGCAATGCCCGGATCGCTGCCTTCGATAAAATCTGCGAGCATTATATCTTGTGCAGTGGTGAAGATCGTATCAATATCTGCATTCCCGTTCGACTCGACGTGGATGACGGCGCAGCTGTTGTGCGAAGTGTAAGGGATATCGGGGTGCATATAGAGCTGGTGGCGGGTGACACCGTAAACAGGATAATCTCCTGCAAGGGTATTAGCAATTGCACGCGCAAGGCGCCCCGTTCCCCGGGAATTCAGATTGTCTGTATCATCGATGCTGACGAGTATGGTCATTACTGGTTCCCGGATAAGCGTATCTGAAAAGGTGGTTATATTCCTGCTTAAACACGGTCCAGGATTAACGTTATTTTGTTAACCCGGTTCCGGATCTTTCAATCTCCTGAAGCGTAGCAATAAATGAGGGGAGGTGCCGGGAATCTTTCCGGAATACAGGAACGATCCGAAAACAAGGAACATCCGCCGTGTTTGACTCCGGCCAGGAGTGGGAACAAATTTGATGCGTTGAGATTGTATGTTGCAGGAAAACAAAAGATTTCATAGGTTTTTCGAATTTTTTCGGCACGGAGCTGCGCAAACGTCTCGTCACCGGAACCGTTCATCCGATCGGACTGATCTTGCACTCTGCGCATTCTGTACAAGCCATCCTGAAGATGCGTCCGGATACGAGTCGAATGCAGGAACATAAGGTTTCAGGTCCAGCAGCGGAGTCCCGTCAAGGATATCGGCATCTTCAACTACCAGCGTTGTACCCCTTACCTGGATGAGCCGCACAACCGAAAGCCCGATCGGATTCGGACGCCTGGGCGCACGGGTGGCAAACAACCCTCGGGGTGTGGTGTCGAGGAACGGTACGACCGTGAGCTGGTACGGCGGGCTCAGGTGGAATGCATAGATCAGGAAAAGATGCGAAAAACCTGCGAGGTCCTTAAGCCCTTCAGCATATTCCGGGAAGATTGCAACACTCCCACGGATACCCCGCGCTCCGGTCGGCTGGATGGGCATACCGGTGATATCGGTAAATGGCGTATGGATGGTGCCGATCGGGACGTACGGGATCGGGGCTCGCCGGTTCTTTTCATCCTGCATATACCGCTATCATCTTGTTTTGTGAAATTAATGCTTACCCTTGAGGATAATTCTGTAAAAATAATCAGGTCACAGGAAAACGGTGTGTGCTGCCGTTTCCTGGCCAGAGGGTTTTTGTTCGAGATATGGAACGTTGAGACCTTCCTTCAATTTGTTGTTCTCTTCATGTGGCATCTTTACTGTATGAACGTCCATCTGGTTCGAGCCCAAAGGGACAATTACTCATGTTCTCGTGATGCATTATAATATTTTTCTTTTGACATTAAGAATATTTTAATCAAAACTGTTTTACAGTTAAAGACCTGCTGATTGATACCTAATCCGGTAAATATTACAGCCGGTGCACGGCCGAAGCAGCGTCCATGTTTTTGTCGACAGAGATTATTTCAGTTGTTCAATCGCCTGTTTCTGGTCATTTGTTCTCGCTGCAGCACCTTCCTGCTGTGCCGGGATATCCTGCGCCACGATACGGTTGTCACGGATGCCGATCATTTTTTGATACCTCCCGATGGAAAAACAGCATGGGGGTTCTGGAAATCCTTTCCGTGGCAATGGACAGGATGCGAGCTCGTGTGTGATGCGAGTGTGTGATCAGTTTTCCAGATCCCGGTATGAGAACGCCCTGTGGTTGGGCAGAATAGTGTTACGTTTTCATTTAATAAAAGTATTTTGTTAATCAATTCTAGCTATACTACCGTTAGAAAAAAAATGAATAGATTTTTAAATTTTTAACCGAACCTGATTACCATGGGAAATCAAACGGACATCATGAATAATTTTGCATTGCAGGAGCTCAAGCGTATCTATTCATCCTTTGATGGCTGGAGGATGTCCCCCGATAAACAGGTCAGCGGGTATGACACGCTCGTCAGGCTTGACCGCATGCACGGGGGGCACCATGATATCGTCAAGGTTCTGGTCACCTTCAATAAGGATATCCCGGCAAATCTGGTGGATGAACTGAACAAGAAAGAAACGTCAACTGACGGTATGGTATCCCGCTTTGATTCAGTGGTCATTGCCCCGGTCAATACGAATACCTCAGTTCTTCCGGCCGGCATGAAAATCTACGCGATGGACGGGTTTGAATTCGAAGGAAATGAGTTGATCTGGACAAAAAAGAAAGTGTCAAAAACCCCGGTACCGCTGGCAGTAAAAAAGGCTGCCTGAATAATCAGTTTTTCTTCCCATCGTCATTCATCAGATCCCGGTGATCTTTCGCAGGCAGGATCTGGCATGAAAAGTCCCGGACTTTCCCATCCGCACAGCTTTTAACGGTGAAGGTGCAGCCGTCTGCCAGGTCTTCACGGGTTTTCCCGTCAGGAATACCGGTGAAACCGGACCTTTATTTTTAAAAAAACCGGGGAGTAACGGAATCGCAGCCCCGGTGCTCATTCCACTGATCGCAGGATTCCGGTCTCTGTGGTATCATACCCGCCAAGGCGGTTCAGTATCTCTTTGAATTCCCCGGACTGCAGTGCCTGGATAAGGGCCCTGATTCGCGGGTCCTCCCGGTGCTCCCGGCGGATGGCAAGCTCGTACCGCTCCTGTGCCACCGGCACGAACGGGAGCCCGAGTGCTTTTGCCGCACTGTACACGCACATGCCGGCATCCGCCTCCCCGCTCTTTACCGCGAGGGCGACGGCGATGTGGGTGGTCACCTCGCGCTCGAAACCGGGAAGCGACGAGGGGTCAATCCCTGCCTTCTTCAGCTCGTAATCGAGGAGCATCCGGGTGCCGGAGCCTTTCTGGCGATTGATAAAGGATCGGCCCCGGAGATCCGGCAGGCTCAGCCCGTCATGGGATACGATCCCCTGCTGCCGGCCGGCAATGCAGATGAGGTCGGTCGCTGTCCCGGGCAGGTATTTCCGGATATATGCCGTGTTGTAGGTACCGTCCGGTGAGAGCAGGTGCGTGGGGGCGGCATGGCACTCATCCTTTTTCAGGGCAATGATCCCGCCCATGCTCCCCCTGTGGGTGGAGATGAGGGAGACTCCCGTGGGCCGGAGGAGATCGGCGAGGTGATCGAGCACCGGGTCGTGACTTCCGGTGATGAGGAGGGCGTTCTCCGCTTCCTCTGCCGGCACCATCAGCCGGGCATCGACCAGATCACCGGCATTGAACCCTTCCGATTCGCGGGGGACTCTGAGGTAGGCGTTTGCCCGGACGGCGCTCATCTGGACGCCGGCGCCTTTGGACCGGGGGGAGACCGTCCAGCGGTTCCCGACCCGCCCGAGCGTGCAGAGGACGAACTCGTCTGAACCGATCTCCTTGGGGATAGCAGAGGTGATACCCGCCCGGATGATCGCCGGCTCCGAAACAAAAAGCCCGTAATTCCGGAGGAATGGCATGACAAGTTCCCGGATGACCGTCAGGGCCGAGAGCGGATACCCCGGCAGGCCGAATACTGGTTTGTTGTCAACGTTCCCGATGATGGCCGGCTTCCCGGGCCTGGTTGCAATCCCGTGGACGAGCAGGGTGCCAAGCCCTGCGATCACGTCAGCGGTATAATCCTTCGTCCCTGCTGACGATCCGGCCGAGACGATCACGATATCGTTCTCCTGACAGGCCCGTTTCACCGCGTCCCGGATCAGGTCCGGCTTGTCCTCGACAAAGGGGTAGCGGGTGCACCGGGCGCCCGTAAACTCCAGCATCGCCTGGGCCATCACCGTATTGCTTTCCACCACCTGCCCGGGGGCAGGACGGGTGCCGGCCGCCACGAGTTCGCTGCCGGTCGGGACCAGCCCGATCTCCACCGTAATGACCTCCAGCTCCGTGATACCATACGTAGCAAGCGCTCCCGTTTCGTGCGGACGGATCCGGTGGTGTGACGGCATCACCATCTCGGACTCTGCGAGATCCTCACCGGCCGGGCGGACATGCTGCCAGGGGCCGGCGGATTTCCGGATGGTGTACTTCCCGTCCGTTTCCCAGACATCCTCGATCATGATCACCGCATCGTAGCCGGGCGGGACCACATTGCCGGTATTCACCCGGGCGACCCGGTTGAGCGTGACCGGGTGCTGCTCGGATGCGCCTCGTGTCTCCGCACTCACGACCGCGATACCGTCCATTGCAGCAAGGTGGATCTCCGGCACGGAGTAGGTGCCAAAAACCGGACGGACCGTGATCCGGCCGGATGCAGATTCCAGCGGAACCGTCTCGGTGGAGGGTGTGCAGGAGAACTCGCGGGCGAGAAGGGCGAAGACCTCGTCAAGCGTCATAACCTGCAGGTACCGTTTCACCATAACATCACCTCGACCCTGCTCCCCTTCTCGAGCCCTTCATACCCGGCAGGGATACAGACGAGCCCGTCACTTTTCACGAGCGTGTTCAGGAGCCCCGACTTGCCAAAGAGCGGGGTTGCGGTACCGTTCTCCACCCGGACACGGACATACTCCTCCCGCCCCCGCTGGGACGGGATGTTCTCTGCAAGGGTTGCCTGCACGGTCCGGAGCAGGGGCTTTTTCTGGCCGAGCATGGTATCAAGGAGCGGGCGGACGATCGCGATCAGAACGACAAAGGCCGAGGCGGGATGGCCGGGCAGGCCGAAGACCGGTTTTCCGGCTATCCTCCCGATAATCGTGGGCTTGCCCGGCGCGATGGCGATCCCGTGGATCAGGACCTCGCCCGTGCCGGCAATGACCCCCGCGGTCATATCCCGGTCGTCCTTGGAACTGCCCCCGGAAAGGAGCACTACGTCGCATTCGGGAAGCGCTCTGGCAAGGACCGCTTCGAAGGCCGAGCGTTCATCCTTTACTATGCCGTAGAGCCGGGGTACGCACCCGTATTCCGAAAGCCATGCCGCAAGCATCGATGCATTGGCATCCCGGACCTCCCCTGGCCCGGGTATCACCGTTACCGGCACCAGTTCGTTCCCGGTCGAGATGATCCCGACCACGGGTTTTTTTGCAACCGTTACCCTCGCGCAGCCGCACGCCGCGAGCACCCCGGCGTCCTGCGGGGTGAGCCGGCGGCCTGGCCGGAAGACGGTCTCATCCTTTCTGAAATCCTCGTCCCGCAGCAGGACGTTCTCACCCGGGGCAGCCGGCTTCTTGATCAGGATGGTGTCCCCGGCTTCCTCCGTATATTCCACCATGACGGCAGCATCCGAACCGTCCGGCAGGGTTCCTCCGGTCGGTATATATGCACACTCGCTGTCCCGTATGACAAGCTTCCTGCTTCTTCCCATCGTCACCCGGCCGATGCACCGGAGCAGGGCGGGAACCGCATCGCCCGCTCCGGTGGTATCCGCGGAGCGCACCGCGTACCCGTCCACCACCGAGCGGTCGAAACCGGGGATATCGGTATCCGCCACAACCGGTGCAGCCAGCACCCGTCCCGCGGACTGCTCCACCGGAACCGTTTCTGGTGCGGTGGCCGGGGCTATCGCAACCGCAGCCCTGACCGCCTCCGGCACCGCAACGACCTGTAAGAACCGGCTCATAAGAAACAACCCGGCGCAGGCGCACTCTTCTTTTCACTCATGGTTATCCGTACCCTGTTTACTTGTTTATCAGGTATACCTCTTATGGATTCGTGCCGGGATGCCGCCCGTCCGATAGCATCCCGGCTTTTCGTAAAGGCTTTAATCCCGTCCGGTGAATTTATCACTACCTCAAAAATCCCTGCACGAAAATCCTGATTGTGCAGGAGATGGTCCCTCCGTGCCGGCCGTTTAAAAAAACCGGCATTGGAAAAAAGACTATCCATCAGAGCGGGTGCCGGGCTGCCATGACTGCGAATATCTTCCTCCTTTCAACTCCCGTTACGCTGGAGCGTCTCTCGTGGATCGAAGAGTGCCTCAAGTTCTTCTTCGTCCAGCTCTATCCCGAGACCCTGATGCACCAGCCAAAGGGGGAGAGCCCTGCCTTCACCTTCCTTGTCACCGGTGATGCCCTGTACAGTCTCGACAACCCGGAGACGCAGCAGGTCTGGACCATCATCCTGTCGCTCGCAGCGGTACGGATCATCTGCGACCGGCAGGAACTGGAACTCCGCGGTATCTCGGCCGGGCAGCTGAAGATGAAGTTCCCGGACCAGGTGATAACAACCAACAGCATCGGTGCTGACGGCCAGCCCTCGTTCTGGAACGATGTGGCAGCGCTTTCCCGCCTGACAAAACCGCCCCTGCCGGGATCGGTCGGCTGGCTTCAGTGCGAATCGCCCTACATGCACCGATCGGCATGGCACGGCCTCCTGTTCCTCTCGGCAGCACTCACAAACCGTCTGGCAATCGACCTGTACGCCTACCTTGACGGGATCCACATCGGCCACACCGGGCAGGCTCCCACGGAAGCGGAGAATATCGGGGCAGGGATCCAGGATCTTGGCGAACGGGCAGCACGCCACAGTCTCCCCTGCCAGGTCATTGCCTGCAACCGCAATGCCACAGCCCGCGGCTACAGTACGTGGGACGACGGGCAGGGTGTCGTGATCTCGACCTGCGCGATAAAACCGGTGAAGATCCGGGACCTGAACCTGATGATCGACCGCTTCCGGCAGAACCATGTCATCCTCTCGGCAACCGCCGGCTCTCTCCAGTTCAGAAAGGGGAGTGCTCCCTCCTTTGACCGCGCAGAGAAGAGCAGCACAGCCCCGCCCGTGACGGTCCTGATCACGAAGAGCCCGTACAGCACCGAGACCGTCTATGGCGCCATCTCATTCGCGGTTGCCTGTGCCCATGCCGGTATCCTGACCCGGGTGATCTTCATGGAGGATGGGATCTATGCCCTCACCGGTACGCACCGGACCCCTGCGAACTTCTCCCCTTACAACCTGCAGGACGTGATTAATACGGTGGCCGGCAGCGAGAACCTCCATTTCTTTGCCTTCACGCCCTCCTTCCAGAAGCGGGGGATCTCCAAGGACAAGTCCCTGAACGCGGTACTCGAGCTCGGGTACCCGGGCCTTGGCAAGATATTCTTCTACCCGCCGGGGAATGTGCAGGCGGATCACCAGCGGGTGCTGTTCTTCTGAAAAAAGATGCAATACGGGAAGCCTCTGCTGAAACTGGTCACCCGGCAGTCCTGCATCCTCAGGAGTTCCTGTTCCAGATCAATCTCAATAATGTACATTAAAAACAGTTAACCTGACTCAGATCAGCCCCTTTTTTAAATCTTAGCGGCATTCACCAATTATCAAATCTACGTAGAGAATTGCTGCAATCAGGGAAGGAAGCAGATGAGAGAAAATTACAAAAAAGGTTTACCGATACTGATGATCTGTCTGGTTGCAGTGCTGTCCTGCACAGCGGTCCTGGCTGCCACCACAGAAGTTCATATCATTAAATATGGCCCGGACAGAACAACCATCCTGGCTGAAAAAACCGTCACGTACCAGTGGATGGAACAAAACCTGCCGGTGTACGGTGATGGACTGACTCATTACTATCACCAGGGGCCGGTCTTTCTTGATGATGCCAATCCTGACCGCGAACAGGAACTTCGCTGGAATGTTGCTGAAGATAAGAATGTGCAGGAAAAGGACATGGGTGCGGTGAAAGGTACTGATCTCAAAGATCTCTGCATTCTTGTCGGGGGAATGTCACCAGGTGATGAGGTAAAGATAAAGGCCTCTGACGGTTTTATAAAATCGTTTGCCTATGAAAACGTGTTCATGCCCCCGGCCCGGCAGGGTCCCATGGTTATCACGTGGTACCATGATACGGATGGTTACGTCCCCGATTATCGCACCGGGATGCGCCTGGTCTTTTTTGCCGACAACGCCACCAATCCCTGGAATATCCATGCGTTTGGGAATAATGACTGGCGCGAATCTTCTCTTCCCGAGTATTGGTATTACTTCCAGCAGGGTGATCAAAAGTACCCGACCACCACCGGGCTATCGGTCCAGTCCGTTTCGGAGATTTTCATCTACACCAACAGTTCGGTACAGAAAGAACCAGCCCCCGGGGCGATAACTGCACCGGCTCCAGCACCGACCAGGGCAGGAATCTCACCGTTTGCGCTCGCAGGTGCGCTCGCAGGGTGCATTATTCTTGGATCCCATATGCAGAAAAGAGGATGAAGATGAATTCCGGTTCCTTTCATGAAAACAGGGTTCAAAACCTGCTGCCCCGCTGGACCCGGCCGGTCCGGTTCATGATCGCCCTGGTCCTGCTCTGCAGTCTCGTGAACGCTGCCTCTGCAGCACCTTCCACTGCAGTCCATGTAGTCAGATATGCCGCTGACGGCACAACGATCCTCAACGAGACGACCGTGACGTACCAGTGGATGGAAGCAAACCTTCCCGTGCAGGGCGATGGGAAGATCCATTACTACCACCAGGGGCCGGTCTTTGTAGATGACAAGGAAGGGCAGTGGGACGTCAACGAAACAATTAATTTCAAGGACGAAGGTGCTGTAATGGGGACGGATGTCAGGGACCTCTGTAGCCTTGTCGGGGGTATGAATGCCGGCGATGAGGTGACGATCAAGGCACCGGATGGCTACCATGTCGAGTTCGGGTACGAGAACGTCTACAACCCGCAACCCCGGCAGGGCCCGATCGTTGTCTGCTGGTATAATGGCGAGGAGACGAGTGTCGGCGAGCGCCAGGGCGTAGGCTATCCCCCTGCGTATTTTACCGGCATGCGCCTGGTCTTCTTTGCGGACACTTCGGTAAACAGCGAGGGGAAACACGTCTTTGGCAATAATGACATGCGGGCTGTGATGCCACCGGCAACGATCCACCTGTTCGAGGACCTGTACCCTTCAACCAGCGGCTATACTGTCAAGTGGATCGATGAGGTCAAAGTATACACCGGAGGGTATCATGGCACCAAAGGAGTCCTTGCCAAATCGCTGGAATATAACCTGGCTACGACGGCACCGACAACCCGGCAGAGCCCGCTCCTGCCATTTACCTGTATCGGGGGTATCCTCATGCTGGTCTGGTTTGTAAAAAGGCGATCCTGATGATCCGTGCTGCCATACCCGTCTGCATCCTGCTGGTCCTATCCTGCTGGTGTGCGGGATGCGCCGGCACCGCACCGGCTTCTCCCCCGGTGACAACACCAGCCGATGACTTCAGCAGCTGGCGGCTGACTGTCAACGGTTCCACCGTGACTGAATACACACTCGAGCAGATACAAAAACTCCCTGCCACCGCCGGCAATGGTTTTGCAGTCTCCACCGTCGGGATAAAATACGGCCCCTATATCTGCACAGGGGTCCTGCTGACCGACCTCCTTGCACCGTCAGGAGGGATCTCGGAAGGAGAGCAGGCCTGGATATCAGCGCCGGACGGCTACCTCTGGGTCTTTGATCATGACCAGGTGCAGGGAAACGGGTTTATCACGTTCAATGAAAGTCTTAAGGAGATCCCGTCCCCGCCTCTCCGCATCCTGCTGATGTACGAACAGGACGGAAAGCCACTTTCCTATAATGACGGGGGACCGATCCGCGTGGCAATCATCTCGGATGAAAAGGGTGTGGTGACGGAAGGCAGCGCATGGGTCAAGTGGGTGGACAAAATTGAGATCAAGAAGGCCTGACCATGCAATCCGTCCAGTATCAGCCTGTCCATGGATTACGGCTCCTCCCGATCATCGTTATGGTGATCCTCCTCTGCGGGCTCATGAATGTGTCATCTGCAGCGCCCTCCACGGAAGTCCATATCGTGAAATATGCTGCAGACGGCACAACGGTTCTCAATGAAACGACCGTGACGTACCCGTGGATGGAAGAAAACCTGCCCGTGCAGGGTGACGGGCAGACCCATTACTACCACCAGGGCCCGGTCTTTGCCGATGAAAAGGAAGCGCAGTGGGACGTGAATGAGACCGCGAACTTCAAGGATCTGGGAGCGGTAAAAGGGACTGCGGTCAGGGACCTCTGTGACCTGGCCGGCGGGATGTCACCGGGTGACGAAGTGATGGTGAAAGCGGGTGACGGGTACCATGTGGAATTCCCGTATGAGAATATCTATTTACCAGACCCCCGCCAGGGACCAATCGCGGTCTGCTGGTTCAACGGTGAGGAATCGGCCACGGGAGAACGGCAGGGCACCGGCTCCCCTCCCGGCTACCACACGGGGATGCGGCTCGTCATCCTTGCCGATACTTCCACAAACAGTGCGGGAAAGCACGTGTTCGGGAACCAGGATATGCGGGAGGTCATGCCCGCAGAGATGGTTCATCTGTTTGACAACCTCTACCCCTCAACCAGCGGATACGCGGTGATGTGGGTGGATGAGATCCGGATTTACCCCGGTGGGTATCACGGTTCAAAGGATGCCCTCTCAAAGTCCTACGAGACCAAGATGCAGGAGACCTACCCCTCACCCCCGCTCCCCAATGCAGGTCTTCAGGTGAACCTCGCCGTCCTGGGGTGCGAACTGCCTGGCAGGTCTCCTTCGGCAAGCGGAACGGACCCGGATGAAAAGATCTGGCAGGTTACCCTTAACGGAAGCCGCGGGCGCACCCTCACTCTTGAGGATTTGAGAAGGTTGCCGGCTGGTACCGGGTATGGCTCGATGATCTCCACGACAGGCGTGCGGTTCGGGCCCTATCTCCTGCGAGGCATCGACCTGCGGGACCTCGTCACCCTAGCCGGGGGGATGGATCAGGTTCAACGCATCCGGATTTCTGCACGGGACGGGTACCAGTGGGAGTTTGAAGCCGACCAGCTGGATGGTCAGGGTTTTGTTACCCTCGGCGCTGACCTGCGGGAACGGGCGTCCCCGCCGCTCCGCTTGATCCTCGCGTATGAACAGGATGGAAAACCGGTCCCGTATGATGACGGGGGGCCGTTCCGTATCGCTATCGTCTCCGATGATCCTGGCATGATCACCGAGGGTAATTTCTGGGTAAAGTGGGTAGACCTGATCGAGATACGGTGAGTTAACCATGCCCCCGATAAAATTCCTAGTTGCTGCTGTCGTGATCATCGGTATGCTCTGCTGGGGCACGGGCTGCACCACAGGGGGAACAGGTCATGAACAGACCGTCCTTAAAGTACTGCCGGCAGGGAGCCTGCTCCAGCCGTTCGAAGAGGTCGAAAAGGCGTTCGAGGCAGAACACCCGGATGTGGATGTGCAGGTGGAGGGGCACGGGTCCATCCAGGTGATCCGGCAGGTGACCGACCTCCACCGCCCTGTCGATGTCGTTGCCGTGGCAGATGCATCCCTGATCCCGGACCTCATGTTCCGCACAGATCCGGCGACCGGTACGAATTTTACGGATTCCTATACCCCTTTTGCGAGGAATGCCATGGTCATCGCGTATACGAACAAAAGCAGGTACGCCAACGAGATTACTTCGGAGAACTGGGGAGCCGTATTGTCCCGCCCGGACGTGCGGGTGGGGATCTCCAACCCGATGCTCGACGCGGCCGGGTACCGTTCGATCATGGTCACGCTGCTTGCAGACCGGTATTACGCCAATAGCACATTGTTCACGGATCTTATCGGCAGACATTTCACTCCCCCGCTGGTGGCGGAGGATGTGGATGGAGTAGCGACGGTCAGGCTCCCGGAAGTCCTCCATCCTTCGGATGAGAAGCTCGTGATCCGCGACGGGAGTATCTTTGTCCTCTCCCATCTGGAAGCCGGTGGCATTGATTATGCGTTCGAGTACCGGAGTGTTGCAGAGGGGCATGATCTCCGTTGGATCGATCTGCCACCGGCAATCGATCTGAGCTCACAGAACCCTGCAGAGGGATATGGAAAAGTGAAGGTGGTCCTCGGCTTCCAGCGGTTCAGTGCGATCGGCCAGGACAGGATCGGGCAGCCTATTGTCTACGCTGTTACCATCCCGAATACTGCGCCAAACCGGGATCTTGCAAGTGAGTTTGCGGATCTTGTGGTGAAAGAATCAGAGAGTGGAGGGAAGGGGTGGCCGGCGACGCTGGGGGGATAGGCGATGTGGAGTGCGTGCAGGGAGGACCGGGGAGTGCAAAAAGAGGCTGAACCATGACAGCCCGTACCTATCCGGACCCGTGCCTGATCGCGTTCGGTCTTTTCGGGAGCATTATTCTCATCGTCACGGCCCTTGCACTCCTCGCCATCGCTGTGCCGGAACTTTCGGATCTCTCCCACCTTGTCTCGGTTGCTACAGAGTCTGATGTCATATATGCCATACTCCTGACGATACTTGCAGCATTTGTGGCTGTGCTCTTTCTTGTCATATTCTGCACTCCCCTTGCATACGTTCTGGCCCGGAGCACCTTCCGTTGGAAGCAAATCGTGGAAAATCTCGTGGATATCCCGCTCGTGCTCCCCCACACGGTGGCAGGGCTGATGGTGTATCTTCTCTTCATGTCCCGCGGTCCCATCGGTGCCCCGTTCAGGAGCGTGGGGATTGTATTCGAGGATGCATTCGCGGGAATCGTTGTTGGGATGGTCTTTGTCTCCTCGCCCTACTACATTAATGCCGTGCGGGAAGGATTTGAGAAGGTGCCGGTCCACCTCGAGAACGTTGCACGGATGCTGGGCGCAACCCGGTTATATGCATTCCAGACCATCTCGCTCCCGCTCACTACCCGGCACATCCTCTCCGGGTCGTTCCTTGCCTGGGGCCGGGCGGTCGGGGAGTTTGCGGCAGTCGTGATGATCGCGTATTTCCCTATGGTCGCGTCCACGCTCATCTATAACCGCTTTACCACCGGAGGGCTCGAGGAGGCAAGGAGCGTCGCCTTCCTCATGATCCTCATCTGCATCGCGGTGTTCATCGTCTTCCGCTGGCTGACCCGGGCGGCGGGGAGGCACGGGCATGATCGCGCTTGAGCATCTCTCCCTCACGCTGGGGGTGTTTTCCCTGTACGACATTTCCCTCCGGGTCGGGAAGGGCGAGTACCTGATCGTCCTCGGGCCCTCGGGGGCCGGCAAGACCGTGCTGCTGGAGACCATTGCCGGCCTCCGTTCCCCGTCGGGGGGGACGATCCTCATCGAGGGCCGGGATGTCAGTAGTATCCCCCCGGAGCAGCGGGGGATCGCGATCGTGTACCAGGACTACTCGCTCTTTCCGCACATGACCGCGTACGAGAATATTGCGTACAGCCTCCGCCTGCGACGGCTCATGGAATCCGAGATTGGGAGCAGGGTGCAGGAGCTCCTCGCCCGGTTCGAGATCCCGGACCTTCCCGGCCGGTACCCGTCCTCCCTGAGCGGCGGGGAGCAGCAGCGGGTCGCCCTCGCCCGGGCACTCGCTTCAGACCCCTCTGTCCTCCTCCTCGACGAACCGTTTGCCGCGCTCGACCCCAGGACGCAGGAGGAGTGCATGCGGATCCTGCTGAAGGTGAAACAGGAGCAGGGCCTGACCGTTGTGCAGGTCAGCCATGCCCGGGAGGAAGCGTTTGCCCTCGGTGACCGGGCTGCCCTGATCATTGACGGGCGCATCGTGCAGACGGGGCCGGTCGAGGAGATCTTCCATCACCCCCGGACACCTGCAGCAGCACGCTACGCGGGGATTGAGAACATCCTGCAGGGGACGGTGGTGTGGTCCGATAGTACGAGTCTTGTCATGGAGGCCGGCGACCAGCAGGTAACCGTGCAGGGTTCAGCACCGACCGGGTCCACGGTCACTGCCTGCATCCCCGGCGACCGCATCACACTCGTCCGGAAACCCCGGGTCACCATCGACACGTCCGTGAATGCCATCCCCGCGACTGTTGCCGATATTCTCCGTATGGAGCATGGCGTTAAAGTCCGGCTCGATGGTACCATCCCGCTGAAGGTCAGTGTCAGCGATATCAGTCAGCACCCGTATTCGCCCGGTGAGCAGGTAACGACCCTCTTCTCTCCCGGGGATGTGCAGCTCCTTGAACCGGACCCCTGAGCCAGCTGCACAAGATCAATAACCCGGCCTGCTGGTGGATCTGATATTTTTTCCGTGAGATTTCGTTGCATCCCACCCCTTGGTCTCAGATGCGTCACTCACCAGATCCGTAGTGAACCTGTTGTCCCCGGTTGAAAAAAATACATATTTAATTTTACTTTTAATCAAGGTCAAATGAAAATATTTATCCTTTTTCGAAACGAGCATTCCCGGTATCGAGCCAAGCGTGGATTCGGTTAAACGACCAATCTGGTGAGTTCTGATGAACAGTCTGCAGAAACAACTTCTTGTTTTCATCCTGCTCCTCGTTGTCGGCGGTATACTGGTTGCACCGGTGTCCGCAGCAACAACGCAGGTGCATGTGGTAAAGTATGCGAGCGACGGCACGACCATCCTTGCCGAACAGACATTAACTTACCAGCAGATGCGGGACATGCTCCCCCTGATGGGTGATGGCGTCACCCATTACTACGCCCAGGGCCCGGTCTTCATTGATGATGATGACGAGGCAACCGAACAGGCACTCCGCTGGAACGCAGCCGAGGACACCAACGTCCTGGAAAAGGACATGGGCGCCGCTATGGGGACGAACCTCAAAGACCTCTGCGATCTTGTCGGAGGGATGTCCCCCGGGGATATCCTCCGGGTGAAGGCATCCGACGGCATGACCAAGGACTTTGCGTACGAGAACGTGTACGGGTACTCCGCGCACGAAGGGCCTATTGTCCTGACATGGTACACCGATTTTAACACGGAAGACGCGATTCCGGGTATCTATCCCGATACCGGCTACAGCGACGGCATGCGCCTTGTCTGGTTTGCGGACGAAACAGCAAACCCATGGGGCATCCACGCGTTCGGGAACTGGGACTGGCACGAGGCTGCCGCACCGGAGTACTGGTACTACTACGTACAGGGCGGCGAGAACTACCCGACCACGACCGGGCTCTCGGTCAAGGTTGTCTCCGAGCTGAAGATTCTCAGCACCACAGGCCCGGCAGCACCAGTCGCTGCGTTCACCTCGGACAAGCAGTCCGGCACCGCGCCGCTCACGGTCCAGTTCACGGACGAATCGACGGGTTCCCCCACGGCATGGGCGTGGGACTTTGACAACGACGGGACGGTAGATGACACCACCCAGAACCCGAGCCATATCTACGACACGGCCGGCACCTACACGGTGAAGCTCACGGTGACCAATGGAGCAGGCAGCGATGACGAAGTGAAGACCGGATACATCATGGTCAGCCCTCCAGCCGTTGCACCGGTTGCCGCGTTCACCTCAGATGTCCAGAGCGGCACCGCACCGCTTACCGTCCAGTTCACCGATGTATCGACGGGAACTGCACCGCTGACGTATGCATGGGACTTTGACAACGACGGGACAGTGGATTCCACCGACCAGAGTCCGGGCCATGTCTATGATACCGCCGGCACCTACACTGTGAAGCTTACGGTTACGAATGCCGTAGGCAGTGACGACGAAGTGAAAACCGATTACATCTCCGTCCAGAGTGGAGGAGAGACCACCTCAGTCATAATTCCATCGGATGGAGACACAGAAATTTATGCAGATTCTCCCAGTGCAACCGGTGACTATTTGGCACCAAACATGAGGGTTCAGACAAGAATCGGTATTGATCAGAGAATTGCTATCCATTGTGATCTCTCATCGATTCCTTCCGGAGCAACAATAACATCTGCGACACTTCACCTTTACCTACAAGTGGTTAAGAATCCGGGGCAGAATGATATCCATCGTATCATCGGAGGACCATGGAATTCCCACACTCTCAAATGGAATACCCTTCCCGCATTTGCACTGGTCCCAACGGACAGCCAATCGACAGGCATGAAAAGGGAGGTTCCGATCGTCTGGGACGTTACTCCGGATGTGCAGGCGTACGTATCCGGAGAGCCTATGTTCGGATGGGTAATCAAGTATCCCGTTGAGAGCGCGGATCCGTATAATTATGCGAGATATGCAACTCTTGAGAATACTACTCCAAACTTCCGTCCCTACCTTGAGGTGACCTATACCCTCCCTCAGCCACCTGCCGCAGCCTTTACCGCAGATCCGACATCCGGTTATGAACCGCTGACCGTCCAGTTCAGCGATGCTTCCACCGGTTCCCCGACTACATGGGTATGGGACTTCGGTGACGGCTCCACCAGCACGGAGCAGAGCCCGTCCCACACCTACAACACCGCGGGAACCTACACGGTCTCCCTGACGGCAACGAACGATGCCGGAAGTGATACCGAGACGAAGACGGATCTCATCGAAGTACGCCCGATGCTCGTCTGGGGCCCCTACCTCACCGGCACCACGACCACCGGGACCGTGATCAATACCAAGACCGGCCTTCCAAACGCCGTGACGGTCGATTACGCGACCGATGCGTATTACACCGCGAATACCGCGTATGGCCAGAGCGCGACCGATGGCACGACCGACACGCTCCACCACGTAGCCCTCACCGGCCTCGAACCCGATACCCTCTACCACTACCGGGTCACCTACGGTGAGCAGCAGACCGCTGACCTGCACTTCCGGACCTTCCCGGCAAGCGGGCCGATCACGTTTGTCATGTACAGCGACACGCAGGACCAGCTCCCCACCTTCAGCCAGCTGGAGCGGCATAAGCTTGTCGCTGACCGCATTGCGGAAGAGCCCGATGTGGCATTCGTGCTGAACGCCGGCGACCTCGTGAACGATCCTGCGAACCCTGCTGACTGGGACCGCTACTTCGCGGCCGGCAGTGCCATGATGGCCAGCGTCCCGGTCTACCCGGCTCAGGGCAACCATGACGACAACGACCCCAGCTACTTCGCAAACTACGGGATACCGGCATATTATTCGTTCGACTGCGGGGACGCCCATATCGCGGTGCTGGACAGCAACTCGTGGGCGGACCTTGCCGCGGAGGGCACATGGCTCGCGGCCGATTTGCAGGCAACAGAGAAACCCTTCCGGTTCGTCTCGTTCCACCAGCCCCCCTACAGTTCCGATTCCAAGCACTTCGGCGGCTGGGAGAACATCCGTACAGAGTGGGAGGATGAGTTCATTGCAAACGATGTCCTCGCGGTCTTCAACGGGCATGTCCACGCCTACGAGCGGTTCCTGGCAAGCGACGTCAACTACTTTGTTTCCGGTACCGGTGGGGGCCCCGCGTACAACCTCGCCGACCCGCGCGCAGCAGGTTCCCAGAACAGCCTGGAATACGCGCTCGGCTATATCCGGGTGACCATTGATCCGGACGCTGGGACTGCCACGGCAGAAGTGATTAGGGTTGCGGAGGTCTCATCGGACCTCAAGAGTATCACGACGGTCTACCAACCGGACACGATCTTCGAGACCGTGGTCTTGGACCCGAATGCACCCCCGGTCCTCGATTCCATCAGCGCACCGATGGAACCGGTGCTTGTGAACAGCGAAATTACGGCAACGGCGTTCTTCCGCGATGCCTTTGACACGCACACGGCCGTCTTTGACTGGGGCGACGGCTCCACGTCCACGGGTGTGGTCGATGAGCAGACCGGCACTGAGACATCAGGATCAGTGACCGGGACCCATACCTACACAATGCAGGGAATGTACCCGGTGACACTGACCCTGACCGACCAGTGGGGCGAGAGTGCCTCGATCCAGTATGAGTATATCGTTGTCTACAACCCGCATATCGGCCAGGCCAGCGGGAGCGGCACCATCGAGGTCGGGGCAGATGACATACCGTGGAGCGAGGAAGTTGTCGGAAAGGCCAGCTTCAGCCTGAGTGCCCAGTACAACAAGGGCGTCCCGTCCGGCAACGCCAAGCTCGGGATCGGCAAGTCCCAGTTCACGGCTGCGTTATTTGATTATATCGTGATCACGGACAAAACCGCCTACATCCACGGCTTTGGGAACATCGACAAGAGCGCACCGGATTACGAGTTCCTGCTTGTCGCAAAGGATGACGGGAACAAATCGGATACCTACCGGCTGCAGATCTGGGATCTTGACGGGGACATGGTCTTTGACAACGCGCCCGGGGCCGGGGAGATGCTGAACCCCGATGTAACATCCATCACCGGTGGATCGATCGTCATCAGGTAGTACAGTTCTCCAAGGAGAATCTCACTTTTTTTGCATGAACCAGGATTAGTGATGGTCTCTTCGGACTTTCCCGTGTGTTAATAGTACTTGTTTGACCTTAACCAAAAAGCAACAGAATTAAATGTTGTCGGTTCCTAACCGCAAGTACTTCTGAGCGGAGGTTCTTTTCGCTATGTTGCAGATGAAACTATCCACATATATACTTGTACTGGCGTTGTGTTCCCTGGTCTTCCTTGCCCCGGTGCTGGCATTTACAACCCAGATAACCGTTACCCGCATGTCGGCTGATGGTATCACTCCCACCGATGCCGTGGCCACCCGGACATATCAGGAGATGGAGGCCGGACTCCCGGTTATGGGGGACGGGAACACCTGGTACTATTACCAGGGGCCGGTCTTCGAGGGCGAATGGGAGGCAAACTATGGTGTCTCCTACCCGGAGTACCGTACTGACTGGGGAGGAACTCCCCCGGCATGGGAGGCCTCCGAAGAGCGGTGGGACCGCTTCTGGAACGGGGAACGCTATGTCCAGAACGAGGAGGTCAACTGGCAGACCAAGAACCTCGGGAAGCTCAAGGGAACGAATGTAAAGGATCTTGTCGATCTTGTCGGGGGGGCACCTGAAGGGCGGACCGTACGGATAATCGCAGAGGACAATGTGTACCAGGATCTTCCCGCAGCTGCTATCAACAATCCGGTTCCCCGGCTTGGCCCGTACGTGATTACCTGGTGGTCCGAGGGCGCCGGTGAGGGCGGTGATACTCGGGGATACACCGGCCCGGACTATTCCAACGGGATGCGGGCGACATTCTTTTCGGATAATTCCGGCAACCCGTCCGGCGAGCACGTTGCCGGCCTGGGCGACCAGGCAGCTGCCCTTCCGGCGGACTACTGGTACTACTACAGCGGATCGTACCCCTCGATGGGGGGTTGGACACTCAAGTACGTTGACCGGATTAACGTGTACAGCGATGACCCGGTCCCCCCGCCGGTAGCCGCATTCTCGGCAAATACCAAGACGGGCCGGATCGTGAACGGGAACTTTGAGAGCGGCCTGCTCCCGCCCTGGACCGGCAGTGCCGCAACCGTCAGTGCGTATACCCAGAGAAAAGGCTCGTACAGCCTGCGGCTCCAGGCACCGGCGAACGGGGATGCATGGGCACGGCAGAGTCTGGACCTGACCGATGTCGCAACGCTCCGGTTCTGGCGGCACCAGTATGGCGGAACCGCGAAATACCTGCAGGTCCTGGTGGATGACACCGTTGTCGCGAATTACACCGAAACGGTCACGGTACCGAACCGGTACGAGACGATTGATCTCTCCGGCTACTCCTTCACCGGCACCCATGACCTGACCTTCCGGTCGGTAAGCGGGACGGGAACCCTCCTGACCGTGTACCTGGATGATATCGAGGATTACGGCCCCGGGACTGCCGGGGATTCCCCGCTCACGGTCCAGTTCCAGGATCTCAGCACCAAGATGGAGGACACCACCCACTCCTCGTGGGCATGGGATTTCGACAGCAATGGCGTGACAGATAGCACGGAGCGGAATCCGCAATACACGTTCACCACTCCCGGCACCTATTCGGTTACCCTCACCGCCACGAATGCGGGCGGCAGCGATTCCGAGACCAGGACCAGCTACATTGTCGTGAATGCGGACAATGTAGCGCCGGTCGCCCAGGCTCAGTCCGTTTCTACGAACGAGAACACGCCGCTGGCTGTCACATTGACCGCGACAGACGCCGATGGGGATTCACTCACTTACACGGTTGTCGACAACCCCCTCCACGGTTCGTTGTCCGGTTCGGCTCCGTCCCTGACTTACACCCCGGCAGCTGGATACGCCGGC
>DAPW01000023.1 GCA_002502245.1 Methanoregula sp. UBA154
ACAGCAATATAGAGACACTACCGATGAATCACCAAAAATAATACATAAAAAACTGAAATTAGAAAAAGAATACCTGCTATTGTAATTAAATTTAAAGACGTTTTAATTTTCATCCATTCATTTGGAATAATATTCTATTAAAAATAGCAGTTTGTCACTTCTCCGGTTCCTTCGCAAACTTCTTCCAGACCTGTTCCCGGTACACGGGCCCGCTGTTATAGGTACAGAACGGGATCAGTCTTCCGTCCGGCGTGGCATAATGAATGCAGCAGCGGCTGACCCGGTCAAGGTCGTAATTATACCGGTCCATGAAATGCATGGAACCGATGAACAGTGCATTCCAGTGGAATTCCCGTAATGCCTGAAAGTTCTGGCTGATCAGGGTCTTGCCGATGATCTTCCAGAATTCGGTCGTGGCGCCCTGTTCACCCTGCCGGACCGAGTCATGCATGTTTTTAATCCCGTCAAGCAGGGCCTTGTACTTGTTGATTGTCCCGCCCCTTTTCAGGTCCTCTGCCATCTGTCCGATCGTCTCGAAGAATTTCTCCACGTTCACCATCCGGTTCACGGCCATGATGCCCTCATCCTGGACGAAGACGTACGTGGCTGCACCGCAGTGCTGGTGGGCTGTGAAGCGTACCTGGGGTTTGCCCGTGTACGATTCCACGAGATCTGAAAATGGCAGGACGCAGGGGATCGGGTAAAAATCATTCTTTTTTACAATGCCTGACAGCTGGGTTTCGATCCGTTCGAGCACATCGGGAATCGTGATCCGGGATTTGTTCACGTCATCATCGCTGGCTGCACCGGTGAACGCAACCGGCTGGAAGTTCACTCCCCGGATCACGGAAATATTATTGGCCGCAAAGCGGATGATATCGCCGAGTTCATGATCATTGCGCCCCCTGATCACTGTCGGGACAAGGACAGTGCCGAGCCGTACGCGCTTCAGGTTCTCGATCGCCGCCAGGTGTTTTGATAAAAACGGGTTGGTCTCTTTTGATACTCCGTCGAAATGGAGATAGACGGTGCTGAGCCCCGCCTCCTTGAGCTGCTGTGCAAATACCGGGTCGTTTGCCAGCTTGATCCCGTTTGTTGCTATCTGGACCTGGGGGAATCCCATCTGTTTTGCGGTCCTGATAATCTCGACCAGGTCGTCTCTCATGGTAGGCTCCCCGCCGGAGAACTGGACTGCAGGAGCCGGGACCGGTTTTTCTGACCTGAGGAGTTTCAGCATCGAGACGACTTCATCGAATGTCGGTTCGTAGATAAACCCGCATGCCCGTGCATTGGCAAAACAGAAATCACAGTCAAGGTTGCACCGGTTGGTAAGGTCTATATTGGCAAGGAGGGTCTGGGAGTGGTGGTTGTTACATAACCCACAGGCAGTCGGACAGCTGCCGGGAGCCGCTGTGGTATTCTGTGGATTTTCGATACCATTCCCCACGGCATTATACCGGTCGAACCGGTGGTACATCACCGGATCCGACCAGTACAGGTTCCTGAAGCTCCCGTGCTGCGGGCAGCTCCGTTTCAGCCAGATCTTCCCATCCTCCTCTGCGATCTCTGCATCGACAGCGGTATTGCAGGAAGGGCAAAGACTGCGGGTCTTTTTTATCAGCATCGATGAACACCCACGGATAACAAACCTACAGAGATTTTAGTAACCTTAATGTTTGCATCTGCTCTTTATTACAGGTATTGGGGGTGCTAGAGTATTATTCTTGATCTTCTCATAATGTCACTGACCTGGGCGCTCTGGATCATGCTCCCCGCATATATCCCGAACCCGGTTGCAGCGGTGTCCGGGGGAGGCATACCCATCGATTTCGGCAGGAATTCGTATGATGGCAGGCGGATCTTCGGGGATGGGAAAACCTACCGGGGCCTTGTGATCGGGATTCTTGCCGGTATTATCACCGGGCTTATCCTGATGTGGCTGGTTAAACAGTTCCCGCGTGCCGGTCTGCCGGAGCATACCCTCCTGTCTGTCAGCCTGCTGGCGAGCGGTGCACTTCTGGGAGACCTGGTCAAGAGTTTTTTCAAGCGCAGGCTGAACAAGGAGCGGGGTACAAAATGGCCGGTAGCGGATCAGTATGATCTGGTTGCAGGTGCATTTCTTCTCCTGCTTATGTTCGATCCCGCATGGCTCTTTGCCACCGTCACGCTCCCGGTCTTTCTCATTATCCTGGTTATTACCCCGGTCCTGCACCGGGCAACCAATATCCTCGGTTACCAGCTCAGGATCAAGGAGGTCCCATGGTGACAGCGGGCCTCAGGGAGTTACTCGTCAGGTACAAGGCAATCGAATTCGGGGATTTCACCCTCGCATCGGGTGCGAAAAGCACCTATTATATCGATGTGAAATCCGCGGTCACGCACCCGGATCTTCTGGCAGCAGTTGCGAAAGAAGTTACCAGAACCTATGATTTCGATGTGATCGCCGGGGTGGCTGTCGGCGGTGTGCCCCTTGCGGTTGCCGTATCGCTGGCGAGCAAAAAATCCTTTGCCATCATCCGCTCATCGGAGAAAGGGCATGGCAAGAAAGACCGTATCATCGGCGATGTCCATGGAAAAAACGTACTCCTGATCGAGGATGTCACCACCTCAGGCGGATCGGCGCTCTACGGTATTGAGATCCTCAGGGCTGCCGGGGCACGGGCTGACCGCGTTGTCACGGTGGTTGACCGCGAACAGGGGGCCGGGCAGATGCTTCATGAACATGGCGTGGAGGTCATCCCCCTGGTCCGGGTCAGCGAACTGCTGAAGAGCAGGGATTTTTAGGGGATACGTCCAATAGGAAGGATGATGAAGATACTCGTTGTGGGCGGGGGAGGTCGCGAGCACGCGATAGCTGCTGCCCTCGGCCGCACTACAAAGACTGAGATCTATTCCGTGATGGCCCGGCGCAACCCCGGTATCGATGCCCTTGCAAAAAAAGTCCACCTCTGTAAGGAGACCGATATCAAAAGCATCGTTGGTTTTTCTCAGGAAATCGGGGCAGAATACGCGTTCATCGGGCCTGAAGCCCCCCTTGAGGCAGGCATTGTTGATGCCCTCGGATCTGCCGGCATCCCGTGCATCGGCCCGACACGGGCTGCAGCCCGGCTCGAGACCGACAAGGCGTTCTGCCGGGAGATGATGGACAAAAACCAGCTGGAGGGCTGCCCGATGTACCGGGTGTTCCATTCTGCTGCGGATGCGGCTGATTTTATCGAAGGCTATGACGGAGACCTTGTGGTCAAGCCTATCGGGCTTACCGGCGGAAAAGGCGTCCGTATCATGGGCGAACAGGTTGACCGTGCCGGCGCGATCGCCTACGCCAGGTCCCTGCACGGGGACGTGGTGCTGGAAGAACGTCTCCTGGGGGAGGAGTTTACCCTGCAGGCCTTTGTTGACGGCAATCACCTGGTCCCGATGCCCCTTGTCCAGGACCACAAGCGGGCTTTTGCGGGTGACACCGGCCCGAATACCGGCGGGATGGGGTCGTACTCGATGCCGGACCACAAACTCCCGTTCGTAACGGAGAAGGATTACCGGAGTGCGCTTGCCATCATGCGGTCGGTTGTCGCTGCCATGGAACGGGCGTCCAGTCCCTACAAGGGGATCCTCTATGGCCAGTTTATGAATACTGCCCGGGGTCCCAAGGTAATCGAGTTTAACGCCCGGTTTGGTGATCCGGAGGCAATGAATGTCCTCACCCTCCTCTCTTCGGACCTGGCTGAGATCGTCTGCAGGATTGCCGAGGGATCGCTTGCACAGTCGCATGTCGCCTTCGAGCCGCTCGCAACGGTCTGCAAGTACCTGGTTCCGGATGGATACCCGGATTCCCCGCACGCCGGCGATCCCATCACGCTTCCGGTGGATCATCAGGCCATCCTCTATTACGCCAATGTGGAGAAGAGTGCTGCCGGCTCGCTGGTGACCCAGACTTCGCGGACGCTCGCGTACGTTGGTATGGGGGAAACGCTTGAGAAGGCTGAACGGAATGCCGAGGGGGCAGCATCGGGGGTTACGGGAGCGGTACGCTACCGGCGGGATGTCGGCACCCGTGCGCTGCTGGAACGGCGCATCGCCCACATGAAGGAGTTACGATGAAAAAGGATTTTATCTCGATCCTCGATATCAGCAGGACGGAGCTTGACGGAATCATTGCTGAGGCAGAGAAACTGAAACGGCAGAAAAAAGCCGGCGTTCCCCATGCCCTCCTGGCCGGAAAGACGCTTGCCATGATCTTTGAGAAAGCATCAACCCGCACCCACATCTCGTTCGAAGTCGGGATGAACGAGCTGGGCGGGCATGCGCTCTTCCTCAATGCCCGGGACATGCAGATCTGGCGGGGCGAGGAGATCCGGGACACTGCCCGGGCAGCATCCCGGTACGTGTCCGCTATCATGATCCGGGCCTACAAGCACAGCACGATCGAGGAATTTGCGAAGTACGCAACCATCCCGGTCATCAACGGGCTCTCGGATCTCGAACACCCATGCCAGCTCCTGGCCGATATCATGACCATGAAAGAGCACTTCGGATCAATCCATGACCTGAAGGTGGCATGGGTGGGAGATGGCAATAATGTGTGCAACTCCCTGATCCTCTCCACGGTGCTGACCGGTTACGATGTGACTGTTGCAACGCCGGAAGGGTATGAACCCGAGGACGCATTCGTAAAAAAAGCCCGGTCACTGGGTGGAAACGTGAAGCTGGTGAGGAAGCCGGAAGATGCCGTAAAGGATGCGGATGTAATCGTCACCGATACCTGGATCTCCATGGGCGATGACGAGGAAAAGGACGTGCGCCTGAAGGTCTTCAAACAGTACACGGTTGATGCAGCCCTCCTGCGCCATGCCTCACCCGGGGCACGAGTCCTCCACTGCCTGCCGGCGCACCGTGGCCAGGAGATCGCGGATGAAGTGATGGAGGGTGGCCAGAGCCTTGTCTGGGACGAGGCGGAGAACCGGCTCCATGCCCAGAAAGCCCTGCTCGTGCGGCTGCTGAAGAAATAATTTGGGGTATCGTGCCATTTTAACGACGAATTTTTCATAGAATGCGAAAGGAGAAGAAACTCATTCAGTCACTCGAGGGGGCTTCGCCACAGGCTCGCTCCCGCCGTTGTGGCGACTCTGCAATAGGACGATGAACCTTGTCTGGACCATGGATCACATCCGTCTGCAATTTCCACACGTTTTTTCCAGATGCTCTCGTTCAATTTTTTCATCAGGTTTTTCCATCTGAATCTGAATTTTTTTTAAGGTAACGTGTAATTTTAACCCCTGAGTTCAAGAAGGATTTACGAGGGAAAAACAAGAAAAATTGCCTGCACGAAATAAAAAGGTGAAAAAGTGCACCTGCCGATGATTTAAAAAACGCCGACGCTCCCGGGGCTTCGCCCCCGCAGCTCTGGCGCCCCATTTGCGATAGTGCTGTCGTACCTGAACCGTGATTGTGGGTAATACAGAGGAATCGCATGCGCGATTGAGCCCCCCATCGGGGCGGGGGCGCATGTGATACCGTGGAATTATCTGGACCGTCCTCATTCAAAATTGACCAGATAATACGGCGTTATCGCAATTCGGGGCTGCCACAGCGGCGGGGTGAAGCCCAAAAAGAGCGTAAGAATTGTACAAAGGATTTCCTATGAAAATCGAATAAGTTAAGAGAGAATAATGGGGGTTGAGACCCCCATACCCCCGATTATGATATTTGCCGCCGCCCCCGACGGGGCGCCCCCGCGGCGGATCAACAACTGATATTTCTAAAAACACACACAAACTGCCCCGCCGTGCCCCGAAGGGGCCCTGAGACGGGGAGCCCTCGTAAAAAATATAATCTCTTTTCCGATTTTCATTGATCCGGTGTGAACTCATTGTTCAAGCCCGTTTCTACAGGGCAGAAAAAATAAAAAGAAGGGTAAAAATTTATTTCTCGATAAATGCCTTGAGCTGGTCAAGCATGTATTTCTCAACTTCCTGGACAACTTCGAGTTTTCCCCGGAATGCAAGGAGATCGCGTTCGTCTCCCTCCATGTTTGCGAATTTGAGTTTTTCCCGGCGCTCCACGACCTTCACCTTAAACTTATTCGGGATCTCGATGATCAGTTTCTGCGGTACCCCCGGGGGGATGAGGACATCGTACAGTTGTTCTTCAGGTTCGGTGTTTTCAGTTTTTTCTGTCATGATTCTCCTCGCAATTTCACTTTCCTATTTTGATCCGCCGGCTCATAATACATGGGCCCCCGCGGACTCCCCCGATGGGATTTTTCGGCTTGCCCAGTGAGTTCATGCACCGTCCCATGAGCGCCGCGCCACGGGCAAGCCCGTCGTCCACGAAGACCAGGTGGTCAACCGGATCATCGAAAAGCCCGCGTTCGGTGATTCCCTCGAGGATATACTCGGGTTTTCTTCCGGATATCGCGGCCCTTCCGGTGAACCCGATCGATGAGTTTTTCAGCACAAGGCCCTGGTCGACAGCCACGTCCATAAGGCGGAGCGCCATCTTTGCGCATACCCGGTCTATCACCTCGTTCAGAGTGGCGAGGTTGTAATTCTTGTGGATCTCCGCACCGATCTCGAGCAGGTTGTCGAGTTCGCTTGAGTTCTCACCGCAGTCGCACCCGATCATGGCAATGCCGGATTCAAGGGCCAGTTTTGCATTGACCGGGACACGGCCGAAACGGTTTCGTTCGGGCGGTACGATCCGTATATCGATATGTTTATGGCACCGCTCGACAAAGTCGTCGATGACCCTGCGGTTGCCCCCGGAGAAAAAGCCGCCCGTTACACTGTGCTCGCCAAAGACGTCCAGCGCCGTGCCGGTACGGGCTTGGACAAGCCCCGTCCCGCGCACGATTGCGTCCGGGATTGCGCCGGCGAGTCCGCAGAAATTTCCTACCGTCTTTGCAAACGGGTTTACCGCATCCTTTGCCACATCGCTCGTGATCCTCCCGTCCAGGGTTGTACCGAAGTCCACGGAAACGCACGGGTTGCGGAAATCGACCGGCGTCCATTTTGCCCCTTCCTTGATGCCGGCCATGGCAAGTTCCCCTTCCATCTCGTTTGCCACCATCTCAACGCCGGTCGAGCCGACCGGCGGGATGACGCCGGCGACCGCCCCGACAAAGACGACCTTGTCGGCAAAACTGAACGGCTGGAGTTTTGCAGCCTGGTTCTCCTTGGACATGGGCGGTGTCATCTTGCGTGGCGGGACACCCGCGATAAGGCAGCCATTGGCGAGCGCGATAACAAAATCCCCGACCTGATCCGGTGATTCCATCTCGGCGACCACCCCGGTGCTCCTCACCACGAAGTCCAGTTCCTTTATCACGTCAAGATGGGCGTCCTTATGGCATTTGAGCAACGTGTCCCGGACAAGGTCGGTCACTGCCTCCCTTGTCAGTTCGGTCCCGTCAAGCGTTGCCCCGAAGATGGTCTCGCCGGGCTTCGGGGGGCGGATGTCGCGGCTCATGCTGACCGTCTTGTTGATGACATACGACATGCCTGTTTCAAGGCTTACGCCAGTAAGAATGCACTTCGTTGTCGTGTTTCCCATCTCAACGGATGCAACGATAAAATAGGGCTTGTTCTTGTATTCGGGTATTTGCATGCCGGGCCCGTGCATGAGGGACGGAGGCGGGGGGCTCTCAACGATATGGGGTTTCTTTGAAGTGAAGCGTGAAAAAAAACTGGCACACATATACTCCGAATCTTGTCTGTATCTCCTTATAATTTTCTATTTTAGCATGAAGGCCTGGAAACCGTCATGGAGAGCAGGATCCCCCAATGGGCAGAGCGTCAAAAAACGGCACGAACTGAACGCAGGATCAGGTGGCTTGATACTCCTTCCGCATCGCATTAGGGGGGTATCCCATGGCCGTGGGGCAGGATCCTGAAGCGTCCGTGTTTTCCGCCGAACGATTTCCGGTGAAAATCAGACGATTTACCTGGGTCCCCGGGCGGGGGACTCTTCGACGCACGGCGGGGATTCCCGAAAAAATGAGGGTTCCTATGGCTCTCTACCCAAAAACTGGCTTTATAGAAAACCTGTTTTTTAAATTTATTCTCCCCCTTGCGCCCGCCCTGCCCCCAATAGGGCGGGGGCTCATTGCGATTGGACAACTTAGATTAACCGGTAATACGTCAATATCGCAATAGTGGGTGCCCCAGCGGCGGGGCGAAGCCCCGAGAGCGTCATTAAAATTTCAATTGATTTCTCATGAAAATCGTTTCATTCCGGAATTGATGATGGGGGTTGATACCCCCATACCACCGATAATGATAGATCCCGCCGCCCCCGATGGGGCGCCCCCGCGGCGGATCAATACGGTTGATTTCTCAGAGATTTTTTTACCGGAACGGTTGAAAGAAAACCGCACTGCCCCGCCGTGCCTCGAAGAGGCCCTGATCCGGGGAACCATCGTAATCTTCACGTTCTTTTGCCGATTTTCATGGTTCGGGTGCGAACGCCCGTTCATGTCTGTTTCTACAAAGCCCAAAAATTATTTTCTCATTTTTTTCTGCAGCTGTTTTACCATCCGTGCCTGGATCCCGAAATAATGTGAGACACCAATGGCATGGCACTGGTCGATGGAATCACTGTCAAACGAGACAAGGTCGCTGGAATAAATCGCATTGGGGGAACTCCTGCCCAGCACCCGTACGCTTCCTTTATAGAGCTCAAGGTCTACCTTCCCGTTTACCCTCTGCTGGGTGGTGTTGATAAAAGCGTTCAGCGCGTGATAGAGTGGTTCATACACGAGTCCTTTGTAAGCGAGCTCAGACCACTTGTCATCGACCATCCGTTTAAAGACAAGTTCCTGACGGGTGAGGACGAGGGCTTCCAGATCGCGGTGAGCCGCAAGAATGACCGTTGCAGCCGGGTGCTCATAGTTTTCCCGCGCTTTCAGGCCGAGAATACGGTCTTCGATCATGTCGTTCCGCCCGATCCCGTGGTTTCCGGCCACCTGGTTCAGGTTCTGGATCAACGGGTAACCGTTCATTTTCTTCCCGTTGAGCGCAACCGGGACCCCGTCTTTGAATTCAATGGTCAGTTTTTCAGGTTTCGACGGGGCCTTTTCCGGTGATACCGTCCAGAGATAGATCTCCTCGGGGGGGTGGTACGCGGGATTTTCCAGTTCGCCGCCCTCGATGCTCCGGCTCCAGCAGTTCTCGTCCATGCTCCAGGGTTTGTCTTTTTTGACCGGGACCGGGATCTGATGGTTTTTCGCGTAATCGATCTCCCAGTCCCGGGTGAGGTTGAGTTCGCGGATCGGTGCCACAACCTCAAGCCCCGCCCCGCGGATGATGAAATCAAACCGGAGCTGGTCGTTCCCCTTCCCGGTACAGCCATGGGCTATTGCGGTTGCTCCTTCCTTCTTCGCAACCTTTACCACTTCTTCTGCAATGAGAGGGCGTGCGAGGGACGTTCCCATGGGATAGCCTTCGTACGATCCGTTCGCTTTTATTGCCGGAAAAATGTGTTCTTTCACAAATTTTTCCCGGGCGTCGATGGTATAATGCTTGTCAGCGAGTTTTTTTCCTTTCGCTGTCGCCACGTCGATCTCTTCATCGCGCTGGCCGACATTGACCGCGACCGTCACGACGCGATCATAGTCATACCGCTCCTTTAGGAGCGGGATGCATATGGAGGTGTCAAGCCCGCCGGAATACGCAAGAACAATAGTGCCTTTTCCCATGATGTTCCTCTCAATCTGGATGGTTCTATAGTAATATGCCGTAACAGCATATATTTTCAGGGGAAGTGCTGCGCTGTGCGGGTAGGATAAAGCGTCACGTACCTGTCCGATGATACGAGAACAAAAAAAGTTGTTCAGGCAGATAATCCTGAACGGCTGGGTATTCCCTGATTACTTGGTGACGATGACTTTTCCTTCAGTATCCGGCTGGAATACCGTCTTATAGTCATAGTAACCCTCTTTGTCAAAGGTGACTTCCAGGGGAGTTCCGTAGGGGATGGTGATGGTGTCCATGCCGCCGAAATACGCTGCTGACTGGACATTGATTGCCTGGATACCATGGGGCTTGTACTGGTCAGCATTTACCCAGACAACCTTCCCGCCGACCGGGATATAAACCGTGGTGCCCGGTGAGATCGTCAGGTCACTGTTAAAGGTGATCGTGATCGAAGGCTGAGGGGTGGGTGTCGGTGTAGGGGTAGCGTTGGGGGTCTGGTTCACAACAACCACGACGACTTCCGTAGTCGGGATCGTGGTGGGAACCGTTGTTTCAATGGTCGTCGGAACCGGCGTAGGAGTCGGCGTGGCAACAGGTACTGCAGGCTGGGATGTGCATCCCGCGAGCAGAATCCCGATAAACAGGATTGCGAGAACAACAAAAAATTTCTTCATGCATCTTTTTTTGTTATTTCGGTATATAAGCATATTCAATTACTTGGTGCCGGGATCACTGGATAAACGGTTCCGTACCAAGCGTATCTTCACGTTTTCGGACCGGAAAAAAAGGGGTAATCAGAATTTTACGTCGTAATTACTTCAGATAATGGCTGATCGGCTCCAGCGTGACCTTCTCGCGCTTGATTGCATCAATGGCAAGCGCTGCTGCCCGCGCTGCCTGAAGGGTGGTGATATAGGGGATCTGGAAGTCTACTGCCGCACGCATGATCTGGTAGTGATCCTGCCGGGACTGCTTGTCCTGCGGGGTATTGATGATGAGCCGGATCTCACCGTGCCGCATCATGTCGAGCACGTTGGGAGAGCCTTCCTGCACCTTGCGGACAAGGTGCGCTTCAACTCCTGCTTCGGAGAGATAGTCAACCGTGCCTTCCGTGCCGTACAGCACGAGGCCGAGATCCCGGAGTTTCCGCGCAATGGGGATAACTTCATCTTTCTGCTCCATATTCACGGATATGAAGATATTACCCTTGAGCGGGAGTTCATTGTCTGCCGAGATGCAGGCCTTGTAGAATGCAAGCCCGAAATCATAGTCAATGCCCATCACCTCACCGGTACTCTTCATCTCGGGGCCGAGCATGGTATCGACACCGTTGAGCTTGTTGAACGGGAGCAGCACCTCTTTTACCGCCACATGCGTAATCTCCCGTTCCTTGTACCCGAGGTCCGCGAGTTTCCTCCCGACCATCACCTTTGCCGCGATCTTGGCAATCGGGATTCCGGTCGCCTTGGAGACGAAGGGCACCGTACGGCTTGCCCGCGGATTCGCTTCGAGGATATATACCACATTGTCCTTGACTGCCATCTGGAAATTGACGAGGCCGATCACTCCCAGCCCCAGCGCAAGTTTCCGGGAGTAGACCCTGACGGTGTCAATGACTTCCGGCGGGAGTGACTGGGTTGGTATGACGCAGGCGGAATCCCCGGAGTGGATACCGGCCTGTTCGATATGCTCCATGATACCCCCGATCAGGACTTCCTCGCCATCGCATACCGCATCAACATCCAGTTCAATTGCGTTCTGGAGGTAGGAATCGATCAGCACCGGGTGGTTCCTGCTGACGCGGACGGCCTCTTTCATATACGTCTCGAGTTCACGTTCGTCGTGGACGATCTCCATGGCACGTCCCCCGAGGACATAGGACGGCCGCACGAGTACCGGGTACCCGATCTTTTCGGCCAGTGCCTTTGCCTCGGATTCTGAATACGCCGAACTATTGGCGGGGCAGGGGATGTTGAGCTTTTTTAAGAGTATGCTGAACCGGTCGCGATCCTCTGCGATATCCATGGCATCCGGGCTTGTCCCGAGGATGCGGGTGGAAAGGCCGATCCGTTTGATCTCTTCCTCGATGGGGACGGCAAGGTTGACAGCATTCTGCCCCCCGAACTGGACCATGACGCCGTAATAGTGATCCTTTTTCAGGATGTTCATGATGTCCTCAAGCTGCATGGGCTCGAAGAAGAGGCGGTCGGAGGTATCGAAGTCCGTGGAAACGGTCTCCGGGTTGTTGTTGACAATGTGGACCTCGACATCCTCCTCTTCCCGCAGGGCCTGTACGGCATGGACGGTGCAGTAATCGAACTCGATCCCCTGGCCGATCCTGATCGGTCCGGACCCCAGGATGAGCACTTTTTTTTTGTCCGTTGGTACAATCTCGCAGTCAGGTTCGTACGTGGAATAGAAATACGGGGTGTTTGCCGGGAACTCGGCGGCACAGGTATCTACCATCTTGTAGGAAGGGGCCGCAACAACGGCCTCGATCTCCGGTGGTGTTTTTCCGGTGATCTGTGCGATCTCGGTATTGGAGAACCCGTATCGTTTCGCCCGGACGATATCCTCCGTGGCACAGGTGCCGGAGGCGAGACGTTTTTCCTGCTCCACGATGTTTTTGATCTTCTCCAGAAAGAACGGGGCGATCGAGGTGAGCTGGACGATCTCGTCAATGGAAAATCCCTGCCGCAGCGCATCGAAAAGGCAGTGGAACCGTTCATCCGTGGGCCGTGACAGGATCATGCGGATCTCGCTCGGGCTTGTGTGGGACTGGACATCCGTATCGAGCGACCGCTTCGCTTTCATGAACGCTTCCTCGATTGTCCTGCCGATCGCCATAACCTCCCCGGTACTCTTCATGGAGGTGGAAAGCGTCCTGTCCGCACCCTTGAACTTGTCGAACGGCCAGCGGGGGACTTTGACAACAATATAATCGATGGCGGGTTCGAAGGATGCCGGCGTGCATCCCGTTACGGTATTGGTGATCTCATCGAGGCGCAGCCCGATTGCGATCTTTGCTGCCACCCGCGCGATCGGGTACCCGGTGGCCTTGGAGGCAAGCGCCGAAGAGCGGGAGACCCGGGGATTGACCTCGATGACGCGGTATTCGCCGTTCTGGAACGCGAACTGGACATTGCAGCCGCCCTGGACATCAAGCGCCCGGATGATCTTGATCGCTGCGCTGCGGAGCATCTGGAACTCATCGTCACGCAGGGTGAGGATCGGCGCAACGACGACACTCTCTCCCGTGTGGATACCCATAGGGTCAACGTTTTCCATCCCGCAGATGATGATACAGGTATCAGCCGAGTCACGCATGACCTCAAACTCAATCTCCTTCCAGCCGAGCACGCTCTCCTCGATGAGGACCTGGTGGATACGGGAGCGTGAGAGTCCCAGCTCAACGATACGGATGAGTTCCTCCCGGGTCCGGGCAATTCCCCCGCCCGCTCCTCCCAGCGTATAGGCCGGGCGGACCACTGCCGGCAGTCCGATCTGTGCGATCGCGTCCTCGACCTGGTTCAGACTCGTCAGGATGATGCTCTTCGGGACCGGCTCGCCGATCTGGAGCATGAGGGTCCGGAACTTTTCCCGGTCCTCGCCTTTGTAGATCGCTTCAAGAGGCGTGCCAAGGATCTCCACGTCCTTTAACGCACCCTTTTCCGCGAGTTCTGCGGTCATATTGAGGCCGGTCTGCCCGCCCATACCCGAGAGGATCCCGTCAGGTTTTTCCCGCTCGATGATCTTTGCGATAATGTCAGCTCTCAGGGGCTCGATATAGATCGCATCTGCCATCCCCGGGTCGGTCTGGATGGTTGCCGGGTTCGAATTGACGAGGACGACCCCGACCCCCTCTTCCCGCATGGCACGGCATGCCTGGCTCCCGGAGAAGTCGAATTCCGCGGCCTGCCCGATCTGGATCGGGCCTGACCCGATGATCAGGACCTTTTTGATATGGGTTTTTTTCGGCATTATGCGATCCTCCGGAAGAGCCCGTCAAAGTAATGACATTCCGTGTCCATGGGGCCGGCATGGGCTTCGGGATGGAACTGGACACAGTTGATCTTCAGGTCCGCGTCCTCGAATCCCTCGACCGTCCCGTCATTGGCGTTGAGGAACGTGACCTCGCACCCCTCCGGCAGCGACTCCCTGTCAACAGCAAAGCCATGGTTCTGGGTGGTGATGAAGATCCTGCCGTCATGGTACCGGACCGGCTGGTTTGCCCCGCGGTGCCCGAACTTGAGCTTGTAGGTGTCCCCGCCAAGCGCAAGGGCCGCAAGCTGGTTGCCCATGCAGATACCGAAGATGGGCAGTTCCCCGATGCATTTTTTCACCGTTCTGATGGCATCTTTTGCCTGCTTGGGATCGCCGGGACCGTTGGTGATGAAGAGGCAGTCTGGTTCACAGCTGAAGATATCGTCATGGGTAGCGTTGTGGGGGAAGATGTAGAGATCCCCTTTCCTCCGGGTGAGGCTCGTGATGATATTGGTCTTGAGGCCGAGATCGATGATGGCAACCCGCTTCCCCTTCCCGGGAATGCGGTAGGGCGCCTGGCACGAGACTGCCGGGATCGGGTTGCAGTCAGAGATTGAAGGGGTCGATCTTGCGAGTTTCACCGCATACTCACCATCGTCGCTGCCGACAACGAGCGCAGCACGCATCGTGCCGTGGACACGGGTCCTGATGGTGAGGCTCCGGGTATCCACGCCGCACATCCCGAGCAGTTTCTTCTGTTCAAAATATTCCCGTATCGTGGGTTTCGCATCAGGGGCATCGCAGATCTCGCGGCAGACCGCCCCGAGGACCTTGGTACCCTGACTCTGCATATTCTGTGCATCAACGCCGTAATTACCGATGGTCGGGAAGGTGAACATCAGGATCTGGCCAGCGTAACTGGGATCGGAGAGCGCCTCCATATACCCGGTCATCAGGGTGTTGAAGACAAGTTCACCGGAACATTCGCCCTCAACACCGAATCCATCCCCTGTAACATACTGCCCGTCCTCAAGACCCAGAACCGCCTTCATGATTTCCATATTTTATTTGCCGGATGGGTTATTAACGATAGTGCAGGGACCTGCCGCACCGGGATTTCCGGCATATCTGTTCCTTCTCAGACACCCTCCTGACGGTGAGTCCCCGGGATAATGCCGGTGACGTCCTGCCGGCATGGATATACATAAATCCGTTCACGGTCGATATTCCATTGTCAGTCAATCCATTTGACGGTGAAATTCATGGGAACACAGGGGAGAAAAATTGTTGGTACGGATGTTGCGGAACTCGTAAAACTTCTCAACAAGGCATTTTCTGATGAATGGCTCGCGTATTACCAGTACTGGATCGGCTCGAAAGTGGTCAAGGGCCCGAACAAGGAAGCGGTCATTGCCGAGCTCACCCTTCATGCGACTGAAGAGCTGGCCCATGCCACGCTCCTTACCACCCGTATCATCCAGCTCGGGGGAACACCCGTCACCCGGCCCGAGGACTGGTACACGCTGACCAACTGCGGGTACGATGCGCCTGATGACCCGTTCATCGTTAAGGTCCTGGAACAGAATATCAAGGGCGAGCAGTGCGCCATCAGGACCTACAACGCGCTCATGAAGAAGACCAAAGACAAGGATCCGGTCAGCTACAACATGTTCCTATCCATCCTCTCGCAGGAAGTCGAGCATGAGGAGGATCTCCAGGCCCTGCTCGAGGACGTGGAGATCATCATGAAGAAGCGGTAATCCTTTTCGCTCTCTTTTTCTCTGCCTCGATTATCCCTTGGATTCCATCCCGGCACCAGCATTCCTGCGGGTTTTTCCCGGCCGGTTCCTGCATCCCCATTTATAAATAGTATTTCCTGCAATCTCCATGCAGAGCACAGAGGGTTGTTTTTATGGTTACCGAACATGTTGCCGGGAAAAACCGGGGCACCGTCATGTTGTACGCACTGAGCACCTGCGGCTGGTGTGCAAGGACAAAGGACCTGCTCAAGGAACTGGGGGTGGCATTTGATTTTACCTTCGTTGACCTGCTGGAAGGCAAAGAACAGGACGAGGCCATGGACCAGGTAGAGAAATGGAATCCCAAGGGATCGTTCCCGACTCTTGTTATCGATAACCGGAAATCCATTGTCGGCTTTCAGGAACGGGAGATCCGGGAGGAATTCTGCGCATGAATGGGAAAAGCACCAGTGAAACCGATCTCGACCGCGTATATCTCTCGCTGAAGAACGAGGCAGAGGATGGGGGGTATCGCTTCAACCCGGACGTTGAATTTACAAAAAACCTGATCCGCGGTCTCCTGAAAAACGAGCAGCGCTACGGGTACCGGGCCTGTCCCTGCCGGCTTGCATCCGGGAAAAGGGCGGACGATCTGGATATAATCTGCCCGTGCGACTACCGGGACCCTGATCTGGATGATTTCGGGGCCTGCTACTGTGCACTCTATGTCAGTGCTGCTATTGCGCTTGGTGAAAAACAGGTTGTACCGGTCCCTGAACGACGGCCCCCCCGTTCCCTGCGAAAAAGCGGGGGCGCTGTGCAGATGGTTTCTGCTGTTCAGGCACCGGTATTTTCCCTGCCCGTCTGGCGCTGCAAGGTCTGCGGGTATCTGTGCGCACGGGAGCAGCCACCGGGGATCTGCCCGATCTGCAAAGTGACAAAGGACCGGTTTGAACGGTTTGCGTGAACCGTTCCCGATAACGGTTTACCTTTATCACGGCGGGAACCGAACCCGCGTCCTTGGATTCGAACCACATCCCCCGTGAAGTGAGGGGACCACCCGCCCCCGGGTGGGGGAGACAGCCTGAGGGACGCATCCCCCTCGGTAAGGTTTGAAATCTTTTTTGCTCTGTAGAACCGTGCAGGAACGGACGTTCATACCCGGACCATGAAAATCAGGAATAACCCAGTGATCAAGCGAGGGCTCTCGGCATCAGGGCCCCTCGCGGGGCACGGCGGGCAGGAAGATTCGATCTCCCAGCCCTTTTTTTCAACCGTCCGGAACCCGCCGCGGGGCGCCCTCCGGGGCGGACCAATACGGTTGATTTATCTGCTCTGTAATAAAGTTGTCAAAAATTTGAGGACTGAATTACGATGAAGCCACGGGCGCTCGCCGCCTCGTCGGGGCTCGCCCCGTGGAGCAGGACCGGGTGCAGGATCCTTTGAGAAAAATGATACAAAACTGGGGGTCTGGGTGGCATGCCCCCTTGGGCTGCTTCCCCCTCAGGGGGAGAGAGGGGGTCACCCTCGCATATTCCACTGAGTGCCTTATTCAGATGGTTTCCCATGAAAATCGAAATCTTGCGGGAGAATGATGGGGGTTGAGACCCCCATACCCCCGGTTATGACAGGTGCCGCCGCCCCCGGCGGGGCGCCCCCGCGGCGGCCTTCACGAACGCTTCATTCGCGATTCCGGTAATCTGCCCCGCCGTGCCCCGCGAGGGGCCCTGAGGCGAGGAGCCCTCGTATTATCACCGGGATATGAATGATTTTCATGGTTCGGGTGTGAACTCCCGTTCATGTGCGTTTCTACAGAGCAGATTTCTCAGAGATTTTTTTACCGGAACGGTTGGAAGAAAACCGCACTGCCCCGCCGTGCCTCGAAGAGGCCCTGAGGCGGGGAGCTCTCATATCTGCGATTTTCATGGTTCGGGTGTGAACTGACAAAGTTCAAGTCCGTTCTTCAGAGCAAATTTTTAATAAATCCCCCTTCAGCTCCGTCGCACAGGTGCCCCGTCCTCCCGAAGGACCGGTGACACAGGCAGGGGGTCGCTGTTACCCCGTCACGAATCCTCAAATATTGTGCATACCAACAGTACTGGCATGACCGGTACCGTCCATGTCGAGATCGTTGGTCTGAAAACCTCAGAATGCTCGCCGTTCCCCTGCGACGAGAACCGCACGTGCGGGCTGTCCGGGTGCTACCCCTCCGGGAACCTGGACGATGCGTGCAAAGAACTGGAAAAAGTCCTGAAGGCTGCCTACGGGGACCGTGTTGACCTGAAGCTCACGCTTATCGATGACGGTACACCTGATTATATCCGCACGATCATCGAACGGGACTACCCGCCGTTACCCATGGTGCTCGTGAACGGGAAGATAACCCGGATCGGGCGGATCTCGCTGGACCGGATAAAAAGTGAGATTGAAAAAGAACTCTAAATTACGCGATCTTTTTCAGTTCGCCGGTTCCCAGATCATAATACAGGCCATGGACCGCCACCCGGTTTTCATCCACTGCCTTTTTCAGGAGCGGGTATGTGTAGAGGTGTTCGATCTGGAGCCGCACATTTTCCTGTTCGATCATCCGGTAACGGTCGTCCTTTTCCTGCAGGGTTTTCGGGGGACTGATCTTGCTGTCCACGCGGGTTTTTGCCTCGCGGGCGTTATTCAGCCAGAGCGGGATATAGGAGTCGGTGCTTTCCTTGTCAAGCGCACGGATCGCCCCGCAGTTCGAGTGCCCGCAGACCACCACCTCTTTGACTTTCAGGTGCACCACGGCATATTCGAGAACCGTGGCAAAATTCCAGTCATGGATCGGGACGATGTTCCCGATATTCCGCTGGATGAACAACTCTCCGGCCCGTGCCTGGGTGATGTGGCCGGTCTGGAGGCGGGAGTCGGAACATCCTATCCAGAGGGTCTCCGGGTGCTGGCTCGATGCCAGTTCCCGGTAATAGTCAATATTCGGTGTAAAATCGGTTTCCCTGAACCGGTAGTTTCCTAGTAACAGCTTGTCGATCACTCGCAACACACCTCGTACGCTCTTCAAAAGCAGATGCCACTGCAAACCGCTTTCGCTATATTCTAACTGGAACCACCGTTCAAAAAACCTTTCGATATCTGCATTGCAGGTCCCCGGAATCATGGGAGGGTTTTTGCATCCGGTGCATCTGCCGTACCAATCCATGGACAATTTTATACCCCGAAGCGATAACCGGATAGCCGTATGAGTCCGGTGCGGAAGTGGGGGCATGGGCCGTATTCCCTGGCGGTGATTCACGGGGGGCCGGGCGCACCCGGCGAGATGGCGCCGGTTGCCCGGCAGCTCTCATCGGTAAAGGGAGTACTGGAACCTCTCCAGACGGCAACAACACTGGACGGGCAGGTGCAGGAGCTGCTGGGAGTCCTGGAAGAACATGCAGAGGCACCCGTTACCCTTCTCGGCTTCTCATGGGGTGCATTTCTGTCGTGGATATTCGCAGCCAGGTACCCGGCGCTTGTCCGGAACCTGATCCTTGTTTCCAGTCCCCCGTTTGAAGAGTCCTATGCCGGCTCGATCATCAGGACCCGGCTCGGTCGCCTGACTCCTGCCGAACGGACCGAGGCCAATGCCCTGATCGTGCAGATGAACGACCCCGCCCCGTATGAAAAGGACCAGCTCCTTGCCCGGCTGGGGGTCCTTCTCGCCCATGCAGACGCGTATGATCCGGTACCCTGTTCCGAAGAAGCATTCCCCAGCCAGTACGATCTCTTCCGGGGCGTCTGGGACGAGGCCAGCGAGCTGCGCAGGAAGCGGGTGCTGACCACGATGGCGCATGCCATCCGGTGCCCGGTCATTGCTATCCATGGCGACCATGACCCCCATCCAGCCGCAGGGGTGAGCGAGCCCCTCTCCCGGGAATGCCCGGGCTTCCGGTTCATCCTCCTTGAGAAGTGCGGCCACCGGCCCTGGATTGAACGGTATGCATCTGATGCGTTTTTCGAAGCAGTGTTCCACGCAATAAAAGAATAACGAGGGGATTATACCTTATCGGTAGAACGGAACCGGCTCTGTCCAGACCGGAACAATGAAAACCGATGAATTCCCTGGAATTGATATGAGGGCTCCCCGCCTCAGGGCCCCTCACGGGGCACGGCGGGGCAATACCGGGCCCCGGCATACCGGTTCATGAAGCCGCTGCGGGGCGCCCTCCGGGGCAGCGGCAAAACCACCCTGGCCGGGGTGCGGGGGCGGCAGCCCCTGCGTTCATATCCAGGAAACGCAATTTTCATAGGAAGACCTCTTTTTAAAAACATGAGATCACCCCCCATTGCGCCAGCCCTGCCCCCGTCGGGGGTTCACGGCGCATGCGATAGCCCGCTCAGACGTTTATTGAAACGTCCTGTTTTTTTTTAACAGGCAATACCGCACTATCGCAACCGGACGTCCCAGCGGCGGGGCGAAGCCCCGGGAGTGTCAGGTATCGAAATGATTTCTACAAAACAATTATTCCCTGAGTTCCTGTTCAACCCGCTTTTCCAGCTGCTTTCCGTGCGAACCGTTCCAGTAGAGTTTTTCACAATGCCTGCACCAGTAGAAGGTGAGGTTCCGCCAGTCTTTCGGGGCATTTTCGCTTTTCTGTATCTCGCAGGTATTCGCCTCCCGCAGTATCGTATTGCACAGGGAACACCTGCTCATGGCCAGTCTCCGCACAATAAGGCGCCGGTCGATCAGCTGCTGGATCTGCTCCATGACGTCATCAGTCCGCATCAGCAGGGCAGATCCCTTCCCGCGCCGGGCAAGTTCTGCATCTTTTGTAAGCAGGAGCCGGTGCTCCTCCCGGGCGATGCCCAGAAGAACCGTATCCTCTTTTTTATCCCCTTCTGAAAGCGTGCTGGCGCTCGTTGTGTCGTACCCCATGAACCGGAGGTACCGGGTGAGCGTCCCGAGCATGCGGTCGGTGAGGAACTTCTGTTCGGCGGGAGGTTCAGGAGACATTCCGCACGATCTCTATTGTCTCGCCACAATTTTTACATTTCTGGCCATCGAGACCCGGGAACCGGCTTGAGAATCCCCGCCGTTCAATGAGCGTTGTCCCGCAGGCCGGGCAGTAGGTATTCTCGTATTCGGGGCTGAAAACGTTCCCGGTATACGGGTATTTCAGGCCGAGCTCCTTTGCGTTCTTATAGATCTTTTCCAGGGTGGCGACAGGTGTCGGCCCGCGATCCAGCATCTTGTAATCCGGGTGAAAGGCCGAGAAGTGCATGGGCGTTGCCGGGCCGAGGTGCTCGATCACCCAGCGGATCAGGGCAGTTATCTCTTCCGTCCCGTCATTCAGGCCGGGGATGACCAGCGTGACCGTCTCGATGTGCATCCCCAGTTCGCGCGCCACAACAGCAGAGTCCAGCACCGGCTGGAGTTTTGCTCCGCAGATTTTTTTGTAGAAGTTGTCACTGAATGACTTGATATCCACCCGGTATGCCCCGAGCATGGGTGATAACTCCCGAAGCGCGTCTTCCGTGATATACCCGTTCGTGACATATACGGTACCGAGCCCCCGTGCCCGTGCCAGTACTCCCATGTCAAGCGCGTACTCGTGCCATATCGTCGGTTCATTGTAGGTCCATGAGATGCTTGCGCATCCGTTGTCAAGAGCCCTCTTTACACCCGCTTCCGGTGAAAGATGGCGCAGCCGTTCCACATCCGGGTTCGCCCGGGAGATGTGCCAGTTCTGGCAGTGCTCGCAGTGGAAGTTGCATCCAACGCCACCGAGCGAGTAGGAGAGCGTGCCGGGAAGGTAATGGAAGAGTGGTTTCTTCTCGATAGGATCGATCGCCTCAGCGCTGATCAGGCCGTAGGTTTCCGCATACAGGGTCCCCTGTTCGTTTTTCCGGACCCCGCAGATCCCGTGCTTTGCGTCTTTGATAGTGCAGCGGTGGTTACAGAGGGAACAGGTCACGGTCCCGTTCTCGTTCTTTTGGTATTGTCGTGCCTCATGCATGACTGGCCTCAGAGGAGGTGATTATGTCTTGTCCTTCTTGTTCCTTTCTGTCTTACCATGGCAGTCTTCGTCATCGATCTCGAGGACAAACGAACCGCGGTACCCGCAGTCCTTGCAGAGGTAGACCTGTCCGATATAGCCTCCGGCAACCGGGTAGATCTCCTGGCTTTTGCAGGCAGGGCAGTAGAACATAGTAAACAACTCTATGTGCATCCGGTACAAAAACTAGTGCAATGAAGAAGGTTGTCATCTCACTGGGCGGATCCATCCTCATCCCGACCCTTGAGAACCATACGGTCAGGGAATACGTGCCGGTCCTAAAAAAGATTGCAGACCAGCACCGCCTCTTCGTTGTTGTCGGCGGCGGTGGCGAGGCCCGGCGTTACATCAGCGTCATGCGGGATCTGGGTATCGACGAAGGTACCTCGGATGAGATCGGTATTCTGATCACCCGGCTGAACGCGACCATGCTGATCGCTGCCCTTGGCGAGAACGCCTACCCGAAAGTGGCCGAGTCCCATGCAGAGGCCAAGAAGTTTGCAGAGTCCGGGAAGATCGTTGTGATGGGCGGCATTACCCCCGGGCAGACTACCGATGCGGTTGCAGCAGTGCTGGCAGAGCGGGTCGGGGCAGCGGTCTTCATCAACGCGACCTCGGTCGACGGGATCTATTCTGCCGATCCGCGGAAAGACAAAAAAGCCACCCGGTTCGATTCCATGACTCCTGCAAAACTGCTGGAAATTGTCGGCGGCACTGCGCTGGGCGCCGGCTCCAACACGGTACTCGATATCGTTGCTGCACGCGTTGTGGAACGGAGCAACATCCCCCTTGTCGTGCTTGATGGCCGGGACCCAAAGAACCTGCTGAATGCAGTCCTGAAGGGGAAATACCGGGGCACCGTGGTCTCCACCTCCAGGAAAAGCCCGCTCCCGGTGTGAGCGGGTATCCGGGAAATTCCTGTTTTCGTATTTCTTCTCTGTCAATTATGGGGCTGATGCCCCCATGCCCCTGTTGCGATGAGTGCCGCCTTCCCGAAGAGCGCCCCGCGGCGGCCTCAATTACTATATGCGGTAAAAACCGTCTTGAAAAAATGTCCTGCCCTGCTGTGCCTTGGAGAGGCCCTGAGGCGGGGAGTTCTCATTATTCCCATTTGTTTTACCGCGGGAGTTCTTTCTCCCTTCAATCACCATCACCTATTTTTAACATCCCGCCCCATCTATGATGGCACGGGGTAGTAGGGTAGCCTGGTCCATCCTAGAGCGTTTGGGACGCTTTGACGGCGGTTCGAATCCGCCCTACCCCATAGGACCATGAGAGAACAGGATGCCCGACGAATTTATTCCGCTCTTCTGAAACGGTATCCTGATGCCCGGGAGTCACCGGATGCGGTCTGCCGGGGAACCCCGTTTGAGGTGCTCATCCTCACGATACTTTCCGCCCAGACAACGGATACGGCAGTCCTGAAAGTGAAGGGCCCCCTCTTCCAAAAATATCCGGCTCCCGCGAGACTGGCGCAGGCAGAAGCCCCGGACGTGGAGGAGATCATCCACAGCCTCGGCTACTACCACGCGAAGGCAAAGAACATCATCGCTGCGTCGCAGGCCCTCCTCGACAGATTCGGCGGCAGCGTACCGGGAACCATGGCAGAGCTCCTGACGATTCCGGGCGTGGGACGGAAGACTGCCAACATCGTCCTTTACCATGCGCTCGGGAAGAACGAGGGTATCGCCGTTGATACCCATGTCCGGAGACTGGCACAGCGGATCGGCTTTTCCGATACGGACAATGTCGCTGTCATCGAGCGCGACCTCATGTCGCTCTTCCCGCGTGATACCTGGGGGGACATTACGGATGTGCTGATTGCGCACGGACGGACGACCTGCGACGCGAAGAAACCCTTATGCGACCGGTGCGTGATCTCCCGCTCCTGCCGGTATTACCACGAGCAGAGTGCCCGCAGATGATCGTGTTCGGTTGAACCTTTCATGGATCCCCGGGATCGTTGATTGCAAATACGTCGGGAGGCGGCGGTACCCGTTGAGCGAGGGAGATTCATTTCACGGAACGGTTTTTCAGGTCAGATCTATGAATTTTTTGCTCTGTAGAAAAGGGTATGAACCGGTGGAGTTCATACCGGAATGATGAAAATCGGAAAAGACATCATAATTTTCACGAGGGTTCCCCGCCTCAGGGCCCCTCCGGGGCACGGCGAGGCAGTTCGGTGTTTTTTTAGAAATATCCGTCGGTGATCCGCCGCGGGGGCGCCCCGTCGGGGGCGGCGGCATATATCATAATCGGGGGTATAGGGGTCTCAACCCCCATTATTCTGTCTCTAAAGAATTCAATTTTCATAGGAAATCCTTCGTACAATTCTGACGCTCTTTTAGGGCTTTGCCCCCCGCCGCTGTGGCATTTCCGGTTTGCGATAACGCCGTATCAGCTGGTCAATTTTGAATGAGGACAGTACAGATAATTCCAAGTCATCCCCCCAGCCCCCAACGGCAGCAGGGCTGGCGCAGGGGGATTTCCCTCCAGATAACCGGCACAGGGGATTGCCCCATTTTTTTAAAGGAGGTGGGGAGAGTACCGCTCCGGGCCACGGAAGGAGGATCCCTTCCTCATGCATATTGCAACGATGATCCTTCAGTACCCGATGAACACGCGGACGATGGCAAAAACCCCATATCCGATCGCAGCGCTGATCGGGATAGTCAGGAGCCATGCTCCCAGAATGCTCCGGGCAACGCCCCATTTTACCGTGCTGGTGCCCATCGTGGATCCGACTCCCATGATTGACGTGCAAATGATATGCGTCGTACTTACCGGGATCCCCGCGATCGATGCACCAAGGATCGTTGCAGCCCCGGCAGTCTCTGCCGAAAATCCGTGGACCGGGCGGAGCTTGGTGATCTTGTATCCCATGGTCTTGACGATCCGCCATCCCCCGGAGAGTGTCCCGAGGGCGATTGCACTATAGGACAGCAGGATAACCCAGAATGGCATCGGCAGATTGCTGGGATCCACGCCCGCCCCGAAGTAACCGATCGAGAACAGGAGCGGCAGAATAATCCCCATGGTCTTCTGCGCATCGTTCGTACCGTGGCTGAAACTGTAGGCAGCAGCCGAGCAGAGCTGGAGCCGTTTGAAATAGGTTTCGGCATTCTGTTTGTTGGATCTCCGTGTCAGCCGGAGGACGAAGGCCATGAACAGGAAACCGGCAATAAATCCGATAATTGGAGAGAGGATCATAAATGCAGCCACAACCGTTATCGTCTCGATCTTGATGGCTGCAAACCCGGCTGCCGCAATACCCGCTCCCGTCATCCCCCCGATCAGGGCATGGGACGAGGAACTCGGCAGACCGAAGAACCAGGTGATCATGTTCCAGGAGATGGCACCGATCAGGGCACTGAGGATGATATACGGCACAATAAGCGTCTCGACAACATCCAGGTGGATGATCTTGCTCACGGTGCTGGCAACGGCAACACCAAACCCGAATGCAGCAATGAAGTTGAAAAAAGCTGCAAAAACAACCGCATTCCGGGGCGAGAGTACCTTGGTCGATACCACGGTCGATATGGAATTGGCCGAGTCGTGGAACCCGTTGGTGAAATCAAAGACCAGTGCGATCCCGATAATGAAAACAACCAGTTCCCACGTTGCTTCGATCATACAGGTCTCCCCCGGGTTTTTTTATCGGGGCTCATGAGTGACGGATTGCGATATCTGAGAGCACATTCGCCACGTCCTCGCAGCGATCGGTAGCAGTCTCGAGATGTTCGTAGATGTCCTTGAGCTTGATGATCCCGATCGCATCGGTGGTCTTGAAGAGATCGGTGACCGCATGGGCGAGAACATCGTCGGCAAGGTTCTCCAGCCGGTTCACCTCGATACAGCGCTCCTCGACATATCGCGGATCCTTGAGCGAACGGATGCCCTTGACTGCGCTCTCAAGCTCGATCGTGGACATATGGATGAGTTTCGCAAGTTCGACCATGTGCGTATCAGCAGACTCGATACCATAGTATTGCATCTTCTCGGTCGCCCCGTCGATAAAATCGAGCACATCGTCAAGGGTTGAGGCAAGGCGGGAGATCTCCTCCGGGTCCAGCGGGGTGATGAAAGTCGTATTCAGCTGGTGGTAGATATCATGTGTCGTGAGATCCCCCTCGTGTTCGAGTTTTTCGATCCCATGGCGCTTGTCCTTGACATTCGAAAAGTCCTCGGTGAGAGCGACCAGCTGCCATGCCGCCTCTCTTACATTCCCTGCCTGCTTTTCAAACAGGTCAAAAAAAACCTTGTCCTGAGGTATCAGAAGTTCCCGCAAGCCCATAATAAACCCAGTGGTAATCGGCGGTGAATCTTAAAAATATAGCGAAACAGCGCCGGCTCTATAAAATCGAGATCGTAAACGAGACCAGAAAATAACCCGCCCAGGCAACAACCATAGCAAACGGAATGGTGGTGATCCATGCTGTCATCATCTCGCGGACAACCCGCCACTGTACCGCATTCCTGCCCCGTGTCGCACCGACACCAATGATCGAGCCGTTGATGGCATGGGTTGATGAGACCGGGATCCCCCCTGCCGTTACCGCAACGAGAAGAGCGCTGCTCGCGGTAGCAGCACAGAAACCCTGGTACGGGCGGATCTTTGTTATCCCTTTTCCCATCTTGTCCACAACCTGCCAACCGCCAAAACAGGTGCCGAGCCCGATCGCCAGTGCCGAGGTCAGGATAACCCAGGCGGGGATATCGAATGTCATCAGCATACCCGAAGAGACAAGGAGGGCGGTAATGACACCCACCGCGTGCTGGCCATCGTTTGCCCCGTGGGCGGTCGCCTGGATCAGGCTGGCCAGCACATGCAGCGGCTGGAAGATCCGCTTCATCCGGTCCTGCCGGGAATGGCCAAAGAGATGGGAGATGATGATGTCGAAGATGAATGCGCCGACCATGCCGATGACCGGGGAGATAAAGATGAACAGGACGATGGCAAGAATGCCGGTGATATGGATGAGACCAAGGAGCATGAGAACCGGGAGGACGAGCGATGCCCCGCAGACCGCCCCCAGCACCGCCCCGAACAAGGCATCCTCCTGAAATGATACAGCGAACAGGCCAAGGCAGATTGCGCCGGTCACCGCTCCGAGCAGGCCGAAAGCAACCGCTTCTATCATGCTTTCCATGGTGGGCAGGATGATTGCGGAAAAACCTGCAGCCGCGATTCCTGCGCCCAGGAGGCCCCCTATTACGGCATGGCTGCTGGAAAGGGGTATGCCGGCTCGTGTGGCAATAAAAACAAGCATGATCGCAGTTCCCATGGCAACGACAAGGGAGAGAGGCGTAAGCCCGCTTTCAGAAACAATAGCAGTCCCGATGGTTGCGGCTACCGCAGTCGTGAACAGATACGGGCCGACCAGGTTGCAGACCGCGGTAAAAAAAACTGCTTTTATGGGCGAAAGTGCTTTTGTCGCCACCACGGTTGCGATCGAATGCGATGCATCATTGAGACCGTTAACGAAGTTCAATGCCAGGGCGAGGATGATCCCAAACAGGATGAGCGGTTCCATGCCGGTCATGAATGTGCCATTACGATGTCACTGAGCACGTGTCCGACATCATTGCATTTCTCCATGACTTTCGCGAACCCTTCATAGATATCCTTGAGTTTGATGATCATCAGGAGATCCTGTGTCTTGAAAAGATCGAGGATAGCCCGGGAGAGGAGCTCCGTAGAGAGGTTATAGATCCGGCTGATCTCCATGGCATGGATCTTCACATCACCGGGATTTTTCAGGCTTGAGAGGCTTTCCACGGCACGGGAAATTTCTGCGCTTGAGAGGAGAATCAGGTAGGAGTACTCCTTTAAAACATCGTTGGATTCGGGAATCCCGTAATTACAGAGCTGGTGGGTCACCCAGTCTATCTTGTCCAGTACATCGTCAAATACGGGAGCGAGGCGGGCGATCTCCTCGGGTTCGAGCGGGGTGATGAGCGACTCATTCAGATGCTCGAAAATTTTCCTTGTTATCTCATCACCCTGATGTTCTATCTGGCGGACTTTGTGTGCCTTCTCGGTACCCCCGGGAAGCTCGTGGGTGATCTCGTTCAGCGTGGTGGATGCTTCGGCGATTTTCTCTGCCATTTCCGCAAACTGGGAGAAAAAAACCGTGTCTTCCGGCAGGATCAGGTCGCGGATTCGCATGCTATGAGAGTGATCATGCTGGCATGATAATAAAGTACCTCATAACGATATGCCCGCCAGCCCGGATCGCTGGCCGGGGATCCCGGTAATGAATGTCGTTATAGACCTGTACTGATGGACGTGGCGGAAAAAATGCTGTATGCTGAAGGGAAGAATCCGTGGTTGCTGCAAAAAATGTCAGAAAATGATGGACTGGGCGGGAATTGAACCCGCGGCCTCTTCCATGCCAAGGAAGCGATCTACCACTGATCTACCAGCCCGCTCCTATCTACTAGGATGGCATAGGATAAAAGAATTGTTTATTCCCCGAGATAGCTGGTCCACCCGTTTGAACAGGTCGTCCTCCGTGGATGCTGCAGCTGGCGGGACCCGGTCGGCCGACGGTTGTGTGGTGCGGGTACCTGAGATGTTTCGGAGGCATATTTTGCACTTTTTACAGAACCGGCTGGTATCCGTGTTTTTCGGACTGCTTGCACCGCAGGACCTGACAAGACTCCCTGCGGTACGATATCGGGTCTCTAAAGAGAATGAACATCGTGCAAGAAAACGGATCGGATCTACAGTTGCTGAAACGGGACCAGGTTATCATAAACCCGGTAGGTCCGGCCATTGGTCATCTTTGTGATGATCTCCACCCGGTCAGTCTCTTTTGATCCATCGAGGATGATCTCGGTTGCCCCCTTGAATGGCAGAATTATCCCCGATGCCACTGCTCCATCCGGATGGGTGACCTTCACCTCTGAACTGCTGATGCTGTCGATCCCCGTTCCGCCGGCAAGGGTTACGGTGATCCGTGCAGTCACCGCATCTTTCCGGACCAGAAAAAAGACCTCCTGCCCTTCGGGCACCAGTTGTGTCGGTTTTGGGGCGAGTGCGTCGGGGAGCGGTGTGGGGACAGAAGTCTCCATAAGCGTTGGCGGGATCGAGCGGGCCGTGGGTGAACCCGGTATGGAGGTGACCTCTGATGCCGGCCGGTTGAGAACACCTGCCCATCCGCTGCCGGTGAGCATTGGCAGGATGAGGAACCAGACAGCGGCAAGAATGATACCCAGGAGAACGATCCCTCTGATCAGGTATGCCGTATCCACCTTCTTTTGTACCGGCTCCGGCTCTGCTGAACGGAGAAACAGTGCGTCATCGACGTTTCCCGGAATGTCCGGACCTGATGACACATTGACCGGTTCCTTCTTTGTTACCGCGGATTTTTTGGGGATTACGGATTCGGACCGGTCATCAGGTTCCGGCGTCTCCTCCGCAGCCGCTTCCGGATTCTTGTCCGGGATGAATGGTGTCCCGCACCGTTCGCAGAACTTCACCGGGGCGATGAACCGTGCACCGCAGTTCCTGCATACGGGTAGTTCCGGCATCTTCACGCCACAAATCTCACAGTACGCGTGATCGATCTCGATCGGACTGTTGCAGGAGGGACATATGCGCAGGAGAACGGGGGGCTCTGGCGGATTCTCCATGGGACGCTGTTAGGTTCTCACGTAATAAATAGCGGTAGGTTGGCATACCGGGCATTTCCGTTTCTTTTTTAGTCCCGGCAGGAAGGGATTTTTGAATCAGGACGGTTTTTGCGACAGGTTTTCCAAAGCAGCACCCTGTATCGTCCGCCGCCGTGCTTCCTGCATCCATGAATCCTGCACTACGTTCCCGTTGCAGATGAAATTCTCGATCAGGGGCACTGCTCCCTCCGGCCCCTTCTGCGAGAGCGGCAGCATGATATGTTCCCCGTTCTTCTTTGCATAGACCTGCTTGACACCGCTCCGCTTCCCCCGCTTTGCTTTTTGCTCCCCTTCAATCTCCACGATGTCCATGGCAAAGTCGATGACCGGGGCATTGGCAATGGCGCCTCCGATACCGAATGCGTCCACGCAGTCGCGGTATGCGATCACGTCCTCCCGGGTTACACCCCCGGAGAGGAAGATCTTCACGTTTTTAAAGCCGTGGGCATCGAGTTCCCACCGCACTTCCTCGATGATCGCCCGCATGTTCCCGCGCCGGGAGCGGGGGGTGTCGAGCCTGACTGCCGCAGCCCCGCATTCTGCGGCCCGCAGCGACTCCGATTTCTCGTCGCACCAGGTATCGCAGAGCATGATCCGGGGGACCGATTCCGGAGCGCTCCGGTCGAACGAGCGCCACGCGTCCTCCGGCTTCCTGTAGCACATGACAAACGCGTGGGGCATGGTCCCGACCACCGGCATCCCCTCCGGTGCACAGGTATTGGAGACCCCATCGACCCCGCCAATCCACGCCGACCGCTCGATCATCGTGGCGATCGCGGGGTGCTGGCGCCGTGAGCCGAACGAGTAGACCGGGCGGCCACCTGCAGCCAGCCTGATGTGGGCCGTGGCGGTGGCAATACCGGAAGCATGGCAGAGGAACCCGAGGATCGAGGTCTCGTACCGGCAGAAGTCCCGGTACTTCCCGGCGATACGGAGGACCGGTTCGTTCCGGTAAAAGACGGTGCCTTCGGGCATCGCATCGACCGTCACCGGAACGCCGTCAAGAAGGGTGAGCACATCGGCAAGACCGCAGAAGACAGCCCACGAATCCGGCAGGGAGGTTGCGGTCACTTCCATGACAACCTGCGGGTTGATGTCGTCGTTCTGTAATGCCTCTTCCGTCCGGATAAAATAGATATCCGTGCATTCGCCGTTTTTTATTGCTTCATCGCTGACGGTGAGAAAGATCCCCATGACCGGAATTATGGGCTGTCCCCCCATTTACGCTTACCCAAACCGGCTCCCAAAAAAAATGCGCTAATTATTAGTGCTGCTTGCGCCAACCATTCTGACAGAGAAGGGATCGTTCTGCAGCAGTTCCAGAGAGACGCGGGTATGAACAGGTGCCGCACGCCCGGAAGGTGGCCGTAATGCTGGGCATTATCGGCGGGACGAGTCTCCTCTTTTCCACGCTCCCGGAACTGGAAAAAAAGCAGATCGACACCCCGTTCGGGAACACGGAACTCTGTATCGGGGATGTTGCACTCCTGATGCGCCACCAGCAGGACCTGCCGCCGCACCGGATTAATTTCCGGGCAAATATGGCCGCCCTCGCAATCGCCGGGGTGGATCGCATCGTCGCGTTCGGTTCATCCGGGTCACTGAACCAGGACATTGCACCCGGATCGCTCGTCATACCCACTGATTACATAAGCATAACGGAAATCCCCTCCATTCATGATTTTACCGTGGAGCATGTCATGCCGGAACTTTCCCGGGAGCTCTCGGAGGACCTGCACCGGCATATCCCGGCAACAAGGCTGGGGGGAACGTACATACAGACCCGGGGCCCGCGGTTCGAAACGGTTGCCGAGATTCGGGCTTTTTCCCGGTATGCCGACCTTGTGGGTATGACACTGGCCTCCGAGGCAACGCTTGCCCGCGAGCTCTCGATGCCCTTTGCCGCTATCTGCACGGTGGACAATTACGCGAACGGGCTTGCAGACGGTGTCCTCACCTGGGACGAGGTACTGGAGATCTCCCGGAAGTACCGGGAGCGGACCGGTACGATTCTGAATACCATCATCAGGCAGATGGCGTAACGGAGGATGGCTATGGACGATATTTTTGGCAGGCAGCAGTCGATCCTGATTGCGGACGTGCAGCTCGAGGGCAGGATTGCGGATATCTTTATCAGGGATGACGGTCTCATCGGCGCAGTCGGTGAAGGTGTCCGGAGGGAATACAAGGGAGCCGCAGACCTTGTCATAGACGGGAACGGGGCGATCGCGCTTCCCGGCCTGGTCAATACCCACACCCATGCGGCCATGAGTCTCCTCCGGGGATATGCCGATGACATGATCCTGCAGGACTGGCTCTCCCGGAAGATCTGGCCGCTCGAAGCCCACCTGACTCCCGAAGATGTTTACCAGGGGACAAAACTTGCCTGCCTTGAGATGATAAAGAGCGGAACCACGGCCTTCAATGACATGTACTTCATGATGGACGAGGCTGCCCGTGCCGTAGATGAAGCCGGTATCCGTGCCACGCTCTCTTACGGGTTCATCGATCTCTTCAGCCCGGAGAAACGGGAGGCCGAGTGCAAAGCAACCGAGGATCTCATCCGCCACATCGGTTCGCTCGCCAACCCCCGTATCAGAGCGGCGGTCGGCCCGCATGCAATCTACACGGTCTCGCCCGAAGGGCTCATATGGTGTGCAGAATTTGCCGCACAGGAAAAGATCGGGATCCATATCCACCTGAGCGAGACCGAGAAGGAGGTAACTGACTGCATTGCCCGGCACGGGAAACGCCCGGCCGTCCTTCTCGACGACTGCGGGCTTCTCACCCCCCGGACCATTGCGGCCCACTGCTGCTGGCTCGATGAGGCTGAGTGCACACTTCTCGGGAAACGCGGTGCTGCTGCATCGCACAACCCGTCGAGTAACATGAAGCTTGCCACGAACCGTGCCATGCCGTACCACTGGCTTTTTAAGGCAGGTGCGAATGTCTGTCTGGGGACTGACGGGTGCGCCTCGAATAATAACCTCGATATGTTCGAGGAGGCAAAGACCGCGGCCCTGCTCCAGAAGTTCTCCTGGAACGACCCGACAATCCTGCCGGCGCACGAGGCGCTTGCCATGGCAACCGTGAACGGCGCAAAGGGGCTCGGTCTTGCTGCCGGCAGGCTTGGGGCCGGCGTGCCGGCGGATATCATTCTCGTCAGTTCCCATACTGCCTGCAATACCCCCCGGCACAATGCAACCTCAAATCTCGTGTACTCCTGCAATGGCGGGGCTGTCGAGACCACCATCTGCAATGGCAGGGTGTTGATGCTCGAGCGGGAGATCCCGGGCGAAGAGCAGATCCTTTCCGGTGCGGCACGGGCGGCAGCAGACCTTGTCCGGCGGGCGCATTCGGTATAGGGAGCCGCCTGCATGCGTTCACCCGTACCCGTACAGGCAGTCCTGTCTGCCTGTGCTGTCCTTATCCTTATTGCCGGTATCCTCTCCTCCGGCTGTGCAGACCTTCCCGGGCTGCCGGGCAGCCCCTCCCATGAGGGAGCGAACAGCGGCGACCTCCGGGTGTATTTTCTCGATGTCGGGCAGGGGGACTCGTCGCTCATTCTCTTCCGCGACACGGTGATCCTGATCGACGCCGGCGATGTGGACATGGGTGAGCGGGTGGTAAGCGATCTTAAAAAACTCGGCGCAGACCACATTGACCTGCTCGTTGCCACCCACCCCCACTCCGACCATATCGGCGGTATGCCAGACGTCCTCGCCGCATTCCCGGTTGGGGAAGTGCTGGATACCGCTCTCCCCCATACTTCGCCGGTGTACGAACACTTCCTTGCAACGGTCAGGGAGCAGGATATCCGGTATACCGTGGCGGAACCGGGCCTGAGCATGGAACCCGATCCCTCCCTTGCGCTCCTTGTCCTCTCTCCCCCGGCAGAACGGCCGGGTGATGACCTGAATGCGAACAGTATCATCCTGAAGGTCTCGTACGGGGCGATCAGTTTTCTGTTCACCGGCGATGCCGGTGACGAAGCTGAGCAGGGGCTCCTCAGGAACGGCCTCTCCCCGCAGGCAGAGGTCCTGAAAGTCGCTCACCATGGGAGTACCGATGCGACCTCATCGTCATTCCTGTCCCGTGTTCGTCCGGAAGTGGCTGTTCTCTCTCTTGGAACGGACAATCCGTATGGCCACCCCCACACGGAGACGCTCGATGCCCTGCAGGCTGCGGTTCCCGCCATATACCGCACCGACCGCGACGGTATGGTCCTTATCCGGAGTGACGGCATCTCGTACTCGGTGACCACGGAGAACGGGCAGGGTGGGATCTGGGTAATCCCGGTTTCACCATCTCCCACGACAAGCCCTGGTACAGCGGTTCCTTCCGTGACCCCTCAAGCCACCCCTTCAGCAGCTGTCACCCTACCGGTCCTTCCGGTAGTACCTGTCAATGTCACCATCCCGGCACTCCCTGCCATCCCCTCCCCGCTCATCATTCCGGTACCGTCGGTATCCATCCCCTCCCTCCAGATTGGCAACGCATCGTTCCTGAAGATCGATGCCGTCCGGTTCGATGCGCCCGGCGATGACCGGGTGAACCTGAACGGTGAGTGGGTCCGGATCGCGAACCGCGGCGACGGCGTGGTGCTTATCACCGGCTGGACGCTTTCAGACAGGTACGGTGCAGACCCTTACACCTTCCCGGCATTTCTTCTTCTGCCCCGGAGATCGGTGACCGTGTATACCGGCAGTGGTGTGATGAACGATACTGCGCTCTTCATGGGCAGGACAGAACCGCTCTGGGGTAACAGCGGGGACCAGGCAATCTTAAAAGATGGAAGCGGGACTATCATTGACCGGAGAGCGGAGGGAGGATTGTCATGAAGTATTCCATAGACCAAATTGATGACGGGATCGCAGTGCTGATCCCGCTGGATGGATCAGGGGAGCACATCACTATTCCGGTTGCCGGTCTCCCTTCCGGTTCCCGGGAGGGGGATGTCCTGACCCTGACGTTTGAGCGGGATCCAGCGGCAACCGCAGCGGCAAAAGAGCATATCTCCGGGCTTATCGAATATGTGAAGAAGAACGGGTAACGGACCGTGCAGAGCGGATATTCACCATCATTGAACCGGCCCGTTGCCGGGATACGACTATCGATGATATCGGGCGCTGTTTCTCTGCACGTTTCCTGATGAATGTGAAGGGGCATCATTGTTGCCAGGGACCGGGTTTCGGGGACCCGTGGAAGGGATCCTGGATTCAAATACCTTTTCAAAAAGCAGAGCAGAGGCCCGGCATACCTGCCGGGAGGGATTGCAGTCCGCTGGTGATATCCCTGCAGGTAATGCACCTCCCTCATAATCTGCAGGCAGAATACTGAAGATCGGTCGTGAAAATAATTCGCCGGTCCGGGAGTTACTGCCGGTACCGGAATTTCGCGAGGGATCGCCGTGCAAGGAAAAAAAACAGGATGCCCGCGATCAGACCGCAGACAAGGCTTAGGATCCCGGTCACCCCGATGTTCAGCCCGGCAACGGTCAGCGGGACGAAGGGAACCGTCAGGAGAATCGAATACGCAAACAGGGAGATTATCAGGACAACGAGAACAGCGGGCTGCACCAGCTGGACTTCCAGCATCCTGAGTTCCTTATCAGAGAACGCATGCGGTGTCTCTTCAAAAAAGCCCTCGTCGATATCCACATCGTGCACGGGTGTGCCAGGAATTGTGGTGCCGGGAGCCGGTTCGCAGGTTTCCCGGAACTGGAAGCGGCACTGCGGGCAGAAAACTGCTGCGTCATCCGCCTCGTAACCACAATCAGGACACTGCATACCGGATACTATTTCCGGGGCACCCTAATAAAGCGTAATGGTTTGAAACGCCACAGCAGATTCCCGCCCCGGGCGCCCGCGGATACTCGTATGGACACACGGAATCCGGAACCGGTAACCCGTACAGGTACCATTGCCTGTGGTAATGCCGATACCGTCACAAAAAATTTGGGTATAGTCATTATTCAACAACAAAAACAACATTCCGATTCAGACTAAAAAAACCTGATAAAAAAAATTGAACGAGATCATAAGGAAAAAAAGTGCGAACATTGCAGACGGATTTGATCCAAAAGTCCAGACAAGTTTCACCGTCCTGTCGCACTATGGGGATCGCCATAACGGCGGGGGCGAGCCTGTGGCGAAGCCCCCCCGGATGTCTGAATGCGGTGCCTCTCCGGTGTATTCCAGAAAAAATGAGTCGTTAGCATGGTACTATATCCAAAAATTTTCCTCTATCCGATCAAGGAAAAAAATCCTGTGGTTGGTTTCCTGTGTGTAAAAAAAGGGGAACGTGTTTTACCACTAAGTTCAAGAAGGATTTATGATCGAAAAACAAGAAAAATTGGCTACCCAAAATGGAAGGGGGGAAAAGTGCAGCTGCCGACGATTTTAAAAACGCCGACGCTCATGGGGCTTCGCCCCCGCCGCTGTTGAAGCCCCGGTTGCGATAGTGCTATAGTACCTGAACTGTGATTTTGGGTATTACAGAGGAATCGCATGCGCGATTGGGCCCCCAATGGGGGCAGGACGGGAGTATGGGGGGCCTCCTGTTGGAGCTTGAAGTCAGGGCTACGTTGATACGTTACCCTAAAAAAAATTATGCAGTCTCGATCTTGTCTGCCTCGTGAAGACCGAGGAACTTGACGGACTCCTCCCGCATCTTGAACTTCTGGATCTTACCGGAGATCGTGATCGGGAAGTCGTTCACAAACATCACGTACCGCGGGATCTTGAACCGGGAGATCTTTCCATTGCAGAAGTCCTTGACTTCCTGCTCGGTCATGGTTACACCGGGCTTGAGTTTAATCCACGCACAGAGTTCCTCGCCGTACTTGATGTCCGGGACGCCGACAACGTACACGTCGGCGATCTTCTCGTGGTGGTGGAGGTACTCCTCGATCTCCCGCGGGTAGATGTTCTCGCCGCCGCGGATGACCATGTCCTTTAACCGCCCGACGATCTTGAAATACCCTTCTTCATCCATGGTGCCGAGATCGCCGGTATGGTTCCAGTGGTTCTTGTCCAGCGTTGCTGTGGTTGCCGACGGATTGTTGTAGTAGCATTTCATCACGCAGTACCCCCGGGCGCAGATCTCGCCGACATCTCCCGTCGGCACGATCTTACCGCTCGCGGGGTCGATGATCTTGAGTTCGGTGTGGGGGAATGCCCGGCCTACGGTTGTGACGCGGCGCTCGACCGGGTCTCTGGTCGTGGTCATGGTGACGCCCGGGCTCGTCTCGGTCTGGCCGTACACGATCACGATCTCGCTCATGTGCATCCGGGTATTGACCTCCTTCATCACCTCGATCGGGCAGGGAGAACCGGCCATGATGCCGGTTCGCAGGGAGGTGAGGTTGTACTTCGGGAAGTCCGGGTGGGCGAGTTCCGCAATGAACATAGTCGGTACACCGTGGACTGCGGTGCACCGCTCCTTCTCAACGGTCTTTAAGACCTCTTCGGCATCAAAAGCGGGGCCGGGCAGGACCATCGCGGTACCATGGGTGACGGAGGCAAGGTTGGAGAGCACCATCCCGAAGCAGTGGTAGAAGGGAACCGGGATGCAGAGCCGGTCCTTTTCGGTAAAGTTCATGCCCTCACCGATGATGTAACCGTTGTTGAGGACGGAATGGTGGGTCAGGACAACACCTTTGGGGAATCCCGTTGTCCCGCTTGTGTACATGATGATGGCCGGGTCGTCGAACGAGAGCGATTCGCTCCGGTGCACGAGTTCGTCCATGGAGATCTCCTCGGCACGCTTCAGGAGTTCGTCCCACGTGAACATGCCGTTGTACACGGTATTCCCCAGGAAGATCACGTTTTTTAAGAACGGGAACTTCTCGCTGGAGATCCGCCCGGCCCGCGCCTCGGTTGCCTCCGGGCAGGCTTCGTAGAACATCCCCACGTAATCGGAGGTCTTGAACCGGCCCTGGATGATCAGGGTCGAGATCTCGGACTGCTTGAGCGCGTACTCGAGCTCGTACGTGCGGTACGCCGGGTTGATGTTCACCATGATCGCGCCGATCTTGGCGGTTGCGAACTGAACCACGAGCCATTCCGCATGGTTCATGGCCCAGATCCCGACCCGGTCCCCTTTCTCAACGCCCATCCCCATCAGGCCGCGGGCAACGGTGTTCACCTGGTCCAGGAACTGCCGGTAGTTCCACCGGATGTTCTGGTGCATGGATACCACCGCATCGCTGTCCGGGTATTTCGCCGCTATCCTGTCTACCATCTCACCGATCGTCATTCCCATCAGGGGGAATGCCGATGTTCCGCTCGCATAGCTGCCCTCGTCCATTCGTACAGGGTGGGAGGGCAACTCATATATGGATAATGATTTAACCGCGGGGACGGTGCAACAGGTTTTCCGATCTGGTGCACCACCGGGTCACCCCGGGTTTCCGGAACGGGACCTCCGGAACTGCGCTCCCGCGAGGTTACTTCATGGACTTCCACCCGTTCCATCCAATGGCATACCCCGGCGGCAGCATGAACATCACAACTCTTAAGTTTCTGCACTGCGATTTTATTGAGTCAGGAAAAGAAAGCATCCTGATGACAACAGAACGGGGTTGTGGCCTAGCCCGGTATGGCGACGGGCTCCAGCGGTCTTTGCGTTCTTTGTGCTCGCAGATGATGAACAATGGGTCTCCTGAGTTGATTCGATGATGACCCGTTGGAGCACTGATGCATGTCGGAGAGACCCGTCGATCGTGAGTTCAAATCTCACCAACCCCACGTTTTCTACACACGTTTTTTAGCACGGGACGGTCCCGTTTGTAAAATCCAGGCAGATTATGCTGCTGAGGCAGGTTAATCCCAAGGAGACCCTAATTAACAGTATGGAACGTTACGGGTGTTCGAAATGCAATGAGGAATATTTTATGAAGAATGTCCCGATCAGGGGTCCGCCGCCTGGACCTCATTTCTGCCCGGAATGCGGGGGGGAGCTCCACTGGCTTAAAGCTGAATTTGGCTGGATACCTAATAGTTATGATATGGATTGATGGATACATTTCCATGTTTTTCTCTATGGGCTGAAAACCCATAATCAGTTCATCTGTACTTTTGCAAAAATCCTGGTTTTCCGAAGTAGCGCATTGCTCATTGTCTCCACCTGGCATCATAAGGGTTATCATCATTATCAAATCCGGGCGACCTGAGAAGACCACAAATCCTGATGAGTTATTCTCCTGCCTCATTCTTTTAAAAATTCGGCAATTTGAAATGTTTATCATATCTGACAGGCACATACTATACAGGATTTCAGGAAGAGTTCCATGTATTTAATCGGAGAAGCACTTGTTGGCGATGGCGCAGAACTGGCGCACATCGACCTTTTGATGGGCGAGAAGGAAGGCCCGATCGGTTCAGCGTTTGCAAACGCGATCTCACAGTACTCGGCCGGTCATACCCCGCTGCTCGCGGTTGTCCGCCCGAACCTGCTGACGAAGCCCGTGACCCTCGTCATCCCGAAGGTTACCTTGAAGGACATGCACCAGGTCAACGAGATGTTCGGCCCCGTGCAGGCAGCGGTGGCAAAGGCCGTTGCAGACAGCCTCGAGGAAGGCGCGTTCGGCAGCGCCGACACCGAGAACCTCGTGATCCTTGCCTCCGTTTTTGTCCACCCGGAGGCAAAGGACTACAACAAGCTCTACCGCTTCAATTACGGTGCAACCAAGCTTGCGATCACCCGAGCCATGGAATCGTTCCCGGACACGAAGACCCTGCTCAAGGAGAAAGACCGGGCCGCCCACGCGGTCATGGGATTCAAGGTCCAGCGTCTCTGGGACCCGCCGTACCTGCAGGTGGCATGCGATATTGTTGACCTGAACAAGCTCACCGCTGTTCTCTCGGCACTGCCGGAGAACGACCACCTCATCATCGAGGCGGGGACCCCGCTTGTCAAGAAGTTCGGCCTCAACGTCCTCTCCGAGATCCGGAAGGTCAAGCCCAATGCGTTCATCATCGCCGACCTCAAGATTCTCGACACCGGGAACCTCGAAGCCCGCATGGCAGCCGATGCAACCGCTGACGCCGTCGTCATCTCCGGCCTTGCCCCCACGTCCACCATCGAGAAGGCAATCATCGAGGCGAAGAAAGTCGGCATCTACTCGGTCATCGATATGCTGAATGTCCCGAGCCCGGTAAAAGTGATCCAGAACCTCAAAGTCAAGCCGGACATCGTGGAACTTCACCGTGCAATCGATGTCGAAGAAACCGCACATGCCTGGGGCGACATCCCGGCACTCAAGAAGGCAGCCGGCGGCAAGCTGCTCGTGGCAACCGCGGGCGGCATCCGGACGAATGTTGTCAAGGATGCGCTCAAGGCGGGTGCTGATATCCTTGTTGTCGGCCGTGCGATCACCGCCTCGAAGGATGTTTCGCATGCAGCGGATGAGTTCTTAGAGCAGCTTAACCGGGAAGAGATCGACCAGTTCAGGATTATGACTGACTTTTAAGTCGGTCAGAATATATTTTTTAATCATCTCAGGCAGTTTTCGACTTTTTTGATCCCGGTCATTGAGCACAATTCAAGAGACCGGGCAGCACATTATTCCGCATGGGCAGAATGGAAATTGATGGGTTACGGATCCTTGCGCAATTTGAGAGAAGGAAATATCAGAAGACGCCGGATCCTGAAGCGGTAACGTATCACGATCAATCGCTGCGTGTCGATGGCCAGGGGCTGATACCCAGGGCGGGCCCGAATCACTGCGTGCAGATCAACGTTAAGGACGATCCCAAAGACTACCGCTTTCCAATTCCACCGGAATTCAATAAACGGGGATATTTTGTTATCATGGCAACGGAACTACCCGTTACGATTCCCTACGGTGCAGATGTTAAAATATCAATTATCGAGACAGACCGGAAAGGTGAAAAGATCCTCACACAATCCCCGTTGAGGTACCGGACCATCTGACGGAAGTATTTTTCACCGGCATATTGGAAAGACCCCCCGTAATTATCCCTTAATCAAATTTTAGATTAAGAAGGAGATCTTCAATACCTTCTTGTTCGGTTTGTTTATTTCTTCGATTGATTTTCTCATATTTTGACGATAATTCTAGCATCTTAAAGAGGGCTACAAGTACGATTAATTTTAGGTGATCAAGTTCAGGATCATTGATATTTTTTACACCTTGGTGAACTAATCGCGATCGGCGATCATACATTTTCATAACGAATTTAGAAATCTCAATTCTTTTTTGTCGATTATCACTCAATAAGAACGCACTTTTTTCTGCAAGGCGTGAGCCGAAAAAGTCGCGATCATTATTTGAAAGCAATAGACTTTCTAAAGTCGAAATTAGCAGCAACAATTCGATTTCAGGCTTTTGTGATAGCTGTGATAACCAGTAAATATCCAATGAATGTAGAATCTTAGATTCAACGGGTGTATTTTTTTTCTTTGAACTGATTTCCGACAATTGTGTCAATAGTGATTTTTCAGCTTCTTCGATGTAATGGGCAGCAGAGAGACTTTCAGAAGGTTCGACAATCGTCCTATCTCCATTGTCAGAAATGACATACCCCATTAAATTATTTAGAGGTATTCGGGAGTGTAGAGCAAAGGAAAGAACGGGTAAAAGCGATTCTGCTTTTTTATAGAGTAATTCGTGAATACGCAGATTCCGATAGCTTTTGAATTTTGTCCTTACCCATACACATTTTTTTAGGTCAAACCTTGTTAGTTTTGAGAAATGTCCCTCAATTAATTCTTTTAATTTATTGTCGGATAGATCTACCTCAATTATTTCAAATTCTCCGATGCGAGTTCCAATAGGTACTCCGAAGGTCCCTGGAAGGACGAAAATTGCTGTATATTCTTTCTCTGTTCCTAAGTTTTTGGTANNGGTACTGAACATCTTTAACCAGATTCGCGTAAATGTTCTTAGTTAATTCAGGTAAAACTGAAACAACTTTAATTCCAGGCATTCCCTCAAATTTTTTGGTTATTTCCTTGAGTATCTTTTCCTCGATTTTTTTAGAATCCATGACTATTCCCTGATTAATTTAAATTATTCGAGAAAATAATAAATCTACTTGAGATGAGCTAAAAGTTCTAAAAATAATGTCTGTGCCTTTGGGTTTTCCGAAAATAAAATGTGACGTTCTTGAGACGTGTTTTGTACTTTCTGCTTAGCTTCATCTGTTAAAGGATGCAAACATTCGGTACAATATTTCGATCCGAGGAGGTTGACTTAGTGACAAATCGGACAAATCGGGGTTCAGGCTGGTTTCCCCCATAGAATGTTCGCATTGAAATCCCGCCAACCACAAACCCTACAACCCGCCACTCCGTACATAAAAAAGAATGACCCGCGGCCCAAAACCCACCGCCGCCATCCGCGATGCAAAAAAATTCGCAGAGCGGATGGGCTACCGGTGGCAGGAGAACACCGACAATTCGGAGCTCGCGTACGACTTCATCGTTTTCAAGGACAAATACGCGATGCTGGTGAAAGTCCGAGTGGTGCGCAACCACATCAACCCGGACACATTATACGAAGACCTGCTGGAAGACGATCTCCGCGAGGTCAGGGCGATGCCGTTTCCCCCTTGGATGCCCCGCGAGATCTGGCTCCGCACCCAGCACGAGCGTACGTTCCGCCGTCTCCGGATCTATGATGTCGCGGTTGGCGAGATCGGATTCTTTGACCCGGACGAGTACGTGAACCCGCACGCCCGGTAGGGATCTCATCCGCCGACCGGGGACCCCGGACCCTGGTAAGGTGGGATTCCCTTATAAAGGGGGCCTGGTCGGGGACTGTAAGTCCCCTTGGATCGATTCTCCGACGGAGAGTGGAAGGGTGGTTTTGTGCCCGGAAATTCGGCAGTGGAAACGATGCCAACACTGAAGGAAAATATCGTTTTATTGCCGTATTTTTTAAAAAGGGGCATTTTAAACGGATTCAGACCGTGCAATTTAGTGGCCTGCCGTTTTGCGCAAAAATAGCGTTATCTGCAGTTTGCCGGGCAAGCCCGCGTCCGGCCGGAGCCCGCTATGGGCGAAAAATAAACGGGGTTCCCGGACGGGGAAAAAGCGATCTTTTTCCAACGGGAAAACAGGAGAACTGCGATTACGGGGCCGGGAGGAGGGCACCGGGAAGGTCTCTTTTGGGGAAATGAGGTCAGATCACGGTATTTTTCTCGTCGGGAATTGCTGAACCGCCCATGAACCCGTTCAGTGGTCACCCGTAATTCTGAACTCGCAGGTTTTCTGCTCACTGCAGTTTTTGCAGACACTGATGATAATTTCACAGCCTGAACAGTCGGGCATCTTCTCCGGATCACACCGGTCACAGTCCGGTTCGCCGGCGTCCTGGCAGGCTTCATCAAAACCGCCAGGTATTTTTGCATTCCTCCGGTTTTTCCGGAATTCTTCATCACACGCGTTACATATGGCATTGAGGCAGGATTCACATTCTTCTGCCAGGGGGTTGCACCCCCAGTCCCGGTATGTCATGGTGCTCCCCTACCGGGAGGTCATACAACCAGAAAATGCTTGCGGGTTTTTTTGGTTTTTGGGACCCGCAACAACCGGATTATGTGGCGTGAACCCCGGGTCTCTCTCATCAGAGCGGGATGTTTATTCCCTGCGCCCGGTTATGCCGGGTACCTGTCCGGTCAAAATAACTGAAATACCCGGTCCAGCGCTCTGCATCAGCAGCAGTTCCGGCCACCATATTTTGATACGTTCCAAAAAGAGATCATCATGATACGTATGACGTACCCCCCGCGTATCACGGACGAATCCGTGCTCAACCGCTGGATAGGCCTGGAGATCGCAAGGATGAATGAGGGGCTGGTGACCGTACGAAAGCCACTCTCCGTCCTGCTCCGTGAGGACCGGCCATCGGCTGTCAGCAAGAACGGGGAACCGTATTATTTCGATAAAAGCGTTATCGTTTCTCTTGGCCAGGGCCTTCCGGAAGACCTGCACCGGCAGCTGAAACTCCCGGTCCTGTTCTACTCGTCCCCGGGCGTACCGGACAGCTGCTCGTGCGCGGATGCACCGGCCCTTGCAGCCCTCCAGCTGCTGGGCGAGGTGAGCACGCTTCGGACCATGCAGGGGGACCGGTTCTGGGTGTCGCGCCCGATCGCCTATGCAATCATGAAAAAGTATCCCACCGCGGTGCAGATTGTCATGGGTGCATGAAGGCCCCCCCTCGTTCACTCAAATCTGGATGAACCAGCTGAAGTGTCAAGACACGCAACGCAACCTGGTGAGAACTGCCGATGGCAGGTAAAAAAAGAGGTTATGCGTACCTGTTTTTCCTCACACGGGCCCGGAATGCGCCGGTTGTCACCGTAACCCCCGCGGCCCCGGCAGGAAAGATGATGCCGGCGATGGTCAGAATAGCTGCAAGAAAAAGTACGCGTGCCATGAATCGTGTCATTTGTTCACTCATCCCGTTACCTGCCAAACCCTGACCAGTGGATAGTCACCTGTTCCGGGATGCGGTAAAATCTGACCGGAAATTTGTCTTTTTTTATAAATAATAGTTTCGAAATTATTCTTTGAATTATTTGACGGAACAGATGAAGTATACCGGCGGCGCAATTGGAGATCCCGGAACAAATTTCAGAATCGCCTGATACACATGAAACAGACGGTATCCGGTGAGCGGTTTATGCCGGATCGTACCAAAGGGCATATAAACGGCACCCATCAATCTTATTGTACTGCCAACGGGAAAATCATGGAGTCGGGTCTGGGGCGATGAAATTACAACGGGCGAAATAAGGGTTTTTTGCGATCTTCATGTATTCTGTTCTGTACGTTGATGATGAAGCAGGAATCCTTGACGTGAACAAGATCCTGCTGGAAAAGACCGGTGATTTCACGGTCGACACCGTTGAGTCCGCCCGGGGAGCCCTCGAGATGATACGGGCTACGGACTACGATGCCATTGTCTCGGATTATAACATGCCTGACATGGACGGTATAGCCCTGTTAAAACAGGTCCGTTCCGATCATGGCAATATCCCCTACCTCCTCTTCACCGGCAAGGGACGCGAGGATGTCGTGATCGCCGCCTTTGACAATGGTGCGGACTATTATATCCAGAAAGGAACCGATATCAACGCCATGATCGCCGAGCTCCGGCACAAGATCACGCGGGCTATCGACCGCAGGAGGATGAAGGACGCGCTGGAGATCTCCCACCAGCGGCTCATGAATATCATCAACTTCCTCCCGGATGCAACGTTTGTCCGGGATATCCATGGCTGCGTGATTGCATGGAACAAGGCCATGGAACTGATGACCGGTATACCCGGTGAAGAGATTGTCGGGAAGGGTGACTTTGCCTATTCTGTTCCCTTTTACGGGGTGAAACAACCCCTCCTCATCGACCTCGTACTGGGAGAAAAAACCTCAGCGGATTCAAGTTACCGCTATTTCGAAAAAGTTGGCGATAAGATCACCTCCGAGGTCTTCATCCCTCACTTCAATGGTGGGGAGGGGGCAAACCTGTGGATAACGGCAAGTCCGCTGTATGATGCGGACGGGACGGTTACCGGGGCTATCGAATCGTTCCGGGATATTTCGGGTTACTACGCGGTACGGCAGGACATGAATACCTACCGGGACATGATCCGGGGATTTGCGGATATCATCCCGGTTGCAATTTACGAGACGGACCTTGAGTACCGCCTGACCTTTGCGAACCGGCACGGGTATGCATGGTTCGGCCTTTCACCGGAAGTTGTCACAGGGGACGTATCCATCCTGCAATTCATTTCGCCCGGCGACCGGGAACGCTTTGTTGAGGATATGAACAGTATCATCAGCGGAAGCGGGAGCGGCGGAAATGAGTACCTGCTCCTGCGCCACGACGGGACCCTCTTTGCTGCGCTCATATACGGCGCGAAGATCACGAATCCCGAGACGGGCACACCTTCCGGTATCCGTGGTGTTATCATTGACCTGACCGAACGCAAAAAAAGGGCGCAGGCGCTCTACGAAAGCCGGCAACGGCTGGAGCTCGCCCTGATGGCAGGGGATGTCGGCATCTGGGATGTGGATATCCGCACCATGCAGGTGCGGGATATTCACCAGTGGGTCTACCGCACGCTGGGATACACGCCTGCCGATCTTCCGGAAATTACCATACCTGCGTGCAAACATCTCGTCCATCCCCTGGACATGCCCCTTGTGCTGGAAGCGTTCCTCGCGTACTTACCCGGTGGCCAACCTCTGCTTGAAACACAGTTCCGGCTGGCCTGCAGGGACGGGAGCTGGAAATGGGTTGCGGTCCGCTGCAAGGTAATCGAGTGGGGAGCATCAAAGGAACCGGTACGGATCACCGGGACGATCAATACCATCGCTCCGCCCGGCTAACCCTTGGGGGTAAAGCCCGGAACTCTTTTCTGATAACCGTTAGATTTGAACTTGCCGGGACAGGTTTATACCCCTCCCACGTTCAGAGTCCATTCCTGCGCGGCCCCCCCATTGCTATGCAGATGATGATCTGCACCGGAACTCAGGTCATCCTCATTCGCCCCGTCCCCGAAAAGGGGGACCGGTGGTGCGAAAGGGGGATGATACCCCGTGAAAAACTATGTTTTCTCCAAAAAGCCGGTATATCGCAAGAACTCTTTGTTTGTTGGATTCATGGAACGTAGCGTACGCCGGCATAGACTGCGCCCCGCCACCCGTCGGTGGCGATCCCGGCGCCGAACTTGCCCGTGATGGCACTGCGGAACTCAGTTTCCCGGATCAGGTTCGGAAATCCGGATACCTGGCGCCGGAAGACCCGGATCCACTCACTCCAGAGCAGCATGCACTGGACATCGCAGTTCCCGCTCGCCAGGACATGGCTGGTCAGGAACTCATCGAAGATCTGGAGTTCCCTGAACTCATCAGGACTGAGATACATACCACTCATCCGGAACAGGTCGCTGAACCGGTCCGTCCTCCCGGTTTCTGTCATCTCGGTGAAAGCCGAATTGAGGGGATCACATTCGCTTCTGAGAATGCCCGCAACGGGGAACTGTCCCGGCCGGAGGGTTCTGAACGCTGTACTGGTTCCTGTTGTCTTTGTTGAGGACATGGCAAATCGCATATCCGCGTATGAAGAAGGGGTTTATAGGTAGTTCTCTGAAAATTAAAAAATGAAACAATATTTGAAACGTTTTGTCCCTGAACCGCTTCTCAGCCCTGGCGCACGTAGTTCGAGAAGGGTGAAATTTTATAACAGTCCTCGCATCCCGGTAATGCTGTTGTTGCTGCGGGAAACCCGTTGATCGCGGTTCGAGCCAGAGGCCTCCCGCTTTTTGTATTGATTCCAGAATAGCCGCTTTTTATACCTGCAGTATTCAGGATCATTTCCGGAGTCCGTGTATCCGGGGATCTCTCCGGTAATCACTTCGAGCAGCAGAACAGTTTTATCCCGGCGACCGTTTTCCATATGCTCTCCCGGATCCTCCGTTCACGGTTCATCCCCGGTCCTGCCAGAAACCGACGGCAGGACCGGGGGGGTTGCAGGATTCCACGGTGTGAGGACCCATGGTCCCGTTTCGACCATTTACCCGGCTCGTGATAAAATCTTTTCATGAAAACCATAATTTGAAACATCCTTTGAAACAATTCGGCAACACCTGTCGTACGGAGCCTGTCATGGAAGGATTGGAGATATACCGTCAGGAATGAAACCTCCTGTCGCGCTCGCCGGCTCTGCGCTGTTCCTCTTTATTACGGGGGTCGTCCCCTGCCTCCGTGAGACAGCGGGAATTCGGATCCATCTGACCGTTCCGGCGCCGATTCTCCATAACTGCCCCCGTTCGACAGACAATTTGGATAGCAGGCTGCATCCTCATCAGGAAGTGAGGTGACCGCTTTCGTGATCCCTCCCCTGAGGGCGTTTGACTTTTGATCTCTTGCTCGCGGTCCATTGACCTCAGATCCCCTTGGGAGAGAGCAGGCTGACCGTCTGGAGGGATCTCTTCATGCGGAAGATCAATCCTGATTGCGATCAGGATTGTGCCTTCAACATCGCGGTGCGATACGCTTAACCTCGCCACGAGCACATATTCTGCGGTGAAAACCTCCATGGACAAGATTACCCTCGGCCCCATGCCGTACATGAGTGTCATGCCTGCCCTGCTCGTGGGAGCACAGGTGAAGGGAAAACCGAACTACATGGTCGCCGCGTGGGCAACGGTCGCCTGCATGGCGCCACCTATGGTCTGCGTTGCGCTGAACAAGACCCGGTATACCGTGCGGGGAATTGAGGAGAACAGGACCTTCAGCCTGAACGTCCCCTCTGCAGACCTCGTGGCAAAGGTGGACTACTGCGGCCTCGTTTCCGGGGCACAGGAGGACAAGTCGAAGATCTTTTTATCCTTCTACGGCAACCTGAAGACGGCCCCCCTTGCAGTGGAATGCCCGGTCAATATCGAGTGCCGGCTGTTCGAATCTGTCGACTGCGGGAGCCACCTGCTGGTTATCGGGGAGGTCGTGGAGATCCATGCCGACCGGGCCTGTGTCGTTGACGGGAAGCCGGACACCATGGCCAGCAACCCGATTGTCTATGCACAGACGGCATACTGGCAGGTCGGGGATCAGGTAGCAAAAGCATTCTCTGCCGGGAAGGAGCTGAAGAACCGGTAAGTGTGGTTTTTGTTCCGGACATCCATCCATTTTCTCTTCAGGGATCTGTATGACCGTTTTTCCGCCGACCGGATGCCGGTGAAAAGAGAAGTATCTTTATCCCATAAATGCATCACCGGTGCTTGATCATTATGAAATCCTGCCATCTGACACTCCTCTGCTGCCTTGTCCTGATGGGCATCCTGCTCCCTGCCGTTTGTGCCGTGGATCCGCTCTGGACACAACCGGCTCCTCCGGGCAATGAATTCTCCATGGTTGCCGTCTCCGCGGACGGATCAACGATTGTCGCGGGTGGAGACCAGATGACTGTTCTTACCCGTGACGGGGAAAGACAGTGGACCGGCTGGTCCTCAACACTGCTGGACATCAGCCGTGACGGCAGGTATATTGTCTCATCACAGGCCCATACCGTGCGACTGTTCTCGGGCAGCGGGATCCTGCTCTGGGACCAGTCTATCGGCGAACCGGTAACCGATGTTTCCATAACTCCTTGACGGAGCCCTGATCGCGGCAAGCCGACCGGGAACCATACGTACCTTCCACAACTCGGGAACCGGCTTCGGCTCGAATCTGACCCCCGGGGTAAACCATATCAAATTATCCCCCGCAAAGGACCAGGTCATTGTCACCACAAAAAAGGATGTCCGGCGGTTCAATCTCAGTATCGTACCGCTCTGGTATAATGATAATTCCAGTCAGGATCTGGTGGGTATTTCGGGAGACGGTACCTCGTTCGTGACCGTAATGTTTAACCGGATCTGGCTGTACCATGCAGGGGGGGCCCTCTTCTGGGAACGGGTGGTTTCCGGCGGGAATGCGCTGGCACTTGCCTATTCCCGGGATGGCTCAACTATCGTGCTCGGGCGGGATGACAATACCGTCCGCGTGCTGGACCGGGACGGCACGCTCCTCTGGACTGCCACAACCGGGGGATGGGTAACGTCGGTCGGGGTTTCTGAGAACGGATCTACTATTGTCGCCGGAAGCATGGATAAGAACCTGTACGTTTTTGACCGCAACGGGACGCTGTCAGGCACGTTCACCGCAGAAAGCCCGATCAGGTCCCATTCCGTTGCCGTGAGCAGCGACGGTTCCGTGATCGCCGTTGTCGATACGACTGCGGTTTATGGTTTCTCCCGCACACAGTTTGAGCCACCGTCTGTGCCGGTGACGTCGGCAACGACGACCTCCCACCTGCCGGTCGCCACCACAACCGCCCCGGATACCCCCACAACATCGGCACCCCCGGTCACTCCTGCGAGCACCACGGCCCGGGCGGCCCTGCCCCCGGCCGTCCCGCTCCTCTCCGGGATAATCACCTTTGTGTTCTTCCGTTCACGGGACCGCTGATCCTCCGGTTCTTTTTTTCACCAACCGGAAGAACACATCCCCTGCAATCCCGTAATTTCCGGGTCGGGCCCGGATCCGTGAGCGGTCGTCCATCTTATTCTGGAGAGCACGCATGGTTTCTTTGCTCTCCCGGTATGGAGAAAGTTTTTGAATACCCTTCCGGAACACCAGAAACCTTTTCGCAGACAGGTTCCCACCTCAGTAAGAGCCTGATGAAATACTCCAGTTTTACGATACTGTACGGGGTGGGACTTCTCCTCGCGCTTGTCGCACCGGCTGCGTGCGCAGTAACCCCGCTCTGGATCGAGCCCGGTACGGTGGGAGGTGAGCTGTCGGGGGTGGTCATCTCGGCAGACGGGTCAACTATCGTTGCCGGTGGTGACCAGCTGATCGCCCTTTCCCGGGACGGAGAGAAGCTCTGGACCGGCTGGTCCGCGACCTGTCTCGATATCAGCCGTGACGGGAATTATATTCTCACATCGCGCGGCCAGGTCGTTCGTCTCATCTCCGGCACAGGCACCATGATCTGGGAACGGAACATGGAAATTCCGGTCACGGATATATCCATGGCAGCGGAGAGGTCCATTTTCGCGGCAACGGGCGGGGGGAGGACCAGGACCATGGCATTCTCGGGCCTTGGTATTGCATCCAATACAACCATGGCCGTCAACCATCTCAGGATCATGCCTGACGGAAACAGGATCGTCCTCACCACGAATAAGAATGTCCAGCTCTCAAATTTTACGCTATTCTCAGAATGGTCGGATGCGAACTCGACGCAGAATCTTATCACGGTTGCCGCTGACGGGTCCTCCTTTGTTACCGCAACTGACAATCGTGTCCGGATGTACAGCGGCAGAGGCAACCTTCTCTGGGACCAAAAATTCCCGGGCGGGAACGCACAGGCGCTGGCCTCTTCCCGTGATGGTTCCCTGATTGTTATCGGAAAGGATGACCATACCGTGCAGGCGCTGAACAGTGATGGAACCCTGCTCTGGTCCGGAAATGCTACGAACTGGATCACCAGCATCGCGGTGTCTGATGACGGGAGCACGATTGCCGCAGGCAGCATGGATAAAAAGCTCTATGTCTATAACCATGTCGGGAACCTGCTGGGTACCTTTACCACGAAAAGTGCCATCAAGTTCAATTCCGTTGCCGTGACCGGCGATGGCTCCTTAATCATCGTTGTCGATGAAACGGCGGTGTACGGCCTCCAGCGCTCGGCGTTCATCCCGCAGGCGACCGCCGTGGAAACGATCCCTGAACAATCCCCCGATGTGACCGTTGAAATGACAACTGCACCCATGAGGGTAACGACAACCCTGTCACCGGCAACATGGACCCCGGTGACCTTTTCCCCTGTCGTTACCTCCCCCGGGGGTGAAACTGCAGAAGCTGCCCTGCCGCTGGCAGTCCCGCTCATTGCACTGGGATTCCTCCTCCTCTTCCGGTCCTACCGGCCGTAAGCACTTTTTTCCGCACCCCCGGCGTATCCTGTTTCCCCCTTATCAGTATCATAAAACATATGCCGTTCACCGGCAATGAACTGCTGACCTATGCCGGACGCAGATGCGGATTCAGCGCAAATAAAAAGACTCCTGGCATTTCAGAAGAACGAGATCACCGAGTACCATATCTATACAAAGATCGCTGCGATAACTCCTGAGCAGGGCAACCGTGACGTGCTTGAGCGGATTGCATTGGAAGAACTCGGTCATTACCGGATCTGGCGCCGGTATACCGGACAGGAGACTGGTCCTGACCGGCTGCGCGTCCATCTCTATTACCTTGCAGCCCGAATCTTCGGCATGACCTTCGCCATCAGGCTCATGGAGGACATGGAGCGGCGTGCCAAGATGGCTGACCGGTCCCTGTTGTCCCTCATACCGGAGATGCCGGAGCTCCTGGCACACGAGGAGTCCCACGAGCGTGACCTTATTCTTCTCCTTGACGAAGAACGCCTGAAATATGTTGGATCTGTTGTCCTCGGCCTCAACGATGCGCTGGTCGAATTTACCGGGACCCTGGCCGGCCTGACTTTTGCCCTCCAGAACACCCGGATCATTGCCGTTGCCGGGCTTATTATGGGGGTGGCTGCATCGCTCTCTATGGGGGCCTCCGAGTACCTGTCGCAGCGATCGGATGACCGGCCTACCGATCCCTTCCGGGCTTCGGTCTATACCGCCTTTGCCTATGTCCTGACCGTTTCGCTCCTCATCCTGCCGTTCCTCCTCCTTGAAAACCCGTATTCTGCCCTCATCTTCACCCTTGCCGGGGCTGTTGCGGTCATATTCCTGTTCACCTTCTATATTTCGGTTGCAAAGGAACTCCCTTTCTGGCGGCGGTTTTTTGAAATGACTGCCATCAGCCTCGGCATCGCCGCGATCTCGTTCCTGCTCGGTCTGGCGATCAGGATTTTCCTGAACGTGGACGCATGAGTGAATGAGAGGGGTATATGATCGTCATCGGGGATACCTTGGCAGCGGGGGGCATCCCTGCATTCCCTCGCGGGTGCCAGGATACGGAACAGGGTTCCTTCAGTTCATATCTTCGGCTGCTGCTGGGTAGCACAATGGAAGGTCCCGTACCCTTCGACCAGGGCACGGGCATCGATTCCCGTGACGGTCCGGTCCGGGAAGATCTCCTGGAGAATGCGGAGCGCTTCTGCATCGTGCGGGTCATGAAAGACCGGCACAACGACAACCGTGTTGCTGATATAGAAATTCGTGTAGCTTGCCGGGTACCGCTCATCAATGTCGGCTACCTTTGCCGGCATGGGAAGCCTGATGACCTTGAGGGGTTTCCCGTCCTGGTCGCTCGACTGCCGCAGGATCTCATAGTTGTCGTGGAGGGCCGGGTAATTCGCATCGGCACTGTCTGTCTCGTAGGCGCAGACGACCGTAGAGGGCCCGACAAAACGGGCGATATCATCGATATGCCCGTCCGTATCGTCCCCGACTACCCCGTCGTTGAGCCAGATCACCTTCTCAACCCCCAGGTATTCCCGGAGTATATCCTCTATCTGGTCGGCAGATAACGCCGGGTTGCGGTTGGGGTTGAGCAGGCAGGCACGGGTCGTGAGCACCGTCCCCCTCCCGTTCACGTCTATGGACCCGCCTTCCAGCACAATGCCCGGCTCAAACATCGGCAGAGAGAGGCGCCGGTTCATGGTATGGGGCATCTTCCCGTCGCGGATCTGGTTCTCGTACTTGCCCCCCCAGGCATTGAAGTTCCAGCGGACCATCGCAGTTTTTCCAAGGACACGGTTGACGACGAACGTCGGGCCATAGTCCCGGATCCAGATATCGGCGTATTCACTGGTATGAAGGATGATCCTTGAAACGTCTGCCCCCGTCTCGCGGAGCCGGGCCCTCACTTTGCGGTGAATGACCGCCGTTGGTACGAAGAGTTCGATCCGTTCAGAGACATGGACTGCCTGTATGAACGCGTAGTAGGCATTCTCGACCTCGGCGAGGTGGGGAAAGGTCATCCGGTTATGGGGCCACGAGAGCCAGACCGCGTCATGGGGTTCCCATTCGGCAGGCATATGGAATCCCCGGTTCCGCGGGGTGTCCCCCTTGCGAAGATCGGGAAATAGACCGGATTCGCCCGGGAACGGGACGGTAATGTTCCCATAGGTGTCCGGCCTGCGGTTGCGGAAGAATCCCCAGGACTCCCTCACATCGTGGTTCATGGCGAGGTCCATTCTGACGAGGAGGATCTCCTCGTTGTTTCCGGCTTTTGCAAGGATCTTCCCGAACGCGTCACAGGCAAAGGACCCGCCAAAGAATCGGCAGCCCCCCTCGGTCCCGACACGGTTTACGGCGGCCACGTGGACACTGTTTGCCACGGCATGGCTCCGCTGGATAAGTTCCCATGCGTCCTGCCAGTTCCCTTCGGACGGTACATCGCCTGTGGGATGCCCTATGGCCGTGGGATAGAAGATGATCTCCGCGCCTTCAAGGGCCACGCACCGGGCAGCTTCCGGGAACCACTGGTCGTAACAGATGAGGATCCCGATGCGACCGAACGGAGTGGAAACGACCCGGTAGGAATCCCCGGGATAGAAATAGCCCTTCTCGAAAAAACCCGGGTCCTGCGGGATATGGACCTTGTGGTAGGGAGTGCCCGTGGTGCCGTCCGGGCTGATGACAACAGCAGAATTGTAAAACCTCCCGTCCGGTGCTTTCTCATAGAGAGGGAGGATAATGACGACCCCGTGCTCCTTTGCGATCCCGGAGAACAGATCGGTGGACCCGCCCGGGATGGTCTCAGCGTACTGAAGCGTATCGGTGCCGATATGCCGGGGGAAATAGCTGGTCCGGTAGAGCTCGGGAAGGCAGATGATCTGTGCACCTGCTTTTGCTGCCTCCACCACCTGCGCCCGGGCTTTTTGTTGCATCAGTTCCCGGTCCTTGTCCACGCTCATCTGGATCAGACCGATCGTAACCTTTCCGTTCTCCATATCCCTCGATCAGTAGGAGTTATTTCTCTTCGGATATCATGCTATCTCTCTTTTGTTTTCCTATCCCCGGAACTCTGCAGAGCCTCAGGGGGAATCAGTTCAGGTACCTGTTGAATTGCGGAGAGGTACCCCCGGGAACCGGTACATTGTGAAGAACACAAGGTATAGTGCTATTCTAACGATTCATTTTTCCTGAATTACACCGGAGAAACAACACATTCAGGCACTCCAGGGGGCTTCGCCACAAGCTCGCCCCCGCCGTTGTGGTACAATTTTTTATCAGGTTTTACGTCGGGATCTGAATTCTGTTTGGGCAAAGTATCAACGTAGCCCCTGACCTTTTAGCTCTAACAGGAGGCCCCCCTTGCGCCAACCCTGCCCCCGATGGGGGCTCATGGCGCATGCGATTTCTCTGTAGTACCCATTATCACGGTTCAGGTACTACAGCACTATCGAAACCGGGGCTTCAGCGGCGGGGCAAAGCCCCTGGAGCGTCGGTATTTTTCGATCATCCGGAGGTGCACTTTTTCGCCTTCCATTCCGGGCAGGCAATTTTTTTTGTTTTTCCCTCGTAAATCCTTCTTGAACTTAAGGGTGAAAATAACACTTCACCCATCTCTTTTTGTGGTTTTATAACTGAACCCTTCTTTTTTAACGGTCATTTCGGAAACGCACGTACATCACTTCGTCCATCACCATCCCGTGTTTTGTGATGGCCTTCCGGTGCACCGCCTCGCGGACAAACCCGCATTTCTCCAGCACCTGCATCGATGCCGGGTTGTTTGAAAATATCCCTGCCTGGATCCGGACGAGAGCGGTCCGATCAAAGGTGACCGGGACGAGTGCACGGACAGCATCCGTCATGATGCCGTTTCCCCAGAACGGCTCGGCAAGCCAGTACCCGATCTCTGCGGTCCCCCGGTATGTGTCGTTGAGCGGGTTGATGCCGATACCGCCCGCGGCTTTGCCCTGCACTTCGATCGCGAGCAGCAGGCCGGGTGACGGGCCGGTTGCCCGAGCTATGAAGCGGCGTGCATCGTTGATAGTATACGGCGAGGGAAAGAGGTCCCGCATGCAGGCAGCAATACGCGGATTATCTGCGTGCCGGGCAAGGAGGGACGCATCATCGTTTCGCCATGGGCGCAGGAGAGCGCCGGGCGTCCTGATCTGCAGCGGTTCTTTCACGATGGGGAACTATTGTCCCGGAACGGGTTAAGAGTTCTTCCCGTACCGGTGGCTGTCAGCGGTAATACCTGCCTCACCCTCTTTGCATTCTCTTTTGTCCGCTGCCGGTATACCATATCGAAAACCCAGCGGCTGATCCCGGGTGCAACATTCCCGCAGGGAGAGGAATGCGTGACCGTGAGCCTGTTTCCCTCGTATGCTGAGGTGAGGGCGGGAATCTGTTCCTTTCCCCTGAAGGTATAGAAGTGAACCATTCCGCCGTTTTCGAGGAGCGGCAGGAAGGCTTCGAGCGCATGATCCATCCCGTACGGGGCCGGGATGATAAGGCGGTCAAATTCCCGGTGCGGGAGGTGTTCCGTATCGAACGCATCCCCCAGCAGGATCTGGCAGTTCCCGTCGACACGGTTGAGCGCGATATTCTCTGAAAGATACCGGAACGCGTCCGGATTTTTCTCGACAGCAACCACCTCTGCACCCCGCGCCGCCGCAGGGATTGCGAACGGCCCGACTCCTGCAAAGGGGATAAACACCCGCTCGCCCGGGCGTACCTGGTCCGTCACCCGCTTTCGCTCATATACCATGCGGGTTGAAAAAAACGTCCTGCTGACATCGAGACGGTACGCAAACCCGTACTCGCGGTGCAGCGTGACCGTCCTTTCCCCCAGCAGGATCTCGTACCGGGACGTGCGTGAATCTCCGGTGGCCTTCGCCGTCTTCTCAAGGACGGTTACGATGTTCTTCCGCCGTGAGACAACCGCCTGTGCGATCAGGTGCCTGTACGGCTCAAGTTCAGCCGGCACGGGAAGTATGGCAACATCGCCAATCACGTCGAAATGGTCGGACACAAACGGTAAAACTGCTGCCGGCAGCCTGCCTTCGAGCTGATCTCTTAAGCCCATCGCTGCCGGATACGTACAGTATCTCCCCGTATTAACAGGTTCCTGCACATTCACCACGGTCCTGTCCTCCCGCCCGGCACCTGATGCAACCACCCATATATTAATGATTCATGAGTTCCTGTTCCTTCACTATGAAGCAGGTGCGGGCAATAGAGCGCGTGCTCAGGGCATATGCAACGGTTGAAGGGGCCGGTGTCAGGTTGCACCGGGCATTCGGGTATTACGAGGTGCCGCAATTCGATCCCTTCCTCATGCTGGACGACTTCCGCTCGAATAAGCCGGAGGAATACCTGGCCGGTTTTCCCCTGCATCCGCACCGGGGCATCGAGACCGTAACCTATATGCTTGCGGGGACTGTTGACCACGAAGACAGCATGGGAAACGCCGGCAGTATCGGCGCCGGGGATGTCCAGTGGATGACGGCCGGTTCCGGGGTTATACACCAGGAAATGCCCCGGCCGGTCAAGGGCAGGATGGGCGGGTTCCAGCTCTGGGTCAACCTTCCGCGGGCCGATAAAATGATGGATCCGCGGTACCAGGAGATAAAAAGCGATGTAATCCCGGTCTTCTCGCCCCGCAATGACATCGATATCCGCGTGATCGCCGGCAGGCTGAACGGTATCACCGGGCCGGTGCGGGGTATTGTGACAGACCCGGAATTTCTTGATATATCCCTTGGCCCGGACACGGTTTTTACGCACCCGGTAAAACCCGGCTCTACTGCGTTGGCCTATGTCATCGGCGGTGAAGGGACGTTTGATTCGCGGGAAGGTCACCGGATGAGCAACCGGGACCTTATCCTCTTCGGGGACGGATCCTCGGTCTGGGCCCGGTCGTCCGGTGCCGGGATGCGTTTCCTCTTTTTCTGTGGAAAGCCCATCGGTGAACCGGTTGCATGGCGCGGCCCGATTGTCATGAATACCCGCGAGGAACTGCGCCGTGCCTTTCGCGAATATGCTGACGGGACCTTTATCAGGACGAACACCTGATCCTGTTGGCAGCGGAACAAAGATGCCCCCCCTCCCTTTCTTTCCTGATAAAACGGATATCGTGTTTTCAGCGGTACCTACGTCATATCGCCAGATAACCCGGGTGACCGAGTACCGCTTCGATGATCTCCGGCCGGAAGACCGGGTCCTTGATATCGGCGCCAATGTCGGCGGGTTCTGTATACGGGCTGCGAAAATTGCCGGTCATGTTACCGCGGTGGAGCCGGTGACGGTGAACCCTCTTCGTGAAAATATCCAGGCAAACAATGCTCCCGTCCGGGTGATCGAAGGTGCACTCGGCGACGGGAGCCCCGCGGATATATCCTGGGACGACTGTCATGTCACCTCCCCCACCTACACACTCAAAAACCTCATCGCAATGAGCGGCGGGTGTGATTTTTTAAAATGTGACTGCGAGGGTGCCGAATGGCTCATCAACCCCCGAGAGCTCCGGAATGTCCGTCGCATCGAGATGGAGATCCACCTGCCCCCGATCAGCGGTCCCCCGGCCCCGGCCCTCCTGGAGTATATCGGCTGCTTTTATGATTTTGAGATCGAACGAAAGCCCTGCCATGTCATCCTCGGCGTTATGGGCATCCTTCACGCGGAACGAAAATGAACCGGGGCTTTTTGAGCCTGCATAATCTGGCGTGTACTAAAACGTATCCTCAGCAGGAACCTTCATGTGCCGGCCTTGCAATAAAACACTCACAGGATGACGCATATGGGTACCGATATCAGCATCCAGAGAAACGTGTATCTCGACCAGATCCTTGCCGAACGCCGCTCTCACCGGCAGTTCCGGCCGGATTTCTGCAGCGATGATGAAATCCGGCGCATCCTTCACGCCGGTCTCCTTGCACCGTTTGCTGCGGCTGCAGTCGGGAATTCCCATGATTATTTCCGCCGTTTCTTTGTGATGCGCAGAGGATCGAAAAGTATGCGCAGCGTCCACCCGCTCGTGATGGCGCAGATAACCAAACTGTCGGCGGATCTCGAAAAGGAGATGGAACGGGACCCGTCACTTCGTAAAAGGGCATCAGGATTTGTCCGGATCCTCACCAGGATGCAGGAGACCGGCATTATTCCCGGCATCGGGACTGCACCGCATTATATCGTGGTGGCTGAACGCACCGGCTTTCCGCCTGCTGAATTACAGTCACTGGCGCATTGTCTGGAGAACATGTGGCTGAAAGCAACCGCCCTCGGACTGGGGTTCCAGCTCGTATCCGTCACCTCCCGGATGTCGGCTGATCCGGCCTTCTGCAGCGTACTTGGCATCCCTCCGGGTGAATGGGAACTGATGGGGTGTGCGGTCGGGTACCCTGCAGACGAGCTCTCCCCCTCGATCCGGCCGCCGGTGGAGGATGTGACCGTCTGGCTCCCCTGAACCGGAAACTCCTCCGGGGAGCACCGCTGATTTTATGTCGGATTCCGATCCACAATGCTGGGATAACCGGAGCCGGATGATGGTACAGCTTGACTGCATGCAGGGAATGATCGCAGGATATGTTGCATCACCCCGGGGACAGGAGGCAATCCGGAACTTCCTCTCGTCCCCCGAGGGGAAGAAGACCATCAATACCTTCCTCTCATCCCCTGAGGGAAAGAAGACCATCAATACCTTCCTCTCAACACCCGAAGGACAGGAAGCCGCACGGCTCGTCCTGTCCCGGGCACTGGACGGACTGGACCTCCCGGCAGATATCAGGGCAAAAGTGCTCTCAGCGCTTGAAGAGAAAACGAATTCAGTGTCAAAACCCGATATCAGAAGGGGTTAACCGCTCTTTTTTTTTAAAAAGATGCCACCCGGGAGTAACTGAGGAGGATTGCCGGGCGCCGGAGCAGATCATGAAAGCCGGAAAAATTGCTCCTCTACCCCGGGTGTATTACCGGGATCCATCCCGATCATGGTCCGCTCCCCTGCTCCTCTCCGGCTGAGGGAATGTGAATTCCGGAACTGTTGCCTTGATCTGAATGGGCAGAAGTGGCTGCCTTCCCTTTCGATTCTCCTGATGTATCCTGTCATGTGTATCCTGAGGTACGAAATGTTTGAAGCAGCTCCCGATCGTGGCGGTATCTGCACCGGTTTCCGGTCCGGAGAACATTCCCGGGCGGTAAAAACGGTAGGAAGTCTTTTTTCCGGTCCGGAGATGGAACATTCCTGATTTTTATAATGGACTGATTACAAAAACTATTTCCATTCCCAACAGATATTCAACGATAATGATCTCTATCCTGTACGTGGACGATGAGCCGGAACTGCTCGGACTCTGCAAGATCTTTTTAGAGCAGGATGCAGAGCTGAAGATCACCCCCCTGGCATCGGCACAGGAAGGTCTCGATTGCCTTCGGAGCTCCTCTTTTGATGCGATCATTTCCGATTATCAGATGCCGGATATGGATGGTATTGAATTCCTGAAGCACGTCAGGGCCCTGGATGAGGATATCCCGTTCATCCTTTTTACCGGCAGGGGCCGGGAAGAAGTTGTCATCGAAGCAATCAACAACGGCGTTGATTTTTATCTGCAAAAAGGCGGTGACCCCAAGGCACAGTTTGCAGAGCTCGGTCACAAGGTCAAAAAAGCGGTAAAAATCCGGGATGCGATCAATGCACTCCGGATGGAAAATGAGAAAAACCGCGGTCTCATGGACCATGCCAATGATGCGATCTTTATCGCAGACGCCCGGACCGGCATGCTGATCGACGCGAACCGGAAAGCGCAGGGTCTTATCGGCCGGACCCTTGAGCAGATCCGTGCAATGCACCAGACGGATCTCCACCCCCCGGATAAAAAAGAACTGTTTCCTGATGTTTTTTTGCACCATGCACAGGAAGGGACATCCCTCCAGACCGAAATTATTGCTGAGCCGGAGGGACGGCATATACCGGTTATTGCAAGCGCAACCATCATCGATCTCGGGGGAAGGCGCTGCCTGATGGAAATTTTCCATGATATCTCTGATATCAAAATGGCGCAGGATGCCCTGCAGCTGGCGAACAAAAAACTCAACCTCCTTTCCGAGATCACCCGCCACGATATCCGCAACAAGCTTACGGTCATGGGAGGATACCTGGACCTCATCCGGGAACGACCGTCAGAATCGCAGCACTCCATGTACATCAGAAAGATGAAGGACACGGTCACTATCATCGGTGAGAATATTGAATTCACCCGCCTGTATCAGAACCTTGGCATTGTTGTGCCGTCATGGCAGAACGTCCATGAGGTCTTCTTCAATGCCTGTACGCACGTTGATATAAAAAAAATCCGGATCCAGTCAGATGCAGAAGGATATGAAATTTATTCAGACCCCCTCCTTGAACGGGTTTTTTACAACCTTGTCGAGAATGCGATCCTGCACGGGGGAAACCGCGTATCCCTGATCCGGATATCGGCCCATGAAACCCCGACCGGTCTGATCCTCTCTCTTGAGGATGACGGGATCGGCATACCCATACCGGACAAAGAACGGATTTTTACGAAAGGGTTCGGAAGAAACACCGGTCTTGGCCTTTTCCTGGTCCAGGAAATTCTTTCCATCACCAGCATCACGATCCGGGAGAACGGTGAGTACCAGCACGGGGCCCGTTTTGAGATACATGTACCAAAAGGAATGTTCCGCATTGCAAAAAATTCCAGCCGCGATCGGTGCCATATCCTGACGGACGATACGACGAAGGTATCCAGCTCCCACTGACCGTATCTTTTAGAACAGGGTGTGCAGGCCGGCCTGGAGGAGCGGTCGTACAAGCCGGAGTACCGCGGGATTCACCAGCAGTTTTTTTATCAGGGCACCGGGCCGGTCCATATCCCCGCATTCTTCAATCGTGCGGAGGAGCGAAGGGGTGTTGAGCGCCCGGAGCAGCGCATCGATATCTTCCGCCGGCATCTTCTGTCGCATCTCAAACAGGCGGTATCCCAGCACCAGCTCGCGCCCGAAATCTGCCTGCCAGCGGTTTTCATATCCAGCCAGGGCGGCATCCTCATAGGTCTCCTGCTCACAGGCAATGGCGGCAACTGCCGCAGCATGCCGGGCAGAGCGGATACCGGTATAGATGCCCCCTCCGGATGTCGGCTTGGGAAAGCCAGCGGCATCGCCGACAAAAAGGGTCCGGTTTTTATAGGTACGTTCCATGACGCCCAGCGGGAGCGTGCCGGTGACCAGATGGGATGAACCGCTTCCGAATTTTCCGGCAAAGCGGGCGAACCGTTCCATCACCTGTGAGCGGCCGCACATGCCCACCCGGATACGGCCCGGGCCGGTTGGAATCGACCAGCCGAAAAACTCCGGCGAGGCATCAGGATAGATCCGGACATACCGCGGGTCGCAGGTGCCCGGCATATCCGCCTGGATGCCGGCAAGATACGTCCGGGCACGCTGCATACCGTAGAGGCGGGCGATGGTACTCCGGGGACCATCGGCAGCGATCAGGATGCGAAACCCGATCTCCTCGTGCCCGTTGACACCCCGGGTGAAAACAGTATTTTCCCGGACATCATAGAGCGCTGTCTTTAACCGGAATCCGGCGCCCGCATCCGCTGCAGCCTCCGCCATCTCCCGGTCGAGGGTCCCGCGATCAACCACCACTGCCTTGGTGATCCCGGCATCGATGAGCAGTTCGGTGCCGGCACCGGATATCACGCGTGCACCGGTAACCTTATTGAGGACCGATCGCTCTGAGGGTACCCTGCACTCGGCAAACGCTGCGGTCGAGAGAAGCCCTGCGCATTGCACCGGATACCCTATTGTCCCGTGTTCCTCGATACAGAGCGTGGAGAGCCCCAGTGCTGCACATTCCCGTGCAGCCGCACTGCCTGCCGGGCCTGCCCCGGCAACGATGACATCATACTTCATACCAGGGTCCCGGCAGGTGTTTTGTCCAGGGAGGCACGGGGATATCGTGTCTGCCATCCCCCGGTATGTTCATGAATAATGCGGTCATGCAGGATCAGGTCGCTCCGGCAGGTTCGTCCGTTTCATAGAATCCCAGGATGATGGAGAAGGATCCGAATACCAGCGCAAAGGTCCCCACAGGCACCCGAAGATTATTCCCATGATACCTCGGATGAGGCAGGATGTTTTTGAATCCAGCATACGTTCACCTGATCGGGAAAATCCACTATCCTGTCGTAATCTGTGTTAGTGCTCCCAACGATAAAATGTATACTATCAGAAAGCGGGTCCGTTTCGCCATTCCACCCCGGACGGCAATCCTTTTTATCGCATCAGGCTGTTTTTCCTGTTACTCCCGGCCAAAATTGAAAATATCGACGTGACCATATTTTTTCAGGATAGCGAGCGCTGCAAAGAAAACGGCCGCGTACAACACGAAGTGAACGACATATGCTGCAACTCCTTCCATACCGGTAAGCATGACAAGAGCACCCGAGACGGCATCCGCAATCAGGATTGCACAGAGGATCCCGAGAAAAAGAACCACCCATCGTTTGATGGATCCCGTATTCATACCAGTACCTGAATGGTGACTCGATTAATACATTCTGCTCCAGAAAAATGGACAATTCGCAACCGGACGATGAACGGTGTAAGAAAGCTCCTTGTACGCGCCGATGAGTTCCCCGGTCCGGGACGGACTGAGAATTGCTATAGCCAGGGTCAGGTTGTATCAGATCGTCAGCGTGATGCGGGGTTGCCACACAGTAGGGTGAAGCGTACGGGACAGGCATCGTTTCCCGAATAATTTTCCATTCCTATTGCATTCAGCCGATGTGATTCTCTAAGTGTTCATATCCTCTTGTTTCTGTGGGGGGATCAATCCCTGTCATCAATTCCTGAAGGCAGCGATTTTCTGGAGAAACGCACATGAACGGGAGTTCACACTCAAACCATGAAAATCGGTAAAAAAAATGTGGAGATTACGAGGGTTCCCCGCTTCAGGGCCTCTCTAAGGCACGGCGGGGGTAGACGGTCCAATCTCCCAGATTTCTTTAACCGTCCGGAACCCCGCCGCGGGGCGCCCTTCGGGGCGGCGGGCGTTCATCGCAACAGGGAATATCGGGATCAATCCCCATAATCGATCCCTAAAAGGAAGCGATTTTCATGGGAAATCATTTGGAATTTTAATTACACGCTCCCGTATCTTCGCCCCGCCGCTGGGGCACTCCCTGTTGCGATAGTGTCGTATTACCGGGTAACCTGACTCGTCCAGGCGCAATGCGCCCCCGCCCCATGGGGGACCGGGCAGGCGCAGAGGGGGAGAATAATCTCCAAAAACTGGTTTTCCTATGAAAATCGAATTCTATCGGAGAGGATAATGGGGGTTGAGACCCCCATACCCCCGATTATGATATAAGCCGCCGCCCCCGACGGGGCGCCCCCGCGGCGGATCAACGACTTGTAGGTCTGAAAAACAAACAAACTGCCCCGCAGTGCCCCTTAGGGGCCCTGATGCGGGGAGTTCTCGTGAAATTATGATTTTTTTGATTTTCATCGCTCCGGTGTGAACCCAATGGTTCATACCCGTGTTTACAACCCCAAAAAAATTACACTCATTGTAACGATTTTTTTGGTGCCGGTGGAAAATTCTGTTCATATTCATTTATCCATAAAAAAATCCGGAGGCAGAATACGTGGCGTTCTTCCTTATTTTTCATAAAAACAGTTATCGCGTGTCCTGCCAAGTACAGGCTATGACTGATGAATCTCCCGCGGGGGACGGTGATGCTGTTCCCGGCGGTACTACGGATTCCGCTGATAAACCTGAAGAAAAGATGGGCCTTGCCTTTTATGCCACCCTTGCGCTTATCGGTATCCTTGTCCTCATGATCGTTGTGGTGAACTACCCGGCAGCCCGGGCTGATGCCGGCATCGAACTGACGCAGACCAACTGGACGCTCCAGTCGTATGCGGATTCTGCCGGTACCCACATCCCGGCCCGGAACGGGACCGGGGTGACAGCACTGTTCGACCGCGAAGGTCACCTGAGCGGCAATGCCGGGTGCAACTGGTACGGGGGAACCTACCAGACCCGCGATTACCGCATCACGATCTCCTCCATCTTCTCGACAGAGATGTTCTGTCAGGAGCCGGGCGTCATGGAGCAGGAAGCGGCATTCCTCGCCAGCCTGTCAACGGTGTCGTCATTCCGCGTGAGCGAGTCATCCCTGAACTTCTATGACGCTGCCGGAACAATCGTGCTCGTCTTTGTCCCCGCATGACCGGCAGGTGCTGCCGCTCCCCTTTTTTTTCCGGTAAATCCTGGATGGGTTTTCCTTTGAAAATTGAATGAAACAGATGTGATGAAACGATTCATTACCATCTTCATTATCTGGGATGAATGTTGTTGTTCCTGACGGGGAGCCCCCGCGGCGGAACGGTGACGATATGCAAGCGTTGAAACAGTACACTGGCCCGCCGTTTCGAAAAGAGGCCCCGGAAAAGGGATCCCTGATAATTTTTGGACCATTCAACAATTTTCAACCTTCTGGCGTGAACTTATTGTTCATGACCGTTTCTACAGACACCAGAAAAAACACCGGATGCGATACGGCTGGTCGCGGTGCGATGGCCGGGAACCATCCGCTCTTATGAATGAGGAGTGACAATAGTCTGTTGGACAGATCTCTATGGAAGCACGGAGCGGGAGAAAGGACGGCGTGGTGATTCTCTCTGTCAGCGGCCGTCTGGATGCCTTCGGCGCCCGGCAGCTGGAACTCTGCGCCCGGGATGCCCTCAGTGACGATGACCGGGACCTCGTGATCGATATTGGCGGGTCATCATACCTGAGCAGCGGCGGGCTCCGGGTCTTTTCTGCCCTGAAAAAAGAGATGAAACGCCGGAACGGCCGTTTTGCGCTTGCGGCGGTCGGCGAATACCCGAAGAAGGTGCTGGATATGGCCGGCTTTACCCAGGTTCTTGATATCTTTCCCGATGCCGGCTCAGCGGTATCAGACATTGCTCACAAGAGAAAGAACCCCTCCCTGTCGGGCGAGCTCGTTTACAAAAAGATAGTAGCCGACGGGGTTCAGCTGACCATCGAGCCCGGCCGGATACTCGCGCCATCGGTGCTTCGGGTCACCGGCAACCTTGACAATGTCCTCTATTCCCGGATCACGGAGCCCGATGTAAAACAGAAGAAGTTCTCAGAAGTAACGTACTCGCTGGGTCTTGGTGCGCTCGGGGCGGATGTGAAAGACGCCATGCCCCTCCTTGGCGAGATGATCACGCTCCATGGTTCGATGGTCTGGCTCCCGACCGATGGGAACAATACCCCGGACTTCCTGACCCCGGCAGATCCTGAAAGCAACGTGCCTGTGTATACCGGCTACAATATCACCCTCGACGGGCAGTTTGCCGAGTACTTCACGCTTGAGAGTGAGGACCCCCGGGGCGTGAGCATCTCCGCTCTCTACAAAGCGATCTTCTCCTCTGCCAGGGACCGGGTCAGGGATTACACGGGGCTTGTCGCCGTCGTGATCTGGGGCGTGATCGCAGGATTTGCCAGTTCCGGGATCAAAAAAGCCCCGCTCGCCACCGCCGCACCGCCGGGCGGGGAATCGATCATGGCCCCGGCCCATGTCCATGACTGGCTGGCATCCGATGCCGGGAAGTCGTACGCGGGTGACACGCTCGTCAGCTTTGGCATCGGGATCGACCTGAAAACAAGCCCGTCGCACTTCCGGCCGGAAACGCTTTCTGCCCTTTACTATGCAAATCCCCTGAACACCGGTGCTGCACAGGAGATGTATCTCCACAATCATGGCGTGGTGTTCAGAAACACCCCCTACGATGCCTCGCTCGATCTCAATGCACAGGTAAAAAAGATAACAACCGACGGGGAATTTGTGGACATGCGCCACCTCCTCGACAGTACCCGCCTCCGGAAAGCAAAGATCGGGGTGGCATATATCCAGGATATCATTCGGAATGCCTGATATCAGGCTGACCTCCTTTTTACCAGTGTCAGGACATTGTTCCCGTCCTCGTATTGGTAAGACAGCTCATCCATTACCTGGCGCACGAGATAGATCCCCAGTCCGCCGATTCCCCGCTTGTCGATATCGCCGTCAAGTTCCGGTTCCGAAACCGATAACGGGTTGAACGGGGGTGCAGAATCAGCAATCCGGATCTCGATCCGGTTACCCGTGAAACGGCCGGAGAGATGAATCGTGCACCCCGCTTTTTTATAGCCGTGCACGATGATGTTGGTGATCACCTCTTCGACCGCAAGCTGGGTGTCAAGAATCTCACTGGCGCCGAACCGGTATGACGCCATCTCTTCTTCAAGCCGCTCGGAAACGGCAGGGATCTCCCCGATATCCGATCCGATTCTCATTTCAAAGGATTGATCCATGGTCAGCAGCTCCTGATAACCATCAGCGTGATATCATCCGATTGCGGGTGGTCCCCGGTAAAGGTCCTGACCGCAGTAAGTATCTCCTGGCACAGCTCGTTTGCAGATACTTTGTCTGATGCAAGGATTATTCTTTCCAGACGGTTTTGGCCGAACATCTCAAGATCCGCGTTCTCCGCTTCCGTGATCCCATCTGTGTACAATATGAGGACATCGCCCGGTACCATCTGCACATTCTCCTGGGAGTATGCGGCATCATCAAGCACACCCATCGCCATACCGGTTGCCGCGAACTCCGCAAGCGTTCCATCCGCAGCACGGAAGTGGATGGGGGGATTGTGGCCGGCATTGACATACGTGAGCGTGCGGTTCGCGGAATCGAGGAGCCCGTAAAAGAGGGTCACGAACATGCTGGATCTCGAGTCATGTGCGATGATCGTGTTGGCATCCCGGATAGCGGCAGCCGGCCGCCTCCCGTACCACGTTGCATTGACCCGGACCACGATCCGGGAGAGGGCCATGAACAGGGCAGCCGGAATCCCCTTGCCGGAGACGTCAGCGATCATGATCCCGAGCTGCCCTTTACCCAGCGGGACAACTTCGAGCGGGATGACATCGAAAAAGTCACCGCCAACCTCTTTTGCCATTATGCTCCTGGCAGCGATGTCGTACCCCTCGATCTGGGAGATCGTGTCCGGGAGGAAACTCTGCTGGATCTCGGCCGCGATGGCAAGCTCGGTGTTCTTGCGCTCCATCTCGCGCAGCAGGGTGTCGCGTTCGGCCTGCATCTTCCGCTCATTCCGGAGGTTCTCGACCATGAATGCAAAGACAAACATTCCCGCGGCATTGGCCGTGATCATCGGTAAGGCCACGGTTGATACTACCACAAGCGCCTGGTCGAACGGGCGGCACATGATGAGCGTGAGCGCCATGTGGAACCCTTCCATGAGGATGGCAAAGAGCACCGCAACCGTGATGCCGGCAAACGTCCGCTTGTGATACATCCAGATAAGCCCGCCGAAGAGCCCGGCAAAAACCGTTGCAAGCGAGCATGAATACACGGTGAACCCTTCAAGGGTCAGCCGGTGCGCTGCGCCGATCAGTCCCGCACCGAGCCCCACCAACGGTCCTCCCAGCAGGCCGGCGAGCATCGGCCCGAGATCGCGGACATTGATGCGTGCCCCCATAAACTCGATCCCGCTCAGGGTTCCGTAGATGGAGAGGGCGCCAAAGAGCAGGACAAGAATTACCTGTGTCCTGAACGCCGGGTGACCGTCAAGGATCTCCAAAAAGAGCCGGCTCCTTGTCAGGAGGTACGCCACCACAACGATCACGCCGATAAGCTGCAGGAGGACAAGCAGGGAAGAAAAGATCGGGTACTCCATGGTTATGCACGTGTGTGAAGACATTGCACACCGGTTCACTTAATAGTCACTTTTTACAATGCTGCTTCCGGCCCGGTACCGGCACGGATAGGATTATCACCAGAAAATACCGACATTTATCCATAAATTTTATCTGATATCCAAGTCATATGAGGGAACACCGTGGAGATTACTACAACAACCCGGGATAACGCAACCATTCTTTCTGTTGCCGGGAGGATCGATACTGCAACGGCACCGGCACTCGAACAGGCGATCAACCATGAGATAGAGCAGCAGAACCGGAAAATTCTGCTCAATTTTTCTGCTGTCTCCTACATCAGCAGTGGCGGGCTCCGCGTACTGCTTGCCACCGCCAAGAAACTGAAGAATCCCGGGGATAAATTTGCCCTCTGCGGCCTGTCAGCAGAGGTCTTGAAAATCCTCAAACTTGCGGGATTCACGTCCATCTTTTCCATCTGTTCTTCTGAGGGAGAAGCTCTTGCCGGGTGGTAGCGACACCTTAACATCCCTTGTCTGGCAGTCCCTGCCGGGCGCTGACGGGGCATGGATCAATCCACTCATACGGAAGATCGATACCGTCTCCTCCAATTCGTACCTTATCGCGACACCCGATGTCCTCCTCCTGATAGATCCGGGCGGTCTTCCGGAGCAGGCAGAACAGCTGTCACGGATAATCGGGGAATCCCGGCGGGAGCGGGATCGTCCCGTTTTCGTGTTTTTGACCCATGCACATATCGATCATTTTGCCGGTGTTTTTGCAGCCCCGCTCTTTGCGTACCCGGAGACCGCGGTCTTTGCAGTACAGGAACAGGGTGGGGAAGCCATTGAGCGGGGTGATTTTCAGCAGACACAGGCGGCTCTGTTCGAAAAGACCTTCCCTCCCATGAAAACCGGCCTGTCTCTTTTCCCCAGCGGGTGGGAAACAGATGCCGGTATCCCGGTCTCAGAGGCATTCCCCAACGGTGCAACGGTTACGATCACCTGTCAGATGACGGAAGGGAAGCGCGGAATTCCAAGGGCAAGGCTGGAATTCGGGACCGGTCCTGCCCTCGAGGTCTTTCACACCCCCGGCCACAGCCCGGACAGCATATGCCTCCGGATGGGCGGGCTGCTCTTTATCGGGGATCTCCTCTTTGCGGCGAATCCGGGTATTGCCGGTATCTGCGGGTGGGACCGGGATGCCCTTCTGCAGTCGATCAGCGGTATCCAGGCGGTGATTGAGAGCGGCGGGATTGCTCTGGTCTGCCCCGGGCACGGGAAAGCATTCCCGGCACCCGATACAGCCCGCATGTTTTCCGCCATCCGAAAAGAGGCACTTGCCCTTTCGGATATTGCTGAACTGAACCATGAACGGGCAGAACGGGCTGCGGCATTTGCCGAGGACTGCATGGAGCAGGTCAATGAGCTCTTCACGATCATGGCAGGCCGCCTGTATTATGTCTCCTGGGTCATGGACGAACTTGGCGAGTCGGACATTGCCGACCGGATGGGTGCCCTGATCCCCGGGGATACCATTGACGAGCTCCTGGAAGCCTTCTCGGCATTTGCCGAGGATCACCACCGGGGTGAACACGTCCCGATTAACCTTGCCCTGAAAGCCGCGCAGGTTGTTGCCAAGCTTGAACGGTCCTTCAAAAAGGAGGAACTGATGCGTATCATCGACCCCTCGCTGGTAGAGCGGGCCGGCCGGCTGTTGTCGGATTATACCATCATGCTCCGCGGCTTCAGTCCCCCGAGTGTTCTCTCAGGATGTGCACTTGCCCCCCTGATCGAGGCAATCGTTACCGGGCTTTCGCGACCGTCCTGTTCGGACGAGGATCTGCTGTCATCGGCTGATGACGATGCTGCATTTATGGGGGTCCTGTTGTCACGGATCGGTACCCGCCCCCTGCTTGAGGATGTAGCATTCTCTCTCGATCTGGAGGATCGTGCTTCTCTCGTATCTGTCGATCAGGACCGTTTCTCGGACCTGGTTACCTATATACTTGAAGACCTGATCGGTTCCGGGTCTGACCGGATAAGGGTGGATGTACGGCAGGAAGACCGCATTCAGTTCGTCACGATAGCCGGGAACTTCCTGACCGGAAACCCGTTAAAACAATCCAGGAAAATGAATTTCCTCGCCGGCCTCTGCGAACGTGCCGGAGGGATCCTGACCTGTACAGAGGATGCGTGCCAGCGACGCTTCGTGATTGAGCTGAGATTGGTATAACCTGTACCATGGTTCTCAGACGGACCGGTTCCCGTGCAGACCGGCCTGTACCCCTGCCCTGCAACAGAATAACAATCGCGCCCGCAGTGCCGATTTCCCTTCAGACTTTCCGAAAGACCCGATCATGAATTCCTGCAACCCTGATATCCCAGCTACCGGACAACCCCTGCTGGAGTTCGATCATGTGACCGTTTTCAGTGGCAAAAAAAAAGTCCTTGACTCGGTCTCGATCAGAGTCCAGGAAGGGGAGAATATTGCGATCCTCGGCCCCAATGGTGCCGGCAAATCCTCATTTCTCAGGACCATTCTCCGGGAGTTGTATCCTGTTGCCGGGGACGAGGGGGTCATATTCAGGATCCGCGGACAGGACGTGTGGGACGTGTTCGAGCTCCGGTCCACCATCGGGATCGTGTCAGACGATCTCCATTTCACGTTCACCCGCCCGATCACCGGTAAAGAGGTCATCCTCTCCGGGTTCTTCTCCAGTATCGGGCTTTTTAACCAGGTAGTGACACCGGCTATGGACCGGAAGGCGGACGAGATCCTTGCATTCCTGGAACTTGGACACCTGAAGGATCGCACGATGACGTCTCTGTCCTCCGGAGAATCACGCCGTTTTCTCATCGGCAGGGCCCTTGTCCATAACCCGGGGACCCTCATCCTTGACGAACCGACCAGCAGCCTCGACCTCCATGCACTCCATACCTTTCGGGAGACCCTGCGGAAGATCGCCCGTTCCGGTACGGGTATCATCCTCGTGACGCACAATCTCCACGATATCATCCCGGAGATCTCCCGTATCGTCCTGATGAAGGACGGGAAGTTTTGCGGCGATGGTCAGAAGGAAGTGATGCTGACCGATACAAAAATCGGGGACCTGTTCCATGTCCCTCTCCATGTCCGGGAAGAGGGCGGTTATTATTATGCAACCGGGTACTGAACCGGCTGCCGGCCCTGGCACCGGTTTTGGTTCCCTCTTTCGGACGGAGCGTACTTGTCCATGGATCCGGAGCAGCTACGGTATCCCCGGGATATACCCATTTCATAATCTCTCCACGACAATCTGATCAGGAGTATGAGCGATCAGAAAGCACCGGAAGCTGAAGACGGCAGGAGAGCACTCCTGACAGATCCCCCGTTTTACCTGCCGGAGTTCGAGAAGTCGTACCGGTATATCATCGATGAATATGAAGTGGTTCCCCGGAATATCGCTATCTTCATGCCCTGTGCCATCCGGAAGCCCTACAGTGCCAGCCCCAGCCATCAGCTGATCCGGTCGGTTATCGGACAGGTTCTGAAGCCGGAACAATACCATCTCGTCATCTTCGGCACCTGCGGGATTGTCCCGGCCGAGCTGGAAACGATGTATCCTTATGCCCATTACCAGTACATGCTGGGGAAATGCAAAGACAAAAAAGTCCTCGATGATTTTCTCCGTATCGAGACTGCACGGGTGGCCGGGTACCTGAGCAAGACCCGGCATCTCTACACGTACCGCATTGCCTATTGTATCGGTCTTTTCCGGGAGGCCCTGGTCCGTGGATCTGAAGAAGCCGGTGTGCCGTTCGATATGATCCTGCCGAGCCGGGACATGATCGATAAGGTCATCGAAGAGGGTGACTGCATTTTTGAGGAAGGAAGCCTCTCCATGGATGAATATCTCGGGGAGTTCTGCGACCGGCTCATCCTGTTCCGGAACGAGATTGACAAAAAAAGTGCCCTGCAGAAACGGACATGAACTTGTCAGTTCACACTGGAACCATGAAAATCGCAGATATGAGTGCTCCCCGCATCAGGGCCCCTCGCGGGGCACGGCGGGGCAGGGAGGTTTTTTCAAATATGCTTAAAGTCCCTGATCCGCCGCGGGGGCGTCCCTTTGGGGGCGGCGGTCATCGCAAAAAATTGAGAGAGTAAAAAATCCAAAAATCACATTTGTTTAATGCAATTTTCTTGGGAAATCATTGGAAAGGGATCAAATCCCCCCTTGTCCCAGCCCCGTCGGGGGCTCATGTCGTATGTGATGCCGTGGGATTATGTGTGTACTGTCCTCATTCAAAATTGACCGGTAATTCGGCATTTTCGCAATCCGGGGATTCCACAGCGGCGGGGGCGAAGCCCACAAGAGCGTCAGAATCGTACAAAGACTTCTACAGACCAAAAAAAGCAAGAGGATAACCGCGGGTGATACATAGCCCCCTTGTAAAAAAAGAGCCCGGCAGTTCTCCTCCCGCCACGTCGGGCTATCGAAAATCCCGGCCACTCTATGGAACCGTCACCTCCGTTCCGGAAAATCTTTTTTTGGAACAACCCGGAAAACGATCTGCCTAAATGAGCGGAAATCAAATCATTTTCATGGATCTGGATACCAGAAAAAAATGGGGTCTGATCGTCAAGGCCGTTGTCATCATGCTCATCCTCCTGATACCGAGGACCATCATTGATATCTCCGGGTATGATACGGTGCCGATCAACCCGGTTGTCGGGGCGTTCATCACCGGCGCCATCTTCACGATTGCGATCATCTTCTCCGGCACGTTCACGGACTTCAAGGAGAGCGAGAAGGTCGGTGGCGATCTTGCGGCTTCCTTAAAAGCCCTGTATAACGACAGCCGTGTCCTCCCCCTGAAGGATGAAGCCCCGGCCCGGGTCTTCCGGGCCCATGTCCGCGATCTCCACCGGACCCTGAACCGGTGCTTCCGGGACAACTCCTGGAACCTTCCGGAGATCAACCGGGACATGGATAAGATCAACGATGATATCCGAACACTCGCTTACGCAGATGTTGCTCCCCCGCTTATTGCCAAACTGAGAAACGAGCTGGGGGCGATCGACAGGATGACCAACCGTGTCGAAGTGATCATCCGGACGGACTTCATCCCTGCAGCCTATGCGCTTGCGGAGATTGCGACCATCAGTGTTATCCTACTGCTGCTGTTCGTGAAGATCGATCCCCTGGCTGAAGCAACGATCGTGTTTGGGGTCATCTGCACCATGCTCGTGGGTCTGCTCTATCTGATCCGGGATATGGACAACCCGTTCGAGATCGGTGAGCATACGTACGCGGATGTTGACCTCGAGACACTCAATTACCTCGAGACGTACTTCGACGGGCAGGATGCAGCGGAGGCTGCCCGGGCGGGGAACTGAGTTATGGGGATACTATGACACTGCAGAGATCCTGCTGATCCTTCCACCTTATGGGTGTAAAAAACCCCTCCGAAAGGAGCACGGGGATGGTCATCGGACCTGAACCTGAAGGAGACCGGAGTTCTTCGACCGGGCCACCGCCTCTTTGACAATATACGGCACGAAAGAACTCCGATCGGTTATTCATCCCCCAATGGCAGAGATCGCCGGACGGCCGCCGGGAGGGATCGCAGCCAGTCCCCGGCCTTCGTCTCGTCTTGTCGATACTGAGTCCCGCTGCCAGTGACAGGCTAAAGGGAAATGGCGGGATCGACGGTGGATTCCTGTCTCCAAAAATCCGTCACCGACGGAGAGGGCAGGTCTGGTGGACAATTTTAGTAGTTTTCCGCCGCCAGCACCGTGTCCGCCAGGTCCGGAATCCTCCCGGTGAACATACGGGCACCCCGAAGCTCAGTGAAAGGGAGACCGGCATGGGTCCGGCGGTTTTTGGCCCTGTCGGGGTTCCCTGGCTGTACGGACGGGGGAATCCAGATCGGGAGAGATACGGTTTCGGGATCAGCATTTTTTCGTCGGAGACCCGGGACATGACCCCCCTCCTTGCACCCGAAAATCCGGGGAATTCCGGAAAAACGGTACAATAAGGAGATTTTAACGCCCGTTGCGGGCCCCGTCTGTTTTTTTTTACGTCGAAGATTGAAATCCGGGCTATTAGACGGTATTGGACGGTCCATCTTTTTTCAAATGGACCGGGGCAGGATGAATCGGAAGGAAGGCCTGTTTTCAGATTTACCATAAACCGCCTGCATATTCCCGGTTTCTGCGGCTTCGGGTACGTATACGAGATGCTGGCCCATGGGGATTATTCACCGGACAATGCCGGGCGGTCATGTACATTGATCTCTTTTACCCGGTATTCCTTATCATGCCCTGGCTGTTGCAAAGGAACGGAAATAAGGAATCCTCCCGGCCGGGTAAAAGCCCCTGATCAGTACCGCTCTTTTTTCATTTGCTCTGCGGGATCCCTGCAAGCGACCGGATCATCTTCTGGGTCTCCTGGGGTGTGCCGGTTGTGTTGACCAGGTATACCGTGGATAGCTCCAGCAGTTCCGCGACGTACCGCTTCCGGATCCGTTCCTTGAAGGGATTGTGGACAAGGAGGTGCGGGTTGAAGTAGTTGTTCTCAACAAAAAGTTTCAGCCCGCTCGCCGGGTCAAGCGTCCGCGAAACGGTGCTTTCGGCAGGGTCCCTCTTTAACACAATGATTGTCTTCAGCGTGGTCATCGGCAGTATCCGTCCCTTGCCGATCACCCACCGGATATCCGCCACTGCCCTTCCGTTGTGATCAAACCCGCCTTCCGGTATCAGCCCCCCGAACTGCTTCCAGACAGCCCCGAGGTCTTCCCCGATATAGAAGTTCTTCTCGGAACTGTACGCAAGGATATCCAGCCCGAAATTCCGCGAGAAGAACCAGTCGTCCGCCACGATCCGGGTTTGCGGGTCCTGCAGCAGGCCGTACGTCTGCGTGGTCTTTCCGGCTTTGGGTGCCCCGATGATGCAGAGACCTTTCCCCCCGATGTCCACACAGGCCCCGTGCACCGAATAGATCCCGTGGTGGTCTTCAAGAATATCCCCGGCGAGACTGAGTGCAAGGGACTTGACCCAGCCATAGTAGGAAAAATTGAAGAGGAACGCGGTCCGTGAAAGGGGATCGAACAGGACCGAGTCTGGTGCATAGGCCGGGTTTTTAAAAATGAGAAGCCTCCCGTGGGAGCGGATATTCTGTGACATGGAATAAAAATTATTCTCCCAGGTATCCCTGGTGGCATGATCATCCGTCATCAGCTTGATGCAGCAGCCGTACAGGTCGGACTTGATCTCGTACCGGATGCGTGGAAGGTGTTCTTCCATGAGGCGTTCTTTCTCGTCCGTTGAAATCAGCGTGATCGTGTAATGCATGAGGACCACCGGAAGGTTCGCGTTCCTGTCATCAATATCTTCTGAAATCCCGGGTAATTTCTGCACGGGTCACGAATCCGGCAGGTACCGGTGCTCGTATCAGGCATGCCGGTTTCCCGTATCCCCGCGCTGCCTGAACCCGTTTTTCGGTACGGTGATCTCAAACCGCGCCCCGCTGCCATGCTTCCCGGTCTCGTGGATTGAGATGTTGGTGATGGCAAGGATCTCCCGGGCAAGGAAAAGGCCAAACCCGGTATTTTTCCCAAAGCCTTTCTTAAAGATGACCTGCTTCAGGTCAAGCGGGATCCCGACACCGTTATCCTCGACCGTAACCAGCAGACCGTCCCCCGCAGGTTCGCAGCTGACAGAAATCCGGGTTACCCGTTCGCCATGCATAACCGAATTCCCAAAAAGATTTGCAAACACCTTTTCCAGCATCGGATCGGCAAAGATTTCGATTCCCGGGCAGGCGCTGGAGAACAGGATATCCCTGGGCTTGTTTTTTGCCAAAATCTCGTCCAGGCCGAACCACCCCGGGGCATGAACGCCGAGTTCCTGGTAGGCCTTTGAAAATTCGATCTGCCGCCCGATTGTTGCCGTGACGGAATCGATCTTCTGCAGGAAATCACCGATGACGGGATCAGCATTTTTCAGCATCGCAAGCTGGGAATACCCCTGGAGGACCGTCAGCTGGTTTGCCACGTCATGGCGGGTAATGCTGTTTAACAGGTTGAGCTTCCTGTTTGCCTCTTTGAGTGCATCTTCTGTCTGCCGGAGGTCGGTGACATCATGAAGGATCCCTTCAATTCCCAGTACATTGCCCTCTGTATCGTAAAAATAGTGGCTGCTTGCCGTAACATGGTACCTCCGCCCGTCGCGCGCTTTGAGGGTAACGGGATATGCGTTTACCGAGCCCTTTTTTGTAAGGATTGCCCGGATCTTCTTGTGCTCCTCCGGATCCGCATACAGGTCCCGGGCCAGGTCCATGCCTATCATCTCGTCCGGGGAGTCGTACCCGGCCTGTCTCGCCCCCACCGGACTTATCATGGTGATCTTCCCGTCCGTATCCGTCCGGTAAAGCGTGTCCTGAACATTTTCAAGGATCGTGCGGTAGTGACTCTCGGTCGAACGGAGGGCTTCCTCTGCCTTCTTCAGGGTGGTGATATCCCGGGAGATACCCATGACTGCTGTGACGATCCCCTCCGGATTTTTCAGCGGGATCAGGCAGGTATCCAGCACGGCAGCCCGGGACGGCAGATGAACCCGGCGCTCCGCCCGGAGGGGTGTTCCGGTGGTGAAGACCGTCTGCAGGTCCGGTTCTCCGGCCGGTCCCGGAAATAACGCGGTCCGTGGCATGCCGATGATCTCCTGGCGGTTCCTGCCAGCGATCTTCGCAGCACAGGTGTTGACATAGGCGAGGGTGTCGTCGTTGTTGATGATGTAGATCAGGTCCTGTACCGCATCGGCAAGTGTCCCGTAGAGAATCTCGCTCTGCCGCAGGGCTTCGGTAAGCCGTTTTTCTGATTTGCAGCAGTTTTTTTCAGCCTTCTTTTTATCGACTGCCTGCCGGACCTTTTGGATCAGTTCTGCAAACCGGACCTGGGGGTCACCCCCTTTCCGGAGGTAAAAATCGGCGCCGTTGTTCAATGCCTCGATCGCAACCTCTTCGCAACCCCTGCCGGTGAAGAGGATAAACGGGATGTCCCCGCCACGCAGCCGGATTGACTTGAGCAGGCTGATACCATCCATCCCTGGCAACCGGTAATCAGAGATGACGGCATCGTACTCCTGTTTTTCGAGTTCTGCAAGTGCTTCCTGTCCTGATTCTGCGGTCTCAACCCTGAACTCCCCGGTCTGCTCGAAAAAAATCCGAAAGAGCTCAAGCAGGTTCGGTTCATCGTCAACATACAGGACTGATATCATTAAAATAGCCTGTATGCGATCAGGTATATCTCTTTGCTTTGACGGGATCCGGGCTGATCCGCCCTTCCTTACGGGGATAATTTTCCCGATGTTGTGAACGCGATCATCTCCCCGGCGTCTCCGGAAAAACCCGGCATTTCATGGACCCTGATCGACCGGGGGTCTGAAAAGACGACAGGTACTGCCGGATTTCCCCCCCCTGGCGGCAGGTGACGGTTCAACCGTTCCGGCCTTGCGGCTGCAGCAGAAAAAACCGCCGCATTTTTCATTTTACCCGCTTTTCCTGCCGCAACGGCACCGGGATGTCCCGTTCGACCAGAAGTTCTTTAAAAGAGTATACATGATCATATATTCAGGTATAAATACTGTATAATCCCAGCCCTGCGAGAGATTGAGATGAATGCTTCCCTGTCAGATGGAAATGAAATGGTCATTGACATATTCATTTTAAGCACAAATTCCCCGTTGTCCACCCAACTGGAAAAACAACTCATGGAAGAAGGATATTATGTTACCCTGTTTTCCGATGGCACCCAGCTTCTTGAAACACTCCGGAACGGGAAACCCAACCTGCTCATATGCGATACAACCTCGGCGGATGCAGATGCCTTTGAGGTATGCAGGCAGATAAAAGCGGACGACTATCTCTGGAACATCCCGGTGCTTATCCTCACCGGGGCTTCCGATCTCGGGTACCTTCTGCGGGTTCTTGATTGCAATGCGGACAATTTTATTGCCGCTCCTTTTGATACCCCGTACCTCATCTCGCTGATCGAAGGGATGCTCATCACCCCCGTTGAGCGCCAGACTGCGGAACAGGTGAAGACGCAGTTCAAGATCAAGCATGACGAGCAGGTATATGTGGTCACTGCCGACCGCCGCAAACTTCTTGAATTCCTTCTTTCTTCCTTTGAGATCGCAGTCCATAAATCAACCGACCTTTCCCGGGCGCAGGAAGATATCCAGAACCTTGGTTTTACCATCCGACAACTGGAAGCACACATCCAGGAGAACACCCAGGCCATGGGTGTCCTTAACGAGACCCTGAAGACCCGGGAGCAGAAATTATCGGAACTGACCGCCCGGCTTTCTGACCGCGAACAGTCAATACAGGAAAAAAATGCAATCATTGACCAGGTATCCCGCGAGCTCTCGGCTGAAAAATCCGCGTATGCTGAAGCCCAGGAGGAAATCCAGCGGATTGTCCAGGAAAAGGACGAATCGATCGCAGCTCACACCTCCAGCATTGACCAGCTGCAACGACAGGTGTCCGATCTGTCCTCGGAACTTGCCACGCTGAAACCGGTCCTGGAACGTGCGCAGGTGGAACTGCTCAGTGAGTCCGCCCAACGGAAGGATACGGAGAGCGAACTCAGCATCCTTGCTGAGGCAAAAGAGCAGACGGATAAGGCGTTTCGTGCTCTCACCGTCGAATCTGAACAGCTGAAGATCACGCTCAGCACAGAAAAAAGCCGGGTACAGGAAGCCGAACAGGAACTGAATGCAGTACTGCTTGCAAAAACCCAGTCTGAACAGGACCTTACAGGAATCATCAACGATCTGAAAGCCACCGCAACGCAGCAGGCTGCTGCTCTCATCCAGCTCAGGGAAGAATCGGCATCGGAACGAGCGCGACTGCAGGAAGAGACGGAGAAAGAGCTAGCGCGGGTAAAGGAAGAATCTGCATCGGAACGAGCGCGACTGCAGGAAGAGGCGGAGAAAGAGCTTACCCGGGTAAAGGAAGAATCTGCATCGGAACGAGCGCGACTGCAGGTAGAGGCGGAGAAAGAGCTTACCCGGGTAAAGGAAGAATCTGCATCGGAAC